>NZ_JBIVOW010000001.1:0-701060 GCF_044754325.1 Streptomyces sp. NPDC093097
AGCGAGTACTTTCTGGGGGCGGCCATGGTCAAAGGTCCTCTCATGAGTCCCATCTGACCCTCTGTCAACATCCTCCGCATCTCGGGGGAACCTCAGGGGGAAAGCCCAAGGGCCTTCGTTCCACCCGAGGGCAACAGGCAAGGGGAAGACCGGACGGGTGAACAACCGTGAACCCTCGATGACGTCTCGTGAGAGAAAGCCCCGCCGGTGGGAAGTGACAGCGGGGTGCAGGGCAGGCCGCTGGAACGCGGCAGGCGCCGGGCGGATGCTTCACGTCGCCCGGGAGGACACCGCCGCCCCGGGATATAGAGGGCACCCAACCCGGTCGCAGCTTAGGCACGCGGAACGTGGAAACCCCGACGGAAGCCGCCCGTCCATACCGGACGTGCGGTGGGCTGACCGTGAGGAAGGCTGATGTTTCCGGCGGGAAAGGACGGCTCAAGAAGCGAAGGCCGGCACGCCGAAAGGCCGGAGGAAACCAAGGCAGTTACGGGCGGTGGACTCTCCGCCGCCGCTTTGGTCAACTCGCCGGATACGGACCGATGTCCGAGTCCGAAAGGACGCTGACGTGAGCCGGGTGAGCCTGTGAGGAGGGGTGATGACAGCAGCGACAGCACCGAAGGACAAGTTGGACGCCCCGGCCCCGGCCGGGGTGAACGGACCGGAGGGCGGCTTCGTGGACTGGCCCGGCATCGACTGGGACCAGGCGGAGAAAGACGTACGCCGTCTGCGCCAACGCATCTTCACGGCATCGAAGGAAGGGGACCTGGCGAAGGTCAGGAACCTGCAGAAGTTGATGCTCCGGAGCCTGAGCAACACGCTGGTCAGCGTGCGGCGGGTGACGGAGATCAACGCCGGACGCAAAACAGCGGGGATCGACGATCAGGTCGTACTCACCGCCTCGGGCAAGTCGGAACTGGTGCGCTTCATCCAGCAGCGCGGCAGTAACTGGCAGGCCCGCGCGGTCCGGCGGGTGTTCATCCCGAAGGCGGGAGGACGCAAGCGGCGCCCGCTCGGCATCCCCGTCATCGTCGACCGGGCTCATCAAGCCCGTGTCTCGGCGGCGCTGGAGCCTGAGTGGGAGGCCCGGTTCGAGGCGAGGTCGTACGGCTTCCGCCCGGGCCGGGGCTGCCATGACGCGATCGGGGTCATCTTCAATACGCTCAGCGGCAAGAACCCGCAGCGCGTGTGGATCCTGGACGCGGACCTGGCGGCGGCATTCGACCGCATCGATCACGACCAGCTTCTGGCCGGGCTCGGTACTTTCCCCGCCCGGGGACTGGTCCGGCAATGGCTGAAGGCCGGGGTCGTGGAACGCGGGAGGTTCACACCGACCGAGGAGGGGACTCCCCAGGGCGGCGTGATCAGCCCCGTGCTGCTGAATATCGCTCTGCATGGGATGGAGATGGCTGCGGGCGTGCGGTATTACCCTTCGGGCCGACGGGCCGGAGAAATCATGCCGAACGCTCCTGTGCTGGTCAGATACGCTGACGACCTCGTGGCGATGTGCCACAGCCGCGCTGCGGCTGAGCAGGTCAAGGCACGGCTTGCCGAGTGGCTCGCGCCCCGGGGGCTGGTCTTCAACGAGGACAAGACTCAAATCGTCCACGCGGAAACCGGCTTCGATTTCCTCGGGTTCAACGTGCGCCGCTACCGAAGCGGCAAGCTGCTGATCAAGCCCAGCAAAGCGGCCGTCAAGCGGATCCGGGGCAGACTGCGGGAGGAAATCCGGGCCCTTCGCGGCGCGGAGCCTGCGGCAGTACTGCGGACGCTCAATCCGATCATTCGCGGATGGGCGGCCTACTACCGGACGGTGGTGTCCAAAGAGGTCTTCGCCTCGCTGGACGCCTGCCTATGGCAGCTCACCTACCGGTGGACGCTGCCCAGGCACCCGAAGAAGCCGAGGCGCTGGATCATGAGGCGGTACTTCGGCCGCTTCAATCCTGCACGTCAGGACAATTGGGTGTTCGGTGACCGCGACAGCGGCGCCTACCTGGTCCGGTTCGCCTGGACGAAAATCATCCGGCATCAGCTGGTCAAGGGCGGGGCGTCCCCGGATGACCCTGCCCTGGCCGACTACTGGGCCGACCGCCGTCGCAAGGGCGCCCCACTGCCGCTGGACCGGGCCACCATGCGTCTACTGAAGACGCAGACCGGCCGCTGCCATCGGTGCCGGCAACTGCTCCTGCACGCAAACAGGTCCCCGCAGTCCCCAGGAGAGTGGGAGCAGTGGCTCCGCACCACCCGGAAAGCGATCAAGACCCAACACATCGCTTACCAGGGGACGAAGACGCCGGATGGGGTTCAACTCCGCCTCACCCACGCCTCATGCCGCCAACGCCCATACGTGGACGGCGGCGAGGAAACCCTGCACACCGGAGAGCCTTTGGGGCTTGCTTGAGCCGTATGCGCGGATGACGTGCACGTACGGTTCTGAGGGGGCCGGGGTCCAGCAATGGACTCCGGCTACCCGACAAGCGTATCGGGTCCTATCCACGCGTTCGTGTTGAGGGCGGCGGTCATGCGGTGGTGTCCCAGGCCGGGGCTGTGCTGCTGGTCGAGACGGTCAGCAAGGCCGGGCTGGACCAGGCGATATCGGCGGCGCTTGCGCCGTGGCGCCGTCCGAGGGCGGTGCACGACCCGGGCAAGATCCTGCTGGATCTGGCCCTCGCGGTCGCGCTGGGCGGGGACTGTCTGGCCGATGTGGGCATGCTGCGGGCCGAGCCGGCCGTGTTCGGGCCGGTTGCCTCCGACCCAACGGTCTCGCGGCTGGTTGGCAAGCTGGCGTCGAGCGGAAAGCGGGCCTTGGCCGCGCTCCGCGCCGCCCGCGCCGAAGTACGTGAACAGGTCTGGCGGTTGGCCGGGAACGCGGCGCCGGACGCGGACAGGCAAGTGATCGTGGACATCGACGGCGTCCTCGTCCTGGCGCACTCCGAAAAGCAGGACGCCACCGCGACCTGGAAGAAGACGTTCGGGCATCACCCGCTGATGGGGTTCGTCGACCACGGTCACGGCGGGTCCGGCGAGCCGGTCGTGGGCCTGCTGCGGCCCGGCAACGCGGGCTCCAACACCGCCGCCGACCACATCGAGGCCACCAGGCTGGCCCTGTCCCAGCTGCCGAAACACCTCCGGCGGGGGCGTCAGACGCTGATCCGCACCGACTCCGGCGGCGGCACTCACGAGTTCGTCGCCTGGCTCACCCGGCGCGGGCGGTGGCTGTCGTACTCGGTAGGCATGACCATCACCGACGCCATCCACCAGGCTGTCCTGAAGATCCCGGCCTCGGCCTGGACGCCCGCCGTCGAACCCGACGGCGACATCCGCGACGGCGCCTGGGTCGCCGAACTCGCCGGCGACTGCCTGACGGGCTGGCCCAAGGGCCTTCGGCTGATCGTGCGCAAGGAAAGGCCGCACCCCGGAGCCCAGTTGCGCTTCACCGACGCCGACGGCATGCGCCTTACCTGCTTCGCGACCAACACGGCCGTCGAGGCGATCGCCGACCTCGAACTGCGCCACCGCCAGCGGGCCCGGGCCGAGGACCGCATCCGCGCCGCCCGTGCCACCGGCCTGCGCAACCTCCCTCTCCACGACACCGCGCAGAACCAGATCTGGCTCGAGATCATCCAGATCGCCCTGGACCTTCTGGCCTGGATGCCCCTACTCGCCCTGACCGGCGCCACCCGGCTCTGGGAACCCCGCCGCCTACGGCTCCGTCTCTTCTCCGCCGCCGCCCAACTCGTCACCACCGGCCGCCGCCGCTACCTCCGCCTCGCCAGGCACTGGCCCTGGACCGACGTGATCACCGGCGCCCTGGAACGTCTCCACGCTCTACCGAACCCCGGCTGACCAGCACCTTCCCGTCCCTGCGAGCAGCACCAGCCCACCGGAGCCGTGGAACCCGGCGCTCACCCGACGCGACAGCCGGGCCCTCAACCTGCCAAGACTCCGAAAATCCCCGTCAGAACCCATCACAAAGGGTCCGTCAGCAAGCTGACGGACCCTCATGAACGATCGAGGCTAAAGGACGGAAAGCCCCTCGGACGGGAAGACCAGAAGGGCGTTTTCCTGATCAGCGAAGAGCAGATCGAAACGATTCAGCAGGCAATTCGTAAAAAATTCGGCCCTCCGGACACCGTCTCTACGGTTCCAGGAAAGGGTACAGTGGAGACCTGGACGCTTGAGGGCGGCGGAAAAATCAACTACCGAAAGTTTAGCTCCTCAGGGAAAGAAGCCGGGCGCACGGTGGACCCGACGATCGACTTCAATAAGCCCCTGCAGAAAGAATACGGTTTCAAGCGCTACCACGTCGACCGCGAGGGGAGTGAGTGATATTCATGGAAGACGCTGAAGAATATGCCGAAGAAGTCGAATACCTGGTCGACTACGCCAGGATGACCCTCCTGAACTTTCATCCAGTTTGGGACTCGGCGGAAGGGCTAGCTGGCGACGGGGCATCTGTCGAAGTGGTGATGGATGTGACCCTCCGACTGATCTCGGACATGCTCGATCATGGGGTCATCCTGGGGGATATGAGCTCACGCCCAGACGAAGGTTTCATGCCCTGGGATACAGCCAAGGATGAATCACTTCGGAGGGTTTCCGAAAGAATGAGACGGCACCCAAACCGCTCCGATTTCCTGAAGGTCTGTTGGTTTAGTTTCTCCTGACTACCCTCAATAGGAAATAGAAGAGGTGAGGTAATATGAGCCGAAAGGCCCGCCAGTGAAGGCTGGCGGGCCTTTCCTGTCAGTGGCGCCCCACTTTGAGGGGCTCCGCGGTTTTCGGACAGGGATCCGGCTGTCTATTTCACGCGGCTGCTTGCAACTTCGCGTACTCGGCGTGGACTTCTTGTGGGGGGCGGTAACCAACCGCCGAGTGAAGCCGCTTGCGATTGTACCAGAATTCGATGTATCGGGTGACGTCCTCCCGGGCGGCTTCACGGGTCAGGTAAGTCACGCGGGAAACATGATGATGACTCCATGCGCATCTCGCACGAGGCGATCTACCAGGCCCTCTACATCCAGGGGCGCGGAGCCCTCAATCGTGAGCTGGTCGCCTGCCTGCGCACCGGGCGTGCGCTGCGGGTCCCGCGAGCACGCTCCCGGCAGCGCGCAAGCGGTCATGTCACCCCCGACGTCATCATCAGCGAGAGGCCCGCCGAAGCCGAGGACCGCGCGGTCCCAGGCCACTGGGAGGGCGACCGTGCGACACGAAGTTGCACGAATTTGAGTGGACTGACCGATTGGAGAGGCAGTTGATGAAGCTGTAGGTGCAGTCACGGGTCCGTGTCCGTATGACCCGTCCCCGCCCTTGACGTGCGATTCCGGTAACGGAGTGGTGCGAAGCTCAGGGGAAAGCCCAAGGACTTCGGTTCCATCCGGAAGTTACCGTCAAGGGGAAGACCGGACGGGTGAAGTACATGAACTCCCGATGATGCCTCGTGATCCCAAGCCCCGTCGATGGAATGCGTGAGTGGGGTGCATGGCTAGCCGTTGAGGAGCGGCAGGCGCTGGCCGGCAGAGGTCACTCCGGCCAGGTGGACACCGCCGCCTCGGGGTAAAGGGAGCACCCACCCCGGTCGTATCTCATTCGTGTTACGGGGCGTCCACCACTGGTTCGCTCTCGCTACACCTTCTGACCTCGCTGAACGGGCCCGCGCCGTCTGGCGGTTCCGGCACGTCCCGCCTTCGTCGGGGCCGCTTGCCACCCTCACCGGCGTTCCCCGGATCGAGCTGCCCCCAAGCTGCAGTCAGGCCGCTACGACGGCCCAACGGAAGTGGTCTTCCACCACCTCTCGATCAACATCGCGCCTCGTGGCGCACAGCTCCGCGGCGAAGAAAGCCGAGGCGCACTTCAATATCGCGTTCGCCCGCCGCAGTTCCTTCACCTCCCGCTCCAGCTCCGCGATCCGGGCAGCCTCCGCGCGGGTGGTCCCGGGCACGGCACCCTCGTCGATCTCGGCCCGTTTCACCAAGCCCCGCAGGGCCTCGGGGTGCACGTCCAGCTGTTCGGCGATGCGCTTGATCGCGCCGGCCCGGCCGGCCGGGTCCTTGCGGGCCTCGACGGCCAGACGCGTCGCGCGTTCACGCAGTTCGTCGGGGTACTTACGGGGAGCAGCCATGATCGGCATCCTTCCGGGGCTTGATGATCTCCATCAAACCCGGGGCGGTTCACCTCGTCGGCGGCCTACTTCACGCGGGAGGCGGCTCGGGAAAGCCCACCGACGGAAACGTCGGCAGGGCGCCCGGGGCCGACCTCACCTGGTCCCCACACGCGACCACACCGTCGCCGAGCAGTCGAAGAACCACCGGTACTCCACCAACCACAAGGTCGACATCGACGCCGACACCCGGCTCGTCGTCGCCATCGGCCGGCCTCTGCCCGGCAACCGCAACGACTGCAAAGCGTGGGAGCTGTCCGGCGCCAAGGCCGCTGTCGGCCAGACCACCGTCATTGCGGACGGCGGCTACCGAGGAACCGGCCTGGTCATCCCGCACCGCCGCGAACGCGGCCAGTCCGAACTCCCGGCCTGGAAGAGGAACACAACACCTCCCACCGCAAAGTCCGTGCCCGCGTCGAGCATGCCTTCGCCCGCATGAAGAGCTGGAAGATCCTCCGCGACTGCCGTCTCAAAGGCGACGGTGTCCACCACGCCATCCTCGGCATCGCCCGCCTGCACAACCTGACCCTCGCCGGATGACGGCGAAGACGCAGGTCATCGAGCCAGCCCTAGATCATTTACGGGACTACCCTTTGCCAGCCGGCATTTCTCAACTGTGCATGGTGCAGTAGGCGGAGATGATCTCCTCAAGATCGGCCACGGCCGCCGGGGTGCCCTCGGTGAGCAGCACGCCGGCTGGGTTGAGGACCACTTCGTCAACTCCCGCTTTCGCGTGGCGGGCGAGGCCGGCGGCGATGTCGGTCGGTGTGCCCGTCAGGAAGACGTTGTGGTCCACTAGGGCCGCAGCGCCGGCCTCGGGATCGGAGGGGTGAGCCGGGACGCCGGCTCGGCGGAGCATGTCCGTGTAGGCGGCGGCGGTCAGGTGTGTGTGAGCGCCGGCCATGGCCGCTCGCTTCGTGTTGCGGCCCGGTCGGGCGATGGCGGCGTGGACGACGGTGACGAACCGGGGGCGGGGGCACGGGACTTGGTGCGGGGCGTCGGTACCGGCTTCGGCGGCGGGCAGAAGAGTGTTCCTGATGTAGACGGGCGGGGTGAGCCAGGTGATCGCCGTATCGGCCGCGGCGCCGGCGACGCGGGCCATGCCTGGTCGCAGTACGCCCGCGCCGACCTCTACCGGAGGGTGGCCGAGTGGTGGCAGGCGGGCGTGCAGGTGGTGGTAGTCGCCCCGATGCTCGACGGGGCCACCGTCGAGCAACGCCCGTACGGAGGCCAGGTATTCGCGGGCCGCTGTGAGCGGGCTGGGGTACGGGCCGCGGCGTAGGCCGCTCACGAAGTCGGATGATCCGGTGCCGTAGCCCACCACGACTGGTTCGTCGGTGATCAGGGCCAGGGAGCGGGCTTGCAGTGCGGCCTCGTATGGGTGGCGCAGTGGCATCAGCGTCACGCTGATGCCGAACGGGATGCGGGGGCCTTTGGCAGCTAGGTAGGTGATGGTCTGGTGGGTCTCTGCGCCCAGTGACTGGCACAACCACAGCCTGCGGGCGCCGGTCCGGGCGACCAGGTCCACGAAAGGGAGCACGAGGGAGGGGTGGTCCGGCTGGAGCGGGAAGAGCACGGAGAGCTTCGGGGGGCGTGCGGACAGGGGGGTCATATGTGGTCCGATTGTGGTTGTTGAGGGTGGGGGATTTCCGGGTCATGGGCGGCGGCTGGGATGGTGGTGCGGGGGGGTGTCGAGGATGCCGAACGTGGCCTTGGTGGGCGTCAGATGACGGGCGGCGGCTTCGGTGATGTCGGAGCGGTGGGTGTTGGCCAGGCGGGCGGCGTAGGTGGTGAGCCAGCCGGGGGCGAGGCCCTGTGCGACGAATCCGGCGTAGGCGCTGGCGGCCTCGGCGCGCGTGGCGAGGCCGAAGCGGGTGAAGCCGATCGCGTACTGCCTGGCCCGGTCGGTCTCGACCGCGGTCGGGCCTGTTTCGGACAGTTCGTGCAGCGTGTCCACGATGTCGCGGGTGATGCGGTCGGCGGTGCCGGGGGCGCCCGCGCACTCGGTTTCGAGCCAGGCTCCAGCGCGGGTGTCGCGGATCGTCGTGGAGACCCCGTACGCGAGGCCGCGGCGGGTCCGAAGCCGGTCCATGAGCCGGGACGAGCCGTATCCGCCGAGCACGAGCTGAGCGAGGTGGAGGGCGGGGTGGGAGGGGGAGTGGCTGGGGACGGCTGGGCTAAGGGCCATGACGAGGGCCTGTGTCGGGTCCGGGTTAGCGTCGGTGAGGATCAGTGAATGGTCCGGTGGTGTGCGGTGGTTGAGGGGTGGGAGGACCAGGCCCGAGGGGCCGCCGGTCCAGCCGGCGAGGCGATCGGCCAGCAGGGTGTGCAGTCGGTCGGTGTCGGGTCCGGTGTCGGCCATGACCAGGAGGACTGAGCCGTACGGCACGATCGCGTCGCGGTGCAGGGCGTGCAGGTCATCGGTGGTGATGGCCTGGAGACTGCCGGTGGAGGGAGGTGCGGCCGTGAGGGGGCCCGGGCCGAAACGGTGGTGCAGCAGGCCCCGGTGTAGTCGGGTACGTGGGCCGTTGGCGGTGGTCCTCGCTCGTGCACGGGAGCGTACGAGGTCGAGTTCGTCGGCGCGGTAGGCGGGGTTCAGGAGCACCTCGGCCAGCAACTCCACTGCTTCCGGGAAGCGTTTGGCCAGCACGCTGACGGAGAGGAGCAGTGACTCCGCGGTGACCACCGTGCTCAGTTCGGCACCGATGTCGGCCGCGTGCTCGACGATGCCTTGGCGGTTGCGCCGGACCGTGCCCGTAGCCAGGCAGGCGGGCAGCAGTTCCTGGACGGGGAGGGCGAACCGGCCGGTACGGGCGTACGGGATGAGGAGTCGGATCTCGGCGACCGGCGCACCGGGGTCGGGGACGACGACGGTGTGCAGGCCTTGGGCCGAGCGGTCGTGGGTGGCGGCTGCGGGTCGGTGGCCGGTGTCCTTCATGCGGTGTTTCCTGGGGGCGCGAGCACGATCCATTCCTGGGCCAGCAGCCGGCGGGCGGCGACGGCCATGTCGTCAGGGGTGAGACCGGTGAACAGTGCGGGGAGCCCGGTCAGGCCAGGGCGGTCGGGGAAGAGGGTGGCGAACCGTCCGTGAGCGATAGCCCGTCCCAGAGGCGAGTCCATGTGTCTGAAGTGCTGCAGAAGGAAGGTGTTGCGCGTGCGGCGCAGCTCCTCGGGGGATGGCGGGCTGTCCGCCAGCTCTCGGAGCGGCTGTTGCCAGGCGTTGGCCGCGCTCGCCGGGGCGTCCGGGCGCAGCAGCACCGCGGCGAGCAGCAGGTCCGGGGAAATCGAGTTGAGCCACTGGCCGTGGTGGCCGCAGTGCAGTTCGGCGGAGAGCACCGAGGGGGTGCGGCGCACCAGGTACGGCATACGGCTGTTGTTGAGGAGGTGAGTGAGCAGCACATGGGCGGCGTAGTGGTGCAGTTCGGCGCGTGGATCGGGCATGGGGGTGGCGCGGATGGTGACAGGGCTATCGGTCTGTGCGGGGCCTGTGGGGTGCGCGGGTTGCACGGTGCGAGCTGCCGAGCACTGGGCGGCGGTGTCCATGGGGGGCCGGGTTGACCCCGCGGGCAGTGCACCGAAGAGGTTGTCGACGGTGTCGGCGACGGCTTGGGGGGTGGCGTCGGCGACGACGGACAGCACGAGGCTGTCCGTGGTGTAGTGGTCGTCGAAGAAGGCGCGAGCCTGCTGGGGCGAGATGTTCCGCAGCTGCGCGATGTCGCCGATGCCGTCCCGGCTGCCGGGGAACAGCGCCGCGAGGGCCGCCTCCCAGGGCAGGGCGCCGGCTTCCGCCCTCGCCTCGCGGATCTCCTGGGCCACCGCGCCGAGTTCGGTCCGCAGCACCGGTTCGGTGGGGGTGAAGGCGGTCAGTCTCCGGGCTTCCCAGGCAAGGACGGTGTCGAGCATTTCGGCCGGGACGATGCTGTGGTAGCTCGTGTAGTCGCGGTGCGTGGTGGCGTTGCATACGCCGCCGGCTCCCTCGATCCGCTCGACGTGGCCGCTGTCGGCGGGGCCACGGCCGCGCGGGAACATCAGGTGCTCGACGATGTGGGCCAGGCCGGAGACGTCCGACGGATCGTTGCGGGAGCCGGTGCCGACGGTGACTGCGACGGCCGCCAACTTCCGCCCGGGAAGCGGCTCGAAGAGGAGACGCAGCCCATTGGCGAGCCGGAACGCGTGGGGTGGTGCCGTCATCGCAGCGGGCGGTACGTGGACACGCACATCTTGCGGCTGTCGCCGCCGTCGAAGGGCTGCTGCCGCCAGCCCGCGTACCGGCTGACGAGTTCCAGGCCGGCGGCTCCGGCGAGCAGGTCCAGTTCGCTGGGCCACAGGTAGCGCATGATCGTCGAGGCCGACAGCGGCGGCTTCCCGTCCAGGAACAGGGTGTTGAGCATCATCATGTTCTGCGAGACGGGCAGCACATTGACCGTTTCGATCATGGCACCGCCGATGAGCGGGTAGGTGGTCACCTCGTTGCGCTTTTGGACGTGGTAGTCGCTCGGGTCGAAGGTCTCGACCACGACATGGCCGTCCGGGGCGGTGTGGCGCGCCATGGCGTGCGCCATCGCGATCTGCTCGTCCACGGTCATCGCGCAGCACAGTGCGTTGAAGGGGGCGAGGACGACGTCGAAGGTGCGCCCGAGATCGAGGGTGGTGAAGTCACCGAGGGTACTGGTGACGCGCTGATGCGGGTCCTTGGCGGTGAGCCGGGCGAGCATCTGCTCGGAGGCGTCCACGCCGTGCACCGCGAATCCGCACTCGACGAGCGGGAGGGCGATGCGGCCGGTGCCGACGCCGAGTTCGAGGACGTCGGCACCGGGGTGGGTGAGGGTCAGGAGGTGGTCGGCGATGTCGTCCAGGTCCGGGGTGGAGGGGTAGATCTCGTCGTACACGCCCGCGAGCGCGTCGCTGTAGGCGGCGGTCATGGTGGCGGTCGTGAAGCCATCCGAAGCATCGGGTGCGCCGGTGGCGGTGTCGGTTGCGGTGGGGGGAGTGGTGTCGGGCATGTCAGTGTCCTGGGGTGTCGGTGAGGTTGCGTGCTGGCCGTAGCGGGTCGATGTTCGCGGCGCGGAAGGATTCCGTGATCCGTTCCGCGACGCTTCCGGCGCCGTCGAGGGCGTGCTCGACCAGAGCGGTGGCCAGTGCGAGGCAGCGGTGCTGGCCGAAGCTGAGGCCGCGTTGGCCGGGGCGCGGGTCCTGGGGGTCCCAGGACGCCGCGATGCCCGGGGCGATCTCCTCGGTGAACACCGAGGTGTCGGTGGCGAGTCCGGGCATTTCGACGACGGCGTCCGCCAGGGCGCGCTCGCTGAGGGCGTGGTCCCCGTGGAGGTAGCAGACCAGGGCGTCGCGCCGTGGGTAGTCCTGCGGGTCGGACAGGACCTTCGCGTGGTAACGGGCTCCGGTCCGTTCCAGCACGGACAGGGCGGCGGCCCAGATGGCGACGGCGCTGTCCTGGTCCTTGAGGTGGAGAAAGATCCGGCGGATGGGACCGGCAGGGCGGGGCAGCGGACGGGATCCCATGACGTAGCAGAAGCCGGGGGAGAGCGCGGGTCGGGCCGCGTCAAGGGAGAGTTCGACGGTGTCACCGGGTGTCGGATCGCCGGCGGAGCACAGTCGGCCAGCGGAGATGCGGGCCGTGATGTCCGGGAGCCGGACGAGAAGTTGGCGACCGGCGTCGGTGTCCTCCACCGCGCGCAGCAGACCGCGCACTGGCGCGGTGCGGTGGGGAACCGCCGCGGTCAGCCGTCGTTCCACCTCAGGGTCCCGCAGGGTCCGCTTGAGGAGCGGAGCGGCCGCGTCGGCCCCGTGCGTGGTGTCCTGTAACTGGCGCCCAGCGTGCAGCCATTCATAGAGGGCCGTCGAGAGCTGACCCCGTAGGTCGCGCGGGCTGTTGGCCGTCAGGGTGCGGCCCGCGACCGAGGCATGCCGAGCGTCGGCCCGCAAGGTCACCGCGGTCAGGGCGTGGACCAGACGCGGCGCCAACTCATCGTCAGAGGAGGCGTGTTGGGTACCGATGGACTGTGCTGCCATCTGGTGCGTAGTCATCGGGGCACTCCTGGTTGCAGGTCGGGGGCCAGCCCGATCGCGGGCGCGGTGAGGTGCGGGGCGAGGAGGCAAATGCGTCCGATGCCGGCGGCGGCCCGCGCGAGGGGGTTGAGCTGGGCGTGGCACTGGGCGGTAGCGATGAGCCGGTCGAACATGTGCCAGCCGGCGAAGGACGTGGCCCGGACTGCCAGTTCGGGATCAGGGGTGCGCTGCCGGCAGTAGGCGTTCCAGAAGGCGGTGATGCGGGGCACGAAGCGGCGCAGGCTCTGCGCGCCGCGTTCGACGATCTCCTCGTGGCTGACGCCGAACTCGGTGAAGGCGTCGGCTTCGCCGTTCCGGGCGGGCGCGAAGACCGAGTAGATGGCGTGGAAGAGCCATTCGCCGGCGAAGGCGCCCACGTCCCGGGCCGGGTCGGCCAGCCGGAACTCCTCCCAGTCGCAGAGATAGAGCGAGTTGTGGTGACGTACGAACTGGTCGAACCGTAGATCGCAGTGCACCGGTGTCTTGGGCGCGTACTGCTCACAAGACCGCAACTGGCGCAGCGCGGTCATGACTTCGGCATCATCCTGCGTCAGTCGCCATGCCTCGATCTGGGCCATGCTCTGGTCGCGTACCACATGCCAGGGCAGAGCTTCGAGCCAGCGCAGTGGCGGCAGTGGCGGTTCCTCAAGCGCGTGGCCGTGGCGTTCGACGGCCTCGTGCGGTAGCGCGTGCAGTGCACCGACGGCATGGCCTGCCTCGGTGCAGAGATCCTCGTCGAAGGCTCCGTCCAGGGCGAGTTCGGAGCCCGAGTGGGAATCCTGAAGCAGTTCGAAGGCTATCAGCGCCGCGTCCCTGTCAGCGCCGAGGAGGGCCGGTGCCATGAGAGGAGAGCCGAGGGGCAGGTGTGCGGTGGCCCGCTGGAAGGACAGGCTGCGGTCGAGTTCGGGGACCGAGCCGTCGGACGCGCGCCGTACGGCCTTGACGAAGACATGCGTGCCGGATGTTGTCGGGCCGGCCCAGTTGTCGTTGCGGCCGCCGAAGGAGACAGTACGGGCCGGGTCGAGCGGTCCCAGCCCGAGGCGCGCCAGCAGGGCGTCGACCTGCGGGGCGCTGCTGAGGTCGGTCGGGCGGTAGCGCTGAAGGGCGGGCTCGACGGGCGTGCCCTCGGCGGAGTTGGCCTGCGCTGCGTGCTGCGTCGTTGGGTGCAGTGCGTTCATCCCGCCGCTCCCGGCAGGGCGTTGGCGCCCTCGCTGTCGATGAGCTCCGCCGCGAAGGCGCTGTAGGCGAGCAATTCGTCGGTCCAATCCATGTAGGCCGCGAAGTCGTGCAGATGGGTGATGACGCGGAGCACCGCCGCCCGAGCCACGGCCGGGCCGTCGTGCTCGGGCCCGTAGGCGTCGAGCAGCACGCGTTGCAGTGCTGTGTGGTCGTGCGGGACAAACTGGTCGAGCCCCGTGCGCCTGCCGTTCCAGCGCATCTCCGCCAGCTCTCCGACAAGCCAGCCGAGATCGGCCTCCGGGTATCCGGCGGACAGGTCCTCTCCAGTCAGCAGGGCCACCGCTCGTCCCCGGGACACCGGGGGGACGAGGGCCGCCAGGGAGGCTGCACCGTGCAGCAGACGCGGGGCGGACGCGGTGGCGTCCGCGCTCGTGCCCCGGAGTCGGAAACTCCAGTCCACGACGGTGTCGATGCGGCGGCTGCCCCACGAGGAGCGCAGATGGGCGAGCAGCCGGGTGGCCGCCGCCGAGCGGAGGGCGGCCCCGGTCAGCCAGGACCGGAGCCGGGCGGGACCCGGCGGGCCGTCCGGCACGGCGGACGTCGTGGGGCTCACCTGGTGCATCGCGCGTAGTGCCCGCCCGGCGGAAGTAAGGGCATCGGCCATGAGGGCGCCCACTTCCGGCCGGGGGTCACCGAGCCAGCCCGCAGCGGACCGGGGCCCGTGAGCGCGGTATAGGAGGCCGTCGCCGACCGCCGTGGGCAGCAGCAAGTGGGCTGCACCGATGGCCGGTTGCACGGGGGACAGGGCGGCCGTGGGCGTGGTGAGCGGGCCACGGCGGCGGGCTCCTGGACGGTGCCACCACAGGAACGAGCCGTCCGGCACGCGGTGCACCGTCGTGCGCTGCCACCCGGTGGCGTGTTCCGCGACCAGCTCCGCCGCGGCGGGAAAGGACGACGGGGCGAGCACGTCGGTGGTCATGTCCGGTGCTCCTGAGGGACGGTGGGCGCAGGCCCCGCGGCCGCGGTGAGGACGCGGTGGCGTTCCGTGACGAGGGTCATCAACTCGGGTAGCGGCGCCACGCCTCCGTTGGAGGTTTCGCCGGTGGTGGCGCTCCGCGCGGGGACAGTGGGCGCCACCACGACGCGGGGGCAGGCGGCAAGCACGTCGAGATGGGCGCGAAGCGTCGGGCTACACTCCGCGCCGGGCGGGAAGGCCGGAGCGATGCCCACCAGTGCCCGGGTGGCCTGGAGCGCCAGAAGCACCGGGGTGTCCACAACGCCGAGCGCGAAGCGACTGAAGAAGTGGGCGGTGGCCGGGTGCACCAGGACGACGTCGGGCCAGCGCGCGAGGGTGATGTGCGGGGCGTCGGGCGCGGAGACCGAGTTCCACTCGTCGATGACGACGTGCTGTCGGGACATCGCGGCAAGGGCGTCGGCCGAGACGAAGCGGCGGGCCGAGCGAGTCAGCACCACCCGTATCTCGCCATCCGGAGCATAGTCTTCCAGCCAATTCAGCCAGAATGGCAAGAAGGCCACACTCAGTGCTCCCGTTCCAACCAGAAGCACTTTCCGGAAATCCGGACCGGAGTTCTTCTCGGTGCCGACTTCGCCGGCGTTCGACGGCGCCGTGCTTTCCATTCGAGAACCTTCTGAAAGATAGGTATGAGCTGCCGCCCGCCGACGCCCCGTGCTGGTTGTCGTCGGCAGGCGACCAGGAAATTTTCCTGGGAACTCGTGCTAAGGTCCCAAGCCGCGGCGATCTCGCGCGCGGCCAGCCGAGGGTGTTCTCCCCGCCCGGTCGTGGCCAGTGCCGCCGCACGGAGCCGGCCAGTCTCTTCCTGGCCGGCTCCGGCGTATTCCTCCGTCATCCCACGGCGGGCATCAACAGCGCGCCGAACGGGATGTGTTCAGCACTTTGTCTCCAGCGTCCGGGCAGCGAACGAACCCAGTGCCGCCGCGCACTGCTGCGAGGACCGGGCGGTGATCAGCCCGGCGCGAATGGCCCAGGGGATGGTCGGGCTGAAGGCCGGTGCGGCGGTCTTGCCGTCGTACAGGCCGAGTTCCTCGGCCGAGGTGTACGCGGTGTAGCCGCTGAACAGGTCCTTCTCTGTCACGTTCTGCATCGTCCTGCTGTTCCTCTCTCGAATCGGCCGGCTGCCAAGGGAATTGGCAGAGATCGGCCTGCGACGAGAACGACAATGCCATTCCTTGCCCCAAATGCGCGATTGCCTCTTGCGGCAATGCCCGTTCAGGCAATGCCGCAAGCGGCAATCCGCGCCACTGGCCAGGTCTTCGACGAATGCCGGTAGGGTTCACAGTGCGCAGTTATCGTCTCGCCGAGGCCAGGTAAAGTCGGCCATTCTCAAGAGGCTGCACGCACTTCCAAAAAGCCGGAAAGGGAAACCATGGACACGCAGGAACCGTCGACAGCGCAACGTCCGCTGCGTGCCCTGCTCGCCTACGCCCGCCCGCACCGCAGGATCCTGATCCTGATCCTGGTGCTCACCTTGCTGGGGAGCGCCGCCGCCCTGGCCCAGCCGATGGTCATCGAGTCGGTGCTCGGCGCACTGATGACGCAGGGCAGCATGCGCAACACGCTCTTGGTGCTCGTCGGGCTGCTCGTCGCCTCCACCGCGCTCACAGCCGTGCAGACCTGGCTGAGCGAGCGCACCGCCGAGCGCGTTGTCTTCCAGGCGCGAAGAGGGCTGATCCACCGTCTGATACGCCTACGCATACCGGAGTTGGACCGCACCGAGCCGGGCGGCCTGACCACCCGCGTCACCTCGGACAGCACCCTGGTGCAGCACGCCGCCACCAACGGCGTTATCCAACTGGTCGACGGAAGCCTGCATTTGGTTGCCGCCATCGTCCTGATGGGTCTGACCAGTCTGCAACTACTGGGCATCACCTCGGCCGTCCTGGTCGTGGTCGGCCTCGCCATCGGTGTGGTCATGCCGCGGGTCCGTCGGGTGACGACGCGCGCCCAGGAGTCCGTCGGCGACATCGGAGCCGCGCTCGACCGCTCGTTGGGGGCGGCCCGGACGGTCAAGGCCAACGGCGCCGAGGGGCGGGAGACTAGCCGAGCGGTGGCCGCCGCGCACCGGGCCTACCAGGCCGGCCTCACCGGTGCCCGCTACCACGCGGTGATCGCGGTGCTGTCCGGCATGATCGTCCAGATGTCCTTCCTCGCCGTCATCGGATTCGGTGGCGCGCTGGTGGCGACCGGAAGGCTCGACCTCGCCTCGCTGATCGCCTTCCTGCTCTATCTGTTCAACCTCGGCGGCCCGATCATCTCGCTCGTCACCGGAACCACGGCACTGCAACAAGGGCTCGGCGCCCTAACGCGGATCGAAGAAGTGGACCAGATGGGGACCGAGGACGACGTCGACCTGACGCCCAGACAGCCGACCGGCCCGCCACCTGCCGTTGAGCTCCGGAACGTCACCTTCGGTTACGCCGACCGTGCCCCCGCGTTGGAGAAGGTCGCCTTCGTCGCACCGGCCGGCGCGTTGACGGCGGTGGTCGGGCCGTCCGGCGGCGGAAAGACCACGGTCTTCTCGCTCCTCCAGCGGTTCTACGACCCAGACGAGGGTGAAATCCTGTTGGACGGGATGGACATCCGCTCCCTCACCCGTGCCGAGGTGCGCCGCCGCATCGCATACGTCGAGCAGGACGCTCCCATGCTCGCCGGCACCATCCGGGAGAACCTGCTGTACTCGGCGCCGGACGCGGGCGAGGAAGAGGTGGCGGAAGTGCTGCGCCAGACCCTGCTCGACAAGTACGTCGCCGGACTGCCCGACGGTCTGGACACCTCCGTCGGAGCGCGGGGCGTGGTCCTCTCCGGCGGTGAGCGCCAGCGCTTGGCCATCGCCCGCGCGCTCCTGCGCCGCCCGCAAGTCCTGCTGCTGGACGAGGCAACCGCGCATCTCGACGGGCGGAGCGAAAGCGCGCTGCGCCGAACCGTGGAGCGCGCCACCGAACAGTGCACTGTGCTCCTGATCGCACATCGGCTCTCGACGGTCACGTCGGCTGATCAGCTGCTTTTGTTGGACCGAGGGCAGGTGCGAGCGGCGGGGAGCCACAGCGAACTGATGGACAGCGACTCCCTGTACCGCGAACTCGCCGAAACGCAGCTTCTCACCCCGGCACCCACTGGCTCCTGACCACTCCCGACCACATGGAAAGATGCCATGACCACACCTCCAACTCCCACTCAGGACCTGCTCTTCGACGACATTCGCGTCCTGCTCGACGGAGCGGACGGGACGCTGACCGTGAGCGGGGAGAAGATCCCCACTGTCGCCCTGGTGCGGGCCGCGGACGCCGACGTCGACGACCACATCCCCATCGGAACCCGTTCCGCCCGGCAGCTGTCGCTGACGGTCGACGGCCAGACCGCACGGATCACACCGGCCCCGGGACGCCTGCTGCGGCGTTCCTACCGGGTGGACGTGGAGTGCGCCGGCGTCCAGTACCGGTTGACGCCGAACAGCATCGACGGCAGCAAACTGCTCAAGGGCAGGCGCGCCATCGCGGAGTTGTCCTCCTCCGGCGACGGCCATGTTCTGGCCGACTGGCCGGAGGACTCCAATGTCTTGCCCCAGGACGCGGCCGTGGGATACGCACTGGCGGCGGCCTTCGGTACGGGAGCACAGCCCTTCTGGATGACCGCGATCGAAGCGGTGAGCGCCGCTCTGATGCCCTGACCCTCACAACTCCGACCGCCGGCAGGGCGCGGCGCAGAGGCGAGCGAGGAGCGGGATGCGCCAAATAGTGACGGGTGCGGGGCCGGGGCAAGGCCTGCACCCGCGCTTCGCTCTGCCTCAGCCATTGCCCGGCCAGCGGCTCTCGTTACCCGGCCTCCGCCGCGCCCTCCGGCTCGGGCAGTATGGCGTCGGTATGGAGGTTGGCCAGGAGCGCGGCCTCCATCTTGGAGCGTATGCCGAGCTTGCGCGTCAGGTTGGTGATGTGGGCCCGGACGGTGCGTTCTGAGATCCCGAGCTCGCGCGCGAGGATGCGGTTCTGCTCGCCTGTTGCAAGCAGCAGCAGCACCTCCCGCTCCCGGTCCGTCAGGAGCGAGAAATCAGGGGCCAGGCGGTCCTTCATACCGACCATGGTGCGCCGCGTTCCCCCGCTGTCGCTCCCCATGTCGCGCTGACGCACATACATCGAACCTCCACAGTCTGGTCATTGGCTGGTCAAACCCGCAGGCGATGGTCCCTGCTCGGACCCATGAAGGCAGGTCCGTGCGCCTGCGCGCGCCGGTGAGGTGAGCTGAAATCGCAAGCGGATCAGCGGATTTCAGGGGCTGACCGGTGGGCTGTCTCATTTCCCCATGAGCGCCCGGTGAGTTAGATCGAGCCTGCGTCAACGGCTGCGCGAGGCCCCTTCGTAGACTTCCCCGTACGGCAGGCGCGGAGCACCGCAGTCATGCGTGCGCGCGTACCGCACCGAGAGAACCATGGAGGCGACGCCGACCTCTGCGTATTTCTGTTGAAAAATGGAAGACACGCAACCCCCCCCATGGTCCCCGGTGCGTATGCGTAGCGATCGGCAGTAGTCTATACACATGCTGTTTCCAGTGGGAAATGGACAGGTGTCTGTGTGCCAGTACTGAAGGAGCTTCGATGACAGAACCCGCCCGTCGATCGGGGGCGCGGTCCACCACGCTGGCGGAGAAGCTGGACCGCCTCATCACGGCGCTCACACCAGTCGGCGGCGCCCCGCCGTCGTACAACGAAATCGCGCGGGCCATCGACGAAGCGGCGAGCGAACGCGTCATCTCTCCCAGTTACATCTGGAAGTTGCACAAGGGCGAGGCCACCAATCCGCGCGTGGGCCATCTTGAGGCCCTCGCGGCCTACTTCGACGTCCCTGTCGCCTACTTCCTCGACGACGACGTCGCCTCGTACATCGACGAACAGCTACGCTTCCTGGACACGTTGAAGACCGGTGCCGTGCGCAATCTGGCACTGCGCGCCAACGAGCTCTCGCCCGAGAGCCTGCGCGCGCTCAACGACATGTCGGAGCGCCTGCACACACTGGAAGCTCGGGGCGAACCCCGGCAATCGGACTAAATCCGCCCTGCATAGACTTTGCCTGGCCGCAATAACTGGGTGGGAGTACCAGCCGTCGCGAGGGAGGGAGCGGGCGTGCGTGGTCCAGGAAGCAGTCGGGGGTGGGGGCGAAGGGCACTGCGCCAGTTGGAAGCATCGTGCCAGGCGCTGCTGGACACCCTGCCGATTCCACCGTCCTTCGACCTGGAGACGTTCCTGGCTGGCCTCGCCCAGCAGCGCGGTCGCCCCATCAAACTCCAGCCGTGGCCCGGAGCCGGTGGTGGCGGCGCCCCGTGCGGCCTGTGGTTCGCCACGGAGACCGCCGACTACATCTGCTACGAACCCAGCACGTCCCCGCTGCACCAGGAACAGATCATCCTCCACGAGTGTGCGCACATACTGTGCGACCACCGCCTGGGCATCGACCTGTCCGAGGCCGGGCGGCTGTTGCCGGACCTCGGCTCCTCGTTGATCCGCCGCGCGCTGGCCCGTACCTCGTACACCACCCGACAGGAGCAGGAGGCCGAGATGTTGGCCTCCCTCCTGGCGCTGCGGACGACCCGGCCGTCTCCGCAGCACGACGGCATGCTCGGCCGGCTGACCGACAGTCTGGGCTCCCCGTTCCACGGCGGACGGTCATGAGCCGGCACCTGGGTGTCGTGGCGGTGGCTCTCGTCTGGACGATCGTGCTCTGGCGCGCCCCCGCCGCCGTTAGGGTGCCCACATCACGTGCCCTGTGGGCGGGCTTCTGCGCCCTGGCCGCAGCGCTGACGGTACGTCTGCCGCCGGTCAGGAACGCGATCGAACTCATGCCCAGCGCACAGAGCCTGTCCCTTCTGTTGATGCATCTGCTGGGTCTGGCGGCGATCGGCTTCCTGCTCCGTTGGATCCGACTGATGGGCTTCGGCGACGGCGTCCCCACCCTCCCCCTGCGCTTGGACCTGGCCCTGACCACCGGCGTCGCCGCAGCCATGACGGCCCTGTTCTTCCTGACCGGCCGCGCCGGGCGACAGTCCCCGTTTCCCGTCCACGCCGCGCACAGCGCTCCGGCCACCGCCTACCTCTGGCTCTGGTTCGCCTACCTCGGCGTGGCCATGGTCCGGGCGGCCGTGCTCTTCTGCAACGGCTACCTGCGCTCGACGAAAGGGCTGCTGCGCGCCGGACTGGGCATCACGGCCGCGGGCTTCCTCGTCGGTGTGCTCTACGCACTGCTCCGCATGTTCCTCCTCACCGGGTACCGCCCGGCCGTCCTGCCCTCGGGTGCCGCGGCCGAAGAGGTCGCCCACACCGCGCAGTTCACCGCCGTTCTGCTCATCGGTCTGGGTACCTCCTTGCCCGTCGGCAGCGCACTGTTGCAGAGTCTGGAGCGGTACCGCCGCCTGCACCGGCTTCGAGCCCTGTGGCACCCCCTCACCGAGGCTGTCCCCCATGTTGTTCTGGGCGTGCCACCGACGCGGCTGGACGACTTCTTCTCCGGCGGCAGCCTGGAACTCCGGTTGCACCGGCGCATGATCGAGATACGGGACGCATGCCTGGCGCTGCGGGAGCACATCCCGCAGTCCCTGCCCGATCGGGCCCAGTCGGCCGCCGCCGCCCTCGGCCTGTCCGGCCCCGAACGGGAGGCCGTGGTGGAGGCGTTCTGCCTGAGTAACGCCGTACGGGCCCGACGCGTCGGACAGCCGCCGTCCCGTACGCCCGCCCCCTATCCGCCCGGCGCCCGGGATCGTGACGCGGAGTCCGCCTGGCTCACCCGCGTCAGCATCGCCTACCGCTCCTCCCACATGAGTACCCTCGACCGACTGCTCGAAGCCCCCACCACCCCGCCCTCACCGACCGGCCCCGCCAGGAGACCGCATGACCCTCGCCACCCGGCCAACAACGCCCCAGGCCGGGGCTACCCCACCTCCATGCGCGGCGCGGCGCCTCACCGACACCCTAGATCCGAAGAACGTCATCCTGGCGCTGGTCGCCCTCATCGGCTGGGGTAACCATGGCCTCCCCGGCCTGGGTTGGGCCCTGATCGCGGCCCTGTTCTGTGCCGTCCTCCCGGTCCTGGGCATCAGGTACGGCGTCCGTCGTGGCCGGTGGAGCGACCGCTATGTCGGCAAGCGCCAACAGCGCTTGATCGTCATCCCACTGGTCATGGTCTCGGTCGTGACCGGGCTGCTGTTGATGCTGCGGGCCGGGGCACCCCGGGAGATGACGGCGATGGTCATCGCCATGCTCATTACGCTCACCGTGATCCTTGCCATCACCACAGTATGGAAGGTCAGCGCGCACACGGCCGTCTCCTCCGGAGCCATCGTCATGCTCGCCACGGGGCTCGGACCGTGGTGGCTGCTGGCCTACCCCCTCGTCCCCCTGGTCGGCTGGTCCAGAGTCGCCCTCAGGGATCACACCACTGCGCAGACCATTGTGGGCGCCGTGGTAGGTGCCGTCACCGCAGGCATCGCCTTCGCCGTACTGCGCTGACGCGGCGCCGGTTCGACGTCCGCCCTGCCAACGATCCCGCCAATCAGCCCTCGCACACGCACGGTTGAGCATCGCCTGCACCGCTCCTCGCCCCGCCCCAGCACCACAGAAGGAACTCCAGATGAGCACGTGGACCATCGCGCTGGATGACGCGGGCATACACGATCCGCAACTCCGCGCAGACTTCACCCGGCAACGCTCGCTGGTGGCCCGTTACAAGCGCTCGGCCTACATCGCGGTCCGGCTGCTCCTGCCGCGCTCCCTGGGGCCCCACCTGATCGCTGCCATCGCCTTCATGCACCACACCGACAACCTCCTCGACCGCGGCCCGACGGTCCAGCGCGTCGATGCCTACACAGCATGGGAGAAAGAGGTACGCCAGGCCCTTGCCGCCGGTAGCAGCGAAAACCCTGTCCTTCGGTCCCTCTTGCACACGTGCGCACGCCACCCCTGCCTGATCACCCACGTGGATGACTTTCTGGCCACCGCCGCGACTGACCTCGAATTTGCGGGATTTGACACGGAGTTGGACTACCAGCGTTACCTAGACCAGTACTCACTGCCCGCTTTCATGATGGTCGCCTCCCTGCTCGCACCCGATGCCGAACCGACCGAATATCGCGCCGCCTGCCACACCTACATCGACGGCAGCCAACGCCTCGACTTCGTCAACGACCTCGCCGAAGATCTGGCCAATGGACGTCTGACCATCCCCCAAGAGACCTTGCTGCGCCATGGTGTGACCCCGGCCGACCTCACGCATACTCAGGAGACTGCGGCAATCCGCGCGCTTTTGCGGCACCTTCTCCACCAGGCCCGCACTGCCCTGGTCGGCAGCCGCCATGTGATCGCTCTCGTACCGCCCGTCAACCGCCCTTTCGTTCGGGCCTTGATCGCTTTGGAAGAGGCCACCGTCGACGCTGCTGTGTCCAAGGGCCCAGGCCTCCTCACTGCTTCGGCACGGCCCGCCGTTCCCACCGTGCTGAAGATCCTCACGCGTGAATACCGCCACACGCGACGCCTGCGTCGCTCCCATTCCTGACTTTGTCACGGTGAACCAGACCAGTAGGGTGAAGCGCAGCGACAATTCGTCCAGTAGGTCTTCTCCAGAGCGGCTCTGCCACAGCAACCTGCAGAAGCCGGCGGCGCCAGGGGGAATGCCCGGATCGCGAGTTGTCCCTCACTGCGGGTGAATCTCCCTCTTCCCGTGCCCCTGCGCCTCCGCCCAGGGCTCGGACCGACAGCTACGGCAGTTCCAATTCACCCCGCATCACCGGCATGTGCGTATGGTTCAAGTACCCCCTCAGACACGCAATTAGGCACATTTCAGCGGGTTGTGACCGTCCGGTCACAACCCGCTGATTTGCGTGGTGCTCCAGCTCGAGCCCGTAGTTGGCGTAGAGCTTCGGGGGCCGCGGCCTGGAGTCGGTCGGTCATGTCGCCGAGGGTCTTGGTGATGTGGTGGATCTGGTCGGCAGCCAGGATTTCTGGCCTCGTGCGTGACGCTGCGGCGAACTGCTGTCGGGCGGCGGCTTGGGGCGGCGTTTCCAGGGCAGTGCGCGGGAGTGGCCGGCGTCGAAGTACTCGGCGACGATGTCGCCGCCGACGGGTTCGATGAGGGCGCGGGCGCGGGTGAGCTGGCAGTTCCGGGACGTTCCGGGGTCTTGGAGGTCCTCGGTGGAGCAGCATCCGGCGAAAGCGAAGCGGGTCATGGGCGGTTCCGGGGGCGTGCGGCGGGCACGGCGGATGAATCGTGGTCCGTGGTACCTCCTGCTCTGCGAAGAGGGCCAGCCGTCCGCCGTGCCCACGCTTCCTACGGGTTTGTGTGCACTGTCGCCATGAGGCGGTGGTACTCGCCACGGACGAAGCGGAGGAGGGTTGCTGCCGCCATCTCGGTGACGTGTGGGGACTTTTCGGGTAGACGCACCGTCAATTCGGGAGCGCCGGCCGCAGGAGCTCTCCGCGGCGCTGTCTGGGGAACCATCGCGTCATGTGACGGGTTCGCCGTCGTCACTCCCCCCGCGGCCACGCGCCGGGCTGGTTTCACGCTGCGCAGACCCGGGAGCGGCAGCCAGTTGCAGAAGCCGGTGTGCTGCTCCTGGAACTCCTGGAACTCCTGGAACACGGCACCCTGTTGCCTCTTCGGGGGCGGGTGAAGACAAGCACGTCCTCGTGCTGCACCACTGAGAGGGGGTGCCTTGGCGGCGGGCGTCGCGGACGTTCTTCATCTGGAAGAGCGCGGGGCGGGTGACCAGGCGGCTGTTGCGGATGCCCGCAAGGAGGGCGACGCACCGTTCGGCGGGGATGAGCCCGGCTGTCTTGTCGGCGGCGAGAGCGGCGGAGGGCAGGTCGACGAGTTCGCCGCGTTCGCGCCAGGGGCGGGTGGTGACGACGACGGTGCCGCCCGGGGCGGAGCATGGTGCGGCACTGGGTGAGGATCTCGGTAGCGGCTGCCAGGAGGTGGGCGGTGGAGACGTGGGCGAGGTCGGCGCGGTCGTGGCCGTAGCGGAAGTCCTTCTTGACGACGCCGGGCTCACCGGTCTCGCGGGAGGAGCGGACCTGGCCGTGGACGCTGGGTCCGTAGGGCGAAGAAGTGACCACGAGGGCCACTTAGCGAACCGCGTGACTGTGTCGGCGCAAGTGGTTCTGGCTGCGATTCCGTGATTGTTCACGATCGAAGCAGGATCCGGGTGCGGAGGAGTCGGAACGAAACCCGATCAACAAAGCATTCGACCTCAGAGGAGATTTTTCAAGGAGTTGCGAAATGGCGGCTCGCAGCTGTTGGTATCGCTCCATAAAGTCACACTCCTTTACTTCGGGAAAGCGGTATGGACTTTGCCGGTAAGTGGCTCGTACCGAACCTCGATGGTAATTCCTCGCACCACTCCCGTGATCGCTTGGACGGCAGGTTCGCCCAAACTTCGAGGCTAACATTGCCTCACTTGATGAGGCGAACCAAAAGTGTCGGCTAGGGAGCGTATCGACTTACTTTTTCGAATGCTCCAGAATGCAGGCTAGGACCAGGCTCACTCCGACGATGCCAATCGCAATACTGGCGAGAGCGCTCGGGAAACTGCGCCCCTCAATAAGGCCCAATGCGAATCCACCAATACCTGCACAGGCCGCAAGGCCGCCAAGGATGACCACGTGGAACGATCTGAGATTCAGGAACGATCCCAGCAACTCGTTCAAAGCCCACAGAGGACCGATCCCCCTGCGGTGAGATCTACGCGATCGGTCTGCTTCCTCCACGAGCTTTCCCCTTCCCGTACTCCTGGTTGAACTTATCAGGCCCTATATTTCGGCTCTGCTGTTCCTTCTTCGCGGCATCGTCCTCGGGGGTGTAGGCGTAGTCAACGAATGTCGCAACCACGGCAACAGGCACCCCGAGGATCTTCTCCGCACCCTTGAAAATCCCATTACTGATCTTATTGAAAGCAGGCCCTCCACCCGTGCCGATCTTCGTCTCCGCCGTTTTTGCCATCCCGGCGAGGGCATTCGGCGGGGTACCGCCTATGAAATAGTCCCAGGCTTCTCCGAATCTGCCGTGCAATGCTGAATTTCCCGCATTTATCCACGATTTGTAGCTGAGGAATTCCGCCACCGGCTTGATGGTGCCACTTCCCCAGGGCGTAGCATCTAGCCTGTGCATGCCAGCTTCGGAAGGTCTCTCTGAGGCTTTCTTGTATGAGCTGATCGAGGTATAGACCTCACCTTTGAAGCCATCCTCCGGCTTTCCATCAGTGTTACTGTGGAGAGCCTGAGAGGCGAGTGAATCCGTTTCGCCCGCGTTGCTGAGGATCTCCCCGATCCTGCCTGCGAAGTCTTCAATCTTCTGTTCCTGCAGGGCGCGGATTTCTTCATTGTCGGGATCTCCCGCATTAGGGAGATCCTTGGTCATGTCGTCGCGGGCCTCGACATAGCCAGTGCTGCTGACCACCAAGCCCCGGTCCGGTGCCTCGACATCGACGAGCTTGTGGAGATCCGCCTTGTGCTTCTTGAGCCTGGTGTGGGCGTCACGCAAGATGTCTCGGATGCCCTTGGCCTCTGCGGTTGCGTCCGTGAGTTCCTGACCGGAGTCCTTGATCTGGCTGGAAGCGGTGACCGATGTGACGTCGAGGCTGTGCCACCCGGCTTGTGCGAAGGGTTTGGAAACGTCGCGAGCGAAGGTCTCGGCCAGCGATTCGAGGTGGCGGATCTGGGTGTCCCACGCCTCGATGGCGCTGTTCAGCCTGTCCAAGTCGAGATGGTAGAGCTGTTCGTACGTCACCATGCGATGTCACCTCATCCGAAGGGCGTGGTTTTGGGCAGAGACTTGAAGTTCGCCGCGTTCTCATGCTCCGTCCGCTCGTAGTTGTCAGCGGTGGTGGTGCACTTGGCGTGGATCTCGCGCAGCTGCTTTGCGAGCCGCGCGATCTGGTCGTCCCAGGTCTTTGTCGTCTGCTCCATGGTGCTGCCCAGATCCCCGTCCCAGGAAGCTCCTTTGAGGGCGGTGGCCGCGTGCACGGTCTCGTCCTTGGCGCTACGACCCTTGGCGCGCAGTGCACCCGCGAGTTCCAGGGAGTTGTTGCCGGACTGGCGCAGCTTCGCTGGGCTGTCGATCCGGCTAGCGCCGCTTCCTCCTGTGCTGGGAGGGTTGGGCGTCGTACCCCAAGCCATCACATGGTCCCCCTTCATGCTGATGCGCACTGTGCCGGCGCAGCCATACTCTCCACGGAGAGCCGTCGATCATACAGACAGGGCCGATTACGGTCAGTAGCGGATGTCTCAACGCCGCCTTGTCGCCTAGATCTTCCATGATGGGGCAGGCAGCTTGCCGACCCCATCGATCGAAGCTGACCCCACTGCGCCGTGCGCGCTTATTTCAGGCCAGGTATAGCGAGCGGTGCGAGCCTCGTTGATGGTCTCTCGCCTGCGTTTACTCAAGTATCAAGCCATTACGCGTCAGCCATTGGTTGGCACAGCTCCAGGGTCGAACGTTAGATTGCGCCGGTACGTTGGGTGTCGTCCGTTGCGTTTCCAGGCAGGGGAACGGCGCGGGCAGGGGGGAGTCGGAGTGGCTGACGGCTACAGCGTCGATCTAAGTGCGTTGGAACAGGTCATCAAGCGCCTCAACGGCCTGGTGGACACGATGGATAGTGTCAGCGGCACGGCGGAGTACAAGACGGAGCTGCCGGAGGGGTACCTCGGTCGGGGCTTCGCCGAGGAGACAGCGCTGCGCAATGCACATGTCCACATGAAGCAAGCCATCGCTGACATGGTCACCGAACTCAAGGACATGATTGCCGAGACGGGCCAGAAGACTTCGACCGCGCACAGGAGCTACGACAACCGAGAGCAGGAAATCAAGGGCTCGATGCGCTGAGCTGCCAGCGCGGTTGATGCAGCGGGGAAACAAGAGGACTGAACGGGGAGACGTGCGCGATGGGCAAGAGTGGCGACCACACCACTGACTTTTCAAGCCACACGCTGCAGAGCTTGAAGAACATGGTCCAGGATGCTCAGCCGGCCAAGGTCGAGGGGATCGCCAGTCACTGGATGCACGTCCACGACCAGTTGGCCGGCGACGCGCCGGACGGCAGCGTGCAGGCCCTGCTCGACAAGGCCGTTGCGGATGTCATGGAGTACTGGCACGGCGATGCCGCTGACTCCTTCGCTGCCCGCGCAAAGGACCTCAGCGTGAGTCTCAAGAACGGTGCGTTGTACGCCAAGAACACCTGCCATGCCCTCCAGGGCGCAGCGGTTGAACTTCGCGAGGTCCAAAGGGCGGTCATGGCGCTCCAGGACACCGCCTCTGAGCAGAAACACGGCAGCTACGTGGATGCCTTGATGTCGGGGGTCAAGGACGGCGCAAACTGGCTGAGTGATCTCGGCGTTCGAGACGACAGCGGGCTGAAGCGGGATGTGGCCAACGGCATGAGCACCAGTGATGCTTTGGCCAAGCATCAGGACACGCTTTCTCGAGGCCGGGAGATCGCCCTGCAGGCAGCTGTCCATATGGAGAGGCTCGGCGCCGCGTACACCGTTCGCACCGGCCAATTGGGCACACCGCCTCCCATCAAGGAGCACGGAAAGGTCATCCCTCCGCCGGACACGATTGTGCCACCGCCCGTCGTGGTGACCTCCGGCACTGCGTCGGCTTCCGCCCCGCGTCAGGTCGGTCGGCCGTCGCTTCGCAACACAGGCGGGCATGGCGCCCCCACCTCTTCGTATCCGTCAGCCCCTCGCAGTTCTGGCGCGCCAGGTGGGGGAGGGCGGGATCCATTCCATGGGAAGGGTCCCTCTGCTACTCCAAAGGCGCCGACGCCGGGCACAGCGTTGGACGGTGTCCGCGGTGGCCTGCCCACACCGGTAACGCCTGCGTCGCCTGGTCCCGCGGGCGAAATCAGCGGAGGCGTGCCGGGGGGAGGCAGTGGTCCCGGCACTCTCACTCCTGGAGTACCCGGTGCGTTCCCCGGCCGAGGGACGGTTGGAGGGGGACAACCATTCCCAGGCGGCAGGTCAGCGCGTCCCGGAGCGCCAGAAGGGCCGAAGGAAGGCACGGGAACACGCAGGCCCACCGGGAAGGTTCGCGGTTCGGAACCGGAGGTGCCCGGTCGATCAGGGCCGGCGAACCGTCTCCCCCTGGGACCGCCGGGAGCCCCCGGGGCGTCAGGTGTCGGGCGCTCTCCGGCGTCTGCCGGCAAGCAGGGAGGCTTGGCACGGCGCGGTGGGGGCGTCGTTGGCGAGCCCGGCTGGCCTGGTACTCCTGGACGCGACGGTGGGCAGGGTGGTTCGGGCTTGCATCGCAGTCGCGGAGGGGCGCTCGGTGGCCGTACGGGAGCGAATTCAGCCGCTCTGGGACCAGGAGGTGTACCGCCGCACGGTCGTACTTCTCGCGAAGACGATCGTCGCAGAGGAGCCAAGCGTCCCGACTATCTAGTGGAGGATGGGGAGACCTGGCTTCCCCTACGGGAGTTGGTGCCGGGTGTGATTGGTGACGTAACGCCTGCGCACTCCACGTCGGACGGTGCTGTACCAGAGCCACCCGTCCAGGAGCCGGAGACAGGCACAGCGGAAGGAAAGAGCCAGGCATGACGATCGGTCGGCGGCCGAAGAGCACTGTCTGCACGGCGTTGCTTGCTGCGCTGTGCGTGGGAGTAATCGCCCCGTCATCAGCCGCCGACTCGATTCGTGATCGGCAATGGCCCTTGTCCGCTTACGACGTTGATTCGGTATGGAAGGTCTCCACAGGTCGCGGGGTGACGGTCGCGGTCATCGACACCGGCGTGGACGGCACACACCCTGATCTTGTGGGGAACGTGCTGCGCGGCAAGAACTTCCTGGAGGGAGGGACAGCTGACCACGTGACGAAGGATGACCACGGGACCTCGATGGCCGGGATCATCGCGGGGCACGGACACGGCAAGGACGACGCCGCTGGAGTCAAGGGTCTGGCACCTGAGGCCAAGGTCCTCCCCTTGAGAGTCACCGCGGACCATGCCTCGTTCGTCGTCGCACGCGGCACGCCTGTCGCGGACGCGGTTCGCTACGCAGTGGACCATGGGGCCACCGTGATCAACATGTCTCTCGGAGGCTCCGAAGAAGTCCCCGGCCTCGAAGCTGCCGTCCGTTACGCACGGCAGAAGGATGCTGTGATTGTCGCGGGCACTGGCAATGACGGCACCGGCTCACTTGCCTATCCCGCGAGCATCCCGGGCGTGATCGCCGTGGGGGCCGTGGACTCGTCCCGCAAGATTTGGGCGAAGTCCAACTACGGTCCCGGTGTGCTGCTGACTGCGCCGGGGGTGGGCACGATCAGCACAAGCATCGATCACATGTACTCGACCGGCGACGGAACGTCCGTAGCCACTGCCTACGTATCCGCCGCGGCTGCCCTCCTACGCTCCAAGTTCCCCAACCTGTCTGCGGGGCAGATCGCCAACCGGCTGGTGAATACCGCGAAGTTGCCCGAATCCGCGAAGGGACTGAAGGTTCCGGATAAGCACTACGGTTATGGGTTCATCCGGCCGTACAGCGCGCTGACGGAGGACATTCCGGCCGGCTCGAAGAACGGCCCGTTGCCTGCTCCGTCGCCGTCAGAAGCCAGCAACGCGCCCGCCGCGTCCAACGATGCCCCTCAGGCACCGTCGCGGAGTCAGAGCGCGTTGGTACCGCTGGTCATCATCGGCTGCATCGTTGTGGTGGGAGCGGCCCTGGGTGGGCTGATGTGGTGGCGCCGGCGGCAGGCTGTGGCGCCCCCGGCCCCACCGCACACATCGGGCGCGCCGACCACGCCGGACGCGCCTCCGCACACCCGCTTCCCGGGCGGCCAACACGGCAACGCACAGCAGTCCGATCGCGGCTCTCGTCCCTAGTCAGGGCTGCTGTTGGGAACAATTACCATCAAGCGTCGGCCGCGAAAGTGGCCGGACGAGTATTCCAAGGACGCCGTACAGCTGAAGGCGCCGCCGGCCCTCCCGCGGCAGCCTGACGGTTCGTTGGCGCTGATGCTGCTGCCCGCCGCGGGTATGGCAGGCACCTCGGCGTTCTTCTTCCTGCCCGAATCCCCGGCGTTCATGAAGATGATGGGCACCCTCATGGTGCTGTCCTCACTGGGTATGGCGCTGGCCCAGGTCGTGCGTGCTCGACGCGGACCTACTGCGTACATGAGCGGGGAGCGACGGAGGTATCTGTCGTATCTGGCGCGCACGCGGGAGCAGGTGTCCGAAACCGCCCGACAGCAGCAACAGGCGGAGCGTTATCTCTTTCCCGAGCCGATTCATTTGTGGGCACTGGTTGCCCAGCGAACGCGGTTGTGGGAGCGACGGCCCGGCGATGCGGATTTCGTCGAGGTTCGGATCGGTGTGGGGCCGCAACGGCTGGCCACTGAGCTGATCGGACCGCCGTCGGCTTCGACGGAGGAGTGGGAGCCGCTGACGGAGCGAGCGGTGCGCCGCTTCGTGGCCGCCCACGCCCACCTCGACGGCCTGCCGCTGGCGATCTCGCTGCGGGCCTTCCCGTGGTTGACGGTGCGCGGGGAAGCCGAGGCGGTCTACGGCCTGGCGCGGGCCGTCGTGGGCCAGCTGGCGGCGCTGCACTCGCCGGAGGATTTCCGACTGGCGGTGGTCGCCGCGCCAGGTGCGGCGCCGGAGTGGGAGTGGATCAAGTGGCTGCCGCACGCGTACCTCGGCGGTGACCCGTCCGGCCCGAAGACCGGACTGCTGATCTGCGACTCCCTCGATGAGTTGGAGGAAGTACTGGCGGAGGACCTGGCGGCACGGCCCGTCTTCCGTCGCGATGAACAGCCACTGTTGGACCGTCCGCACCTGGTCGTCCTGGTGGACGGCGGAAACCACCCCCCGGCCGAGGCACCGGCGGAGGAGGACGCCCTGCACGGGGTGACGGTCATCGAGATCGTTCCAGGGCACCAGCCGTCGTCACCACTGTACGGGCAACCGGTGCTGACCGCGTCCGCGAGCACACTGCGGTTGGAGACGGGTACCGGGGCCGCCTACACCGGGATTCCGGACGCGTTGTCGAGCACCGAGGCCACGGCACTTGCCCGGGCCCTGGCGCCGTTGCGTACGCGTGCGCAGGAGGACGAGGAGCCGCTGCTGCGCAGCCTGGACTTCACCGAACTCATGGACATCGCGGACCCCGCCGCCTTGGACGTGGCGCAGATGTGGCGCCAGCGACGGCCCGCTGACCGGCTCCGCGTCCCGATAGGCGTGGACAAGGACGGGGCTCCGGTCATCCTCGATCTCAAGGAGGCGTCCCAGGGCGGCATGGGGCCACACGGGTTGTGCGTGGGAGCCACCGGCTCGGGTAAGTCCGAGCTGCTGCGGACGCTCGTCCTCGGTCTGGCCACCACCCACTCCCCGGAAACGCTGAACTTCGTCCTGGCAGACTTCAAGGGCGGCGCCTCCTTCACCGGCCTGGCCGACCTACCGCACGTCTCGGCCCTGATCACCAACCTGACCGAAGACCTCGCCCGCGTCGACCGCATGCACGACGCGATCACCAGCGAACTGCTGCGCCGTCAGGAACTCCTGCACATGGCAGGGAAGTTCACGAGCGTCAGCGACTATGAGAAGGCGCGGCACGCCGGCGCCCCGCTTGAGCCGCTGCCGACCCTGCTGATCATCCTGGACGAGTTCAGCGAACTCCTGGCAGCCAGACCCGACTTCCTGCACGTCTTCCTCCAGCTCGGCCGCATCGGCCGCTCGCTGGGCATGCATCTGCTGCTCGCAACGCAACGTCTGGAGACCGGACGCCTGCACGGACTGGACACCTACCTGTCCTACCGACTGGCGCTCCGGACCTTCTCCGTCGAGGAATCCCGAGTGGTCCTCGGCACCCCCGACGCCTACCACCTGCGCCGACTCCCGGGGGCCGGACTCCTGCAACATGGCACCGCACCGATCACCGAGTTCCAGGCCGCCTACGTCTCCGGCCCCCACCGCGCCGCCGACTCCCTGGTTCCCGGGCAAGTACCCGCAGATGCCCCAACCCTGTTCACCACGGACTCCGTCCGGGCCACCCCCACCTCCACTTCGTACACTGAGCCTGCGGCACTCGAAACGACGGATCCAACCACCGTCGACACCGTCCTGGACGTCATCGTCCGACAGCTCACCGAATACGGACCGACAGCGCACCCCATCTGGCTAACGCCCTTGGAAGCGTCCCCCGCGCTCGGCCAGCTCCTGCCACCCCTGACCAGCACCCCCGAGCGCGGCCTGCACCACACCGGCAACCGGGCCCCAAAGCTCGCCGTCCCTCTCGGCGTCACCGACAAACCTCTCGAACAGCGCCACGACACTCTCACCGCGGACCTGTCCGGAGCCAGCGGCCACACACTGGTCGTCGGCGGCCCGCTCACCGGCAAATCAACCCTGCTGCGCACACTCATCTTGGCGCTCGCGCTGACCAACACACCCACCGAAGTGCAGTTCTACGGACTGGACTTCGGCGGTGGCAGCCTGTTCCCCCTCGCAGACCTCCCGCACACGGGAGGCATCACCTCCCGGCTGGAGGCGGACCGAGTACGCCGCAGCGTCGCCGAGGTCCGCACCATCCTCAACGACCGGGAAGAGTTCTTCCACACCCGCCACATCGACTCTATGGCCACCTACCGCGCACGTCGTGCCGATGGCCACTACCCGGACCACCTCTGGGGCGACGTCTTCCTCGTCATCGACGGATGGGCCACCTTCAGACGCGACTTCGAGCACCTGGTCCCCGACATCGAAGCGATCGCCCTCCGCGGGCTCGCCCACGGCATCCACCTCGTCATCACCGCCACCCGCTACAACGAGCTTCGCCCCGCGCTCAGGGACCAGTTCGGCACCCGCCTGGAACTACGCCTGGCGAATCCACTCGACTCCGAACACGACCGTCGACGCGCCCGCAACGTCCCGACCAACCGCCCCGGTCACGGACTTGCCGCCGGTGGCTTCCACTTCCTCACAGCCCTTCCCTATCCCGAAAACACCGACACCACAGCCGCCGAGCCGGCCAAGCACACCAACGAACTCATCACCCAGATAGCCACCCACTGGTCCGGACCGACCTGCCCGCCCGTCCGGCTGCTCCCCACCCACCTCTCCGCGCACGACCTACCCAAGGCAAACCAAGCACCCGAACTCGGCTACGTGATCGGCGTCGACGAGACCACCCTTTGCCCCGTCCATCTCAACTTCGAGACCGATCCCCTCCTCGTCGTCTACGGGGAGAGCGAATCCGGCAAGACTGCCCTCCTGCGCCTGCTCACCCAACGCGTCGCCGAATGCCACCAGCCCCGCGAAGCTCTCCTCATGGTCGGTGACTACCGCCGTGGCCTGCACGGGCAGCTGCCCGAGAGCCACCTCCTGCACTACGCTCCCACCCCACCCGCACTCCAACAGGGCCTGGCCCGACTCGCCCCGCTCCTCCACGCCCGCATCCCCTCATCAGGCATCACCGCCAACCAGATGCGTACCCGCAGCTGGTGGCACGGCCCTGAGGTCTACGTGATCATCGACGACTACGACTTGGCCGCCCTGCCCTCCGGCAACCCCCTTGACCTTCTCACCGATTACCTCCCCTACGCCCGTGACATCGGACTGCGCATCATCGTCGCCAGCAACACCGCCGGCGCAGCCCGCGCAGACTTCGAGCCCTTCACCCGCCGCCTGAAGGAACTCGGCGCCCAAGGCATCATCTTCTCCGGCGACCCAGACGAAGGACCGCTCCTGGGGAACGTCAAGGCCGCGCCCATGCCCCCAGGCCGGGCACAGTTCGTGCCCCGGAAACACGCCCCCGGGCTCATCCAGATCGGATTCCTGCCGACGAGCCCTTGATCCAGGGCAACCGGGCCGCCCATCTGGGGACTACGAGTGGACGAGGCTGCACACCGGCGTATTGCCGCTGGGGCCGACCAGTGCGATTCAGCGGCGGCCACCGCACCTCGCTTGGCCGCAGCCACCGCAAAAGCCCCCGCTGCTGCCTGGGCACGGGCAGGGGCCTGTCGTGCGACGCCGCGATGAAAGTCGATCCGGTGCCGGGGTGACGGCGATGTGGCGGGTGCGGTGTCCGGGAGACGGAGAAGTTCGGGCAGCGGGAGACAGCCGAGTTCGCTCAGCCGATCGGCCAGGTCGCCATTGAAGGGCCCCATCACGCGATGAGGCGTGGCCAGGTTCAGGAGGCAGGAAGCGGCCTCGTCTGCCGTGCCGCCCAGCGGGGCCGGGTGGTCGCCGAGCAGATCGCGGTCGTTTAACTCGACGACAAGCTGGGCGTACGCCCCTCGGCGGGAAGCACCACCACACGCGGATGCTCCGTTTACGCCGGGTGCCGCGCAGCAGCGGTCTCCACCAGCACCGTGATGACCCGCGGCACATCCGCCGAATCTGGCGCGCCCATCCCCGTCTTTGTCACCACCGCTGGCTCCTTGCCCCCCTGTGCCGCAGCGCCTTCGGCCGGCCCCCGGCAGAACACCGCACACGCCCCGCACGAGAGCGCCGGTGGCGCGCCGCCTGGTTCCACCGCGAGCGGCACCTGTGACGAGCCCGCCGGCGGGAAGGTCGCTCTCTCCCACCTGCCCCGGCGCCAACAACGCACCGGCCACAAGCGGCGCCATTGCCAGCCGCCCCAGCACGGCGCCACGATCCGCCACCGACACCACGCCAGCCTCCGTAGCCACCCCCGCCACCCGCAGATCAGCTGGTTTCAGCACCTGCCCCACCGGCACGTCACGCGCCAGCGCCAGCACCCGGTGCCTCACCATTTCGGCGACCGCCACGAACCCGACCGCCGAGACCACCACCGCCCCCAGCCCGGCCCACACTCAGCGCAGCCGGCGCCGCCGACCATCAGCCACCACCGGCTTCCGCTCCGGACCTGACCGACGCGCCCCCGGCATACCCGCCCCAGCACTCTTCGAGGTTGAAGAAGACAGGGAGGTGCCCACAATTCACGACACAGAAAGGAACATTGACTTCAACGAGCGCCGCATCCGGCCCAAGCCGCTCGCTCAATCCACCCGTCAGCGCGTCACGACGGCCTGCACCTCGTCCACCACCAAATGGCGCTCAGCCGACATCACCAGCCCCGGCACCACCCCGGACCTTCCACCCCCCTCCCACTCCACGTCCCAGACCACCCGCACCCTCAGGGGAAACGTCCTACCGGGCTCCGACGCCGACGCCCTCCGGTACGTGTAACCGCAGTCAGGCGACGAAGCCTTGGGATCGAACCGGGCTGCATAGGGGGTCCCCGGCCCCCGACAGACCACGCTGCCGCCATCGCCTATCGACCACACCGCTCTGCGGGGCCGGGCCACCGCCGTCACCTCGACCCCGTCCACGGCAGCCGATGTCGAATAGCGCATTCGGACCGCGGCAGCGAATATACGAGCAGCCAATTCCAGTTCAAAATACGCGAGTTGGGCCTCCGGCAAAGCTGCGGACGAACCGGATCTTGCTTCGACAACGCCGCCGCGGAGAGCTTCTGGGCCCTGCTCGAAGAAGAGATCGGCACCCGAATCTGGCCCGACCGAGCCACCGCCCGCGCCGAGGTCTTCGACTTCATCGAGACGTTTTACAACCGCCGCCGACTGCGCAAGCACAAAGTCTTCGGCTACCTCACCCCAGCCGAGACACGGCAGCGGCACCAACACGACCTCGCGGCATAGAGATCGAGTGTCCAAGATCATGGGGAAGCTTCAAGGGCTTCTCCCCGGTATGCGTCAGCGGCTCGGTGTCGCAGCGGCCCTCCTCGGGGATCCCGCCGTCCTGCTCTTCGACGAGCCGGTCAACGGCCTTGACCCCGAGGGCATCCGGTGGGTGCGCGATCTCATGCGCGGCCTGGCCGCCGAGGGGCGCACGGTACTGGTCTCCAGCCACCGCGCCCGGCCCCTCGGCCCCTGGCCGGGCTTCGGCGTCCTGACGCTGTGGGTGGCCATGGGGCGCTGGCGGTGGGTCATGCGACGCTGCGAGGGAGGGACGTACGGCAGGGCTGAACGAGGTGGTGACGCTGGCGGCCCTGACACGGCGGATCTCGTCACGGCCGTGCGCCGTGGCGCGGGTCTCGTCCGACAGCGGTATCTCCCGCCGGGCAGGCTTCTTCGGGTTCTGGTGCCCCAGCGCTCAAGGAACCGCCGCACAGGGTGGTGCGGCGGTTCCTCGTTTCTCCGAGCGGTTCGGGGAGTGCGACGTCAGCGGACGTCGCCCATGAGCGACCGGACTTTCTTGCGGGACGCGTAGAGCGCGATGGCGGCCGCCACGGCTGCTGTGGCCTCCAAGGCCACCATGCCCTGGCTGTTGAGGTCGAGACCGGCGATGGCGAGTATCCCGGTCACGCTGTCGCCGGCGGTGACAGCGAGGAAGAAGACCCCCATCATCTGGGAGGCGTACTTGGCCGGCGCCATCTTCGTGGTCAGGGACAACCCCACCGGGGACAGGCACAGCTCGGCCACGGTGTGCATGAGGAAGATCAGCACCAGCCACCACATCGTGACCTTCGTTTCGCCGGTGGCCATGCCCATCGGGATGAGGAAGACGAAGAAGGACACGCCCCCCACCAACAGGGCCACGGAGAACTTCACGATCGTGCTGAGCTCGCGGTTGCGGCGGGCCAGGGCCAGCCACACGGCGGCGAAGACCGGGGCGAGCAGCATCACGAACAGGGGGTTCAGCGACTGGAAGAGGGTGTTGGGCATCTCCCAGCCGAGGATGTCCCGGGAGGTCTTGCCGTCGCCGAAGAGAGAAAGCGTCGACGCACCCTGGTCGAAGATCATCCAGAAGATCGCGGCAGCCACGAAGAACCAGATGAACGCGGTCATCTTGGTCTGCTCTTCGGCTGTGAGGTCCTTGTCCCGCTTGATCCGGGCCAGCACCGCGACCGGGATCAGCAGGCCGGCCACGGTGATCGGGATCAGCGCCCAGTTCAGGGTGAGCCGGAACATGCCGGTGACGCCCACAAGGAGGTAGAACGCCGCGACCGCGGCGATGACCGCCAGTGTCTTGACGACGACAGCGTTACGCTCCCTCATCGTGATCGGGTTCGGGACGCGGTTGCTCGCCTCGCTGAGGTGACGGGAGCCGAACAGGAACTGGGCTGCACCGAGCGCCATGCCGGCCGCGGCCAGACCGAAGCCGAGGTGCCAGTTCACCGTCTCCCCGAGGACGCCGATGACGAAGGGGGCGGCGAACCCACCGAGGTTGATCCCCATGTAGAAGATCGTGAAGCCGCCGTCGCGGCGGGGGTCCTTCGGGCCGTTGTAGAGCTGGCCGACCATCGTCGAGATGTTGGCCTTCAGCAGACCCGAGCCGATCGCAACCAGGGTCAGACCGACGAAGAACATCAACGAGGTCGGAACCGCCAGGCACAGGTGACCGGCAACGATCACGACGCTCGCCACGGCCACGGCCTTGCGGGCGCCCCAGACACGGTCACCGATCCAGCCACCGGGCAAGGCCATGAGGTAGACCATCGCCACGTAGACCGAGTAGATGGCCGTCGCGGTGGCCGCCGTGTACGCAAGTCCGCCGCCCTGGCTTCCGGTGGCCGCGTCAGCTCCGCCGGAGACCAGGTAGAGGACGAGTAGGGCTCGCATGCCGTAGTAGGAGAAGCGCTCCCACATCTCGGTCATGAAGAGTGTGGCCAGGCCACGGGGATGGCCGAAGAAAGTCTTCTCGCCGGGCGGGGCGGAAGGCTTCGTCAGGCTGGATGCCATCGGTGTTCCTTGTTCGCTCGGGACGCGCCGCACCTGCGTGCGCGCCCGGATGGGGTTGGCCGGCACCAGCGCTGCACGGCTCGCCCCACGACCAGGGGGCCTTCACTCCGGATGGGCGCGAAGCAGGAAGAGCGGTGCGTGCCGGGATCCACGCCGCGTGCGCCTCGTCGCGCACGGGCCCGGCCCACAGGTCATTCACTGGCTGGAAAGCCTGACAGACCCGACCCTTCCGCCATAAGGGACTTTCGGCAGGAGCAGAAGGACGAAAGTCCTGACATTTACCCTTGGTGTGTGAGGGGTCCTACCTTGTTGATTCCGCCTCGGACTGCGGGTCGAAGGCTTCACACCAAGACGCTCCGACCACGGAACCTTGGCCGGGTCTACCGTCCGCGCATTGCTGCGGGAGTTCGGAGTCCTTCATTTCGCAGGCTTCCCGCTCGACAACGACGTCTACGGCGACTTCGCGCGCTGGTTCGGCCAGCCGGAGCCGGTTTTCCCGGCGGAGCATCGGGTGCCCGGTTACTCGCAGATGCGGCTCCAGACGAACATACGCGGCCTCGGCGCGGACGCGGGTGGCCAGTACTGGCACGCCGACGGCTCGTTCCTCAAGATCCCCACGTCGGTGACGCTTCTGCTCTGCGAGGAGGCGCCGGCGGACGAAGGCGAGACGCTCTTCGCGGACATGCGCAGAGCGTATGAGCAGCTGCCTGACCCGGTACGGGAGTCCGTGACCGAGCTTCGGGGCAACTACCCATGCCGGCAGATCGCCGATCGGGACATGCAAAGGGCCGTCGCGATGAAGACAGCTTCTCTCTCCGAGGAGGAAAGACGCCGGAAGCTTGACCAGATGTCCGACGTCACCCGCCCGTTGGTCACTGAAGACACGGTCACTCATCGCAGGGCCCTCCACGTGAACCAGCACTGGCTGCGGAGCATTCAGGGAAAGTCGCAGACCGAGAGCGCAGAGACGCTGGACCTTCTGTACAACACCGCGACAGCGGGCAGCTGCTCACCCCCACAGGTGCCCCGGCGGGCTCGACCTGTGCCTGTACCTGATCCGTCGCGGCTTCGGCTCCGCGGTGGTCGCCGAAGCGGCCCGGTTGGCGGTCACCCCGCTGGAACACGAAGGGCCAGGCCCAGTTCATCGTCCCTCCCCAGTCGCCGGTCCCGCAGGGGCGAGGCTCACTGCACCGCTCGTCCGTTCAGCCTGCCCCGTGACTCTTCATGGTCGAGGGGCAGCTGTCAGGTGGCTTCGGCGCAGATCGCCACAGTCCGGCGGAGCCGTCTGTTCGCACGCCGACGTTCGGCTTGGGGCCCCGGCAGCGTGGTCGGCGTGTGGGGCGTGGAGGCGGTCAGTTCATCGCCGTGGCGACGTTCGCCTGGTGGAGAAGCTGCTCCAGCTTCAGCTTCTGGGCTTGGAACATGGGCAGGAGTGCGGTCCGTTGCTCGGGGGAGATCTCCGGGAGCCGCCGGCCCAGGAGCCGGCAGGTCCCGAGCCATTCGAGGAGTGCGGGGTCGGCGGTCCATCGCACGATCCGCTCCTGGATGTCGCCGAAGAACTGGAGCCAGTCCAGGGCGGAGTCGGGGTGCTGGGAGGGTGCGCACAGCGCGTTCTTGGTGTCGTCGTCGGCGTAACCCGCCTCGACGTGGGCGATGAGTGCGGCGCTGAACACCTGCTGGCAGGGGATCACCGCCTGCAAGGTGATGCGTGCTTGGTCGAAGACCGGTACCGTCGGCCGTCGTTCCAGGCCGTCGGCGGTGCAGTCGATGTAGAGGGTTCCGGCCTGCGCGGCAATGGTGGCCTGGTCGAGTTCGATGGCGTTGTCGTCGATGCGCTTGACCCTGCCGTGGCGGACGATGTCGCCGATGCGGCGCAGCTGTTCGAGTTCGGCGCGGGCGACCGTCGCGCAGCGGTAGGCGGTCGGCTCGATGTCGGGCGACAGCCGCAGCAGCAGACCGCCGTCCTCCAGCCGTGCGAACAGCTCTTGGGCCGTGTCGGCGCCGGCCAGGGCCTCGCGACGGGCCGCTTCCTTTTCGAGGTAGGAATCCCCGGGCTGGGTGTGGGCGCGGTCGATCAGCCAGGAGTCGCGGGGCATGATCCAGGTGATGTCGGACGGATCGGCGCCGCGGCCGAGCAGCCACAGGCAGGCGTCGATGCCTGTCTTTCCCGCCCCGACGACGGTGTAGTGGGACGGCTGGTCCTGAAGTGCGGGCAGTTGGTTGGGGGTTATGAGGCGGACGCCGGGAGCGACCTCGTACTTGGGCGGCGCCATGGCGGGCACGGTGACGTTCATGTAGGTGGCGTCCACGGTCCGTCGTGCGACGGTCACCTCGAACTCGGCTCCGCTGACGAGGGAGTGGAAGCGGTGGATGCCGGGCCGCTGTGAATCGGGGCCGTCGTAGAACGACTTGGGGAAGTAGGAGACCCGGCCGGTCGGCAGCAGTGTCCTGCGCATCACCTGGTCGAAGTAGGCCAGGATCTCGCTGGCCGAGGCCAGCTCGTGCAGTCCGGCGTTCCAGCCGTCCTGGTCCACCGCGCCGCTGCCCAACTCACGTGAGTTGACGCCGTAGTAGGCCGACGGCTGGTGCAGGTGCACGAAGGGGTAGGAGACCGTCCAGTGACCGCCGGGCTGGTCATAGCGGTCGACGATGGCCACCGTCGCGTCGGTTTCGGCGACGAGGGTGTCGGCGAAGGCCATGCCCATGGCCCCGGCCCCGACGATCAGGTAGTCGACCTCAAGAGCTGTCGGTTGCATCGAAGAGCGTCCTTTCGCGGTTGCATTTCGAAGGTGGAGAGCCGGTCGTACGCAGCGCGGTCCGCGGTTACGGGTGGAACACCGCAGCACGGCCACGGCGTGTGAGGACCCTTCGTTCGCGCGGCCTCCAGCTGTCCGGCGCAGTGCGCAGGACCGCAGCGGAAGGGCATGCCGGCAGGGGCCCTTGACCGCACGCGGTGGCTCACGCCACTGCGGTCAGGGCCACCGCACGCGGACTCCGTGCCCGGCAGGGAGCGGGACATCGGGCCCGGCGCGGAGCACCTCGTCGTTGATGAAAACCCTCAGGAACGGGGGGCGTTCAAGCCTGCGACATGCTCTTCCTCGGCGGTCGTGAGGGCGACCACCGGCATGTCCGTCAGCCCGGGGCGGGCCTGCAGGCCGTCCAGGACGATCGTCAGGCAGCGCCTCCACACCGTGCTGGAGACCGGCTGGGTGTGCTGGATCACGCAGCTCACCATGTAGAAGATGAGGGGCAGGTCGGTCATCGCCAAGTCCGGACGCAGCCGGCCGGCGTCCTGGGCGCGACGCATGACCGCATCGGCCGCGGGCATGAACCTGCGGCGAGCCTGCGCCACGAGGGGACGGCCCCCGACCTCGGAGAACACCACTTCCCGCAGTCCGCGATCGGCTGCCATCAGTTCCAAGATCAAGGTCAGCAGGTCGACGAACCCCTTCCACGGGTCGTCATCCGTCAGGGCCTGCTCGGCGGCCACCGCCAAAGCATCCACACGCTCTTCGAACAGCTCGTTGATCAGTGCTTGTTTGTTGCCGAAATGCCGGTAGGAAGTCGCCACTCCGACACCGGCATGGCGAGCGATGTCGTCGAGGTTCACCCCCAGCCCCCGCTCGGCGAACACCTCCCGAGCGGCCTGGAGCGTCCGCTGTCGGTTGGCCTCGGCATCGCGTCTCAGGCGCCGTGCGCCACGGGACGCGGATGAATCCGTTCCGTCCATGAACCCACCCTAGCACTATCTGGAGTTGTCAACTCCAGATAAATTCCCTTCTCCCTCCAGGGCGGCGGTGCGGCAGGCGCGCTCTGTCCGGGGAAGCGAGTCTGGGCGGTACTGGCCCCGGCCGCCGAGCGGGCCCGCTCCTGGGATGTGTATCGAGTCACTGTGGACGGTCGACCAGGCGCCAGGCGCCAGACGCCAGACGCCAGGCGCCAGGCGCCAGACACCAGGCACCAGGCGCCAGGCGGCAGACACCGAACTCCGTCGGCGTCTGCCGCCACTGCCAGCCCGCCCTGAACCGCCAGATCGCGCCCTCGAACCGCTGCCGCGGTCGCTCGCGGTACGGGCCGTACTCGCCGATCGGCAAGTACGGCCCCATGAACTCCCGCTTCAGCACGGTCAGTTGCACTCGCGTCGCGCAACACGGCCTATCGGGCCAGACCGTGCCACCCATGCGCATCCCGCAAATTGATCACGACGCGATACGTGCCCTTGGTGCGTAGGTGGTGGCGACCAACCGGTGGCCCGGACGGGGTCGTTGATCCGTACTGTCACGGCGCGAAGGTGGGGATCGCAAGGCAACTTGCAGGTGCCCTGTCCTGGACATTGATCGCGCGAGGCGTGAACTCGCCGGACCGCGACCGCTTCGACCGGCTTCGTGGCGCCGGCTCAGCGAGCGCTGCCGAGATTGCGGTCGTCTGCGGTGCCTTCGAGCATGAGGGTGGTCTCCTCGATCCGGCGAAAGCGCCCGTCGGGCGCGAACTCCCCGAAGAGGTAGACCTCCATGCGAACGGTGGCTCCGTCGTTCTTGGTGGCGTTCACCGTGTGCCGGTGGGCGTATCGGTCGCCGTCCACGAGTTCGTCGTGCACCTGGACCGAGCCGCCTGCCACGACCTGGCGCAGGTGGGCGATGTGCGCCAGAAACTCCTGCCGATCGTCCCACCGGCCGTCGGTGCGCTGACGGTAGTCAGGGGCGAAGTGGCGGTCGACTGCCACCTCCAGGTCGAGTCCCGGGGTGAAGAGGAGGTCGGTGATGGCCGTGCTGATGTCGGTGTGAAGCATGAGCCTTGCCTTCTGTTGCGGTGACCGTTGACGTGGTGCGCCGAACACATGATGCGTGCCCGAAGCACGCACTTACGGTAGCGCAAGAAGCGTGCTCGGTGCACGCTAATCTGGAGGCGTGATGAACGAGACCGGGAATGAGATCGCCGACGCGCTGGGACTGCTCCTACGACGGAGCACCCGCGACCACCTCTACGCGCAACTGACCGAAGGCCTGGGGGAGGGGGTCGACGACGTCACCTATCCGGTGCTCAGCGGCCTGGCCCGAACCGGCGCCTATAGCGCCGCCGATCTCGGGCGCGAGATCGGACTGGACCGCACCACCGTCACCCGGCGGGCCGACCGGTTGGAGCGGGCCGGCCTGCTGCGGCGCGAACCGGACCCCGCGGACGGCCGCGCGACCCTGCTCGCTCTCACCGAAGCGGGCCGCGATGCAGTGCGCACCACCAGGCAACGCCTGGCCTCCCGCATCGAAGACTCGCTCGACTCCTGGCCTCGCGAGGATGCCCGTACCTTCGCCCGCTGTCTGCGGCGATTCGTCGACGAGGGCCCCTTCGCCCCCGGCGACACACGGGAGACCGACTGACCGGCACCTCCCCTGAGCGAACGATGCCGGTCCTTCCACGCGATGATCACGGGCTCGATCAACGACCACTGCTCGCCCGACAAGTCACTGGGATCCGGCGTCCGTTCACTCACCCGGCCAACCCCAGCAGAAGGCGCGCCGCGGACCGAGCAGCCCGCTGATCCGAACGGAACCGCCTCGGCCACAGCACGACGAGGAGTTGCGGTGTTGCAGGGAGTCAGCCGAAGATCTCGTGACTCTGCCGGTAGATCTTGTCGGTGTGTTCTCGCACGCTCCGGTACACCTCGCCAAGCCGCTGGTAGGTGGCGTGGTGTGCTGCGTTCGGCATGAAGACCGGGCCCGGGCGGACCATGTGTGCGACGGCCTCGTCGGTGTCGGCGTAGATGCCCAGGCCGACCGCCGCGCAGATCGCCGCGCCCAGGCCGGCCGCGCTGGAGGCTTCGGCGCGGCGGGCCGGGACGCCGTAGACGTCGGCGTGGATCTGCATCATCACCTCCGAGCATGAGCCACCGCCCGAGACGATGACCTCCTGGAACGGCGTGCGGAGTTCGGCGGCCATGCGCGTGGAGGTGTCGTGGACCGTCAGGGCGAGGGCTTCGAGGATCGAGCGGTAGATGTGGAAGCGCCCTTGCCTGCCGTCGAAGCCGAGCAGAGTGCCCTTGCGGAACGGGGCCTCGGCCGGGGCGAGCCAGTCGAGGACCGTCATCAGGCCCTCGCAGCCCGGCGGGACCTTCTCCGCCTGCGCATTGAGGTAGTCCTCGATCGAGAGCCCTGCCGCTCGGGCGTGGACCGCGGCCTCCTCGCCGAGCAGGTCGCGGTACCAGCTGACGGTCCACATGCCGCGCCGCACGCCCGCCGACTCATACAGGTAACGGCCGGGCTCGCTTGCGTAGTTGGTCCAAAAGTCGCGAGCGCCGGTCACATAGCGTGGCCCGGTCGCCATCCCGGCGACGTAGGTGCCCAGTGACACCAGCAGCGTTTCGGGGGCGCGCAGCCCGCTCCCCAGCGCCTCGACAGCCTTGTCGTTGGCGGTCGCCACGACGGGGACGCCGGCGGGGATGCCTGTCTGCGCGGCCGCCTGTTCGGTGACCTCACCGAGGATCTCGCCAGGCATGACGAGGTCGAACAGCATGGAGCGCGTGACCCCGAAGGCGGCCAACTCCTCGGAATCCGGGGACCATTGCCAGGTCGTGGGATCAACGGGCCATATCCCGGCGTAGTTGGCGGCGGTGTCGCGGAAGGCGCCCGTCATGCGGTGGGTGATGTAGCCGGACGAGGTGGTCACGTACGCCGCGTCCGGTGCCGCGTGCGGCTGCGAGACGCGTGCGTCCATCCAGCTCATGACGGGCTGTGCCAGCGTGCCGTCCGCCTTCAGCACCGCGCGGCAAAAACGGATCGTGCACAGACCAACCCCCACGATGTCGGCCGGGTCTCCGGGGAAGGCCGCAAGTGCTGCCTGGCTCGCCTGGCCGATCGTCGTCCACAGGTCGTCGTCGGGATGCTCGACGACGCCGGGGCGCGGGGTGTGATACGGGCGCAAAGCGGCGCGGCCCTCGCTCACGGCCCGGCCGTGGTCATCGAAGACAGTCACCTTCGAGGACTGGGAGCCGTTGTCGATGCCGATGAAGTAGCGGGGACGGGTGCTGGTCATGCCCACTCCGGGGTACGGGCCGGACTGCACTGTCCGGCAAGGGGAGGTAGAGGAGGCCGCCCCGCCGCGTGGGAGACGCAACGGGGCAGCCGGCGGACGCCTTCGGCCTGTTAAGCGGATCAGCCCTCGATCGGGAAGATCGTGCCCTTGTTCATGATCCCGTTCGGGTCGAACGCCTCCTTGAGCTTGGCCAGCATGTAGTAGGCGCTGCCGTGCTCCTGCCGCGTCCACGGTGCCCGGTACTTGCCGATGCCGTGGTGGTGCACCATCGAGCCACCGACCTTCAGGGACTCTTCGACGATGATCGCGTTCAGCGGGATGTGGTAGGTGTGGATCTCTTCCCGCGGCTCACAATTGATCTTGTAGTCGTAGACGAAGTACAAGTTCGTGCCGGTCTGGTAGCTGTGCGAGGAGTGGGCACCCAGCATCACCAAGTCTTCCGCCGCCGGGAACTCCGTGCGGATGCGACGCATGACGTTGTCGTAGAGCTCGACAGTACGCGACCAGTCGACCGACACCTCGGTGGTGTAGCCGAGCTCGGCCTCGTCGAGCATGTGCTGCTTCTCCGCCTCGATCTTCTCAACACCCCAGTTGAGGTTCGCAAACCACGTCCCGATCAGCTGCGGATCAACCTTCGTGTGCGGGTGCTGCGCCGCGACCCGCTCGATCTCCTGGCTCGTCGCGCGCACCAGCCCCTTGGGGCCCTCGGCGACAAACACGACGACGACCTTGCCCTGGTAGAAGTGCGCGAAGTGCTGGCGGGCGTCCTCGGGGGAGTAGACCCGCACCACGGAGGGGTGGTAGCCGTTGGTGATGACCTCACGGATGATCGCTATGCCGGTCGCCATGTCCTCCACGAGGAAGCCATGGAACTCGTCGTTCTCCGGCTGGTACTTGAAAACCTTCACGGTGACTTCGGTGATGTAGCACAGGGCGCCCTCGTTGCCGATGACGATGTGCCGGATGTCCGGGCCCGCCGCGCGACGCGGAACGTTCTTGATCCGCGTGACGGTCCCGTCAGGGAAGACCGCCTCCAGACCCACCACCATGTCCTCGATCGCGCCGTAGAGCGTGGAGAACTGGCCGATCGAACGGGTGGAGACCAGACCACCGTACTGCGCCAGCGGCTTGGACTGCGGGGAGTGCCCGGTGGTCAGACCCTGCTCGCGCAGGCGGTCCTCCAGGAACTGCAGCGGCACCCCGCACTGGACGGTTACCTGCATGTTCTCGGCATCGATCGCAACGATCTCGTCCAGTCCCGAGCCATCGAGCACGATCGTGTCCTCGACCGCGGTCTCCAACCCGCCCTCGGTACCGGTGCGACCGGTGCGGGCGACCACGTTGATGCCGTGGGCGTTGGCGAAGGCCAGAACGCGCGAGACGTCCTGAGAGCTGCGGGCATTGACGATCGCCGCGGGGATCGGGCCGTCGTAGATGCCGTGCACGGACTGGTACTTCTTGAAGCGGTCGACGCTCGCCTGCTTGAGCTGCTCCTCGTCCGTGACGATCTGCTCGGCAGAGACGAGGTCCTTCAGACGGGCGATGATGTCTTCGCGGGTGAGCTTCGAGGACGACTGGGCCATGATGATTCCACCTCGTGGTGTTTCGGTATCAGGTGCGGTGGGAGTGCGCGGGAGACGGCGGGTCAGCGGACCAGATAGCCTCCGTCCACCGGCAGCACATGGCCGTTGACATAGTCCGACGCGCGAGAGGCAAGGAAGACGGTCGTCCCCATCAGGTCGGCCACATCCCCCCAGCGCCCGGCCGGAATGTGGTCCAGGACCCGCTGATTGGTCTCCGGGTTCGCCCGCGTCGCCTCGGTGATCTTCGTGGCGAAGTAGCCGGGAGCGATCGCGTTGACCTGGATGTTGTACGGGGCGAGCTCGTCACAGTACGCCTTGGTCAAGCCCGCGATGCCATGCTTGGTGGCCGCGTAGGCGGGGGAGTACTGGCCGCCCAGGAACGAGAACAGCGACGCGATGTTGATGATCTTCCCCGAGCGTTGCGGAATCATGAACTTCGCCGCCTCATGGCTGAGTTCGAAGGCCGCCGTCAGATTGATCGCGACCATCGGATCCCACTCCGCACGGCCGAACTCCTCAACGGAGGCCAGGTTGCAGATGCCCGCCGAGTTCACCAGGACATCCACGGAGCCGAACGCCTCCACACAGCCCTGGACGATCTGCCGCGGCACGCCCGGCGCCGTCAGGTCCGCCTCCAGGAACTCCATACGGCGTCCCTCGCCCTCGATCAGCCTGCGCGTCGTGCCGTCGTCCTCGGCGACCGACGGGATGAAGACGTTCGCGCCGGCCTTCGCAAGGGCGAGCGAGAACGCCTGCCCCAACCCTGTGTTGCCGCCCGTGACAATGGCGTTCTTGCCGTCGAGGGAGAAGAAGCCGCGGTGGAATGCGGTGATGTCCATAACAAATCCTGCCTTCAAGGGGACGGTCTCGGGGAGGAACGAGCCGGGAGTCAGCCCGTCACGGCGGCCACGGGCGGCGCCGCATCGGGGGAGGACACGGCGCGGGAGGCCAACTCCCGGGCACGAGTGCGGGTCGTGAGGGTCGTGACGAGGAGGCCCAGCAGCGCCATCGCCAGCAGGAAGACGAACATCGCCGTGTAACCGCCACCGTGCTCAGGCACCGCCGGGGACGCCGAGGGGTCCCCGATCCACCAGGCACACAGCGACGGCAAGAACGCATCCGGCAGGAAGGCGATGCCAGAAGCCAACCCGATGACACCGCCGCGCTCGTTCTCAGGGATCTCCACCTCGCCGACGGTCGCGAAGTACACGCCCCGGCTGGTGAAGACGAACAGACACAGCAGGAACATCAACGCCAGGGCCACCCACATGTACGCAGGCTCCTGCGGCAGCACCAGGAAGATCACCGCGACGAGGGCACTCCCGGCAAACATCCACCGCAGAAGACGCGGCGACGACTTGGTGACCTTGTCGACCACGATGCCGCCCGCAGGGCCGGCGACGAACTGGAAGACGTAGGTGCGGATCACCCCGATGACGCCGATGAGCCCAGCAGCCATCCCAAAGCGGTGCTCGAGAAGCGGCGAGAAATAGCCGAGCGTCGTGTAGAAGCAGTACATGAGCATGGCCGTGATGCCGATCAGCCACGTGTACTTGTTCCGCACGGCCAGCCACAGCTGCCGCAACGTCACCGACGACGAACCAAGGTTCGCCAACCTCTCGGCATCACTCTTCACCCAGAACCACACCATGGCGGCAAAGGCGAAGCACAGCACCCCATAGAGTCGGATCAACCAGATGACCCCGGCAGACTGCACAACGGCCGTCGCGACGATTCCGGTTCCGACAAACCCCACCACCGTGGAGGTAACCCCACGTGTGCCTTCCAGGAACCCAAAGAGACGCCCTTGCTCAGAAGAGTCCCCGAGCATGCCGATCGCCTTGACCAACGCCGGCCAGTAAAGACCCATGCCCATCACGGCCATCACCACATGGGCAGCCATCGCACCCCAGTACCCAGGCGCCTGTGCCAGGTACAGATCGGCCACACCGGTCCCGGCCAGCGCCGCCACGATCAACGCCCGCGGCTCGAACCGGTCGGCGAACCAACCGCCGAGGAAGTACATGACCACCGCAACGGCGCCGAACACCGAGATGATGTTGCCGTAGTCCTGCGCCGACAGGCGCAGCGCCTCGGCGGTGGGGCCGAGAAAAACGAAGCGGATGTACGCGACCTGGAAAACGATCCCGCCGGACATGGAAAGGATCAGAAAGCTGACCCATCTACGTGATGTGGACAACGCACAACCACCTCTTCGTGGAAGCTCAGAACCCGAGAAATCTGGAAACAAAAAAGAACAGCACTCCTCGACGGTTGAGGAGTCACTGTTCTCTGGTCTCTAGTAACTGCTCCGGCACTGGGTCGGAGCCAATGTGAAGTTGTGCGGACCCTCTCGGTCCGTTTGCGTACCGTACGAGTCAGGGTTTCCCGATGTCAACCCCTTCTTTGCCTTCTGCAGGGCAGGTCACATGGCCCAGACGTCCCGATTGGACGAGGCGATGGCGCACGCCCCCGCCTTGAGCGCCGCGAAGACGTCGTCACGATCACAGACGAGCCCGCCGGCGATGAGCGGCACGTCGATGTCTGTCACGGCCCAGGAGATGACCCGAGGGATACAGCCAGGCAGGATCTCCACGCAGTCTGGCTGTGACATGCGTACCTGCGGGGCGAGATTGCGGTACGACAGCGAGTCGATGAGAAAGAAGCGGTGCACCGCGAACAATCCCAGCTCACGAGCAGCCCGCACCATGAACGCCTTCGAGCTGAGGATCCCGTCCGCAGCGGTTCTCTCCTTGATGAACCGCACGACGATCTCTTTTCCCCCGAAGCCGTCGAGCAGGTCGACGTTCACCAGGACCACACGCCCATCGTCCTTCAGGGCCTGCACGATCTCGGGGAGGTCCAGCAAAGAGCCGTAGAGCAAAAACACGATCTTGCAGTCGGAACGCAGCACCGCCCGCAGCCCGGACTCGTCCAAGACGCTGGCGACGACCGGGTGCTCCTCAAGCAGCTCTGCCAGAGCAGTATCCATAGCGATCTCCCGAGTGAACCGCTCCGGGTTCGTTGGAGAAGTGTGGTGTGTGAGTTTCAGGTGTTCTGTGCGGCTTGGCGCGAATAGTAGTACATCGCCTTGTATTCGAGAGGCGAGAGGCTGCCGATGCTGCTGCGGAGGCACTGCCGGTTGTGCCAGTCAGCCCAGGTCAGGGGCGATCTCGACGTCGCCGAGGGTCCGCCAGAGTCCGCCGGGCTCGATGATCTCGGTCTTGGACAGGCCGATCGGGGATTCCATGAGCCCGTTGTCGTAGGCGTCGCCGACGGTGCCGACGCTCAAGGCAGCGTCGGCTTCGCGGAGCCGGTCAGTGTAGCGGAGGGACACGTACTGGCCCCCGGCGTCGCTGTGGTGCAGGAGTCCGTGCAGGTCAGCGGTCCCGTCGCGGTCGCGGGACCAGATGGCCGTCTCGAGTGCGTCCAGGGCGAGATCGGTGCGTTTGCGGCCGGCCACCCGCCAGCCGACGATGCGCTGGGAGGAGATGCCGAGGACGAAGGCGACGTAGACGAAGCCGGCCCAGGTGGCGATGTAGGTGAAGTCGGTAGCCCACAGCCCGTTCTTACGGGGCGTGGATCCCGGGCCGTCCTGGCACACCCTGGGCCACTTCCGCGACGCCCGGAGGTGACGGTACGTCAGTGAGCCTGCGGCCCCCTTACTCCGGCCAGCGCCATGCCTGTTCGGGGAAGCCGTCGATCAGGGCCACCAGAGTTTCGGCGAGGGACAGCAGGTCCTCGTACGTCTTGCGTCCGGATGTCCACCCGATCATGCGGTTTCCCTCGATGCGCCAGCCCATCCGGGCGTCGTGCATGAGCCGTTCCATGGCGTACGTGCTGATGAGAGCCGCGAAGTCGGGATCGTCGGCGCAGTAGCGGACCAGGTGGCTGCCGAGATCCGGCAAGTCCCTGCCACGGCCCGTGACGCGGTTGAGCGCGGGAATTCTCCGCTGCCATACGGACGATGCCAGTCGTCGGTCCGTGACAGCGGTCGCGGGGAGCGCCCGGGGCAATGGGAGGACGGCCGCGGAGTATGTGTGTCCGCCTGGTGCGCTGTTGCCGCCTCCCCCCGTGCGCTTCCATGCCAGGAGGTGGAAAAGACTCGCCTGACGGCCCTGGATGGTGCCCTGGAGCAGGTCACGAAGAGCAAGGCCATCGACGCCGAGGCTGAACGGGTATCCGAGGCGGTCGAAGGTGTCGAGGTGGTCCCGGCCATGCTTGCGGTATGTCCAGGCCGGATCGTCACGGAAGCGTTTGATGCTCTTGCGAACCTCGAACACGATCGATCAATCGTCCGTTGCCGTGTTGGCGCCGTTGAATTCGCCGTAGATGATGCCGTCGATCGCGATCTCCTGAAAGGCGGGGAGGGAGGCAGGCCCGCCCTTGCGGTGCTTGCCGCTGATGGCCTCGTAGAGTTTGTCTCCCTCGTGGTTGGCGGCCCCGGCAGCGGCTCCCCCCGCACCGCTGAAGGCTATGTCCCGTAAGACGTCCTTCTCCTGGTGGTCGATCACTATGTCCGCCTCGTCCGCCGCGGCCTGCCCGCCCGCACTGCCCAGCCCGCCCATAGCGATCTTGCCGGCCGCATTCTCGCCTTGGAGTGTTGCGGCGATGGTCCCTCCGGGGGCCCAATCCGTTCCGTGCTTTCCAGTGCTCTCTGCCCACGTGCCCACTTTCTCGCCCAGCTTGCCCGCACCTTGCGAGATCCCGGCACCAACGCCCGCGGCCAGGGCGGCATCCCGGAGGTCCTGTTTCCAGGTGATCTCCTGCCCGGTGAGGGCCTGTCCGCCGACGTTGCCGATGAAATTGGCGCCGGTCCCCTTCCCGAACTCGATAGTGAACTTGAGCAGCTTGCTCGTCTCCATCGCCTTCTTCACCGTCTCGATCGCCTTGGCAGCCCTGATCAGAAGCTGTCCGAGTCGGGTGACCTCGCCCGCAGCCTCGGCGATCTCCGCTGCGGCCGCGCCCGCCGCTATGGCATCGGAGAATCCTGCGGTCAGCACTGTCAGGCCAATGCCGATCGCCGCCGTCGCAGCGATCTCCTCGACCACACGATGCACCTCGTCGTTGGCCTTCTGGATGGCATCGGCGGTGGTGTCCAGTTGATGAGCCACGGACTCGAACTGCGGCAACACCTTCTCCACCTGGCCCCTGGTGTGCGCCCAGTGCGAGTGAAAGGCGTCCGCTGCGGCTCCGGTCCAGTTGTCCCCGAGCCGGGCGACCTCCTGGTCCTGCTCCTCGACGGTGCTCTTCAGATCATGAGCCATGTACCGCCATGCCTCGGCACAGGACCGCAGCACGGACGGATCCCCGCCAGGGTTGAACAGGTTGAAGCTCTTCTCGATCTGCGGCTGCTGCTCCTGCTGCCGGCCGGTCATGTCACTTCCCTCCGAACTGCTGCGCCTGCGCGGAATCGACTTCCTGATAGGAGGCCACGGTGTGCTGCAGGCCTGCGGCATAGTGCTTCAGCCCGGCACTCAGCTGCCGCAGGGAAGTCACTGTGTGACGGGTCATCTCCACGTACTGGGAGAGGACCTCAGTGGACTCGGACATCACACCGAAGGCGTCATCCACGTTCTCCGCACGGGTGGCGAAGGTGCTGATGCGGCCGTCCAAGTGGTCGGAAGAGGAAATGAAGTCCTTGGCCAGCGCTTCAACCGGCTCGGGATGCAGGGAAAAATGCTCGTGTGCCATGACAGTCCCCAGGGCGAAGCCGTACTCGATCAGTTCGCCCGGCCAATGTAGGCAGACCACCGCCGCAGATTCTGGTCAGCAGCTATCGATTTGACGCCCCATTGATGCGATCCCCAATCCCGCATACGAGTTCGTGTCGCTGACCAGATTGGCCCGACCAGAGTGAGCACAGCCACGTGACCAGCAGACCTCAAGATCACGGATGGGCGGAGCTGTCGCCCTCGCCCAAGAGCGAGGGATGCGCATGGTTCGTCACTGCGGGCTGATGTCCCCGAGTACTGCTTCGTTCGGATTGGAACGCGCACACGAAGCCGTGCTCTTCGAGCAACGTCAGCGCCGGTCCCAGTGACGCGAATGTCTTGAACCGCCGGGAGCCGCGACGACGCCGTCGCATCCGCAGCGTCCGTCGGCGCGTTCGAGGCGGTCGGGCGGCTGATCTGTGACCAGTTGCTTGCGGGGTTCGGAAGACGACGAGTGGTGTCTGCTGCCGCAGGGTTGCGGTCAGCTCCTCGACGATGCTCCCTCTCGGGACTCGAAATACGCACACGCAAAAGAGAGTTGCGACCCTTGCGTGGTACGCGCACAGCAGGGCTTGGGTGGTCTGCTCGGGTCGGTTCCACGCCCACCGGGTGCATGCCGAGTCGGTGCCTGGCCCGCAGCGCGCTCGGACCCGGGGAAGTGGGCGGGGCGTAGGTTCTTCCCGGCTTCCAGCGCGGCGCCTGCGTCTCCTCTGTCTGTCGGTCGGCCGCACCGGACAGTGCTTCGTAGACCTGACGCTGTCGACGGGCAGAGCGCCCAGCTGTCCGACCGGCCTGCGCTCATTTCCGATCCCCGGCGGGCTCGCGATCTGCGGCCTTGGTGCTGTGGGAGTGAACCCGCCCGTTCCGGTCGATGATCGGCCACTTCGGGCCGAGTTGCCCGCCGGTGTGCTCCTCGACGCCTCGCCGGACGCGGGACCAGCCGAACTGCATGATCAGCGCCACGATCGGGACCCTGATCACTACCGCGATGAAGTCGGTCTTGCCCCAGAAGTCGGGGCTGGACTTCCAACCCTGGATGACGACGCCCAGCACGACGAGGGCGAGGAAGGCCGGGCCGACGTAGCTGCCGTAAGGGTGGAACGGCATGCGGAACGGGCTTGCGGGGATGACCCCGGCGTCCGACAGCCGGCGGAGCCGCAGCTGGCAGACGAACAGCGAGAACCAGGTGACGATGGTCCCGACCGTCGACACCTCAAGCGCGATGACGTCGGCGACCTCGGCCTCGCGGGAGACAAGGTGCGGAAACTGGAATTTCTGCTCGGCGAGGCGGTCGAGGCAGGAGCAGATACCGTCATCACTCTCGGCGCCCTGCAATCGAATCACGCCCGGCTGACCGCCGCGGCGACGGCCCGACTGGGGCTGCGCTGCGAGTTGGTGCTCTACCGTTCGGTGCCCCGGAGCGGTGCCGCCTACGAGGAATCGGGCAACATGCTCCTCGACCGCTTGTTCGGGCCCGTGATCTACACGGCGACACGTCCGGTGCTTGCCCGCCACCACCGGACTCTGTATGTCCTCGCGACGACGGCAGGCGCAGCCGTCTACACACTCACTGTCACGCTCGGCACGGTGTTCTTCTCCGGCGAACCGCTGTGGTGGGGACCGAGTGCCATCCTGTGTGCCATGCCGTTTTTCGTGATCGGCATCCTCGACCGCAAGGCGGCCCGCACCTTCGGAGCCAGGCCGTGACGCATCCGCGCAAGTCCCTCGACACCTTGATCCACGCCCCGGTGCGGTTCTCCATCGCCGCCGTGCTTGCCGCGGTCGACGAGGCCGACTTCAAGACGCTCCGCGACACCATCGAGATCACGGACTCGGCCCTGTCCAAGCAGATCGCCCTCCTGGAGCAGGCCGGCTACGTGAAGGTCCGAAAGCCTTTGTCGGCAAGCGTGCGCGTACCTGGCTCTCCTTGACAGGCAAGGGGCGCGTGGCCTTCACCCACCACTTGGCCGCCCTTCGCGACATTGCCGGGTGGGAGCCTGGGCAGGCGGACGAACGGGGGGACTCGGCGACGTGAGGGCAAGGATCCTGCGCTCACCAGGGCAGTGGGAAACGATCAGCATCAGTGTGGGGAGCAAGGTTCCCTGGCATTCGTAGAAACGCCCTCACCAGCGGGCTCCGGCGCCCGTGATCCGGTGTCCGTGATCCCAACTACCCTTGCGGGTCATGGATTGGCTTGATCGGGTTGCGCAGTTGAGGCAGTGGAAGAACAACGACGTCCGGGCTCCGCACAAGCCGTTGCTGCTGCTGTACGCGCTGGGTAGCTATCAGCAGGATGCCGACGGCGAGTTGCGCTTCAGCGCGGTCGAGGACGAGCTCAAGCGGTTGCTCGTCGAGTACGGCCCCTCGCACGCGACGACTCCCGCATACCCCTTCCACCACCTCGTCAGTGACGGTGTGTGGGAGGTCAGGACCGATCAGGGGCCGGGAAGCCCCGGAAGCGGGGTCCGGGTCCTTCGTTCCAGCGGAGGCGCCGGTCGTCTCGCTCCCGGCCTGCGGGCCGCGCTCGCAAGGGACTCGTCGCTGCTGGGCCGGCTCGTCCGACTGCTGCTGGACACCCACTTCCCGCCGTCCCTGCACATGGACCTGTGCGAAGCCGTCGGTCTCGACCTGGAGATCGCCGAGATCGGACCCGTGACCGGCACGGGCGCCCCAGCACGACGGCAACGTGATCGCCGGATGCGTGAACTCATACTCACCGCCTACGAGTTCCAGTGCGCGTTCTGCGGTTACGACGGGGTGCTCGGCGGGAGCGCGGTCGGGCTGGAGGCCGCGCACGTGCGCTGGTGGTCACACGCTGGGCCGGACGCGGTCGACAACGGCCTGTGCCTGTGCTCGCTGCACCACAAGCTCTTCGACAAGGGAGTGCTCGGCCTCGGGGACGACCATCGCATCCTCGTCTCCCAAGGCTTCGTCGGCCGCAGCGAGGCCAGCCGGCAGCATGTGCTCGCCCTCGCCGGCCGACCGGTCATCGGCCCGCAGCCAGGCAACGCGCCGGTTGCGCAACGACACCGCGAGTGGCACGCGCGGCAGGTCTTCCACGGCGCACCCCGCAAACCCGCAGGCACCCCGTGCACATCACGTGAGGTCAGCCGCCCAACTCACCGATAGACGGCCGGCCTCGACCGAACTCGGGCCTGCCGCTTGACCGCCTGCCCCGATCAGGACCGAGCGGATCAAGCCCATCCGGTTCCTTCCCGGCCTTCCCCGTTCCTCCCGTCCGGTGTCCGGCCGGCACCCCGGCTTTTATCGGCAGTGATGCTGCCCGGCCTCAGGGTGGGGCGGGGCGCTTCACCAGCGCCGTCCATGCCCTCATCTGCTACCGCCGACGCACCAATTGGGCTGACTTGGCTGCAGGAATCGGCAATTGACGGTCCCCCATATCAATTTCGGCCAGGTTGATGACAAATCCTTCCCTGTGATAACTAACCGCACCGCTTCCCACTAAGGTCACTTCAGCTCCGCAACCCAAGCGCCGCACGGTCATCGTGCGGCGCCTCGTGGATCCGTCGATTGGACCGGTGTGAAGTGAACATCAAGTACCGTCATCTGCTCGGTCGTTCATTGGTGTCGGCGGCCCGGAGCCGGCTCGCCGCGGCGGTGGGGGTGGTCGCGCTGCTGGTGGCCGCCCTGACCGGCACGGGCGCCGGCGTGGCCAGTGCGGCACCCCAGAGATCGGTCGCCGCCGCGCCCCAGGAGGCCCCTGGGTGGGTCTGCCCCGGCACGCCCATACCGTCGGGTTACGTGGTCACCGGCCGCGCGCCGAACGGGTGCAATGGTGCCGGCGCCTGGTACCTGCAGCCCGTGCAGGACGGGATCTGGACCTGCGCCACCTCGCCGATCCCCCCGGGCTACGTGATCACCCTCCACAATGCCGTCGGCTGCAGCGGCATCGACTCCTGGTACCTGCAACTGGCCCGCGACGGCCAGTGGACCTGCGCGGGCTCGCCCATCCCGCCCGGCTACGTGCTCACCGGCCACAACAACGCCGGCTGCGGCAACATCGGCTCGTGGTTCCAGCAACTGCCCCGCGTCGGCCTCTCCATCTGCCCCAACACGCCTGTGCCGGCCGGCTACCGCCTTACCACCTTCAACGCCAACCTGTGCAACGGCCTCGGGGGTTGGCTCCTGGTCAAGGCCTGATCCGAACGGGTCTGCCGGAAGGCGCCGCGCGTCATGCGGTGTCTTCCGGCCCGACCGCGGAAGGCGGCCGCCGTTCGCGGCCTGTGCAGCCGGCCGGTTCGTGAGTTCCCGCGGGGGCGATCCGTGCGAGGACTTCTCGGAGATCCGGAGATCCGGAGATCCGGAGATCCGGAGATCCGGAGATCCGGAGATCCGGAGATTCGGGGATCTGGAGCACCGGATGCCGGAGTCCTGGTCATGGGGTTATCCCCAGGGAAAGTGTCGGGGCGGCCTCAGCGCGCTCGGGCTGGTGTGGGCGTCATGATCTTCTCAACAGCGGTTGACGGCACATGGGTTGGGGAGTGTTTGCATGATGGGGAATGGGAAGCGGCTTGCGGCGGTGGCTCTTGCGCTGGCCACGACGTTGGCCCCCGCGGCGGCGTACGCGGCACCGACGGTATCCGCGGCCGTCACCGCGCCGGACCCCGTCCGCGCGCTGGACCGGATCGCGCATCCGCTGCTGTCGGCGGAGCCGGGCGCCGATTCGGCTGACCTGCGCGACCTCGGGGTGATGGTCGGCGATGCCAAGGTGGTGGGCCTGGGCGAGGCGACACACGGCTCGCATGAGTTCTTCGCGTTGAAGGACCGGGTGTTCCGTTACCTCGTCGAGCAGAAGGGGTTCACCACCTTTGCCCTGGAGATGAGTTGGTCGGCGGGCCTGCGGATCGACGACTACGTCCAGCACGGCAACGGCAACGGCAACGGCAACGGCCACGGCAACGGCGACGCGCGGCAGGTTGTGCACGAGGCGATGGCAGGTTCCCCTTGGGACCGCGAGGAGTTCGTGAATCTGGTCCAGTGGATGCGGGACCACAACCGCCGGCACCCCGATCGGCCGGTCCACTTCCTGGGCGACGACATCGGCGCGCCCAGGCTCGACGAGCGCGTCTTCGACGCGGTCACCGACTACGTCCGGCGGGCCCATCCGGAGTCCCTGCCGCGCCTGGACACGCTCCTCACCGGCCTGCGCCCGCTCGACGACGCCATCGGCTACCTGAACCGACCGCTCGCGGAACGGCAGCAGAACGCGGCCAAGGCCCAGCAGGTGCTCAAGCTGATGGAAGGGCAGGGAGAGTCGGAGTCGGACAATGACGACTTCGCGTTCGCCCTGCAGAACGCCCGCAACATCGCCCAGACCTACACCTTCCTCGCCGTCAATGTCGACGACCAGGCCTCGTTGACCGCCATGGAGCGCTATCGCGACGAGGTGATGGCCCAGACCACGGAATGGTGGCAGCGGCGTACCGGTGGCAAGGTCCTGCTGTCCGCCCAGAACGGCCATGCCGGTTACACGGCCAGTGATCCCCTGACGTATCCGAAGACTCAGGGTTCGTTTCTCCGCGACACCTTCGGTGCGGACTACGTTGCCGTCGGCACCACCTTCGACCAGGGCTCCTTCCTGTCCAAGGGTCAGGCGCTGGGCGGTGAGTGGGAGAAGTTCACCGTCGGTCCGGCCGGTCCCGGCACGAATGAGTACACGCTCGACCAGGTCCGGTACCGCGATTACTACGCGGACCTGCGCAAGGCGCCTGCCGCCGCCCGCGAGTGGTTGGACGTCTCGCGTCCGACGTACGACGTCGGCACGGAGTTCCCGGTCGAGAAGCCGGCCGAGCTCGCCATCGGCCGGGCCTACGACGTCCTGGTCCACTTCCACACCGTCCGGGAGGCGAAGAAGCTGTAGTACCCAGAGGCCGGCGGCGCTGACGTAGTAGACGAGGAAAGGCCGGCGAGGGTGCATGCCTGGCCCAGGGCGGCGACATCCGGGCATGCGTGCCTGCATGCCTGCGAGCGCGGTCTCAGGACCGCCGCCCGAGTGTGAGGTACTCCCGCGCGGTGGTGGTCGCGCGGGCGGCGGCGAGGGCCAGGCAGACGCGGTCGCGGGTCAGCGGCAGGACGGCGAAGCGGATGCCGGTGGCGTCCCGTACCGCGTTGGCCAGGGCGGGGGCGACGGGGGTGAACGGGCTCTCGCTCATGGACTTGGCGCCCAGTGGCCCGAGGGCGTCCGCGGTGTCGGCGAAGTAGACCTCGGTGCGCGGCACGTCGCCGAACGCGGGGATGTGGTAGTTGCGGAAGGTCGTCGTGAGGAGGTGCCCTTCCGCGTCCCACAGCAGGGACTCGTACAGGGCCGCGCCGACGGCCTGGGCGACGCCGCCCTCGATCTGGCCGCGGCACTGCATCGGATTGACGACCCGGCCGGCGTCCGCCGCGTGGACGCTCCGCAGGATCCTGATCTCGCCGGTCCCGGTGTGCACCGCGACCCGGAAGCCCTGCACGTTGAACGCGACCGAACGGGGCGAGCCCTCGCTCGTGGCGGTCGCGGACAGCTCCCGGCCGGCGGCCCGGGAGCGCGTCGCGAGGTCGGCGAGCGGGATGCGTGCCTGGCCGCAGCGCACGTGGTCGTCGGCGGGTGCACAGGCGGCCGGCTCGACCCCGGCGCAGTGCGCCCCGGCGGCGATGATGCGGGTTCGCAGTTCCTCGGCGGCCCGGGTCGCCGCCAGTCCCGCGACGACGATCCCGGTGGAGCCGAACGCGCCGGTGTCGTGGCCGAGACGGTCGGTGTCGGCGTGCATGATCCGGATCCGTTCGGGTCGGGTGCCGAGCACGCGCGCGACGAGTTGCCGCTGTGCGGTCGTCGTGCCGTTGCCGAACTCGGCCGTGCCGGTGGTGAGTTCGTAGTGTCCGTCGGTGCGCAGGGCGATTCGGGCCTCGGCGTGGTGTCCGTGCGGCGGGATGGTGTCGATCATCCCCAGGGCCATGCCCTGGCCGACGCGCCATTCCGCTCCCGCCGGCGGTCGGGCGCCGACGTCGCGGCGCAGCGCCGAGCGGACCAGGGCCAGGCACTGGTCCAGGCCGTAGCTGCCGATCTCGACGTCGTCCGGTGCGGCGCTGAAGCTCCGCATCGGATCGCCCGGCCGGATCACGTTGCGCTCGCGGAAGGCGATCGGGTCCATGCCGAGCGCGCGGGCCAGTTCGTCCATCGCCGACTCGACGGCGAAGATCGTCTGGCTGAGTCCGTAGCCGCGGTAGGCCCCGGAGGGCACGGTGTCGGTGTAGACGGCGTAGCCGTCGACCTTCTTGTTCGGGCAGCGGTAGACGGCGATCGACTCGTTGCAGCCGTGGACGACGGTGGTGGCGTGGTTGCCGTACGCGCCGGTGTTGGCGACCACCCGCAGCTGCAGTGCGGTGAGGGTGCCGTCGCGCCGGGCCGCGGCCTTGACGTGCACGCTGACGGGATGGCGGACGGCGGTGGCGGTGAACTGCTCCTCGCGCGTCAGCTCCAACTGCACCGGCCGACCGGTGCGCAGTGCCGCCAGCGCGACGACGTCCTCGGTGAACATCTCCTGCTTGGCGCCGAAGCCGCCGCCGACCCGGCCGCACAGCACCCGGACCCGGTCCCTGGGCAGCCCGAAGAGGGTGCACAGGGCGTCCCGGGTGAGGAACGGCACCTGACTGCTGGTCCGGACGGTGAGCCGGCCGGCGGCGTCCAGCCAGGCGAGCGAGGCGTGGGTCTCCAGGTGCGCGTGCTGGAGGCGGTGACTGACGTAGGTGTCCTCGTGGATGACGTCGGCCTCGGCGAAGGCCGCCTCGACGTCGCCGAGGTCGCCGTGCACCTCGGCGGCGATGTTGCGGCCGGCGTCCGCGACGTGCTGCCCGGGCCCCTTGTCGCCGTGCAGCACCGGAGAGCCGGGCGTCATGGCGTCCTCGGGGTCGAACACGTCAGGCAACACGTCGTAGGTGACAGCCAGTCGGCGGCAGCCCTCCTCCGCGGCGGCCACGCTGTCGGCCACCACCGCCGCGACCCGCTGCCCGGCGAAGCGGACCACGTCGTCGAAGAGGCGGGTGTCGGACGGGTCGAGGTCGGGGTCCTCGTGCCGTCCCGTGGAGTACCGGCGGGCCGGCGCGTCCTCGTGGGTGAACACCGCCCGCACCCCCGGCACCGCACGCGCGGCGCCGGTGTCGATCGCGGTGATCCGGGCGTGCGCGTGCGGCGCGTGCACCAACTTCGCGTGCAGCAGGCCCTCGACGCCGACGTCCAGGGTGTAGCGGGCCGTGCCGGTCACCACCTGCGGCCCGGCCGGCGCCGGCAGGTTCCGGCCCACCGACTGCCCTTCGGGATCGTCGTCGACCCGTACGACACCGTGGACGGCGTCCTCGATCGCGCGGTAGCCCGTGCACCGGCACAGGTTCCCCTTCAACGCCTCGGGGAGGTCCCGCCGTTGCTCGGGGTCGAGCGCGGCCACCGTCATGATCAGGCCCGCCGTGCAGAAACCGCACTGGAACCCCTGCGCGGCCAGGAAGTCCCGCTGCACCGGATGCAACGCGGCGTCGCCGGCGAGCCCTTCGACCGTGGTCACCCGGCGGCCGGCGGCGCGGAACGCCGGGAAGAGGCAACTGTGCACCGGCTCGCCGTCGACGTGCACGGTGCACGCCCCGCAGTCCCCGGCGTCGCAGCCCTTCTTCACCCCGAACCAGCCCAGCTCGCGCAGATAGGTCCGCAGACACTGACCGGGCCGCGGCTCCCCGGTGAAGACCCGGCCGTTGACCTCGATCCTCATCGCGCGCCCTCCTCCCGCCGCCAGGCCAACTCGGCGCGGATCTCCTCGGCGAACCGGACGGTCATCAGCCGCCGCCAGGCCGGGGCACCGTGCACGTCGTGGTGGTAGAGCCGCGGCGGAACGGCGCGCTCCAGCGCGGTGAGGAGCTCCGCCGCCCCGGGCAGCCGGGGGAAGGCCAGGCGGACCGGGCGGACGGTGGCGGCGGTCACGGTCAGCGTGAACGCACCGTCCTCGGGCGACCGCCGGCCGATGAGCAGTGCCGCGGAACGGCCGTGCGGGGTCAGGGAGATGCGGCGGAAGGCGGTGCGGCAGCGCAGCGCGGCGGCCGGCAGGGTGACCGAGCGCAGCAGCTCACCGGGCGCCAGCACGTTGCGCTGCGGGCCGGTGACGAAGTCGAGGGCGGCCACCTGCCGCACCCCGCCGTCGGGCCGCCAGAGGGTGCAGACCCCGTCGAGCGCCGTGGCCAGCGAGATCATCGGGCCCGCGGGCAGCGCCAGACACAGGTTGCCGCCCACGGTGGCCTCGTTCCAGACCTTGAACGAACCCAGCAACGCCCGCCGGCACTGACCGATCAGCGGGGCCGCGGTCCACTCCGCAGGCGGGTCGATCCGGCCGAGGCGGGCCAACGTGCAGGTGGCCGCGATCTCCAGCCCGTCGGCGTCGACCCGCCACGGTGGCCAGTCGAACCCCCGCAGGTCGATCAGGCGGCGGAGATGGGGTTGGGGTTCGGAGAACAGCCAGGTGCCGCCCGCCAGCCAGGCATCGCCCGGCCGCCAGGTCGCCTGGGCCGCGCGGCTGGGTGCCGCCACGACCGCGGTGACGGTGTTGAGATCCATCCGAACCCCCAGGCGGGCCGGTCGGGTTGGGCGGTCAGTACGGGTGCCGGTTCGGCTTGTCCGTCCATGCCTGGTAGGCACGGGCGCCCAACTCCGGGTACATCTGCGCGATGGCGATGCTCCGTTCGCCGGGGGGCTTGCGGAAGTCCTCGTACTGGAAGGCGTCGCTGAACCCGATCTCCTCGGTGGCCTGCCAGTCACAGCTGAAGTAGACGGCGTCGATCCGCGACCAGTAGATGGCGCTCATGCACATCGGGCAGGGGGCGCCGCTGGTGTAGATCGAGCAGCCCTGGAGCATGCGCGCACGCTCCGGCAACTGGTCCGGAGAACCCTCCGGTCGGGGCACCAACTCCAACGTGTACGCGTTCTGACGCACCTCGGAGACGGAGGGCGCATCGGGGTTGAGGAGTTGGATCGCCTTGCGGATGGCCTCGACCTCGCCGTGCGCGGTCGGATCCGCCGTCAGCAGCACGCGGTTCTGGCCGCGCGCGATGATCTCGCCGTCCCGGGTGATCACCGCGCCGAACGGGCCGCCCCAGCCCTCTTCGACGGATTCGGCGGCCAACGCGACCGCCTCGGCCATGAATTCCTTGTGCCCCATGACCGGTGCCTCCGATCAGAGCGTCGCGTCCGGCTCCCCGTGGAGAATGGTTGAGCGGAAGAACCCCCACCGCTCAATCAAACATCAATCTCACAAAGGCGCCTTTATGCCCCATATGTCCTTATGAACTAGTCTAGTAAGGGTGAGTTCCCCTGCAAGCCGTGGCTCCCGCAGCGACGTCGCGACCGTTGTGATCTCGCAGAAGGTCCGCGCGGGCCGGGCGGACGACTACCGCCGCTGGCAGGAGCGCACGAACGAGACCGTGCGCGGCTTCCCCGGATTCGAGGGGACGGAGCTCTACCCGCCCGAGGCCACGGGCGAGAACGAATGGGTCGTCGTCTTCCGGTTCGCGCACCTCGACCAGCTGTCGACCTGGCTGGATTCCGAGGCGCGCCGGGCGCTGATCGAGCAGGGACGCGACCTCTTCGAGGAGCCGCCCGCACAAGAGGTCCTCGTCGGCGGCACCCCCGTCCACGACTCCGTGACCGCGGTGATCTCCCACGAGGTACGACCCGACCAGGAACAGGACTTCGTGCGGTGGCAGGACCGGATGCTGGCGGCCCAGCGGACCTTCCCCGGCTTCATGGGATCCGAACTGTTCCGCCCGGTGCAGGGCGTCCAGGGCAAGTGGGTCGCGGTCTTCCGGTTCGACAACCGCCCGCACCTCGACGACTGGCTCGCCTCCGCCGCGCGCACCCGACTCCTCGACGAGGGCCGCGACTTCTTCGTCTCCTACGACGTGCGCAAGGTCGGCTCCGCGTTCGGCAGTTGGTTCCGCTTCGACACGCGTGCGGAAGAGGGCGCACCGCCCAACTGGAAGCAGGCCATGTGCGTGCTCCTGGCGCTCTATCCCACCGTCAAGGTCCTGAACCTCACGGCGGGTTCCCGCTTCACCGCGCTCGGCGTGCCCGGATACCTCAGCCTGTTCGTCTCGAACGTGCTGAGCGTCGCCATCCTGACCTGGCTGCTCCTGCCGTTGATCAACCGCATCTTCGCCTTCTGGCTGGTGCCCGCCCGCGCCCGGCCCCTGCGCACCGAGCTGGCGGGCGCCGCGCTGGTCGCCCTGTGCTGGGCGACGTTCCTGGTGCTCTTCGCGGTGACCACCGGGTGAGGGGGCGATGGCACGCTGCCGTGTGCCGTGTGCCGTGTGCCGCAGGCGCGTGGGGGACCCGCCGTCGTGGTTCGGCGCGTGGCAGGCGGGCCGCCCGGCAGCGCTCTGCCCCGCCTCACCATGACGTCACCTGTCGGTGATCTCGGAGAGCCATGCCGTGTCCTCCGGGCCCGGCGCTTCGGGGCCGGGTGCGGGCAGCCAGCGGACCGTGCCCGAGCGCAGCGCGACCGTGGCCCGTGGCCGCATCGGCCCGTCGCCCCTGCGGGAGAGCAGGACGAGTTCCCAGACCGTCGCCGTCATGGCGTCGAGCCGGGTGGCGCAGTCGGCGGTGACGCGCAGCGGATCCCGGGTCCGGCCCAGGGACAGATGCGGGGTGAAGTCCTTGGCGGGCCCACGACAGCGCGGGAACCGCTGCTGCAGCACGCGGTGCAGACCCGCCCACGGCGTCGTGCCGTCCGCCGCCGGATCGAGCCACACGGTGACGTACGCCCGCTGCCGGAAGGTGCGCACCCGGCTCAGCCGGACGGTGAAGACCGGCGTCCCGGCCGCCGCCGCGGCGAGCAACGGGGCCGCCCGCTCGAAGTCGGACTCCGGAACGAAGCCGAAGAGCACATTCACGTGCGGCGGCCAGCGGTGGATCTGCGGATCGTAATCCCAGCGGATGTCCTGGATCGCAGGCCAGAGCTCGGCAGGCGGGACCCAGGCCACCGCGGTGCGGTTCGTCGGGGAGACATCGAGGACGTCGGCGGGCTCGCCCCCGGCGAAGCTCGGGTTCGCCCGCGGGTCCCGCACCCGGCCGGCCCCCGACGCGTCGATGCGGTCCACACCGGTGGCCCGGTCCCAGACCACCTCGCCGTCCGCCTCGATGAACATCACCCGGTGCCACGGGATGTCGCCCCCGGGCACAAAGAAAGGCAGCGGGACGCGTGCGACGGCGTCCCTGCGCTGGCTGATCCCCAGCACGAACCGGGCCGGGTCGAACCGCGGGTCCCAGCGGACCTGGTGATAGACCTCGTCGCTGGTCCGCATCACGCCTCCTCTCCCGCTTGCGCACGTCCCCTTCCTCCAGGGTGCCGCCTGCCCTGTTCTCTACGGTCGCTCCGCTCGCGCTGTGATGCGTTGCGTGCGGTGGGTAACGGTGCTGGTGTGCGTCGAGGGGTGTTCTTGGCCGATGGGTGAGGGAGCCGTCGCCGACGCTCTCTGCCGTCAGCCGCTCCCGGAGACCAGGTCGGCGATGACGTCCAGCGCCCGGTGGTCGGCGAGTTCGGCGCGCAGGGCCTCGGCGCGGTCACGGTAGGAGGGGTCGGCGAGTACCTGGTTCACCGCCGCCGCCAGGCTCTCGACGGTGGGCCGGCCGGTGCGCAGGTTGAGGCCGCTGCCGCTCCACTCCACGCGAGCGGCGACCTCCGGCTTGTCCTCGCTCTCGGCGGCGATCACCAGCGGCACGCCGTACCCGAGCGCGGTGTGCACGCCGCCGTAACCACCATTGCTGATCAGCAGGTCGGCGTGCGGCAGCAGCGCGGTGAACGGCACATACCCGGCCGCGCGACTGTTCCTGGGCAGCCCCGGCAGCGCGGCGGTCAGAAGCTGCACACCGTCCCGCCGGGCGGTGGCCGCGACCACGAGCAGGTCCTCTCGGCCGGCCAGGGCGCGCAGGGTCGGCACCACCAGCGCGGTGAGGTCCCCGTTGGCGACCGTCCCCTGGGTCACCACGACCACCCTGCGGCCCTGCGCGCGCACCGTCTCCAACTCCGGCCACCACTCGGGCAGTTCCTCGTCACGGGCAGCGGGAATCGGCAGCCCGCCGACGAACCTCACGTTGCCGGGCAGATCGCTGCGCGGGTACTCGAATCCGGGCACGGTCAGTTGGAGGAAGTGGTCGGCGGCCTCCGCGAACACCCGGGCCCGCTCGCCCTCGGGCAGCTCCACCCCGGCGGTGGCGAAGGTCCGGCGCAGATGATCGGTCACCGGTCGGCCCAGCTCGGCCAGCCGATCGGCGAGCGCGGTGTAGGCGGCCCGCTCCTGCTCGTTGACCGGGGGCAGCAGGCCCGGACCGAACGGAGCGGTGTCCCGGCTCCCGAGCATCAGCGGGAACGTGCTGACGGCCACCGCCAGAGGCCGGTTGTCGGCCTTCCGGTCCAGCGACAGGGCGACTCCGCCGAGGAAGAGGCTGTCGTACACGACCGCGGTCGCCGGGAAGTCCCTCAAGATCCGGCGCAGCTCGTCGAGTTGGGTGGGCGCCGGATCGCCGAAGATGTGCATGGCGTCCCAGGCGAGCCGTTCCGGTCCGACCGGTACGCGTTCCCGTTCCGGGAAACTCGCTGCGAGATCGCGGTCGTCGTAGTCCGCGGCCCCGGGCAGCGCCCGGAAGGTGCAGTTCGCCGCCGCGGCCTGTGCCGCGAAGCGCGACCCGCCGAGGAATAACACCTCGTGCCCCAGGCCGGCCAGATGGCCGGCGATCCGGAGCAGGGGACCGGTATGGCCGACCACGGGCGTGGCAGCGACGATGATTTTGGACATCCGAGAGTTCCCTTTCGTCCTCACCGGCTTCCCGGCTTTCCCGGCCGGTGAGGTTGTTCGTCCCGCTTGCTGAAATGCGTTCGCCAGGGATGAGGCACCCGTGAGCGGTGGGCGCCCCGGCAGCCGCGGCGGCCGTCCCCGGCAGGCCGGTGAACGGCACGATGCCGGGGTGGTCCTCGTCGACCTGCCCGTTCGGGCCGGGCGTCCCTGGGGTCCTCGGCACCACCGTGGCAGGGCTCGCTAAACGGTTGATCAACGTTTGATCGCCCCGCTGACCGCCACTCTGAGAGGGGTGTCCTCCTCGTCGCCGGGGGCGTGGGGCGCCGTCGAGGGTGCACAGGAGGGTGGGGCGGAGGGTGCCGGTGAAGATCACCGTGTGGGTGGCAGCGCGCTGACACCTCGGGTCGCCAACTCGTCAAACACGGCCACAAGTTCGGTGGGAAAGGCTGTGTTCTTGTCGAATCGGTGTGCTTCTGGGGGTAGCGGTGGCGCTGGCCGATCATGAGGTTGAACAGGTTGCGTTGAGCGACTGCGTGCCAGTCTCCGTGGTTGTCGCGCCGGCGCCGGTAGTGGGCCTCGCACCTTCAGGTTGACGTTCGTGGGGCCGAAGACCGTCCATGCGACGTTGCTGTCGCCGACCCGTTCACCGGGCGGAGCGGCCTTCTCCAGCCTTTCCCGGGCCTGCCACCAGTTGCGTTGCCGGGCATCGGCCATCACTGCGACGAGCTCCAAAGCCCCGTGCATGGCGGCCGCGTTGGCCGTGGCAGGCGACTGCCGCAGTCGCCCGACGGCCAGGGCGGCGACTTCGCCGGCCTCCGCTACGGCTCCCGGCTGATCGTGGGAGAGCGGAACGTGGCCAAGGTTCCGCACGCCGCGCCGGATTCATGCCCATGTACGCAAGTCCGCTGGGAACCCCAAGAATCCCCAGCGGTTTGCCTCCGCCCGCGTGGAGAAGGGGTGCCCGTACTCCTGGCCTCGGCGGTCGCGTCCGGTTCCCCTCCGTCTGGGTGGGGAGGTCTCCGAACGTCAGCGCTGTTCGAGGATCTCGGTCTTGCACCGGTTGTATTCGGCGACAGCGGTTGTTGCTCCGTCGAAGAAGTCCTCCCAGAAACCGAGCCGCTGCCACTCCCGTGGCGCCAGGGTCAATCTCCCGTCGTCCAGCCCGGCAACCCAGCAGTCGGGAACCCGATCGCTTACGACGGTGAACATGGAGGCGTCCCACAGGCCTGGGCTGTCGAAGGTCCCGGGCGCACTGTCGGCCGGATCCGGGATCCGAAGGAGCACGCCTTGCGCCGTGGTAATTACTTCCAGGACGGGGTATTCCGCTCCGATGCGCATGCCTGGGTGGTCGTTGTCTGCTTTGCCGGTCACGGGGTTGATGATGTGTTCACAGCGAACGATCATCCATTCAGCCTATAGAGCCCATCGCGCAGAGAAGCCCGCCCCAGCCCGCCGCACGCCCGGTCACCACTTCTTGGCGAGGGTTTCGAGGGGATCTGCGGTGCTGGCCCGCTTGATGCGTCCGGCCGCGGTGACGGCGTCGGCAATCCAGCCACGGGCCTGGAGGGTGCCGCCGAGGTGGCCCGCAAGGACATCGGTGAGGGCCTTGTGCCGAGCGTCCTGGCCGAAGGCGTCGAGGACCAGTCCGGCAAGAGAGCCGAAGACGCCCTCCTCAGCCTCGCGGACAGCGGCGGACATCGTCGCACGTATCCGGGAGAGGCCCGCGGCGGCCTTCACCCCGCGCCAGAAGTCAGCCTCGTCCCGGCCGGGCAGGGTGTTGAGAAGCGCGGCCAGCTGCTGCTCGTCATTGGTCACGTCAATCTCCTTCACGTAGGTGTCCGGTCAGTATCGGTGTCTTGTCTCCACGAGGGGCCCCCTTTCCGCCCTACTGCGCCCCTCCAGATCGACCGTGGCCGGCCGGATCTGCCGCTTCGGAACCGGGCCGAAGAGCCCGCCCCGCGCCACCGGGCCCCGCGCAAGCGCATGCTGAGGTCAGCAGGGCAAGGCGGGGCCCGCGTTGGGCGTGCGGTGCTGTGGGGTTGTTGCCGCGCTGTCGTCGTCAGGTCAGGAAGCGGCCTTCGGCATGCGCAGGGTGGTGAGGTAGTCGACCGCTGCATCGACCGTGGTCGGGCTGTTGTGCCAGGCGGTGTGGCCGTCGGTGTTCCAGCGGAGGAGTTTGCTGGTGGGGAGGGTGCGCCTGACCCGGTCGGCGAAGGGCGGGGGTGTGGCCACGTCGTGTGCGCCGGAGAGGAGGAGGACGGGAGGGAAGGTGGTGGGGACGTGCCACGTGTGCGGCTTCCAGGGGGAGCTGACCGGCCAGCCGGCGCAGCCGCTGGCGATGTCCCAGAACTCGGAGTAGCCGCGCAGGGTCGGTCCGGCCTTGCGTACCTCGCGCACGGCTGCCGGGAGGGTGGTCTCGGCGTCGGCCGGGCCGGGGATGTCCTGGCAGATGATCGAGCGGTACGAGGCGTATTCGGGGTTGTTAGCGGCGGCGAAGGGAGCGAGCGGGGCGAAGTCGTTGCTGTCGGCCGTCTTCCGCAACGCGGTCGCGAGCATCTCGTAGAACTTCGGTGTCTGGAGGCCGGTGTTCACCGCATGTGCGATCTCCTCGGGGCGCACCCGTCGGTCGGCGTCCTTGATCGCACCGTCGTCGGCGCGGTGCAGTAGCGAGGTCAGCAGGCCGCGGACGTCCTGGCCGTGCAGTGCGCTCGGTGCGTTCTCGTCGGACCAGCGCGCGAACCGTCCCACGCCGTCCTCCACGGCGGCCGCGTCGATCTCGGCCATCCGGCGCCAGGTCAGCGACCGGTCCACCACGCCGTCCACGACCATCGCCCGCACTCTCGCGGGGTAGAGCTCGGCGTAGCTCTGGGCCACCATGGTGCCGTAGGAGAGTCCGAGGAAGCTGATCGTCCGTTCTCCCAGTGCCGTGCGGACCGCGTCCATGTCCCGGGCGATGCTGCCGGTGTCGAGGTGGGCGAACAGGGGGCCGGTGCCCTGGGCGCAGTCCTTCGCGAAGTGCCGGTTGCTGCGCACGAGTGCGGCGGCGGCCGAGCGGTCGGCGGGGAACCTGCTCACCGAAAGGTCCACCGGTGCAGGGCAGTTCAGCGGGGGATTGATGCCGGTGCCGCGCGGCTCCACGGCGACGATGTCGAAGCGGTCACGTATCCGCTGCGGGAAGTACTGCTCGCGGGCCTGTGCGTCGCGGAGGTATCCGACCTCGCCGTCTCCGGGGCCGCCGGGGTTGAAGAAGAGCGTCCCGACGCGGTGTTCGGGATCGGCCGCGGGCAGGCGCGCGACGTCGACGGTCGTGCGGGGAGAGGTCCCGGGCCGGGACCAGTCGACCGGCACGGAGAGCTGCCCGCACCGCAGCGTCTCCGACGGGTCCGCCCCGCTGCACCGCTGCCAGTCGATCCGTGGCGCCGTCGGTGACGCGGCCTGCGCGGGGGCGGTGAGCCCCATGGTGGCGAGGACGGACAACGCCACCGCTGTCATCTTCTGCAAACCGAACCGCATGGGTATTCCCCTCACTTGTCACTTGTCACTTGTGCTGTTGGTTGTGGTGCGATGTGTGCGTCAGGCAGTCGTCCGGGTCTGGGGTGCCTGGCTGGTGCTACGTCGTGCGGAGGGCGGTGATGACGGTCATCCGGCCGACGCGGCGGGCCGGCAGGACGGCGGCTGCGAGTCCGGTGAGCACGGTCAGTGCCAGTGCCGCCAGTACCAGAAGTACGGGTGGGCCGCCGGTCGTTCCCACGGTGGAGGTGACCGAGCGGGCGGCCGTCCAGCCGTAGCCGAGGCCAAGGGCGGTGCCGGTCACCGCGGCGGCCAGGGACAGCAGGAGCGCCTCCATGGTGAGCATGCGGCGCAGCTGCCCGCGGGACATCCCGATGGCGCGCAACATGCCGATCTCGCGGGCGCGTTCGGTGATGCTGAGCATCAGCGTGGCCGCGACGCCCAGTCCGGCGATGGCGACCGAGAAGCCGAGCAGCGCCATGGTGATCAGCATCATCCGGTCCAGCAGCGAGCGCAGACCCTGCGCCTGCGCTTCGGTGTCGGTGACCCGAACGTCGGGGTGGTCGGCCAGTGCCCGGTCCATGGCCCGGCGGGCAGTGGGGTGGTCGGTGCCGGGGGAGGGGCTGATCCAGGCCGTGGTGACGGCCGCGCCGGGGGCGAGCCGGTCCAGGGTCGCCGGTGTCACCAGCAGGAAGGCCCCGCTCTGGAGCGTGAACGGCAGGCTGCTGCGCCCGGGTTCGATCCGCAGGGTGGTGCCGGGTCGGCCCGCCGCCTTCGCCACCTGGTGTACGCCGGCGTTGTCGAGGCCGCTCAGCGCGGTGCCGTCGGCGAGCGTGCGGGCCCGGTCGATGCCGTCGGTGCGGGTGTTGAGCCGGGCCGGGTCGACGGCGGCGACCAGGGTGCCGTGGCCGTCGATCTCCACGGTCGCCGAGCGGACCGGCGTGACGACGAGCCCGCGCTGCGCACCGAGCGCGGAGAGCGCCCCGGCGGGCAGCGGGCCGCCGGTGGGGGCTGCCGAGAAGACTGCGGGCTGGCGCGCGGAGACCAACGGCACCAGGGAGTTGGAGGTGATCGACAGTGCGGTGACGGCGCTGACCAGCACCGTCACGCCGAGCAGCAGCGCCGAACCGGTGGCGCCGGTCCGCGCGGGGTTGAGCCGCAGCTGTTGGGTGGCGAGGCGCCCGGCTGTGCCGCCGAGCCGCCGCGCGGGGGCGCCCAGCGCGGCGACGACCGCCGGCAGCAGCCGGTGGCTGAGCCGCAGCACCCCGAAGAAGCTGCTGATCGCGCCGAGCGTGACGGCGAGCAGGGAGAGCGGCGGTGCGCCCAGCGCCCCGAATGCCAGCAGTGCCACGCCCGCGAGCAGCAGCGCCGCGGACCACGCGGCGGCGCGCAGCCGGGCCGGACCGTCGCCCACCGTGCGCGCACCGCCGAGCGCGGCCAACGGCGGCACCGCCGAGGCGGCCTTGGCCGGACCGCGGACGGCCAGCAGGGTGAGCAGGACGCCGAACAGCCCGGCCAGGACGACGACCACCGGGGACGGCAGGAGCGAGAGGTGCACGGGCCCGAGGTCGGCGGTACGGGCCAACGCCGTACCGGCGGCACAGAGCCCGGTCCCGAGCAGCGCCCCGGCGGCCGAGGCACCCACCCCGAGCAGCAGGCCCTGACGGCGGATCAGCCGATGGATCTGCGCTCGGTCGGCGCCCACGCAGCGCAGCAGGGCGAGCTGTTGGGTGCGCTGCCCCAGCACCACCGAGAAGGTGTTGCTGACCACCATCCGCGCCACCGCGAGGGCGATCAGGACGAAGGAGAGGGCGGCGATCAGCACCACTCCGTAGAGCGTCTTGCTCTGCCGGGTCGCCTCGGTGACGGACGCATCCCGGGTGCGGGTCTCGACGGTGGGGCCGAGCGCGGCGCGCAGCGTCTGTGCGCCGCGCGCCCGCGAGGCGTCCGGCAGGAGCCGGACGTCGAGCTGGGTGGCGGTGACCCCGGTGCCGTACTGCCGCACCGCGCCGTCCGGTACGCCGATGACCGGGTGCCCGGCGAAGCTGGGCGCGCCGCGGCCGTCCAGGGTGCCGACCAGGTGGGCGGTGGCGGTGCCGCCGTCGGCGCGGACCAGTCGGATGTCCGCGCCGGGCGCGGCGGCGATCCGCCGCGCGGTGTCGGCATCGAGCAGGACCTCGCCCGGGGCGCTCGGCCACCGTCCGTCCTTGAGCAACTGCCAGCGCAGCGCCGGGTCGGCGGCGACCGAGCTCACCACCGCGGCGTCGCCCAGCGGCCGCCCGTCCGCGGTCAGCACCCCGCCCCGGCCGGTCAGTCGCAGTGCCACCCCGGCCACACCGGTCACCTGCCGCGCTCGGGCGGCCGTTTCGGTCTCCAGTGCTCGCTTCGCCACGGGGGTCACCTGCACGTCACCGGGCCCGACCTCGGCGGCGGCGGTCTGGCTGAAGGAGTCCACCAGCGCCCCGCTGCCGCTCACGGAGGCGATCAGGAAGGCCACCCCCAGCGCGATCGCGGCCCCGGTGAGGACCAGTTGCCGCAGCTGTCCGCGCAGCTCGGCCACGGTGTATCGGTACGTCGTCATCTGCCCTCGGTTTGTCCACCCTGAGCAGCTATGACGTGCCGTCAGGAACACCACCGAGCCTATGGACCGGCCCCCTCCTTCCTCGTCAGCATCAGGTACGCCTTGTGGTCAGCCTCAGGTCGCGCCCGCCCGCACCGCGTCAACCCTCAGAGGTATGCCCGGGCCCGTTCCCCTGACGTGCGGGGTGGTCAGGCCGCGTGGAGCGCGACCGTGGGGTCGAGCCGGGAAGCCCGGATCGCCGGGTAGAGACCGGCCAGGACACCGATGACGAGCGTTGCGCCCAGACCGCCGCCGAGCGACCAGAGCGGTACGACGGCGACCCAGCCCTGCGCCGCGGCGAAGGCGAACGTGGCCGCCGCGCCGAGCGCCGCCCCCGCCACCCCGCCCAGCGCCGACAGCAGCAGCGACTCGGTGAGGAACTGGAGCCGGATCGCGGCCCTGGTGGCACCGATCGCCCGGCGCAGACCGATCTCCTGCCGGCGTTCCAGGACCGAGACGACCATGGTGTTGGCGACACCGACCCCGCCCACCAGGAGGGCGACGGCGCCGAGGCCGAGCATCAGGCCGGTGAGTCCCTTGTCGGCGGCGGCCTTCGCCGCCAGTGCGTCGGAGGGCCGGGACACCTTCACGGAACCCTCGTTGCCGGGCATGACCGTCCGCGCCAGCACCGCCCGGACGTCGTCGACCGAGGCGTCCGGGGACCTCTCGAAGACGGTCGTGGGGTGGCCGTCGAACCCCAGATACCTCTGCGCCGCCGGGAAGCCGACCAGGGCCATGCGGTCGAGGTTGGGGACGAGTTCGACGGGGCTGAGGATGCCGACGACCACGACGTACCGGTTGTTCATCATGATCTTCTCGCCGGGCTCGGTGATGCCCATCCGCTCGGCCGCGACGGCTCCGAGGACGGTGACCGGGAGTCGTTCACCGGCGCGGTCGAGCCAGCGGCCCTTGGCCACCCTGGAGTTGAGGGCGGTCAGCAGGTCCGTCCGGACGGCCTGCGCGGTGACTCCGGCCGGCTGCTCCTCGGGAACGACGTCGCTGCGGCGGATGCGGGCATCCAACTGCCCGATGGCCGTGGCATGTTGCACCGGGCCGATGCGCTCGACCATGGCCTCCACGTTCTTCGGCAGCTTCACCTCCCGGCCCAGGGCGTCCTTGCCGGCCTCGACGGTGAGCAGATTCGTCCCGAGGCGGTCGAGCCGGGACATCAGGTCGGCCCGGCTGGACGTGGAGAGGCCGACGACCGCGACCATGGTGGCGATGCCGATCGCGATGCCGAGGGCGGAGAGCACCACGCGGGCACGGCGGGCGCGCAGTCCGAAGGCGCCGACCCGCAGGATGTCGGCCGCGGCGAGGCGGGCGGGTTTCAGCGCCGGGCCGGTCATGAGGCCGCCCCGCCGGAACGGGAGTCGCCGACCACGGCCCCGTCCCTGAACCGTATGCGGCGGGGCAGCGAGGCGGCGATCTCCTGGTCGTGGGTGATCACGCAGATCGTCGTGCCCAACGCATGGAGTTCGTGGACGAGTTGCATCACGATCTCGCCGGATGCGCTGTCCAGCGCGCCCGTCGGTTCGTCGGCGAGCAGCAGGTCCGGCTCGCCGACCAGGGCGCGGGCGATGGCGACGCGTTGCTTCTCCCCGCCGGACAGCTCGTCGGGCCGGTGCGAGAGCCGGTGACCGAGGCGGACCCGCTCCAGTGCGCTACGGGCCCGTGCCCGCCGCTCCTTGCGCGGCACGCCCGCGTAGAGCAGGCCGTCCGCGACATTGTCGACCGCGTCCCGGCCGGGGGACAGGTGGAAGTGCTGGAACACGAAACCGATGTGCCGAGCCCGCAGCGCGGACAGTCGACGCTCGCCGAGCGCGGCCACATCGTGTCCGGCCACCCGGACGCTGCCCGACGTGGGCCGGTCGAGGGTGCCGATCAGATTGAGCAGCGTGGACTTCCCCGACCCGGACGGGCCGACGATCGCGACGAGTTCGCCCCGGTCGACGTGCAGGTCCACACCGCGCAGGGCGTGCACACCGCCGGGGTAGGACTTGGCGGCGGCCTGGAGTTCGACGAGTGTCATGGCTTGGCCACTCCGACCCTCATGCCCGCGGAGATGCCGCCGCCGCTGACCTCGATACGCCCGTCGGCGGTCATGCCGGTCGTGACCCGGACCATCCTGGCGGTACCGCCCTGGACGATCTGCAGGCCGTAGCCGCCGTTCTCGCCGCGCAGCGCGACGACCGCCTCGACGGGCACGGTCAGCACGTTCCGGCGGCTCTCGCTGACGAACTTGACGCTGGCGGTGGCCTTGGCGTCCTCGGTGGCGAGGGCGGACCGGTCACCGTCCAAGGCGACCTCGACCGTGATGCCGTCCTGGCTCGGCTCGGCGGAGCCCCCCGGCGTCTCGGGCCCGACGGTTCCCGCCACCTTGCCGCCGACGGCCCTGCCGCTGGGCAGGGTGACCTCGACCTTGGTGCCCCGGGACGTCAGCGCCGCGTCGGTCTGGTCGAGCCGGGCCCGCACGACCGGTGTGGTCGAGGCGACGGTCAGCACGGGCTTCTCCGGGCCGATCTGGTCGGCGAGTGCGGCGTCGGCCGCCACCACCCGCACCGCGCCGGGCTGGAAGACGATGTCCCCCCTGCCGATCCGGCCGTCCGCGTTCTCGATGCCGAGCGACTTCTGCCAGCTCTTGACCGCGGCTTCGGTGCCCTTGTCGTAGCGGGTGTCGACGTAGAGGTTCGCGCCGAACCCCAGGTCGCGCAGGTTGCGCTCCAACTGCAGGACGTCGGGGCCCCGGTCACCGACCTTCATCGCCCGGAACACCGGCGTCGGCCCGTACATGAGGATCACCGGCCGGGCATCGCGCTCGTACAGCCGCTGCCCGGCCACGACCGTCCGGCCCTCCTCGGCGGCCTTGGTGACCGTCCCCTCGACCGGGGACTTGACGGTGCGACGCCGTGCGAAGTCGAGGTGTCCGTCGACGGTCTTGCTCTGCACGAGGTCGGTGCGGGTGATCTCGGTCGTGGCGGGAGGCAGGGCGCCCTTCTTCTCCGCCTGCGCGTCCCGGTCACCGCCGCCGAGGACCAGGGCTCCGGCGCCGAGCGCCGCAACGGCCGTCACCGCACCGGCCGCGACCAGTGCCTTTCGTCGGGTCACTGCATGCCGTCCAGACCGTCGAGCAGCTTGTCCTTGCACGTCTGGCGGGCCTGCTTGTACGCGGGGGATTCGGTGTCGATCTGCGGCGCCGCCGGGCTGGGGTCGCCGCCGGGCATCACGTTGCCGCCGGAGAGCGTGGGGTTGGTGAATTTCGAGACGCCGTGCTTCCGCATGCAGGTGGCGTGCGCCAGGAACGACTCGTACTCCTTCTGCACGTCGCGCTTCGGCTCCAGGCGCATGGCGGCGGACATCTCCGTGCCGCAGGCCCCCCTCTTGCCGCCCTTGGACGCCTCCTGGTTCCCGGGCCTCCGGGCGATCTCGTCGATCTTCGTCCAGTCGAGATAGCCGCTCAGCTTCGGGTCGGGAAAGTCCTTGATGCCGCCCTTGCCGCGCATGCACTGCACGTACGTCATCTGCGCGTCGTAGAAAGCGCCCTTGTCGCCGGCGCCGCCCTGCGTGCCGGAACGCGCGGTGTCCTGGCCGGCGGAGGCGGTGTCCCCGGGAACGGAGGCGATGTCCTCGCCCGTCTTGAGCCCGTCGCCCCCGCTGCCGCAGGCGGCCGAGAAGACCAGTACGGGAAGCGCGAGGAGCGCCGCCAGACGAAGACGGCCCGCGGCACGGGATGGTGTTCGCATGTCCATGCCGTCAACGCTCAGCCCCTCACATGATGGGCGGTGGATGCCCGGATGATGGGGACGTAACAATCGGCCGCGCGGCGCGATCCTCCGGGCCGACCCGGTCTGACATGGGCAAACGCTCCCGCATAATCGGGGTCATGCCGCATGTGCTGCTCATCGAGGACGACACCTCCGTACGCGACGGGATGGAACTCGTACTGCGCCGACACGACTACGACGTATCCGTGGCCGGCGCCGGCGAGGAGGCTCTCCCCCTGCTGGACGGCCTTCCCGGGAAGCCCGTCGAGCTCGTGGTCCTCGACCTGATGCTGCCCGGCATGGACGGCTTCGAGGTCTGCCGCGCCATCCGGGCCCGCAGCACCATCCCGGTGATCATGCTCACGGCCCGCGGCGACGACCAGGACATCGTCACCGGCCTCGAAGCGGGCGCTGACGACTATGTGGTCAAACCGGCCACGTCCTTCGTACTTGAGGCGCGTATCCGGGCGGCACTGCGCCGTGCCGAACCGGTGCCCGGCTCCGTGCCGGGAGAGCAGCACGCCGGGCTCTTCATCGACCGGGTCGGCCTGACCGTGACCAAGCTGGGCACGCCCGTCCCCCTGCCGCCGATGGAGCTGCGGCTGCTGCTGGAGCTGTCGGCATCCCCGGGCCGGGTGTTCAGCCGGGAGCAACTGCTGGCCTCGGTCTGGGACCTCGACTACCTGGGCGACTCGCGACTGGTGGACGCCGCCGTGCGCAGGCTGCGCACCAAGATCGAGGACCTCCCCGCCCAGCCCCGGTACATCCAGACGGTCCGGGGTTTCGGCTACCGGTTCGGCCCTCTGTGAGCCACGGATGAGAGATCTCCGGGCCCGTATGGGCGGGCTGCGCATCCGCCTGGTGGTCACGTTCGTCCTCGTCACCCTGATCAGCGCGGTGACCTCGACCACGCTCGCCTACCGCGAATCCCGCAACGCCGTGCTGGAGCGGGCCCAGAACGCGCTGAAGACCGATTTCCGCAGCCGGGTCAGCGATGTGGCGACCGACCTCGACATACCCCCCGACCAGAGCACGCTCACCCGCTTCGCCGCGAGCGTCTCGCGCGGGCTCGGCGGTGACCTCGTCGTCGCCCGGTACCACGACCTCACGGCCGCCTCGGATTCCCGGGCGGACCAGACACGGATCACCCCTGAGCTGCGGACCGCGGTCAGGACCACCGGCCGGATGCGGTTCCAGCGCGTCGAGTGGCACGGCGAACCGTTCCTGGTGATCGGTGCGTCCGTGGCCTTCGACACCGGGCGCACCTCCGACCTCGACGTCTTCACCATCGCCCCGCTCAGGGCCGAGGAGGAGGACATCGCCGTACTGCTGGCCACCGTCCGGGCCGGAACCGTCCCGGTCGTCCTGCTGGCCGCGGCACTCGCCCTGCTCGCCGCGCGCACCGTGCTCCGCCCCGTACGGGACCTCGGCCGGGCCACCCGCATGCTCGCCGCCGGTGAACTCTCCACCCGTGTCACGGTGAGGGGGCGCGACGAACTCGCCCAGCTGGCAGAAACCTTCAACGACACCGCCGAGAGCCTTCAGACCTCCGTCGCCGAGCTGCGTGAACAGGAGGCGCGGGCACGCCGGTTCGTCGCCGACGTCTCACACGAACTGCGCACCCCGCTCGCCGCGATGACCGTGGTGTCCACCGTGCTGGACGAGGACGTCGACCAGCTGCCGCCGGACTCCGCCCTGGCCGCCCGCACCGTCAGTACGGAGATCGCCCAGCTCACCCGACTCGTCCAGGACCTCATCGAGATCTCGCGCTTTGACGCCAGAACCGTCTCGCTCGACGCCGTCGAGACCGACCTGGCGGAGCTGGTCCGCACGACGCTCACCCGGCGAGGCTGGCTCTGCGAGGTGCGCACGGATCTCGCCGACGGAGCGCGGGCGGTGGTCGACCGGCGCCGGCTCGATGTCGTGGTGGCAAACCTCGTCGGCAACGCGCTGCAACACGGGGCCCAGCCCGTGACTGTGGTGCTTCGCGCCACGGACGAGGAGATCACCGTCGAGGTCACGGACTGCGGACCCGGCCTGCCCCCTGAGGTCCTGCCGCAGGTCTTCGACCGCTTCTACAAGGCCGACACCGCTCGCAGGCGGTCCGAGGGCAGCGGCCTCGGCACCGCGATCGCGCTGGAGAACGCCCAGTTGCACGGCGGCACCATCGAAGCCGCCAACCGCGCGGAGGGCGGCGCGGTCTTCACCCTCCGGTTTCCCCGCAACCGTCCGAAGGATGTGCCATGAGGACCCCCCGCCTCCGCGCCGCCGTGGCCCTGCTCCTGGCGGCCGTCGCCGGCTGCGGCATCAGGCCCACGGAAGTCGTCGACGCCGGTGAGCCCATAGCGGGCCTCGCCAAGGGCATGCGGATCTACTTCGCCTCGGACACGGGGCTTCGCGGCGTCTCGCGGCCGGGCGTGCAGGTGCGCAACCTCGACTTCGCCCTCAAGCTCCTCTTCGCCGGCCCGAACGAGGCGGAGCAGAAGAGCGGACTCACCAACCTCGTGCTGCTCAACGGCTCGTACCACGCCTTCGCCACCGGCAACCGCGTCACCCTTGACGCACCGGACACCTACCTCTCCGCCGACGACCGCCTCCGCAACGGACAGTTGGTGTGCAGCCTGGCCCGCGCCCAGGCGGTCCTCCACCCCACACTCCGCCCCGACGACATCCAGGTCACCCTCCGTCCCAAGGGCGAGCCACTGGGCCCGTACCAGTGCTCCTACTTTCTGGGCAGTTGAGGCAGTTGAGGCAGTTGAGGCAGTTCGGCGGGAGGGCGGCACCCGTCGCACCCGCGCCGGCGGCGTCCGCGCGCTCCTCGCCGTCACCCGACCCGAGCCCCGTACCGCGGACCCGTCACGTTTCAGTAACCTGGCTGAAACCCTTGACGTTTCTCCTGGCTCGTTCTTAACCTCACTGCACCGCTCCTTGGCAGTTCCAGCAGTTCCAGCAGTTCACGTGCTGCGGCGCTTTCCGCAGTGTTTTGACAGGCATAGACAACAGACCACCTGTCGGTGGCTTCGTCGTGCCTTTTTCTGTGCCTTCCCCGTGCCGCCGGCAGGTCTTCCTCGAAGGCGGATTCATGGCACAACGTCCGGGCGTCTTTGGCGTCACCGACGTCGTTGCGCTCATCGACGGGCTGGGAAAGATCACCGGCCGGGCGCAGGTCATCTGGTTCCTCGTGTTCGGAGGGCTGTTCCTCGACGCCTATTCGAACGCGGCGCTGAGCGCCGGTCTGGGACCGATGACGTCCCAGATGGAGCTCACCAGCACCCAGGTCTCGATCCTCACGGCCACCGCACCGGCCCTGGCGATCCTCTTCAACCCCCTCGGCGGCTGGCTCGCCACCCGCATCGGCCGCGTCCCCCCGCTCCTCATCGCCAAGGTGTTCGCGATCGCGGGCGGTCTGCTCGCCGCGTTCGCCGGCGACTTCACCGTCGTCTGGCTCGGCCGGGTCCTGGTGGGCATCGCGTACGGCATCGACTTCGCGGTCGCCATGGCGCTGCTCGCCGAGTACACGCCCGCGAAGCTGGGCGGCCGGCTCAACCTGTGGCAGGCCGTCTGGTACGTCGCCACCACCAGCAACCTCGCCCTGGCCCTGGTCTTCTTCCACCTGGACGTCGGCGCCGACATCTGGCGCTGGTCGGTCGGTTCGGCCGCGGTCGTCGCCGCCGCGCTGCTGCTGGCCCAGGCACTGATGCTCAAGGAGAGCCCCGCCTGGCTGGCGAGCAAGGGCCGGCTGGCGGAGTCCGTCGCCAACCTGGACCGGATCTACGGGATCAAGGCCGTCGCCGGTACGCCCGACGCGACGACCCGCACCGCGGCCCAGGCACCCGCCATCGGATTCCGCCAGGCCGGGCTCCTGTTCAAGGGCGAGTACCTGCCGCGCACGATCCTCTCCTCGGTGATCTCGCTCGGGCAGTCGATGCAGTACTTCGCGGTCGGCTGGTACCTCCCGCTGATCAGCCTGGCGATCTTCGGCGAGAGCTTCGAGAAGGCCACCGTCGGCTCGATGGTGTTCAACGCCTTCGGTATCGCCGGCGGGTTGCTGTCCGCGTACTTCGGCCGCCGCCTGGGGCTGCGGCTCAGCTCCGCCGCCGGATTCGCCGGGGTCTTCGTGGCCCTGGTCGCGATGGGGCTGACCTTCGAGAAGGCGCCCATGGCCGTGGCGTTCCTGCTGCCGGTGCTGTTCATCCTCTGCCACTCGGCGGGCCCCGGAGCCAACGGCAAGTCCATCGCCGCGCTCTCCTACAGCAGCGACGTCCGCGCACTGGGCACCGGCGTCACCGGGATGGTCGGCAGCTTCGGCAGCGTCGTCGGACTGTATGTGTTCCCGCAGATCAAGGACTCGCTCGGACTCGCCGACACCTTCCTGGTGCTGTCCGCCGTACCGCTGCTCGGCCTGCTCACCTGCCTGGTGATCAAGTGGGACCCGATGCGGGCCGCCGCGCCCGACGAGGCCGCCGGACCGGACCGCGACACCACCGCGACGCCCTCCGTACCGGTGCGCTGACCGCCGCCGGACCCGGCGCACCGCACGACGGTCCCCTCCCCGCCGCATCCGCCTCTCCCCATCCGCCCCCTCCGCACGGCTCGCTCGCGATGTCCGACTGAAAGGGCTGCCATGACGCAGACATTCCCCGGCGCCTCCCCACGGCGCGGTGTGCTGTCCATCGACGAGGGCACCACGGGCACCCGGGCCGGAGTCGTGCTCGACTCGGGCGCCACCCATGAGGTGTTCTACCGGCCGATCAAGGTCAGCCATCCCGACGACCTCTCGGTCGAGCAGGACCCGATGGAGATCTGGACCGCCACCGTCGAGGTGGCCCGCCAGGCATGCGGCCGGGCACGCGAGGAGGGCATCGAGATCACCTCGGTCGCGCTGTCCACACAGCGGGCCACGGCGATGCTCTGGGACCGGGTCACCGGACTGCCCCTGCTGCCCGCCGTGGTGTGGCAGGACCGCCGGTACGCACACGAACTCACCGCCTACGAGGCGGAATGGGACGCCGCCCTGCTGGCCCGGCAGGGCAGGCCGGTCGGCGCCCGCTCCCCGTTCCTCTGGGCCGCCCGGCAGATCGCCGCACACCGGGAGGCGGCCGAGGCGCACCGGGCCGGACGGCTGCTCTTCGGCACCGTCGACACCTGGCTGATCTGGCGCCTCACCGGTGGCGCCGTACACGCCACCACCCCGACCAACGCCGCCTCCACCGGCGGATACCTGCTCGACCGGCACGCCTGGGACGAGGAATGGATCGGCCACCTCGGCTTCCCCCTCGACCTGCTGCCCGAACTCCGCTCCGACGACGCCGGATTCGGCACCACCGACCCGGCCGCCCTCGGCAGCGCCGTCCCGCTGACCGCGTCCATGGGGGACCAGCACGCCGCCCTTGTCGCACTCGGCGGTCTCGCCACCGGACAGGGCATGTGCATGTACGGGACCGGCGCCTTCGTCGACGCGGCGACCGGCACCACACCCGCCCTGCCCCGACCGGACATCGCCGGAGTCCTCGCCCAACCCGGCCGCCGGCAGGGCGACATCACCCACTACAGCCTGGAGGCGTACACCTCCACCGCGGGTTCCGCGCTGCGCTGGCTCTGCGACGATCTGCGGCTGTTCGCTTCGCCGGAAGAACTCGGCGCGGAAGCGGGCCGGGTCCCCACCCGGCCGGGCCGCACCCCGCGCTTCGTGCCGGCGCTCGCCGGGGTCCGTACGCCGGTCTGGCACCCGGAGGCCACCGCGTCCCTCAGCGGGCTCACCCTGGCCACCACCCGCGCCGACCTCGCCCGCGCCGTGCTCGACGGGATCGCGCACTCGGTGTGCGACCTGATCGACGGGGTCGCCGACACCATGGGCACCCCGTTCACCCGGCTCCGGGTCGGCGGCGGCGTCTCCGGCAGCGACCCGCTGATGCAGATCCAGGCCGATCTGACCGGCCTGCCGCTGGAACGGGTCGCCGACTCCGCCACCGCGAGCCTGCGCGGCACCGCGTACCTGGCCGGCGTGGCCCAGGGCCTGTGGTCCTCGCTCGAAGAGGTCGTCGAGGCGCAGCCGCAGGGCCGGGTCTTCGAGCCCTCGCTCACGGCGGCCGAGCGCACCGCGTCGCGGGCCGCCTGGCACGACGTGCTGGACACCCAGCTGACCGACCCCGCACCAACACCCCTGTGACAGCCCACCTTTGTGACAGCCCACCGCCGAACCCGCACCCCCCACTGACGGCCCCCGGCCGTCGCACCGGCGACCCGCACCCGATGGGGCCGCCGCACCGAAACACCAGGAGTTGATGTTGTGATCACCATGCCCGCCCGGAAACCGCGGCGCACCGCCGCGGCGACCCGCCGGACACCGCTGCTGCTCGACCGGGCCGACCTCAAGCGCCGGTTGGCCGACGACACCTACGACGTGCTGGTCATCGGCGGTGGCGTCACCGGCGCGTACGCCGTGCTCGACGCCGCCTCGCGCGGTCTGCGCGCGGCCCTGGTCGAGAAGGACGACTTCGCCTCCGGCACCTCGTCGAAGTCGTCGAAGATGGTGCACGGCGGCCTGCGCTACATCGAACAGGGCAATGTCAACCTGGTCCGGCACTCACTCCTGGAGCGCCACCGCTTCCGCAAGAACGCCCCGCACCTGGTGCACCGGCTGCCGTTCCTCTTCCCGATCCTGGAGAAGGAGGGGGTCTTCGACGCCCGCCTGGCCAAGGGCTTCGAGGGCCTGCTGTGGACGTACGACCTGGTCGGCGGCTGGCGCATCGGCAAGCTCCACCAGCGGCTCACCGTCCCCGAGGTGCTCGCCCAGGCACCGACACTGCGCGCGGAGAACCTCAAGGGCGGGCTGATGTACTTCGACGCCCGCACCGACGACGCCCGCCTCGTCCTCACCCTCGTCCGCACCGCCGCCGCGCTCGGCGCGACGATCCTCAACGGGGCCACCGCAGAAGCCCTGTTGATGCAGCGGGGCACGGTGTGCGGGGCCCGGGTCGCCGCGGACGGCGACACCCTCGACATCCGCGCACAGGCCGTCGTCAACGCCACCGGAGTGTGGACCGACGAACTGGACGCGAAGGCGGACGAAGGCCACCGGCCGCAGATCCGGCCCGCCAAGGGCGTCCACATCGTGGTGCCCTGGGACAAGGTGCGGATCAACTGCACGGTCACCGTGCCGATCCCCGGCCGGGCCCGCCGCGCGACCTGCACCCGCTGGGGCAACAACGTCGTGCTGGGCACCACCGACGAGGACTACCAGGGATCCCCCGACGACGTGCACTGCACCCGCCAGGAGATGGAGTTCCTGCTGGAGGGCGCCAACACCGCCTTCGAGGGCGAGCTCACCCCGGACGACGTGGTCGGCTCCATCGGCGGACTGCGCCCGCTGGTCGGCGGCAAGGAGGGCGCCACCCTCGACATGCGCCGCGACCACCACATCACCGTCGGCCGCACCGGCATGGTGACGGTGACCGGCGGAAAGCTCACCACCAGCCGGCACATGGGCGAGCTCGTCATCGACAAGGTGATGGCCCTCCTCGGCCGTAAGGGACGGAGCCGCACCACCGACCTGCCGCTCCTCGGCGGCGCCGGTTACGACTCCGAGGCCGTCGCCGCGTCCGGCGGCATCGCCGCGCACCTGGGCGAACGCTTCGGCACCGAGGCCCGCTTCGTCGGCGACCTCATCCAGGACGACCCCGCGCTGGCCGAACCGATCGTCGCGGGACTGCCCTACACGAAGGCGGAGGTGGTCTACGCGGCCCGCGCCGAACTGGCCCGGTCCGTCGACGACGTCCTCTCCCGCCGCACCCGGGCCCGGCTGTTCGCCCGGGACGCCTCCGCCGACGCCGCCGCGGCCGTCGGCGCGATCCTCGGCCGGGAACTGAACCTCACCCAGGCGGAGGTCGAGCGTTCGGTCGCCGAATACCTCGCAGCCGTCCGTCACGAAAAGTCCGTACTCCTCGAAGGGGCAGCAGCATGATCAGCCGTCAGACCATCACCCACCCGTTCAACCGCGGCAACTACACCGTCGGCGCCCCCAGCTTCGCCAAGTGGGCGCAGAACACCCCGATCGGCGACGGCGAGGCCGCGCTCCAGGCGAACCCCGTCGAGGTCCCGGAATCCGTGGTCGAGGCGCTGCGCGAGGCCGCGCACGCGGTGCACACCTCCCGCGAGGAGGTCGTCACCCGGACCCGTGACTGGTGGGCCGGATCGATGATCGGCGAGACCGAGGGCCGCCCCGCGACCCCCAACGCCGTGATCGTCGAGGCCGCCGACGCCGACCAGGTCGCGGCCGTGCTGCGGATCTGCCACCAGGCAGGCATCCCGGTCACCCCGTCCGCGGGCCGCTCCAACGTCACCGGCGCCGCACTCCCGGTCTTCGGCGGCGTCGTCCTGGACGTGTGCGGACTGAACAAGATCGTCGGCTTCGACGCCGAGTCGAACGTCGTGGACGTCCAGGCCGGCATGTTCGGCGACCTCTTCGAGAAGCAGCTCCAGGAGGAGTACGGCGTCACCACCGGCCACTGGCCGTCCGCGTTCGCCGTCTCCACCGTCGGCGGCTGGATCGCCTGCCGCGGCGCCGGCCAACTCTCCACCCGCTACGGCAAGATCGAGGACATGGTCGTCGGCGTCGACGTCGTGCACGCCGACGGCACCCGGGCCACCTACGGCGACTACGCCCGCGCCGCGGTCGGCCCGGATCTGCGCCAGCTGTTCATCGGCTCCGAGGGCACCCTTGGCGTCATCGTCTCGGCCCGGCTGCGCGTCCACCCCCTGCCGGAGTACGCAAGCGCCGCCGCCTACGGCTTCACGACCTTCGCCGAGGGCCTGGACGCCTGCCGCAGGATCATGCAGCGCGGCGCCACCCCGGCCGTCCTGCGCCTGTACGACACCCTGGAATCGGGCACCCACTTCGGCCACCCGGAGACCCACCTCCTGCTCATCGCCGACGAGGGCGACCCGGCCATCGTCGACGCGTCGCTCACGGTGGCGAGGGAGGTCTGCGAGGAGTCCGGCGCCGCACTGGACGGCCAGGCCGTCTTCGCACGCTGGCTGGACGAGCGGATGCTGGTCGGCAAGTCCGCCGACGGCTTCACGCCCGGCCCCGGCTTCGTCGCCGACACCCTGGAGATGGCCGCGTCCTGGACCGACCTCCCGGTGATCTACGACGAGGTCGTCGCCGCGATCCAGGCAGTGGACGGCACCCTGGCCGCCTCGGCCCACCAGTCCCACGCCTACACCGACGGCGCCTGCGTCTACTTCTCGCTCCGCGGAGACGTGGCGCCCGCCGCACGCCGCGACTGGTACCGCACGGTGTGGGACGCGGCCAACGCCGTGCTCATCAAGCACGCCGCGGCGCTCAGCCACCACCACGGCTGCGGTCTGCTGCGCGGCCCCTACCTGGAGGAATCCCTCGGGGCCGGCTTCGCCACGTTCCTCGCGGTGAAGAACGCCCTGGACCCGGAGGGCATCCTCAACCCTGGCAAGCTGGGCCTTCCCAGCCGCTTCGGTACGTCCCCGCTGAGCTGACCTCAGCAACCACGGACCCTTGATCCCAGGTAGGCCCCCGCCATGACTCCTCTCCCGTCCCGGTCCGGCGCCGCGCTCGATGCCCGGCTGGTCTCCGCACTGGCCGAGGTCCCGGTCGTCGCCTCGGTCGTCGGCACCCAGCTACTGCGGCAGTTCCTGACCGCACCGGCCAAGGTGTGCATCGCCGCCTCGCTCCCCGTCGGGCAACTGCCCCAGGTGGTACCGGCGCTGTGCCGGGCCGGGAAGACCGTGTTCGTGAACGTGGACAGCAGCCCCGGTCTGGCCCAGGACCGGGGCGCGCTGGAGTTCATCAAGAACATGGGCGCGCACGGCGTGGTCAGCACCCGGCTCTCGCTCATAGAGAAGGGCCGGCCGCTCGGCCTGCTCACGATGATGAAGGTGTTCGTCACCGACCGGTCCACCCTGCGCCGCTCCATGGACGCGATCTCGCGCGGGGCGCCGGACCTGGTCGAGATCATGCCCGCCCCGATCGCCGCGCGGATGAGCGAGCAGGCCCAGCGCGCGATGTCCCCTTCGGTGGCCGCCGGATTCGTGGAGACCCCCGCGGACGTGGCGCTCGCGCTGGCCCTCGGGTCCGTCGCCGCCGCCACCTCCGACCCCCGCCTCTGGCACCTGCGCCGGGACCAGCTGCCGCCGGTCCCGCCCGCCGCCCTGAAGAGGCCCGCCGCACCATCCCAGGAGTAAGCCCCCATGTCCTACGTCGTCATCGCCCGCTACCGCACCAGGGAGGGCGAGGAGAACACCGTCCTCGCCCTGCTCGACACCATGGCCGCCGCCTCCCGCCAGGAGCCGGGCAACCTCGCCTACCGCGTCCACCAGGGCACCGAGGACCCGCGGGCGATCGTGCTGTACGAGGAGTACGCCTGCGAAGCCGACTTCACCGCGCACTGCGCCACCCCGCACTTCCAGGAGATCGTGCTCGGCAAGGTCGTCCCGCTGCTGGACAGCCGCGACGTGCTGCGCTGCACCCCGCGTCCGGAGGCGCGGATATGAAGACCCGTGCGGTGGTGCTGCGCGCCGTGTCGACCGCCCGCCCCTACTCCACGACCCGTCCGGTCGAGGTGGAGGAGCTGGAACTGGGCGCCCCGCGCGAGGGCGAGGTACTGGTCCGCATCGCGGCCGCCTCGCTCTGCCACTCGGACCTCTCGGTGGTCAACGGCGACCGGGTCCGCCCCCTGCCGATGGCGCTGGGGCACGAGGCGGTCGGCGTCGTGGCGGAGACCGGACCGGGCGTCAGCCGGGTCCGTCCCGGCGACCACGTGGCCCTGGTCTTCGTACCGAGCTGCGGCTTCTGCCCCGACTGCGCCGCCGGCCGACCGGCCCTGTGCGCCCAGGCCGCCGCGGCGAACGGGGCAGGGGCGCTGCTGCACGGCCCGCCGCTGCTGACCGACGGCTCCGGCACCCCGGTCCACCACCAGCTGGGCGTCTCCGCGTTCGCCGAACACGCGGTGCTGGCCCAGGAGTCGGTGGTGCCGATCCCGAAGGACATCCCGTTCGCGGTGGCCTCGATGTTCGGCTGCGCGGTCCTGACCGGCGCCGGAGCGGTCATCAACACGGCGGCCCTGCACCCCGGCCAGTCGGTGGCGGTCTACGGCCTGGGCGGCGTGGGCCTCTCCGCCGTACTGGGCGCCCGCGCGGCGGGCGCCTACCCGGTCATCGCCGTCGACCCGGTACCGGACAAGCGCGAACTGGCCCTCCAACTGGGCGCCACCCACGCCTACGCCCCCGACGAGGCCATCGAGGCGATCCGCGAACTCACCCCAAACGGCGTCGAGTTGGCCATCGAGGCAGTGGGCAACGCCAAGGTCATGGCCGACTGCCTGACGGCCGTGACCCGGGGCGGCACAGTCGTCTCGGTGGGCCTCCCCGCCCCCGACCGGATGCTGGAGGTCCCGGCGCTGACATTCGCGGGCGAAGGCAAGTCCCTGCTGGGTTCGTACATGGGCGACGCGGTACCCCGCCGCGACATCCCCCGGTTCCTCGGCCTCTGGCGGGCGGGCCTGATGCCGGTGGAACGGATGCACACCGGCACCCTGCCCCTGACCGACATCAACACGGCCCTGGAGGAACTGGCCTCGGGCCGAGCCATCCGCCAGGTCATCGACACCTCGGGGCTACTGGACACCTGACCCGGCCGGCCCCACCGCCACGGCGCACGACGGCGCCCCTTCCCGCCACGGAGGGGGCGCCGCCACCGGGACGGGAAGTACATCGGCCACACCAGCCAGAGTTCCCCCCAGCGCCGCGGCTCGAAAATGGTCACCGTCCTCGACGGCGAGGGCCATGGCGTCTACCCGAACCGCAACGCGTGCACGGACGGTACGGTCACGGACCAAAGCACGTGATGCAGCCGGCAAGGCCATGGATCGCGCCGCCGCCCTGAACCCCTTCGGATGACCATGAACCAGCATCAGCACCCCACACCCACCTGGAACGCACCAGGAACAGGCGCCCCCGCCCCCTACGCCTTCACGGTCGGTGTGCACAATCCGATCCCGGTCAACGGCCCTCACCCCCACGGCCTGCCAGCCGACGCCGAAATGAGCTCAACGATCACGCTGGCCGGGGCTGCGGCCGGTGACGTTCCCCTTGCCCGGGTGTACGAGGAACGATCGGCCCAGCGCTGGAGCCGCAAGTCCCCACGCTGCCTGTGGATCCACAGCGGCCCCGAGGGCACCCTGATGAGCACAGTCCAACCGACCGCTCCAGGCGTCCACGAGGTATCTGCGGCAGATGGCACACCACTTGCCCGGATCACGCGTCGCACCGGACGGTGGCTTCCCTGGCCTCGGCGCATCCGCTGGACGGTACAGACTCACACCGCATCCCAGCAGGTCACCGGCAAAGTCGGCAGCTGGTACGCGTGGTGGGGATACGCAATGACGGCCCCGCTCTGGCTGCTCTTCTGGCTCTGCCTGCTGAGCTACTCCCTGTTCGACGGGGGAGACTTCGACGCAGACATCGACGGCCCGACCCGGACCCGCTGGCGCACGCTCGGCCACGGCACGGCCCTCGACTACCGCGGCATCGAAAAGGCCTACCACCTCAAGCCGGCACACTTGGACATCCGAGTCGCCTACGCCCAGGCGCTCCTCCATGCCTGGGAACGCCGACGCTGAACTACTGAAAGCCACGTCGCCTCGCATGGTGACTGCCTCCGACCGACGGCACGGTGCTCGGCCCGCCGCCGATCGCCGGAGTCCTGCCCCGCCCGGAATGCCTTTGCTGGATGGCGATCCACGTCAGGTGAGGTGTGCGGAGCGGTCCGGTGGATGCGATATGATCATGATGCAGCTTCGGCCCGCGGGAGTGGGTGGGAGTCGCGCGTCTGTGGTCCAAGGAAAGACGTCCACCAACCGGTGGGAGATGCAGGTGCAAGGCCTGCCGGGCGCTCCAGCAAAGGGCCTTCCTCGTTGCGAGGGAGGCCCTTTTTGCTTTCTGCCGCTCCTTCTGCGGGTTGGGTGCCTGGATTCTGGCCGCCAGGTGGCGGTAGTAACTACCACTGACAGGACATGAGTTGAATGCGTGGTCGTGTTGGCGTTCGAGCTCACCCGGTATGCCTGTCCATGGTTGGTTGATAGGGGTTGCCGTGCCTGCGTCGATGTCGGGGGATGAAGTCCTGCAGTGGCTCACCAGGAATGGCTGGAGTCCGGGCAGGACTGTGGGGGAGACGGCTCGCGATTTTGTTTCCGAGGTGGTTGCCGAGTCTGAAGCCGAGGGATTTCCGGCAGTCCCCTTCGGTGCGGCCTTGAGGTTCATTGCTACCTATGGCGCGCTTGAGTTGACACACCCAAATGACCCCGAGAGTAGGTTGATCACCAATCCGACCGGCGGCTATGAAGGTGATTTCGGTGAAATCGCCGAGCTGTCACGAGAGTTGGGGAAGCGCCTGTTCCGGATCGGGTACGACCTTCCTGACGGAGGGATCTTCGTCGTGGCCGAGGGTGGAGAGTTCTACTGCATCCACCACACGGGCGCGTACTTTCTCGGCTCTGACGAATTCGAGTTCTTCAGCAACTGGGTGAGGGGTGACCTGCAAAGTCTCTGACCGTGGTGGAAACCCGGGCACGAAGTGGGCAGCGCACGCGACGTGTTGGCCCGAGCTGGTTGGCAACCGGAGGTGTGGCTCCCCGGTGAGCCCGCGCTCGCGGGACTGGGTGCGCTGATCGAAGGGCGTCGACCTCTGAGACGGATTCGGCGAAGTACCGGACCAAGGCCGATCCTCAACCCGCCTCGTCCGCAGGCCAGTTGAGCGTGGTACGAGCCTGCCGTACGGCTTTCTCCGGTGTCAGGCGCGTGCCGCGCGCGTACGCCGCCTCGAAGGCGGGTTCGCCCAGGGCTGCCTGTGCCGCGGCGGTGATGCGGTCGGTGTCGCCGCGTTCGGCGGGTGGTAGTGGGGCGCCTGCGCCGCGGCGTGCCGCGTCCGCCGCCCCGAGCAGTGCGGCGGCGCAGTCGGGGCCCGGCCCGCGTCGGTCCAGGGCCGCGGCGCCCGCGAGGCCCTCCGCGGACAGGGCGAGAGCACGCGGCTCGTCGAGGTGGCGGGCGACGTCCAGGCCGCGCAGGTGATGGCGCACGGCCTGGTCCGCGTCGCCGCGGAGTTCGGCGAGGAAGCCGAGTTCGGCGAGGAGCAGATGGTCGCCCGCCGGGGAGGACACATCGGCGTAGCCGTCGCGGATGTGCAGCAGGTGCGCCTCGGCCGTATCGAGATCGCCGGAGCGGCGCGCGCCGAGTGCGAGGCCCATCTCGGCATGGATCCGGCCGTAGGTGTAGCCCTGTTCGGTGGCGCTGCGGCGCGCCTGCTCGTGCAGGTCGCGGCCCCGGTCCCAGTCACGGGCGAGCAGCGCGAGCCGCCCGAGCCCGGAGAGCCGTGCCGACACCTCCGTCTCCAGTCCCAGCTCCCGTGCCAGGCACAGCCCTTCGCGCTGGAGGCGGGTCGCCTCGGCGTACTCGCCTCTGATCTCGGCGAGCGAGGCGAGCGGCGACACGGTCTGCAATTCGCCCCAGCCGTCGCCCAGTTCACCGAAGAGGGCGGCGCTGCGCAGTCCGTCCCGGCCGAGCGCGTCGAGGTCGCCGCGGACCAGGGCGATCATCGCCCGCAGGCCGAGCGCGGCGGCCGTTCCCCACCGCTCGCCCGCAGTGCCGGAGAGGGCGAGCGCCCGGGCGTTGTGCTCCTCGGCGGCAGTGATCTCGCCCGCGCTGAACAGGCCGTACGCGCACAGCCACAGGGCGCGGGCGCGGCGCACGGGGTCGGTGACGGCGTCCGCGTGCGCGGCGGCGGTCGCCGGGACGCGGTCGCCGGTGAGGTGGGCGAACGCGGCGTGCAGCAGGGCGAGTTCCGGGACCGGTGTCCCGGAGGCGGTGGCGATGACCGTCGACAGGCTGCGGCGCGCCTCGGTGAGCCGGCCGCGCAGCAACCACCACCAGGACAGGGCGGTGGCGAGCCGCACGGCCTCGTCCGCCCCGCCGGCGGCGGCTCTGCGCACCGCTTCGTCGAGCGCCGCACGCAGATTGCCGGCCTCGGCGTCCAGACAGGCGAGCTGGGACCGCTGTTCCGCGCCACGCAACCGGGGTTCGGCGCGCTCCGCCAGCGCGAGGTAGTGCCGCAGATGGCGTTCGCGTACAGCGGTGACGTCCCGCATCTCGTGCAGCCGGTCCCTCGCGTACGCGGCGACGGACTCCAGGAGCCGGTAGCGGCGCCCGGTGGGCCCGTCGACGACGGCCACGAGCGACCGGTCGACGAGCCGCGTCAGGGCGTCGACCACTTCCTCACGGCCGACGCCGTCGCCCGCGCACACCGCTTCGGCGGCGGCCAGGTCGCAGCCGCCACTGAGCACGCCTAGGCGGCGCAACACGATGCGTTCGGGCGCGCTCAGCAGTTCCCAGGTCCAGTCGATCATCGCCCGCAGCGTCTGCTGGCGGGCGGGCGCACCGCGCTGCCCGGCGGTCAGGACGCGGAACCGATCGCCGAGCCTGGCGGCCAACTCCCGTACGCCCAGGGCGCGGACGCGCGTGGCGGCGAGCTCCAGGGCGAGCGGGAGACCGTCCAGGCGGCGGCAGATCTCGGCAACCGCGTCACGGTCGGCGGGCGCCAACGTGTCCGGATCCGGCAGAAAACCAGGGGCACGGGCGGCGGCGCGCTGGAGGAAGAGCCGTACGGCGTCGGCGGTCCGCAGCGGCTCGACCAGGAACACGGCCTCGCCCGCCAAACCGAGGGGCTCCTGGCTGGTGGTGAGGACGCGGAGATCGGGCGCGGTCCGCAGGAGCAACTCGGTGAGTTCGGCCGCGGCATCGACCACATGCTCACAGTTGTCCAGGACGAGCAGGGCCCGGCGGTCCCGCAGCGCGGCGGCGAGCCGGTGCGCGGGGGAGGAGGCGGCAGCCGACGCGGTGATGCCGGGCACGGCGGACGGGGCGTCGTCCCGGATGCCGAGGACGGAGGCAACGACCTGGGCGAGGTCGCCGGTGGAGGTGGTGGCGCGGACTCCGGCGAGCTCCACGAGCCAGCCGCCGTCGGGGTGTTCGTCGGTCGCCGAGGTGGCGGCCGCCACGGCGAGGCGCGTCTTTCCGACCCCACCGGGTCCGGTGAGCGTCACCAGGCGCTCCTTGGACAGGAGACGGGAGAGTCGAGCGAGGGGCTCGTCGCGGCCGATGAGGGCAGTGAGCGGGACGGGGAGGTTGGAGCGGGCGGACCTCGGGGGTGGCTCGGTCGCCGACAGGCCGGTGCCTGGAGCCGTCGACCCGGTGATCGGGGAGGCCGGGGAGGGGCCCAGCTGGGGGTCCTGGCGGAGCAACGCCTGGTGCAGTGCCACGAGCGCCGGGCCGGGATCGACCCCGAGGTCCTCCGCAAGGCGGGACCGCAGGTCCTCGTACGACGCGAGGGCCTCGCTCTGGCGGCCGGCCAGGTAGAACGCCCGCATCTGGAGGGCGCGCAGGCGCTCCCTCAGTGGGTGCCTGGCGACGAGGTCGGCCAGTTCTCCGGCGAGCAGGACATGGTCCCCCGCTTCCAGGCGGGCTTCGGCCTGCTCCTCCACCACGGAAAGCCGTTGTTCGGCGAGGCGCCGCGCGGCCCCCCGCACGAACTCCTCGTCCGCGAAGTCTGCGTACGCGGGCCCCCTCCACAGATCGAGGGCCTCGGTGAGCAGAGCCGCCCGGGCACGCGGGTCCCGCACCGGACGAGCCCGAGTCACCAGGGCGTGGAACCGCTCGGCGTCGACCTCGTCGGAGGCGGGGTCGAGCACCAGCCGGTAGCCCGGAGCCTGCCGCACCACACGGTCTGCGCCGAGCACGCGGCGCAGCTGGGACACCTTGGCCTGGAGAGCGCCCGCCGGCTTGCCCGGCAACGCGTCGCCCCACAGGTCGTGGAGGAGACGGTCCGAGGAGACCGTACGCCCTTCGTGCGCGAGGAGATCCGCGAGCAGCGCCCTGACCTTGAGCTCGGGGACCCGGACCGGTTCCCCCTGGTCGTCCCACACCGCAAGTGGGCCGAGCACCCCGAATCGCATGCGGACAACGGTACATCCGGCTGCCTGGCGGCCGGCCGGACTGCCAGGACGCGGGGATCGAGCAGCGCCTGGTACACCCTGCCGCAGGGCCATGGCCCGCAGCGGACCGTCAGCGGTTCCGAAGGCTTTCCGAAGCGCCCGCGAGCACAGTCGATTCCGCGCGGAGTGACGTGGTGCGCCCGGCAGTTGGACCCGTCGGGAGGGAGCGGCAGGCATGACCAGGTACGCGGGCCTGACGGCCCCGGTCCGCCAGGCCCAGGCATCCGCAACACCCCGTGCGTACCGACGCACCATGTCCCCAGAAGATCCGGAGTAGCAGGCATGAGCAGTTCACTCGACACAGCTGGAACCGCGGCCGCTCCCGGCGAGAACGGCCGCGCCGCACCACCCAGGCAAGCCCGCAAGGGCGGAGCCGAGGAGCAGCAAAGGCTCCCGCTCCTGGCTTTGTCGGCGCTCGCCGTCGCCGTCTTCCTCACCAGCCTCACCGAGACCCTCCCCGCGGGCCTGCTCCCCGCGATGAGCGGCGACCTCCGGGTGAGCGAGTCCGCGACCGGCCAGACCGTCACGATCTACGCGATCGGTACCGCCCTGACCGCGATCCCGCTCACCGCGGCCACCGCGGGGTGGCGGCGCAAGCGCCTGCTGCTGACCGCGATGGCGGGCTTCGCCGTCGCCAACACCGTCACGGCGGTGTCGTCGAGCTACGGCCTGACGATGGTGGCGCGGTGCGTCGCGGGCGTCGCCGCCGGACTGGCCTGGGCCCTGCTCGCCGGCTACGCGCGGCGCATGGCCCCCGTCCCGCTGCAGGGCAAGGCGATCGCCCTCGCCATGGCGGGCATTCCGGTCGCGCTCTCGCTCGGCGTCCCCGCCGGCACCTTCCTCGGCGAGACCCTCGGCTGGCGCGTGGCGTTCCTGGCGATGACGGTGCTCACGGTGGTGCTCCTGCTGTGGATCGGCGCGGCCGTGCCCGACTACCCGGGGCAGGAGCGCGGCGATCGGCCGAGGATGCTGCGGGCGCTGCGCGTCCCGGGCGTGGCCCCGGTCCTGTTCGTCACGCTCGTCTTCGTCCTGGCCCACACCGTCCTGTACGCCTACGTGGCCACGTTCCTGAACGACCTGGGCATGGGCCGCAGCACCGGCCTGGTGCTGCTCGTCTTCGGTGCCGCCTCCCTGCTCGGCATCTGGATCGTGGGCGCCCAGATCCACCGTCGGCTGCGCTCATTGAGCATCGCCAGCGCGTTGTTGGTGGCCGTGTCCGCGGCGCTGCTGGCCGTGCTCGCCGACAGCACCGCCCTCGTGTACACCGCGGCCTTCCTGTGGGGCCTGGGCTGGGGCGGCGTCCCCACCCTGCTGCAGACCGCCGCGAGCGACGCGGGCGGCGACTTCGCTGACGCAGCCCAGGCGATGCTCGTCACGCTGTGGAACGTCGCCATGGCCGGCGGCGGCGTCCTCGGTGGGATCCTGCTCAACCTGATCGGCAGCGGCTCCTTCCCCTGGACCGTGCTGGCCCTCCTGCTGCCGGTGCTCGCGGTCATCGTCCTCGCCCGACACCACGGCTTCCCCGCCAGGCGCCCCGGCGCATAACGCGGCGGACGGGCCTCGGCTCCGAGGCGCGGGACGCCCCGGAGCGCCGTCCGCGCATCCGTTTCCCCCTGATGCGGGACCACTGGCGCACCGCGGTCCTCTGCCGCGGGACCGACAACGCCCCGGGGCACGCCAGGCGGGTCAGTGCCGCCTGGCGTAGCTCAGGACCTGTGAGCGCGCCTTCTCCTCCGTCAGGCCGAGGGCCTCGGCCACCTTGCTCCAGGACAGTTCGTCGAGCTGGATCTGGCGGGCCGCCGAGGAGGCGATCCAGCGCGTGGCGCGTTCCACCCCGGCCGCGGCCCGCAGCGCGGCCAGCGGAGCGTCGTCGGCGAGCTTGGCCAGGCGTTCCTCCAACTCGGACGTCAGGTCGCTGACGTCCTGGGGGAGCGGGATCTGGCGGGCTTCGACGTCATCGATGTGCGTCGCCCAGTCCTCATAGGGACCTTCGATCTCGTGGTAGCGGTCCTCGGCGACCTGTGCCCAGTCGATCGGGTAGAGCCGGGTGCCGCGCCATCCGCACGAACAGGCGGCACGCGCCCCGGTGGCCACCGGCCGGCCCCCGTCGCCGTCATACGCCCACCACTCGGTCGTGGACGGCATATAACTCCCGCTCCCCACATCGAAATACGCGGGCCCCGGCTCGCTGCCGTCCGCCAACACGGCCCCGGCCTCCCCCTCGTGACAGGAGCCGAACTCCTCTGTGCGCCACGCCATCCCGCGCCTCCCTTCACCTGTTTCCGGCCGCATATGCCTAGGGCCAGCCTGCCGAACAAAGAAGTCCGGGAAGCCCCGAACACCCAAAAGAAGTAGGGGAGTTTTCCGTCCCGAGGGTGGTCGCGGCATGCGGGCCGCGGCCTGATCCTCGGTCTCGACGTCGGCCTCAACCTTCGGCCGGTCCGTGAACTCGGCGTCGTCGACTTCCCGTTGGTTCTCGTGGGAATGCAGACCTTTCTGGATTTCCGGTATCGGCTGTCGACGGTGCCGCTGCCCGCAGGTCGTCCGCAGGCCGTCCGGCGGCTGCCTGACAGCCGCCCAGTGGCTCCGGACAAGGGGGCAGGCCGTCGGGCGGTCCGAAAGAGCGCTGCTCAGGCAGATGATCCGGCGGGGTGCGCCCCCCTGCGACCCCCGTGCGGGCCGGCCGCCCGGGTCCGCGTCGATCATCGCCGCCCGATCGCCGCCCCGATCACGGCCTGGTTTCCCGCCCTGCCCCGAGCGAGATCTCGGGCACAAGCCTCCCCGGCCCCCGCAATGGTCAGGAGCCCTCCCGGCGTGATCGATAATCGATTATCGCCGTGAGATAGGGCGCAGGATTAGACCAAATTATTGAAAAGGTAAATAAGGTGGACACGGATCTCTACGCACAGCAGAACGGATGTAGCCCGCCATGGACATGAGCGCGGCCAGCAAAAAGAACCTCAGCCTCTTCGCCCTGATCATGATCGGGCTGGGGTCCATCTTCGGCTCCGGCTGGCTCTTCGGAGCCGGTCAGGCCGCACAGGTCGCAGGCCCCGCGGCGCTGGTCGCCTGGGTTATCGGGGCCCTCTTCATCGGCATGATCGCGATGTCGTACGCCGAGGTCGGGGCCGCCTACCCGCTGCCGGGTGCCATGGCGCGCTTCGGTTCGCTCACCCACGGCCCGGTGCTCGGCTTCGTCAGCGGCTGGGCGGTGTGGATCGCGATCGCCTCGCTGATCCCGATCGAGTCCATCGCGGGCACCCAGTACATGTCGTCCTGGAGCTTCGGCTGGGCCCAGGGGCTCGTCTCCGACGGCAACCTCACGGCCTCCGGCACGCTGATGGCGCTGTTCCTGACCTTCGCCCTGTGGTTCGCCTGCTACTGGTCGGTCGCGCTGCTGGCCCGGGCCAACACGCTGCTGACCCTGGTGAAGTTCGCCATCCCGGTGCTCGCGGTCGCCGCGCTGATCGCCTCCGGCTTCCACACCGGCAACTTCACCGGCCACGGCGGCTTCGCCCCCAACGGCTGGTCCGCCGTGCTGACGGCCGTCACCACCTCGGGCGTGATCTTCGCCTTCAACGGCTTCCAGGCCGTCGTCAACCTCGGCGGCGCCGCCCGGAACCCCGGCCGGGCCATCCCGCTCGCGCTGGTCGGCGCGCTCTCCCTGGGCCTGGTGATCTACCTCGCCCTCCAGGTCGCGTTCCTCGGCTCGGTCCCGCCGGAGAAGCTCGCCGCGGCCGGCGGGTGGCACGGGATCAACTTCGCCTCCCCCTTCGCCGACCTGGCCAAGCTCCTGATGCTGCACTGGGTCGTCACCCTGCTCCAGTTCGGTGCGTTCATCTCGCCGTCCGGCGCCAACATCGGCAACGTGGCCTCGGCCTCGTACATGGCGCAGAACCTCGCCGAGACCGGCTTCTTCCCCAAGAAGATCGCCGAGGTGCACCCCCGCTACGGCACCGCCCGCCCCGCGATGTGGCTCAACCTGGGCGTCTCCGTGCTCCTGCTGCTCACCATCGGCCACAGCTGGGAGGCCCTGGCCAGCGTCGTCTCGGCCGCCATGGTCGTCTCGTACCTGATCGGCCCCATCGCGGTGGGCGTCCTGCGCCGGACCAGGCCGGACCTGCCGCGCCCGTTCCGCCTGCCGGCCGCCTCGGTGCTCTCCCCGATCACCTTCGCCTTCGCGGCGTGCGCCCTGTACTGGTCGAAGTGGCCCAACACCGGCAAGGTGACCCTGCTCGTGCTGATCTCCGTGCCGATCACGGCCGTGGTGCTGCGCCGCCGGGGCGAGCAGAAGCTGGGACGGAAGTTCGCCGCGGCCTGGTGGATGATCGGGTTCCTGCTGTGGCTGTCGGCGCTGTCGGCGCTGGGCAGCCCGGCGTTCGGCGGCAACGGTGTGCTGCCGGACGGCGTGGACATCGCGCTGGTCGCCGTCTCGGCCCTGGGCTTCTACTTCTGGGCGGTGCGCGCCGGCGTCCAGGCCCACCGCGAGGGTCTGACGGACCCCGACCCCGAACTCGCCACCGAGCCCGAGCCCGAGCGCGGGCCGGAGCCGGAGCCGCACGTCGTCCCCGGCCAACGTTCCGGGGACCGCGAGGCCCTCGTCTCCTGACGCGAAGCCCGCTCCCGAAACGACACCCGCGGACAGCCGCCGGGACAGGCCATGGCCCGTCCCGGCGGCTGTCCGCTTTCGTTGACCTTCGCTCGCGATCTCGACCCTGAGCCCGCCTCCGACGACGCGGAGACGGGCCCAACCGGGACCGTTGCGGTTCTCCTCGGTGCCTGGACCTGCCTCACGGCGCGGGTCGGTGGTCCTCGTTCTCCTTCAGCTCGGCCAGCACCTTCCTGCTCGCGAGGGTGAAGGGATGTTCCGGGCCAAGGCTGTCGGCTCGCCGTGCCACCACGTCGTCCATGAGATCCACCGCCGCCTCGACGTGCCCGAGCCTGTGCCGGATGCGGGCGTGCAGCTGCTGCGCCGCGAGCGCGATGGGGTAATCGGGCCCGAAGCGACGCTCGTACAGGGCGGAGACGAGCCGAATCTCCTCATCGGCCTCCTGGAACCGCCCCAGCACATAGAGCGCCCAGACATGGTTGTGCCGGGCCCCCAACGTGACCGTGTGGTCCGCGCCGAGGTGCCGTTCGCAGTCCGAGGGCAGGGAGAGCAGCGCTGCGTGCTCCTCCGTGCCGAGTTCGGCCGCCGACAGCATCGTCAGCAGGCTGGCCTGGGAACGCAGCGTCAACGGGTGTGCGGGTCCGAGCGAGGCCAGTCGGCCCGCGATCGTGGCACGGAGCAGCGCGAGGGCCTCCGCCCGTCCGCCGAGATTCCGGAGAACCAACTGGAGCCCATGGGCGCTGTCCAGGGTGTCCGGATCATCAGGCCCGCACAACCGCTCCTGAACGTCCTTGACGTGCCGCAGCAGCGGCTCGGCCTCGGCGTACCTTCCCAACCGGAAGAGTGCCCGACCGGCCCTCGAACGTGCCGCCAGCACCACGCGGTGCTCCGCGCCGAGGGCCTGCTCCGCGAGCTCCACCGCACCATGGGCGGTCTCCCAGGCAGTGAGGTAGTCGCCGGTACGGTGCAGGGCGGTGGCCAGGCGCGTGGCGATGCCGACCAGCCCGGCCGTCACGGCGGGCGTCGCACCACGCCGCAGCATGGCGAGGACATGCGGGCTGAGCAGGCGCAACTGCGGGTCTTCCGGGCCGGCATCGGGCAGTTGCGGAACGGCCGCGTCCAGCAGCCTGCCGGCCGTCGAGCCGACGGTGGCCAGCGATTCCGGCGGCGTCGCGGCGGCGACGCTGTCGAGCAGGACCCCGTGCGTCTGCACGCACCGCACCCCGACGTCGACCAGTTCGGTCAGCGACTGGTCGAGCAACGCCCGCAACGCGGTCTCCGTACGGGCCCGGGGGAGCGCGCCGCCGATCTCCGGACGGTTCAGGAGGGACAACGGCAGTGGCTCCGGGGCGAATCGGGCGAGCAGCCGGAGCAACGTCACCGCTTCGGGCAGGCCGCGTGCTTCGAACGCGTCGAGGGTGAGGTGCCAGGTGCGCCCCACCAGGTGGCGCGGGTCTTCGTTCGACAAGATGTCAGCTCCTTGGTCGATGAGCTGGACGCGCTCTCCTTCGTCGAGGTGCCGCCGGTAGGCGTCCATCGTCCAGGGGTCGAGCACCTGGTGGGACAGGAAGCCGCCCGCCAGCGTCAACGCGAGCGGCAGCCGCCCCAGCCGGTCCGCGATCTCCGCGGCCTGCCCCAACGTGCCGCTGTGCGGGGCCAGATCGCACAGCACCCGCGCGGCGTCCTCCCGCGGCAGCACCCCGATGTGCTGCAACTCCGCTCCCGGCCACCAACGGGCGGCCGCACGACGGGTGGTGACCACGACGATGCCGCGGGGGCTCGTCCGCAGCCAGCCGCCGTCCCGCAGGATCTCGGGATCGTCCGCGTTGTCCAGTACCAGCAACCACGGTTCGGCGGACCGGTCGAGGTGTTCCCACACGAGGTCCGCGCCGGGCCGCAGGCCGTTGCGGGCGGCCAGCAACTCGCCGTCCGTGGCACCGCGGTCGGCCGCGACGGCGAGCATGCCGGAACGCAGCCCGGCGCGATCGGAGGCGTTCACCCAGAGACCGACGCACCCCGCGGTCCGCGTCGCGAACCCGAAGACGGCATGGGCGACGGTGGTCTTCCCGCAGCCGCCCATGCCATGGAGCACGAAGGCATGGCCGCCCTCGCCCGCCGTGACGCTTCTCTGCAGACGCTCCAGCACTTCGGCGCGGTCGCGCAGCACCACCGGCGCCCGGCCCATCGCCGGGTGGCGCACCGAGTCCGGCCCGGCCAGGCCGGGTTCCTCGCTGCCGTGGTAGTGGTACTCGCTGATGTGCTGGTCCCGGGAGGACTGGTAGACGCGGCCGCCGTCCTCGGCATGGCCGTCCATCGCGCCCCTCATCGCTCGTTGATGTGCATGTCCCGGCCCGCCTGGTAGATCCGCGCCCGCCCGGACGCGGTGGCGCGCTGAGTGATCCGCGCGGCGCCCGGGGCGGTGTCCGGGCTGAACTCGTCGAGCAGCCCGCGCAGTTCCTCGACGACTTCCGGATGAGCGAGCAACAGCCGGCGGAGGCACCCCTCCCACTGCTGCCGCAGTTCACTCAGCATCTCCTGGTCGTCTGCCGAGTGGGCGCGCAGGACTTCTTCGCGGCTCGCGTCCAATTCACCGGAAATGATGCGCGCTCTGTCAGGCTGGAGGCGCTGCCACAGTCGGGTGAAACGCTCACGGGTGTGTTGCCAGGCCTCCGTTGTCATCAGAGTTACCAAGGTGGTTCCAGCGGTTTGTGCGAGCGACGTTAATTCCGGATCCACAGTTCCCCCAATTGAATGATTGCTGCTCTGAATTTCTTCCCATAAGTCCACAAAACGGGCCATCGGTGGCCATGTGGGGTTGCGGGACGGTCTCAAGGTCAGCATGGTGGCATCGTCAATCCGAACGGGCAAGTGGCTCGTGGGGTATTCCTCTGACATGTGCCGGAGTCCGCTTTTCCTGGACGGCTCGGTGTTTGCTACTGGTCGCCCGCACGTTCGGACGCTAGGGTGGAAACGTTTCGGATCATTTGAGGAGGTGGGGTTATGGCCAGGCCGTGGGAAGCCGACCCGACGACGCGTTTCAAACGACGTCTAGGGAAATCCCCGCAAGAATTAGGGGTCACCACTGACGACCCTGACTGCCCAGACGTCTGGGAGCTTGAGAACGGAGATGTCGCCATCATCGGCAGGGACCTCACGGATACGCTCGGGAAGGCACTTCCGGCGGGTGTGTCGGTCGGCGATGACGAGCGTCTCGTGGTCATTCCGAGGAGCATGATGATCGCCGCGAAGTCGGATATCCCCAGTGTTTGAGTCGTTCCAGCGCGGCACCTCAGAGCATCTGGACCGGCCGACGTACCACCAGGACTTTCGGCACCACTACGAGAACGGCATCCGCTTCCTGCGGAAGCTTGAGCGGGGGCAGAGCTTCAAGGAGCGAGGATTCCCCAGCTGGGAGGCTTTCGCCGCCGGCGAGTGGAGCGAAGCGCTCTCCCTGATCGAGGAGAAGCGTGCCATCTATACCGCGCAGTTCCAGAAGGCCGCCGATCTCGGGATTCTCGGGCGCCGGCTCCGCGTGGTCGAATTCCCCGTCACCCCGTACGTCCAGTGGGAGTTGTTCGTGCTCCGGCTGCGCGTGCAACTGGGCGACAATATTCGCGTGATGGATTCCCGCCGCATCGCGGAGCTCGAAACCGATCACCTTGTTCCCGAAGTCGTGATCCTCGGCGACGAGGTCATGTATGAGGTGGTCTACGACGACGACGGGAACGCGGCGGGAGCCAATCGGATCGCGGACCGGGCGGCGATCGAGGAAACCTCCGCGGGCTTTGACGCGCTTTACCGCCAGGGTGAAGATTTCATGGAGTTCTTCGACCGGGACATCGCGGAGCTCGACCCTCCGGTGGTCGGCCAGCGCGTGGGAAGTTGCTGACCTGGGGCAGACGACTCCGCTGCGGAAAACGGTGGCAGGTGGCCGGCGATGCGATCGCCGGCCACCTGCCGCGCTGCGTCGTGGCCGGTTTGTCGCGCCGGTCGCCCTGAGGGCGGGAACTCTGCGGTCCGTCATGCCACGATGGCTGCCGCGGCGGGCCGTTGCGGCCCTCGGCATCGGGTGCCAAGTGCTACGGGGAGGACACGGAGTGTCGGCTCTGGGGGAACTGAAACTGGCCGTCGACGGGCCGGACGGAGAGGCCCAACTGCGGTCTCTCCAGCAGTGGTTGGCGTCGGACGACGCGCTGCGCGGCCGGGTGCGGTGCGCTGACGCCCCGCCGCAGCCCGGCCATATGGGCAGCTCCCTGGAGGTGCTGACCGTGGTGCTCGGGTCGGGCGGGATCGCCGGGCTGGTCGCGCCGTTGTGCACCTGGCTGACCAGTCGGCGCCCCGATGTCGCGGTCAGTATCGAACGCGCCGACGGCCGCAAGGTCAGCGTGGACGTCAAGCGGGCCACCGACCCGCAGGCCGTGCTGCGCGAGGCGCAGTCGCTGTTCGACTCGCTCGACGGACCGGGCGAATGACCGGGCGAATGACCGGCCGCTGAGCTCCCGGCGGGGCTGCCGGTCGGGGCACCGGGGCGGGGACTCCGGCCATTGAGCGCCGGAGTCGGTGCGGGAGCGGCCACCGGCGCGGGGCGGCCATCGGCGCGGGAGCGGCCACCGGCACGGGGGAGACCGCCGGCGCGGGCCGGTGAGCGGTCCCTGCCGGTTGCCCCGGCGTCGTGCGGCCCGAACCCTCGTCGCGCCGTGCCCCGGAAGGGGCGTCGGAGGGGGATATGCGGCGGGCCCCGCGTGCGAAAGGGCTTCAATAACGCACCGAAATCCGCCCTGCATAGCCTCCCGCTACGAGCCTTGAGTGTGTACCAGGCCACACGGCTCCGCAGACGTCGCAATGCCGAGAGCACGAGCCCTTCGTCGGGCCACGAGGAGTTCCGGAAGATGAGCGGTTCCAAGACTGCGGGTGCGGCAGCGTCCGGCACCGAGAAGCTCTGCGGGGGCGTCCCGGCGCACTGGCAGGGCCAGTCGCAGGCGATCCCTGAACTCAGACTTCCCGAACTCGTCGAGGCGCAGGTGCGGCGCACTCCCGACGCCGTCGCCGCGACCTTCCGCGACGAGCACCTCACCTACCGCGAGTTGAACGAGCGGGCCAACCGGCTGGCCAGGCTGCTGGTGGCCCAAGGCGCCGGCCCCGAGCGGATCGTCGGCGTGATGATGCCGCGCTCGCTGCACCAGATCGTCTCGCTGGTGGCCGTGGCCAAGTCCGGTGCCGCCTACCTCCCGGTGGACATCGAGTACCCGGCCGAGCGGATCGCCTACATGCTCGGCCACTCCGACCCGATCTGCCTGCTCACCACGGCGGACGCGCCGGCCGCCGCCGGACTGGAAGACCGCCTGGTCCTGCTGGACGACCCGGCGGTGGCCGAGGCGCTGCGCGGACTCCCGGCGGGCGACCTCACGGACGCCGAGCGGATCGCGCCGCTGCACCTGGCCAACCCGGCCTATGTCACCTACACCTCGGGCTCCACCGGAACGCCCAAGGCCGTGACGATCGAGCACCGTTCCCTGGCCGACTACCTCGCCTGGGCACGCAAGGACTACCCGAGCCTGGGCCCGGGCGGCACCTCGCTGTGGCACTCGCCGGTCTCCTTCGACATGACCGTCACCGAGCTGTGGGGCCCCCTGGTGTCCGGTGGCCGGGTGCTGGCCGCCGCGCTGGAGGAGGACGCCTTCGCCGACTCCGTCTCCTGCACGTTCATGAAGGCGACCCCCAGCCACCTGCCGATGCTCAACCTGCTGCCGGACGGCTACTCGCCCACCGGCGAACTCATGCTCGGCGGGGAGGCCCTGCTCGGCGCCGCGCTGGAGGAATGGCGCCGCCGCCACCCCGAAGCCACCGTCATCAACGTCTACGGACCGTCCGAAATCACCGTCAACATGGCGGAGTTCAGACTGGCGCCCGGACTGCCGACCCCTGAGGGCGTGCTGCCGCTCGGCCGGCTGATGGACAACATGCGCGGCTACGTCCTGGACGACCGGCTGCGCCCGGTGCCGCCCGGCGTGACCGGCGAGCTGTACATCGCGGGCCCCGGACTGGCGCGCGGCTACTTCAAGCGGCCCGCGCTGTCCGCCGAGCGGTTCGTCGCCGACCCGTTCGGCGCGCCGGGCGACCGGATGTACCGCTCGGGCGACCTGGCGCAGTGGCAGGAGGACGGGCAGCTGGTGTTCCGCGGCCGCGCCGACCACCAGGTCAAGGTCCGCGGTTTCCGGGTCGAACCGGGGGAGATCGAGGCCGTGCTCACCCGGCATGCGCAGGTCTCCCGCGCGATCGTGCTGGTGCGCGAGGACCGGCCCGGCGACCAGCGGATCGTCGCCTATGTCAGCACCGCGGAGGGCGCCGCCGCACCGGACGCCGCCGCCTTGCGGGCGCATGCCGCGGAGGTCGTGCCGTGGTACATGGTGCCGTCGGCGTTCGTCGTGGTCGAGGAGTGGCCGCTGACGCCGAACGCCAAGGTCGACCGCAAGGCGCTGCCCGCCCCGGAGTACACCACCGGCACGGGCCGCGCCCCCCGCACTCCCGCGGAGGAGGCCCTGTGCGGTCTGACCTCCGAGGTGCTCGGCCTGGACGGGGTCGGCATCGACGACAACTTCTTCGAGCTGGGCGGCCATTCGCTGCTGGCCAACCGGCTGACCAGCCGGATCCGCGCCGCCTTCGACGTCGAACTGCCGATGAGCGCGGTGTTCGAAGCGCCGACCGTGGCCGAACTGGCCGCCCGGGTGGCCGACGCGGGGACGGCGCGTGCCGCGCTGGCGCCGATGGCGCGGCCCGCGCGGCTGCCGCTCTCGCTCGCCCAGCAGCGACTGTGGTTCCTGTACCAGCTGGAGGGCGCGAGCCCCACCTACAACGTGCCGGTCGCGATCCGGCTGACCGGTGACCTGGACCGTACGGCCCTGGAAGCGGCCCTGGCCGACGTGGTGGAGCGGCATGAGGCGCTGCGCACCCGCTTCGCGGCGGAGAACGGCGATCCCCACCAGGTGATCCTGGACGGTGAACAGGCCCGTCCGACGGTCGAGTTCGTCGAGCCGGGCGGTCAGGGAGAGCTGGCGGCGGCGCTGGCCGAGCAGGTCGCGCACGGCTTCGACCTCACCGCCGGAGTGCCCCTGAAGGTCACGCTCTACCGGGTGTCCGACCGCGAGCATCTGCTCCTGGTCCTGCTGCACCACATCATCACCGACGGCTGGTCCAGGGACCCGCTCACCCGCGACCTGTCCGCCGCCTACCGCGCCCGCGCCACTGGCCGGGCACCTGCCTGGCAGCCGCTCCCCGTCCAGTACGCGGACTACGCCCTCTGGCAGCGGGACGTGCTCGGCGACGAACGCGACCCCGACAGCAACCTCGCGCGTCAACTCGCCTTCTGGAAGCAGGAGTTGGCGGGATCGCCCGAGCTGCTGGAGCTGCCGTCGGACCGTCCCCGGCCGGCCCGCGCCAGTCACCGGGGCGCGGTCACCCGCTTCGCCGTCGGCGCGGAACTCCACGCACGGCTGGTGGAGTTCTCCCGTGCCTGCGATGCCACGGTGTTCATGGTGCTCCAGGCCGGGCTCGCTGCCCTGCTGTCGCGCCTGGGCGCCGGGACCGACATCCCCATCGGCACCGCGGTGGCCGGACGCTCGGACGAGGCGCTGGACGATCTGGTCGGCTTCTTCGTCAACACCCTGGTGCTGCGCACCGACGTCTCGGGCGACCCCACCTTCCGCGAACTGCTCGCCCGGGTACGCGAGAGCGACCTGGCCGCCTACGCCCACCAGGACACCCCCTTCGAGCGGATCGTGGAGGCCGTCAACCCGGTGCGGTCGCTCTCCCACGCGCCGATCTTCCAGACCATGCTGACGTCCCAGAACACCCCCGAGGACGGCCTGGCGCTGCCCGGACTGGACGCGGCGACGGAGGGCGTGGCCAAGCCCGCCGTCCAGTTCGACCTCTCCTTCCACACCAAGGAGAAGGCGGACCAGGACGGTGCGCCCACGGGCATCGACGGGATGCTGGAGTACGCCACCGACCTCTTCGACCGCGCCACGGTCGATGCGCTGACCGCCCGATTGGTACGACTGCTCGACGAGGCCACCGCCCAACCGGACGTGTCTGTCGGCGCGTTGGAGATCCTGACCGAACAGGAACGCCGGCAGGCACTGGTGGAGTGGCAGGGCCGGCCGCACGCGCTGTCGGGCGAGACGCTGCCCGCCCTCATCGAGCGACAGGCCCGGCGCGTGCCCACCGCCCCGGCGGTCGTCCACGGCGACACCAGCCTCACCTACGCCGAACTGAACGAGCGGGCCAACCGACTTGCCCGGCTCCTGGTGGAGCGCGGCGTCGGCCCGGAGCGGTATGTCGCGGTGGCCCTTCCGCGGTCGGTGGACCTGGTGGTGACGCTACTGGCCGTCACCAAGGCCGGCGGCGCCTATCTCCCGCTGGACCCGTCCTATCCCGCGGACCGGCTGGGATTCATGCTGCAGGACGTGGCACCCGTCCTGATCGTCACCGCACAGGGCGTGCTCGACCACGTCCCCGCGCCCTGCCCGGTGCTCGCCCTCGACGCCCCGGAGACCGCCGCCGGGCTACCCGAGCGGGACGCCACGGACCTCACCGACGCCGACCGCCACAGCCCGCTGCTGCTGGACAACGCGGTCTTCGTCATCTTCACCTCCGGCTCCACCGGCCGGCCCAAGGGCGTCACCGTGCAGCACCGCTCGCTGGACGCCTACCTCAGCTGGACCCGGGACGCCTACCCCGGCGTCGCCGGACGGGCCCTGGTGCACTCCCCGGTCGCCTTCGACCTCACCGCGACCGGCCTGTTCGCCCCGCTGACCTCCGGCGGCTGCGTCGAACTGGTCGGACTCGACGGCCGCGCCCCGGCGACGGACGACCGGCCGCGCCCCACGTTCGTCAAGGCCACCCCCAGCCACCTGCCGCTGCTCATCGAACTGCCCGCCCAGTTCTCGCCCGAGGAGCAACTGGTGCTCGGCGGCGAGTCGCTGATGGGCGAGGTGCTGGACGAGTGGCGGGGACAGCACCCCGGCGCCACCGTCATCAACGAGTACGGCCCCACGGAGACCACCGTCGGCTGCTCCGAGTTCCGCATCGAACCGGGCGACACCGTCCCGGCGGGCGTGGTCACCATCGGCCGGCCGATCTGGAACACCCAGATGTACGTGCTCGACGCCCGGCTTCGCCCGGTCCCCACCGGCAGCCCCGGCGAGGTGTACATCGCCGGCGACCTGGTGACCCGCGGCTACCACCGGCGACCGGACCTCACCGCGGGCCGCTTCGTCGCCAACCCCTACGGCCCGCCCGGCAGCCGGATGTACCGCTCGGGCGATATCGCCCGGTGGCGGGCGGACGGCCGGATGGAGTTCCTCGCGCGCGTCGACGACCAGGTCAAACTGCGGGGCTTCCGGATCGAACTGGGCGAGATCGAGGGCATCATCGGGGCGCATCCGCGGGTCGCCCAGGTCGCCGTGATCGTCCGCGAGGACCAGCCCGGCGACCGGCGACTGGTCGGCTACGCCGTCCCCGCCCCCGGCCAGAGCCTCGACTCCGCCGCACTCCGCCGCCACGCGGCCGCACAGCTGCCCGACTATATGGTGCCCGCGGTCTTCGTCCTCCTCGACGCCCTCCCGCTGACCGTGAACCGCAAGCTGGACCGCAAGGCACTCCCCGTGCCCGACTACGGAGCGACGAGCGGCACCGGCCGCGCACCGCGCACCGCGCAGGAGGAGATCCTGTGCGGCGCCTTCGCCGACGTCCTGGGCCTGCCGCGGGTGGGCGTGGACGACAACTTCTTCACGCTGGGCGGGCATTCACTGCTGGTCACCCGCCTCATCGCCGGTATCCGCCGCACGCTGGGGACGGAGCTGTCGATCCGGTCGGTGTTCGAGGCGCCGACGGTCGCGCAGCTGGCCGCGCGACTGGGCGACGCGACCGCGACCGCCCCGCCACTGGTGGCGGCCGCCCGCCCCGAGCGACTGCCACTGTCCCACTCCCAGCAGCGACTGTGGTTCCTCCACCAGGTGGAGGGCCCCAGCCCCACCTACAACGTGCCCGTCGCCGTCCGGCTGACCGGTGACCTGGACCGTGCTGCCCTGGCGGCGGCCGTCGCCGATGTGGTGGGGCGCCATGAGGTGCTGCGCACGCGCTTCGTGGAGCGGGACGGCGAACCGTGCCAGATGGTGCTGAACGGTGAAGAGGCCGCTCCGGAGGTTGAGTTGGTGGAGCTCGGAGGTGGTGCGGAGCAGCTGGCGGAGGCGCTGGCCGACCGGGCCGCGTTCGGATTCGACCTCGCGGCCGGCGTGCCGGTGAAGGTCACGCTCTTCCGGGTCGCCGAGCGCGAGCACGTCCTGCTGATCCTGCTGCACCACATCGCCAGTGACGGTTGGTCGATGGGTCCGCTGTCGCGGGACCTGTCCGCGGCGTACACGGCGCGTGCCGCGGGTCGGGCGCCTGACTGGCGGGCGCTGCCGGTGCAGTACGCGGACTATGCCTTGTGGCAGCGGGAGGTGCTCGGCGACGAGGGCGACTCCGGCAGCGTCCTTGCGCAGCAACTCCACTTCTGGAAAAAGGAGTTGGCCGGGGCGCCGGAACTCCTCGAACTTCCCCTGGACCGCCCCCGCCCCGCGGTCGCCGGCCACCGCGGCGCGACCGTGGAACTGGCCCTGGACGCCGAACTGCACCGGGGACTGCTGTCCTTCGCCCAGAACTCGGGCGTCACGCTGTTCATGGTGCTGCACACGGCGGTGGCCGTGCTGCTGTCCCGGATGGGGGCCGGTACCGACATCCCCATCGGCACCGCGGTGGCCGGACGCTCGGACGAGGCGCTGGACGATCTGGTCGGCTTCTTCGTCAACACCGTGGTCCTGCGCACCGATGTCTCCGGCAACCCCACCTTCCGCGAACTGCTCGGCCGGGTGCGCGAGACCGACCTGGCCGCCTACGCCCACCAGGACGTGCCGTTCGAGCGGGTCGTGGACGCCGCGGGGGTGACCCGGGTGCTCTCCCACACCCCGTTCTTCCAGGTCGCGCTGAATCTGGAGGACGGCACCGCCATCACGCCCGCCATGCCCGGGCTCCAGGTGCGGCCCGAGCCGATCGGCGCCCAGGGCGCCAAGTCCGAGCTGGTCTTCGGCCTGAGCGAGCGGCGCACCGCCACCGGTGAGCCCGCGGGACTCACGGGTGAACTCGTCTACGCCACCGACCTCTTCGAGCACCGCAGCGCCGAGGCCCTCGCCGAACGCCTGGTCCGCATGGTGCGGACCCTCGTGGCCGACCCCGATCGTGCGGTGGGCGAGGTGGAGATCCTCACGGCGGGGGAGCGGCAGCAGCTGCTGAACGGCCGTAATGCCACTGGATGTTCGGTTCCTGGGTTGACGATGCCGGAGTTGTTCGCGGCGCAGGTGGCTCGTACGCCGGAGGCGGAGGCGGTGGTCTTCGAGGACACCGTGGTGTCGTATCGGGAGCTTGATGAGCGTGCCAATCGGTTGGCTCGGTTGCTCATCGGGCGTGGGGTGGGGCCTGAGCGGTTGGTGGCTCTGGCGATGCCTCGGTCGGCGGACATGGTGGTGGCGGCGGTTGCGATTCACAAGGCCGGTGGTGCGTATCTGCCCATCGACCCTGACTATCCGGCGGACCGTATCGCCTACATGCTCGACGACGCCGACCCGACCTGCATCATCACGACCAGTGGGGTCGACCTCCCCGCTACCAGTCACCCGCGTGTCCTGCTGGACGGCACCGAGGCGACGACTGGCGATCTCCCCACCGGTCCGGTCCAGGACGGCGAGCGGATGGCGCCGCTGGAGCTGCACCACCCGGCGTATGTGATCTACACGTCGGGTTCCACGGGCCGTCCGAAGGGCGTGATCGTCACTCACACCGGTATCGCCTCGCTCGCCGAAGCGCACACCCGCCATCTCGACGTCCAACCGGGCTCGTGCATCCTGCAGTTCGCCTCCCTCAGCTTCGACGCCGCCACGTGGGAGCTGATCATGGCCCTCACGCACGGTGCGACGCTGGTGATGGCGCCTCCTGCCCGGCTGGCGATGGGGGAGCCGCTGACGAAGCTGCTCACCGAACAGCGGGTGACGCATGCGACGTTGCCCCCTGCGGTGCTCGGTGTGCTGCCGGCCGGGGGTCTGCCGGAGGGTATGACGTTGGTGGTGGCGGGGGAGGCTTGTCCGCCGGAGCAGGTGGGTCGGTGGTCGGTGGGGCGGCGCATGATCAATGCGTACGGTCCGACCGAGGCGACGGTCTGCGCGACGATGAGTGAGCCGCTGGCCGGTGCGGTCACGCCGCCGATGGGTGACCCCATCGCCAACGCCCAGGTCTATGTCTTGGATGCTGCTCTGCGTCCCGTGGCTCCGGGGGTGCCTGGCGAGCTGTACACCACCGGTCCCGGGCTGGCCCGCGGCTATCTCAACCGTCCTGACCTGACCGCGGAACGGTTCATCGCCAACCCCTACGGCGCCCCGGGCTCGCGTCTCTACCGCACGGGCGACCTCGTCCGCTGGGCGGCGGACGGCAGTCTGGAGTACCTCGGTCGCACCGACAACCAGGTCAAGATCCGCGGCCACCGCATCGAACTCGGCGAGATCGAAGCCGTCCTCACGGCCGCTCCGCAGATCGTCCGGGCGATGGTGCTGATGCGCCAGGACCGTCCCGGGGACCAGCAGATCGTGGCCTATGTCGAGGCGCAGACCGGCGCGTCCGGGGCGGCGCAGCTCGTCGAGGAGCTGCACGCGCGGTGCACCGAGCGGCTGCCCGGCTTCATGGTGCCGTCCGCGATCGTGCCGGTCGAGGACTGGCCGCTGACGCCGAACGGGAAGGTGGACCGCAAGGCCCTGCCGGCCCCCGACCAGCCGACCGGGTCCGCCGACGGCCGGGCGCCGCGTACGCCGCAGGAGGAGAAACTCTGCGCGATCTTCGCGGAGTTGCTGGGCGTGACCGGGGTGACCATCGACGACAGCTTCTTCCGGCTGGGCGGCCATTCGCTGCTGGTGACCCGTTTGATCAGTCGGGTGCGGTCGGCCCTGGGCGCGGAACTTCCGGTCCGCGCGGTCTTCGAGAGGCCCACCGTCGCCGGACTGGCCGAGGAGATCGGCACGGCCCGCCGGGCGGTGCCCGCACTCCGCCGTATGCGCAGCTCCTGACCCCTACTCGCACCCGCTCGCCTTCAGTTCCAAGAGGAGTTCCGCCCATGTACCCGTTGTCGTTCGCGCAGCGGCGGCTGTGGTTCGCTTTCCAGGTGGAGGGCCCCAGCCCGACCTACAACATCCCGATCGCGATCAGACTGACCGGCGACCTGGACCGTACGGCCCTGGCAGCGGCCGTCGCCGATGTGGTGGAACGGCACGAGGTACTGCGCACCCGCTTCACCGAGCAGGACGGCGAGCCCTGCCAGGTGATCCTGGACGCCGAACAGGACCGGCCCGCGGTCGAGTTCGTGGAGCTGGACGGCCCGGAGCGGTTGGCGGAGGTGCTGGCCGAGCGGGCCGGGTACGGGTTCGATCTCGCGGCCGGGGTGCCGGTGCGGCTCACGCTCTTCCGGGCCGCCGCGCGTGAGCATGTGCTGCTGATCCTGCTGCATCACATTGCGGGGGACGGCTGGTCGATGGGTCCGCTGTCGCGGGACCTGTCCGTCGCGTACACGGCGCGCATCGCGAGCCAGGCACCGGACTGGGAGCCGCTGCCGGTGCAGTACGCCGACTACGCCCTGTGGCAGCGCGAGGTCCTGGGTGAGGAGAGCGATCCCGGCAGCGTCCTCTCCCAGCAGCTGGACTTCTGGCGGACGGAGCTGGCCGGGGCGCCGGAACTCCTCGAACTCCCCCTGGACCGCGCCCGCCCGTCCGCCGCCAGTCACCGCGGCGCCGCGGTGCGCTTCGCCCTGGACGCCGAACTCCACGCGCGCATAGCGGAGTTGGCTGAGGCGAGCCAGGTCACGGTGTTCATGGTGCTTCAGGCCGGGCTCGCCGCCCTGCTGTCGCGCCTGGGCGCCGGTACCGACATCCCCATCGGTACGGCGGTGGCCGGACGTTCGGACGAGGCGTTGGAAGACCTGGTGGGCTTCTTCGTCAACACCGTCGTGCTGCGCACCGACGTCTCGGGCGACCCCACCTTCCGGGCACTGCTCGCCCGGGTCCGCGAGACCGACCTGGCCGCCTTCAGCCACCAGGACCTCCCGTTCGAACGCGTGGTGGAGGCGGTCAACCCGGTCCGGTCGCTGTCCCACGCGCCCGTCTTCCAGACGCTGCTGTCCTTGCAGAGCGCGTCGGAGGGCGGGTTCACCATGCCGGGCCTGGAGGTCGCCGTCAGCGACCTGGACACCGGCGTCGCCAAGGTCGACCTCACCTTCTCCCTGCGGGAGCGGCACACGCCCCGGGGCGGCCAGGCAGGCATCGAGGGCGAAGTGCAGTACGCCACCGACCTGTTCACACAGGAGACCGCACAGGCACTGGCCGACCGGCTGGTGCGCCTGCTGAGCGCCGCGGTGACGGATCCGGACCGCCGGGTCGGGCAGGTGGAGATCCTCGCGGCGGCGGAGCGGGCACAGCTCCTCACCGGCTGGAACGACACCGCCCGCGACGGCGCCGCCCGTACGATGCCGGCGCTCGTCGAGGCGCGGGTGTCGGCCGCGCCCGACGCGCCGGCCCTGACGTACCGGGGCCGGACGCTCAGCTACCGGGAAGTCGACCAGCGCGCCAACCGCCTGGCCCGGCTGCTGATCGCCCACGGCGTCGGCCCCGAGCACATCGTCGCGCTGGCGCTGCCGAAGTCCGCCGACATGGTGGTGGCGGCCCTGGCCGTCCAGAAGGCGGGCGGCGCCTATCTGCCGGTCGATCCGTCCTATCCGACGGACCGGATCGCCTACATGCTGGCGGATGCTGCGCCGACCTGCCTGGTGACCACCTCGACGACGGCCGCGAGCCTGCCCGCCGCGTCCTGCCCGCAGGTCGTACTGGACGACACCGCCGTCACCGCGCGGCTGGCGGAAGTCTCCGACGCCGCCGTGGACGACGGCGAGCGCTCCGCCCCGCTCGACGTCCACCACCCCGCCTACGTCATCTACACCTCGGGATCGACCGGCCGCCCCAAGGGCGTGGTCGTCACCCACCGCGGCCTGGGCGACCTGTCGGCGAGTGTGGCGGAGCGCTATCTCCTCGACCGGGACAGCCGGGTGCTGCAACTCGCCTCGCCCAGCTTCGACGCCTCGGTGCTGGAGACGGTCATGGCGCTGACCAACGGCGCCACGCTCGTGGTGCCGGACGGGCAGCAGCTGGCCGGTGCGGAACTGGCCCGGGTGCTGGCCGAGGAGCGGATCAGCCACACCCTGATGCTGCCCGCGGCGCTGGCCACCCTGCCCGCCGAGATCGAGCTGCCGCACCTGCGGACGCTGGCCACCGGCGCCGACAAGATCGGCACCGAACTGGCCGCCCGGTGGTCCCGGCGGCACCGCATGATCAACTCCTATGGCCCCACCGAGGCCACGGTCGTCGCCGCCATGAGCGACCCCCTGACCGGCGACGGCACCCCGCCGATCGGGGGCCCGGTCGTCAACGGGCGGATCCACGTCCTGGACAGCGCACTGCGCCCGGTGCCCACGGGAGTCGCCGGCGAGCTCTACACCGCCGGACCCGGCCTGGCCCGCGGCTACCTCGGACGCCCGGCACTGACCGCCGAACGCTTCGTCGCCGACCCCTACGGCCCGCCCGGCTCGCGGCTCTACCGCACCGGCGACGTGGTGCGCCGACGCGCCGACGGCACCCTGGAGTACCTCGGCCGCAGCGACAACCAGGTCAAGCTCCGCGGCTTCCGCATCGAACCGGGCGAGATCGAGGCCGCCCTGTCCCGAGCCGCCCATGTCACCGACGCACTGGTCATGGTCCGCGAAGACACGGCCACCGGGCAGCAGTTGGTGGGCTACGTCACCACCGACGGCACGGCCCCCGAACCCGCCGAGCTCCGCGCCCACCTCGCGACCGCACTGCCCGACTACATGGTCCCGGCCGCCTTCGTGGTGCTCGACGGCTGGCCGCTGACCCCCAACGGCAAGATCGATCGCAAGGCCCTGCCCGCCCCCTCGTTCGCCGGCACCACCGGCACCGGACGGGCTCCCCGCACGCCCCGCGAGGAGATCCTGGCCGGCGTCTACGCCGAGGTCCTCGGCCTGGACACCGTCACCGTCGACGACAACTTCTTCACCCTGGGCGGCCATTCCCTGCTGGCCACCCGGCTGACCAGCCGGATCCGCACCGCACTGGACGTCGAACTGTCCGTCCGGACGGTCTTCGAGGCGCCGACCGTCGCCGAGTTGGCCGCCCGGATCGCCGACGCGGGGACGGCTCGGGCCGCGCTGGCGCCGGTGGCGCGGCCGGACCGGCTGCCGCTGTCGTTCGCGCAGCGGCGGATGTGGTTCGCCTTCCAGGTGGAGGGCCCCAGCCCGACCTACAACATCCCGGTCGCCGTCCGGCTGACCGGTGACCTGGACCGTGTTGCCCTGGCGGCGGCCGTCGTCGATGTGGTGGGGCGCCATGAGGTGCTGCGCACGCGCTTCGAGGAGCGGGACGGTGAACCGTGCCAGGTGGTCCTGGACGCCGAACAGGACTGGCCCGCGGTCGAGTTCGTCGAGTTGGACGGTCCGGAGCGGTTGGCGGCGGTGCTGGCCGAGCGGGCCGCGTTCGGATTCGACCTCGCGGCCGGAGTGCCCGTGCGGTTCACGCTGTTCCGGGTCGGTGAGCGCGAGCACGTCCTGCTGACGCTGCTGCACCACATCGCCGGTGACGGTTGGTCGATGGGTCCGCTGTCGCGGGACCTGTCCGCGGCGTACGGGGCGCGTGTCGCGGGTCGGGCGCCTGACTGGCGGGCTCTGCCGGTGCAGTACGCGGACTATGCCTTGTGGCAGCGGGAGGTGCTCGGCGACGAGGGCGACTCCGGCAGCGTCGTTGCGCAGCAACTCGACTTCTGGAGAGAGGAGTTGAGCGGAGCACCGGAACTCCTCGAACTGCCGCTGGACCGTCCCCGCCCTGCGGTTGCCGGCTACCGCGGCGCCACCGCCCACTTCGCGCTGGACGCCGAACTCCACACCGGCATCACCGAGCTGGCCCGCGCCGGCGACGTCACCGTGTTCATGGTCCTCCAGGCCGCGCTCGCCGCCCTCCTGGCACGCATGGGGGCCGGTACCGACATCCCCCTCGGCACCGCGGTGGCCGGACGCACCGACGAGGCCCTGGAAGACCTGGTCGGCTTCTTCATCAACACCCTGGTCCTGCGCACCGACGTCTCCGGCAACCCCACCTTCCGCGAACTGCTCGACCGCGTCCGCGAGTCCGACCTGGCCGCCTACGCCCACCAGGACGTGCCGTTCGAGCGGGTCGTGGACGCGGCCGGCGTGACCCGCACGCTCTCCCACACCCCGTTCTTCCAGGTGTCCCTCAACCTGGAGGAGGGCGCGGCCGGTGCGCCGGGCATGCCCGGTCTCCAGTTGGAGACGGAACCGGTCGCCCTGGACGCCGCCAAGTCCGAGCTGGTCTTCGGCCTGCGCGAGCAGCGCACCGCCACCGGTGAACCCGCGGGCCTGGCCGGCGCGCTCACCTACGCCACCGACCTCTTCGAGCACCGCAGCGCCGAGGCCCTCGCCGAGCGCCTGGTCCGCATGGTGCGGACCCTCGTGGCCGACCCCGATCGTGCGGTGGGCGAGGTGGAGATCCTCACGGCGGGGGAGCGGCAGCAGCTGCTGAACGGCCGTAATGCCACTGGATGTTCGGTTCCTGGGTTGACGATGCCGGAGTTGTTCGCGGCGCAGGTGGCTCGTACGCCGGAGGCGGAGGCGGTGGTCTTCGAGGACACCGTGGTGTCCTACCGGGAGCTTGATGAGCGTGCCAATCGGTTGGCTCGGCTGCTCATCGGGCGTGGGGTGGGGCCTGAGCGGTTGGTGGCTCTGGCGATGCCTCGGTCGACGGACATGGTGGTGGCGGCGGTTGCCATTCACAAGGCCGGTGGTGCGTATCTGCCCATCGACCCTGACTATCCGGCGGACCGTATCGCCTACATGCTGGATGACGCCGACCCGACGTGCGTCATCACGACCAGTGGGGTCGACCTCCCCGCTACCAGTCACCCGCGCGTCCTGCTGGACGCCATCGAGGCGATGACTGGCGACCTTCCCGCCACCCCGATCGACAGCAGCGAACACAGGGCGCCGCTGGAGCTGCATCACCCGGCGTATGTGATCTACACGTCGGGTTCCACGGGCCGTCCGAAGGGCGTGATCGTCACCCATACCGGTATCGCCTCGCTCGCCGAAGCGCACACCCGCCATCTCGATGTCCAACCGGGCTCGCGCATCCTGCAGTTCGCCTCTCTCAGCTTCGACGCCGCCACATGGGAGCTGATCATGGCGCTCACGCACGGCGCGACGCTGGTGATGGCGCCCTCCGCTCGGATCGCGGCCGGCGGCGAGGAACTGGCAACGCTGCTCACCGAACAGCGGATCACCCACGCCACCCTGCCCCCTGCGGTGCTCGGGGTTCTCCCGCCCGCGGGTCTGCCGGAGGGCATGACGTTGGTGGTGGCGGGGGAGGCCTGTCCGCCGGAGCAGGTGGGCCGGTGGTCGGTGGGTCGGCGCATGATCAATGCGTACGGTCCGACCGAGGCGACGGTCTGCGCGACGATGAGCGGGCCGCTGGCCGGTGCGGTCACGCCGCCCATGGGTGACCCCATCGCCAACGCCCAGGTCTATGTCCTGGACGGCGGGCTGCGTCCCGTGGCTCCGGGGGTGCCTGGCGAGCTGTACACCACCGGTCCCGGGCTGGCCCGCGGCTATCTCAACCGTCCTGACCTGACCGCGGAGCGGTTCATCGCCAACCCCTACGGCGCCCCGGGCTCGCGTCTCTACCGCACGGGCGACCTCGTCCGCTGGGCGGCGGACGGCAGTCTGGAGTACCTCGGTCGCACCGACAACCAGGTCAAGATCCGCGGCCACCGCATCGAACTCGGCGAGATCGAGGCCGCGTTGTCCGCCGCCGAGGGCGTCGCCGACAGCCTGGTGGTGGCGCGGCAGGACGGTAGCGGCGGGCAGAAGGTGGTGGGTTATGTCACCGCCGCGGACGCCGTGGCGCCCGAGCCGGCCGACCTCCGTGCGCGGCTCGCCGCCGGGCTTCCCGACTACATGGTTCCGGCCGCCGTCGTCGTCCTGGACCGCTGGCCGCTGACCCCCAACGGCAAGATCGACCACAGGGCGCTGCCCGAGCCCGCCTTCACCGGCCGCACCGGCGGGCGAGCACCCCGCACCCCCTGGGAAGAGACCCTGGTCGCAGTGTTCGCCGAGGTCCTCGGCCTGGACGGCGTCACCGTCGACGACAGCTTCTTCGAGCTGGGCGGGGACAGCATCAGTTCGATGCGGGTGGTGTCCCAGGCCCGGGAGAACGGGCTGACGCTGACGGTGCAGCAGGTCTTCCAACACCGTACGGTCGCCGAACTGGCTGAGGTCGCCACCGAGGTCTCCGGTGCGGCACCGGCCGCGGCGGACGACGGGGTGGGCGCCTTCCCGCTGACCCCGATCATGCACTGGCTGCGCGAACTGGACGGCCCGGTATCGGGCTTCAACCAGTCGGTGGCGGTCTGCGTTCCGGCGGATGCCGACCTGGCGCGGCTGACCGCGGCGGCGCAGGGGTGGCTGGACCACCACGACATGCTGCGGCTGCGGATGACGACCGGTCAGGACGGTGCCTGGCAGCCGGTCGTGGCCCCGCGCGGCGCCGTGGCCGCCGGTTCGGTGCTGCACCGGGTGGATGTCGCGGGGCTGCCGCGCCGGGCACGGGACGCGGCCATGGCCGAGGAGGGGGAGCGGGCGCGGCGGCGGCTGTCCCCGGAGGACGGGTCGGTGGTGCAGCTGGTCTGGTACGACGCCGGGCCGGAGGCGGCCGGGCTGGTGCAGATCGTGGCGCACCACCTGGCCGTGGACGGGGTGTCGTGGCACATCCTGGTGCCGGACCTGCGGGAGGCCTGGGAGGCGGCGGTCGCCGGGCGCGAGCCGAAGTTCGCCCCGGTGGGGACCTCCTTCCGGGCGTGGGCGCAGCGGCTGTCCGCGGCCGCGCGGGAACCGGAGTGGGAGGCGGGTCTGGAACTGTGGACCCGGATCGCCACCGGTGCCTCGGAGGGCGAAGCCCCGTTGGGCGCACGGGCGTTGGACCCCCGGCGCGACACCGCGGACACGGTGCGGAACCTGGAGCTGAGCCTCCCCCCGGAGCGCGTCGAGCCGCTGCTGACGAGCGTGCCGGCGGCGTTCCACGCCACGGTGGGCGATGTGCTGCTGAGCGGGTTCGCGCTGGCCGCCCGCGAGTGGCGCCGGCGGCGCGGCGCGGCGGCGGACGGCGTCCTGGTCGATCTGGAGGGGCACGGCCGTGAGGACATCGTGCCCGGCGCCGAACTCTCCGCCACGGCGGGCTGGTTCACCAGTCTCTATCCGGTGCGGCTGACGCCCGCCGTCGCGGACTGGGACGAGGTCCGGGCGGGCGGCCCGGCGGTCGGCGAGTCGCTCAAGGCGGTCAAGGAGCAGCTGCGGGCGCTGCCCGGCAACGGGGTGGGCTACGGCATGCTGCGGCACCTCAACCCGCGCACCGGCCCGACGCTCGCCCAACACCCCGCCCCGCAGATCGGGTTCAACTACCTCGGCCGGTTCGAGGCGACAGGCGAGGCGGCGGCCGGGGCCGCCCGGCCGTGGACGATGGTCAGCGGCCTCCCGTCACCCGTACCGCGGGACGGCGGAATGCCGCTGGCGCACGCGCTCGAAGTCAACGCGGTCACCCAGGACCTCCCGGGTGGGCCGCAGCTGCGGGCCACCTGGTCCTGGGCCGGCGGAATCCTGCCGGAAGCGGACGTCCGGGAGCTGGCCGAGCTGTGGTTCGCCGCCCTGGACGCCCTGACCGCCCACACGCAGGGGACCGGCGCCGGTGGCCACAGCCCCTCCGATCTCTCCCTCGGTCTCTCCCAAGAGGAGATCGACGAACTCGAAGCCGAACTGAGGATGCTCTGATGAACCGGCCCGCACTCGAAGACGTGCTGCCGCTGACCCCGCTCCAAGAGGGCATGTTCTTCCACTCCCTCTACGACCGCGACGGGGTCGACGTCTACAACACGCAGATGGTCCTCAACCTGGAGGGCCCCCTGCGGGCGGCGATGCTCAAGACCGCCGCGACGGCCCTGCTCCGCCGCCACCCCAACCTGCGCGCCGGCTTCCGGCAGCGCAAGAACGGGCAGGCGATGCAGGTGATCCACCGCGAGGTGCCGCTGCCGTGGGAGGAGATCGACCTCACCGCCGGCCCCGCGGACCTTGACGCGCGCCTGGAGGAGCTGCTGGCCGCGGACCGGACCCGCCGCTTCCCGCTCGACCAGCCGCCCCTGCTGCGCTTCACCCTCCTGCGGCTGGGCCCGGAGCAGCACCGGCTGGTGATGACCAGCCACCACATGCTGCTGGACGGGTGGTCGGCCCCGGTGCTGATCCGCGAGCTGTTCACGCTGTACGAGGGGAACGGCGACGACGCGGCGCTGACCCGGCCGGTACCGCACCGCACCTACTTCGACTGGCTGGCGCAGCGGGACGGGGCCGCGTCCGAGCGGGCGTGGCGGGAGGCGCTGGACGGCCTGCCGGGTCCCACGCTGGCGTTCCCCGCGGACCCGGCCCGGGTGCCCGCCGTGCCCGCCCGGGTGCGGACCACCCTGCCCGCCGCGTTCGGGGCGGACCTCGACGCGCTGGTGCGCGAGCGCGGCCTGACCGTGAACCACCTGGTCCAGGGGGCCTGGGCGATGGTGCTCGGCCGGCTCACCGGCCGGGACGACGTGGTGTTCGGAACGCTGGTCTCCGGCCGCCCGCCGGAGATACCCGGTATCGCGACGATGATCGGGATGTTCATCAACACCATCCCGGTGCGGGTGCAGTTGGACCCCACCGCGTCGGTGCTCAAGAACCTCGACCGGCTGCGCCGGGAACAGGCCGACCTGCTCCCGTACCACCACGTGGGGCTGGGGAGCGTCCAGCGCACGGCCGGGCTGGGGGACCTCTTCGACACCTTCGTGGTGTTCGAGAACTACCCGGACGACGCGGCGGCCCGCCCGTCGTACGCCGGTGTGCGGGTCGGCGTGGCCACCGGGCACGACGCCGCGCACTACCCGCTGCGGGTCATCGCGGGACTGGCCGGGCAGCGGCTGGTGATCGAGCTCGAATACCAGCCGGACCTGGTCGAGCAGGACGAGGCGGAGGCGGTGCTCACCGCGCTCACCACGGTGATCAACGGGGTGGTGGCCGCCCCGGAGAGCAGCGCGGCGGACCTCGCGTTCACCCTGCCGTCCGCCTTCCGCCGTCTCCCGGCGGCCGCTCCTGCGCAGGAGGCGGCCGACGGCGGTGGCGCGCCCGCCGCGACGGGCCCGCAGGCACCGCAGACCCCGGTGGAGGAGATCCTCTGCGGTCTCTACGAGAAGGTGCTCGGCCGGCCGTGCCGCTCGGTGGACGAGAGCTTCTTCGAGCTGGGCGGCCAGTCGCTGACCGCGATCCGGCTGCTCAGCCAGGTCCGGGCCGCCTTCGGCGTGGAGCTGTCGGTGCGCACGGTCTTCGAGGCGCCGACGGTCGCCGGGCTGGCCGCGCGGCTGACCGGGGCGGACACCGCCCGGCCGCCGCTGGTGGCGGGGGAGCGGCCCGAACTGCTCCCGATGTCCTACGCCCAGCGCGGACTGTGGTTCGCCTTCCGGCTGCACGGCCCCAGCACCACCTACAACAACCCGCTGCCGCTGCGGCTCTCCGGCGAGCTGGACCGCGCCGCGCTCACCGCCGCGCTCGCGGACCTGGTGGAGCGGCACGAGGTGCTGCGGACCCGGTTCGCCGAGATCGCCGGACAGCCCTGCCAGATCGTGCTCAGCGGGCCCGAGGCGCAGGTACGGCCGCAGTACGTCGAGCTGGCGGGGGAGGAGGCGCTGCCGGCCGCGCTGGCGCGGGCGGCGGACCACGCCTTCGACCTGGCCGCCGAACCGCCCCTGCGGGCAACCCTGTTCCGGGTCTCCGAGCACGAGCACGTGCTCTATCTGCTGACGCACCACATCGCCAGCGACGGCTGGTCGATGGCGCCCCTGGCCCGGGACCTCTCGACGGCCTACCGGGCGCGGAGCGCCGGCCGGGCCCCGCAGTGGCAGCCGCTGCCGGTGCAGTACGCGGACTACGCGCTGTGGCAGCGGGAGCTGCTGGGCGCCGAGTCCGACCCCGGCAGCGTCGCCGCACGCCAACTCGACTACTGGAAGCAGCAGTTGGCGGACGTCCCGGAGCTGCTGGAACTGCCCCTGGACCACCCCCGCCCGGCGGTGGCCAGCCAGCGCGGCGCCACCGCGCGCTTCACGCTCGACGCCGCACTGCACGCCCGGATCGCCGAGCTGGCCAGGCAGTCCGACGCCACCGCGTTCATGGTCGTCCAGGCGGCGCTGGCCGCGCTGCTGTCGCGGCTGGGCGCGGGCGCCGACATCCCCGTCGGCGCGGTGCTGGCCGGCCGCACCGACGGGGCGCTGGACGGCCTCATCGGATTCTTCGTCAACACCCTGGTGCTGCGCACCGACGTGTCGGGCGACCCCAGCTTCCGTGAACTGCTCGCCCGCGTACGGGAGACGGCCCTGGGCGCCTACGCCCACCAGGACCTGCCCTTCGAGCGGATCGTGGAGGCCGTCAACCCCGGCCGTTCCCTCTCGCACGCCCCGCTCACCCAGATCACCCTGGTCTTCCAGAACAACGAACGCGGCTCGCTGGACCTGCCCGGCGTGCGGGTCTCCGTCGAGGGCGAGGCCGGCGGCGCCGCTCGCGTGGACCTCGCGTTCAACCTGGCGGAGAGCCACACCGAACAGGGCGCCCCGGCGGGCATCGACGGCCTCGTGGAGTACGCCGCCGACCTCTTCGAGCCCGGCACCGTGGCACTGCTCGCCGAACGGCTGGCCCGGCTGCTGGCCGCCGCCACCGCCGACCCCGGCGCACCGGTCTCCGGGCTGGAGATCCTCTCCGCCGACGAGCGGCGCGCCCTGCTCCAGGACGAGCCCCCGGCCGGCGGGGCGGCACCGGCCGGCACCTTCCCCGAACTGTTCGAGGCACAGGTGCGGCGCACCCCGCAGCACCCCGCGGTGGAATCCGGCGACCGGTCTTCGACCTACGCCGAACTCAACGAGCGGGCCAACCGGTTGGCCCGGCAGCTCGTCGCCCGCGGCATCGGCCCCGAGCAGTACGTGGCGGTGGCCCTGCCCCGCTCGGCGCAGCTGCTGGAGGGCGTGCTCGCGGTCATGAAGTCCGGGGCGGGATACCTGCCGCTGGACCCGGACTACCCGGCCGAGCGGCTGACCGCGATGCTGGCGGACAGCGCGCCCGCACTGCTGCTGACCACCCGGCAGCTGGCGGACCGGGTCCCGCACGTCGACGGACTGGCCGTGCTCGCGGTGGACGAGCCGGGCACCGCCGCCGAACGGGCCGCGCTGCCCGGCACGGACCTCGGCGACGCCGACCGCACGGCCCCGCTGCGGGTGACCCACCCGGCGTACGTGATCTTCACCTCGGGCTCCACCGGCCGCCCCAAGGGCGTCGTGGTCAGCCACGCCGGGATCGGCGCGCTCGCCGCCAACCAGTCCGCGCACTACGGCGTGCGCCCCGAGAGCCGGGTGCTCCAGTGCGCCTCGCCGAGCTTCGACGTCTCGGTCGCGGAGTTCTGCCTGGCCCTGCTGTCCGGCGCGTGCCTGGTCGTGCCCGAGCGCACCCCGGCCGGCCCGGAGCTCGCCGCCGTCCTCGCCGAACGGCACATCACCCACCTGCTGATCGTCCCGTCGGCACTGGCCCAGGTGCCCCGGGTCGACCTGCCCGCACTGCGCACGGTGATCACCGGCGCGGAGGTCCTCTCGCCCGAACTGGCCGAGTTCTGGGGCCGAAACCGGCTGCTGATCAACGCCTACGGGCCCACCGAGGCCACCTGCGACGTGAGCTGCGTGCCGCGGCTGGTCCCCGACGCCTCGGAGGCGTCGGTCATCGGCCGGCCCATCGCCGGCAACCGGATGTACGTCCTGGACCGGGCGCTGCGACCGGTCCCGCCAGGCACCGAGGGCGAGTTGTACGTCTCCGGCGAGGGGCTGGCCCGCGGCTACCTGGTCGCCCCCGGCATGACCTCGGAGCGCTTCGTCGCCGACCCGTTCGGCGGCCCGGGCGCCCGGATGTACCGGACCGGCGACCTGGCGGCCTGGCGCGCCGACGGGCAGTTGCAGTTCCGCGGCCGGGCGGACACCCAGGTGAAGGTGCGGGGATTCCGCGTCGAGCCGGGCGAGGTCGAGGCCGCGGTCGCGCGGCTCGCCGGCGTCGAGCGGGCGGTGGTGATGGTCCGCGAGGACCGGCCCGGTGACCAGCGCCTGGTCGCCTACGTCCAACCGGCGTCCGACGCCGCGGAATTGGACCCCAGGGTGCTGCGGAACGAGGTCGCCGAGCGGCTGCCCGCCTACATGGTGCCCAGCGCCTTCGTCGTCGTGGCCCAGTGGCCGCTGACCCCCAACGGCAAGCTGGACCGCCGGGCGCTGCCCGCACCCGCGGCGCCGGCCGGCGGGGACTACCGGCCGCCGCGCTCGCCGCAGGAGGAGCTGATCTGCCGGCTCTTCGGCGAGGTGCTCGGCGTGGCGCGGGTCGGGGTGGACGACAACTTCTTCGAGCTGGGCGGACACTCCCTGCTCGCCACCGCGTTGGTGCACCGGCTCGGCCAGGCCCTGGGCCGGCCGCTGGAGCTGCGCGACGTCTTCGCCGCACCGACCCCGGCCCGGCTCGGCGAACAGCTCGACGGGGACGGCAGCAGCGCCTTCGAGGTGATCCTGCCGCTGCGCACCACCGGCAGCGCCGCGCCGCTGTTCTGCGTCCACCCGATCGCCGGCTTCAGCTGGCGGTACTCGACGCTGCTCAGCGGGCTGAGCGCGGACCACCCGGTGTACGGGGTGCAGGCCCGCGGCCTGGACGGCACGACGCCGCTGCCCGGCTCCATGGCCGAACTGGCCGCGGACTACGCCCGGCAGATCCGCACCGTGCAACCCGAGGGCCCGTACCACCTCCTCGGCTGGTCGCTGGGCGGGATGATGGCGCACGCGGTGGCCACCGCGCTGGAGGCGGACGGTCAGGAGATCGGCCTGCTCGCGGTGCTGGACACCTCACCGCCCGAGGACGGCGGCAAGGGCACCGGCACCCCCGAGGAGATCCTTGCCCAGATGTACGAGGGCTACGGCGGGATCTACGGCATCCCGGACGGCGCCCCCGCGGCCCCCACCCCCGACCAGATGCGCGCCCAGATCGTCGAGTGGTACGGGGAGGGCAACAGCGAACTGCGGTACCTCGGCCGCGAACACCGGGCCGCCGCGCTGGAGGTGAGCATCAACAACGCCTGGCTGGCCGCCGACCGCAAGCCCGGACTGCTCCGCTCGGACCTGCTGCTGGTGCTGGCGACGCGCAACCGTCTGGAGGCGGTGGTGCCCGAGGCGTGGGAGGAGTTCGTGGCCGGCCGGATCGAGCGGGTCGAAGTGGACTGCGCGCACGCCGAGATGATGGAGCCGGGGCCGGCCGCCGAGATCGCCGGGATCCTCGCGCCCCGGATCCGGCGGACGTCCCCGCCCCCCGCGCCGACCGGCTGAGCCCCGCGGGCGGTGCGGGGGAGGCCGTCCGGCCACCCCCGCACCACCGGCGGACCGGTCAGTGCCGGGACAGCAGTCCGTCGATCTCGGTGACCACCCGGGCCGCCTGCGGCATCAGATAGAAGTGGTCCCCGGGGAGGACGGTCAGCGTGTGCCCGGCCCGCGTCGTGGCGGCCCAGGCACGCATGTCCTCCTCCGTCACATGCGGGTCCTCCGCGCCGAGGTAGCCGGTCACCGGCGCGCTGAGCAGCGGCGGCGCGTACGGCTCGTAGCCGTCGACCAGACGGTAGTCCGAGCGGATGATGGGCAGCATCAGGTCCCGCAGGTCGGGGTGGTCCAGCGCCGCCGAGAAGCTGCCGCCCAGCGCGCGGAGGTGGGCGAGCAGCTCCTCATCGCTCCAACTAGAGACGCCGGTGGGGCGCAGATGCGAGGGCGCGGCACGGGCCGAGACGATCAGCCGCTGGACGACCTGCCCGAAACGGGCCTCGAGGCGCAGTGCCACCTCGTGTGCGACCGAAGCGCCCATGCTGTGCCCGAAGAACACCAGCGGACGGTCCAGCCAGGGAACCAGCGCGGCCGCGATCCGGTCGGCGAGCTCCGCCATCCGGTCGATGCAGGGTTCGGCGATGCGCTCCTCCCGCCCCGGATAGCACACCGCGCCGACCTCGACGTCCGGGGCGAGCCACTGGGGCCAGGTCCGGTAGAAGCTGGCGGCGCCCCCGGCGTGCGGGAAGCACACCAGCCGCAGCCGGGGGTCGCTCGCCGGCCGGAAACGGCGCACCCACGTGCGGTGCAGCTCGGCCTGCCGGGCCGGCGGATGAAGGGAGTTGGTCATGGGGCTACCTCATCACAGACAACGGAAGACGCCGGCCCGGACCTGGGGTCCGGTACCGGCGTCGGGGTACGGCGCGTGCGCGCGTCGTCGAGGGACGCCGCGCTCAACCTATCTTGATCGAACCGAGGTTGAGGATGCCGGGATACCAGCTGTCGCTCAGCCGGTAGGACTTCCCCGGGGCGACCACCGCACGGGGATCGGAGACCGTCGAGCACGTCTCGTCCAGGTAGACGGTGACCTTGGTGTCGGTGTGGTTGAGCACGCCCTGCGGACCGAACGTGTGCCCCTTGCGCAGGTCCACACATGTGCCGTTCTTCGGGTTGTGCAGGTCCTGGCCGTCGGCGCCCCGGATGAACTCGACCGTACCGGTCGCGGCGTCGGCGACACCGGACAGGCCGAGCACCATCGCGGACGAGAGCGCCGACACCACGGCGAGACCGCGCAACGTGGACTTCCGCACGAGTACCTCCTGGTCGTGGCAGGGGGCGGGGACGACCCCCACCCCCCTTGTCCGCGGACCACGCTAGGCCACCGGGGTATGCACCCGTTATCGGCAGAAACCGAAATCGAGCCCCGCGTCCCGCAGTTGCAGCGCCTCCCTCGCCCGCGGGATCCCGATGCGCCAGGCACGCTGGTACGCCTCCTGCGCCTCCTGTGCCTCCTGCGTCTCCTGCGCCGGGCCGACGGCCCACGCCTGCTCCAGGGCGTACAACCGCAGCAGACCGTGCATGCGGTAGCGCACCGTGCCGGTGTCCTCGATGCCGACGACGGAGAGCAGGTTGACGTCCACCAACTGCTCCATCAGCTTCTCGGACTCGGCCGTCGGCAGGCCGAGCAGCGCCTCCCCGACCCAGGCGGCGAAGTCCGGCATCTCCAGCAGGGCCAGCGAGCGGAACATGCGGGCGACGTCCTCGGGCAGCGCGTGATAGCTCGACGCGAAGCTGGACCGCACCTCCTGGCCGCCGGAGGACAGCTCGTCCAGCCGCCGGGACTCGTCGGAGAGCCGGTTGACCAGATACCGCACCGACCAGTGCGGCTTGGACGCCAGACGGGTCGCGGCGACCCGCAGCGCCAGCGGCAACCCCTCGCACAGCGCGGACAGTTCCGCGACCGCCACCGGATCGGCGTCGCACCGCTGGGGACCGGCGATCCGCCGGACGACCTCGGCCGCCTCGTCGTCGGTCATCAGGTCCAGGGAGAGGTGCACCGTGCCGTGCACGGCCGCCAGATGGTCCTGCTGGTCCCGGGTGGTCACGAGGACGCAGCTGTGACCGCTCCCGGGCGTCAGCGACTGCACCTGCTCCATGGTGCGGACGTTGTCCAGCAGCACCAGCACGCGGCGGTCGGCCAACATGCTGCGGTACAGGGAGATCCGCTCCCCCTGCTCCACCGGCAGATGCTCGCCGTCCACGCCGAGCGCGCGCAGAAAGCGCCCCAGCAGGGAGTGCAGCGTGACCGGCTGCCCCGCCCGCTCGTGCTCGGCCAGGTCCACGTACAGCTGACCGTCGGGGAACTTTTCGGCCACGCTGTGCGCCCAGTGGACGAGGAGACTGCTCTTGCCCACACCGGCCATACCGGTCACGAAACCGGAGGGCGGCGCGGAACCGCCGTCACCGTCGGCCAACAGGGCGTCCAACTGGCGCAGTTCCGCCTCCCTGCCGATGAACGCGGGCACGTCCGGCGGCAGCTCGGCGGGGACGGCACGCACGGCCGCGGTGCCGGCCAGCGGCCGCGGCAGCTCGCCGGGAGCGTCCGCCCTCGGCTCGTCCCGGAGGATGGCACTGTGCAACTGCTGCATCGACAGGCTCGGCTCCAGGCCCAGCTCCTCGACGAGCTCACGGCGCCAGGCGCGGAAGCCCTCGGCCGCCTCCACCCGCCGGCCCGACCGGAACTGCGCCAGCATCAGGTCATGCCGGAACTGCTCGTGTTGCGGATAGTCCTTCACCACGGCGGACAGCACCGGGATGAGCTCCTGATGGCGGCCCAGCGCCAACTGCGCCTCGCTCCACACCTCGTAAGCGGACAGCCGCTGGGCCTCCAGGCGGGTCGCCGCGTCCTCGGCCAGTCGCCCGCCGACTCCCGTCAGCGGACGCCCGGTCCAGAGGTCCAGTGCCCGCTTGTGCAGCCGGCCGGCCTCCTCCAGGCGCCCGCGCCGGGCGACATCGCCGGCCTTGGCCACCAGGTACTCGAATTCCCGGACATCGACCCGGCTGCGCTCGGTGAGCAGCCGGTAGCCGGGGTGGGCCGTCACGATGACCGGGTCCTCCCAGCCGGCAGCCCGGAAAGCCTTGCGTAACGCGCCGACGCATATCGCCACTTGGGTGCGGGCCGAGGCCGGTGGCCCCTCTCCCCACACGGCGTCGATCAGTGCGTCGACGGACACCACTCGTCCCCATGCAAGGACCAGTGCCGCGAGAATGACGCGCTGCCGCGGGCCGCCGATGGCGACCGGCCGTGTCCCGGCTCGTGCCGACAGCGGTCCAAGAAGCGTGAAATTCAGCCAGTCCGATCTGGAGAGCTCATCCCCCATGACATTCCCCACATTCCCCGTGTACTCGAACGTACCAACGGATCACGGTAGGCGAATGTCTGGCAGAGCATACGTCAGATGACTGAATCTATGCCTAAAAATAACGTCGCCGGAGGTGGAGTGGAACGGGCCAAATGGTGAACCCGCACAACTTCAGCCGTGCACCGGACGGGAGTTGGCCTCCTGGTGCCCTCGAGTCGCGGCATCCCGTCATGGTGGATATGTCTCAATCCGGCGGTGTATGTATCGTCCAGGTGTCTTCGGTCGTCCTTCTGGTCCCCTTTCATGGGGGTGTGGGAGCGCGCCCCGCCCTACGACGGCAGGACGGGGCGGCGCATTTCCCTACGGAGTCCGCGGGGAGAGTCGGACTTACAGGCTCGGCAGATCGAAGAAGATCATGGGGTTGTCGCGGCTGTCGCGCACCGGCTCGTCCAGCCCCAGATCCTTCTTGATCTTCGCTATTTCCGCGAAAACCTCGGGAGCCTTGGCGGGCGACGGCGTGAAGAATTCAATGCCCTTTTCGGCCAGCCACTTGATGATGACGGAGCCCTCGCTCAGAGGCTTGGGACGACGGCCGTGGAACACATCGTGAACACTGGTCGGCGTACCGCCCGGAACGGCCGGGAAGAGGTTCTCGATGTACCACCGCGCAAAGCGCGCACCGTGGTCGGCGTCGATGAAGAGGTACTCGGTGTCATCGGGAATCACCCCGATGTTCTCGCGCACGTCTCCCTTGGTGAACGTCCACCTTTCGGCGAGGTCCTTGGGGACGTTGCGCACCACGTGGTCCACGATGTCGAACGAGTAGAGGTGGCCGGCTCCGTTGTCGCGCAGCGCGCTGAGCTGCCACATGGTGGACCAGCCGTAGAAGGTGCCGATCTCCACCACCTTCGCGGGCCGAAGCTCCCGCAGCCGCATGTAGGTGATCTCGGCCTCGACGTCGTCGAGCTGCGGCTTCATCGCCTTGCCGCGCTCGGCCAGGAAACTGCGCTGGTCGTTCTTGACCTTCCGCAGGTCCACTTCGTACTTGGCGTACAGCTCCCGCAGTGAGTCGACCGATATGTGTTGCATAACTCCTCCAAGTGGATACCGGAAGGTCCCACTGCGGGTACTTCCGTGCTCGTACTGCCTGGTTTATTCGGGTCCGTGCGACCGGTTCATGCAGGTCCGGACCGGAACCTCGTCTCCGCGTCGCCGAACGTAATGCACAGTGTGATGAGCACAATCCCGAACAGCGGAATCCAGCCAACCCGGGCAACCACCCATAGTGGGTGATCAGGGTTGGTATGCAATCCGAACAGCGGTCTTCCGAGAGCGAGTGAGACAACGGTCACCGCGAGCATGGCCGTCTGGTGCCAGAGAAATATCGTGATCGCCGAGACGTTGGTCAGCGCTATCGCGGCCCAGGCGAACTGGCGGGGCCTGGCACGTCGTTCGGCCACGCCCGAAAGGCCGGCCGGGCGGCCGTCCGCCCCGCCCAGCATCCGTCGGAGCGGACCGCGCAACAGCAGCGCGGCACCGCACTGGGCCAGGCCGAAGGCGACGGCCGCGAGCGAGACCGGATTGAGGTTGGAGAGCTGCGAGCCGGGCACGCCGACCATGCTCGCCGGGTAGCCGCCCCACAGGACCAGCGCCGCGGTGCCCGCGGCACCGGCGACCAGCAGCACCACGGCGTACCGGCGCCGGGCGAGCCCGCCCGCGCCCCAGACCGCGCCCAGCGCGAACGGCACCAACCAGCCGGCGGGCACATTGAACTGACGGGCGGTGTCCACCCAGCCGCCGTCGCCGAGCAGCAGCCGGGCGCCGTCCGTCGCGGCGACATAGCCGCCGCCCAGCACGGCGGCCGGCACACCCGCCCGGTACACCAGCGGCGTCAGCGCCGTCAGCAGGGCGAAGACCAGCAGGAACCACAGGGGGGAGAGGACGAGTTTGAGCAGCGTGTAGATCGTCTCGTGTGCGACACCGGAGGCCACCATGCCCGCCAGGACCAGCAGCCACAGGCCGAGCAACACGCCTACCGGACCGGCCAGTCGGCGCATCCGCTGCCACAGCCAGGTGCCGTAACCGACGCCGCGGGCCCGCGCGGAGGCGTAGCCCCGGGACGCGACCCGGCCGCCGACGAAGAAGAAGACCGCCAGGGTCTGGAGCACCCAGGACAGCGGGGTCAGACCCGGAATGAAGGCCAGCGGGCTGGCGCCCATCAGATGGTCGTCCGCGCGCAGTGCCACCGCGCTGACCAGCCAATGACCCAGCACCACACCGGTGATGGCCAGGGCCCGCAGGGCGTCGACGGCCCGGTCCCGTCCGGCGGGGGTGGCCTCGTCGATCCGCCGGACCGCCGCGTGCAGCCGCCCCAGCGGCGAAGCGGCCGCCCTGCCCCGGACATCGAGCGGCGCGCCGGGGCCCAGGGGGAGATCAGCCATGGGACACCGCCTCGCCGTGGCCGAGACTGATCAGTGCGAGGTTGTGCAGCGCGAGCCCACCTGGCTTGAAGTAGTCGCTGTGGCCGCCCGATCCGGCGTCAAAAGTGCGGGCCCCGAAGCCCCGGCTGACCGGATCCGTACCAAATCCGATCGTGGCGCCGGGGACGTGCACGCTGGTGTGCGGCACCCCGGCGATCCAGTCGTCCGCGCCCCGGCCCGCCCACACCGGCACCCGCACCGCGATGTCGGAGGCGGACCGCAGGCCCATACCGGGGCTGCCGACGGCGACGATCCCGGCGAGGCGATCCAGCGGGGCGGCCGGGGAGGCGGGGGGCTGGACGGCGCTGCCGCAGACCACCGTGCCGTAGGAGTGGCACATCAAGGTGACCGGCGCGGCGGCATTGACCTTCTTCAACTGCCCCATCAGCAGGCGCAGTTGGCTGCCGCCTGCGGTGGCGCGAGCGGTGGTGACCACATCCCGGCTAAGGGTGCGGGGGGCATGGTAGCCGAGCCAGGCCACCACCGCCGTCTTGGTGTCCGGAGCGAGCCGGTGCATCTCCGCCCGCAGGGTGCGGGCGCCGCCGGCCACGGAGGCATAGCGGGTGCCGATCTCATCGAAGGTGTCGAGGGTGGTGTCCGAACCGGGCACCAGCACGACGACGCGGTCCGCGTGCGCCAGATCGCCCAGCACCTCCACGGCCAGACCGTCGTCTCGCGGGTCGAAGGAGAGGAACTGCCGCCCGGATGCGGCGAGTCCGGCCAGATGGTCCGCCCGGGAGGTGTCGCCCATGCGGCGCGCGGCGCGCTCGGAGCGCACGATGACGTCGTGGTCGGCGGCGTACCGCGCGGCCAGGGTGTCGGCCCGGACGGCGGGCAGGCGGGGCGCGGTCGGCATGCTGCGGGCCGCCGACCCGGAGGCCGCGGTGACGGAGAGGACCATCGCGCCGGCCGCGACGGCGACCGCGAGCGCGCGGCGCACTCGGGATGCTCGCACGGGACCCGCCTTCCTTGTTCCTTGCTCACTCGACGACTTGCTCACCCGATGAACGTGCTCACTCGACGACTTGCTCATTCGACGGCTTGCTCACTCGGCGAACTAGCAAAAAGGTATGGTCCGCGGCCCCCGCGCGCGTCACTCTCAGGGGCTCACTGTGGAGGTAGCTCTCAGGTATGACGGCGTCCCCTCTGTCATACCCAACTCCGGTCGCCCCAAGGCGAATCGCGGAAATATTGGAGCAATAGCGGATGTGGCTACGGTTTCGGTCATGCCCGGATTTTCGGGCCTCACCCGAACCAAGCAGCCCAAGGAGAACCATGCGCAGAGTGCTCCGTCGTGCTCCGCTCCTCACCGCCCTGGCGGCGACGGCCCTGTTCGCCGGGGCCGGCGTCGCCCAGGCCACCACCGGGACCATCGAGTTCTACGACAAGGGCGAGAACATCACGAACCCGGTCGACGGCACGTGCTACTCCGTGCTGAACGTCAACACCATGGGGCAGCGTGATGTCATCAACCACACCGACCGCAAGGTGAGGGTGTTCCTCACCGTCGGCTGCAGTGACCTGCGGCAGTCGTCCGTGCTGGAGCCCGGCGAGAGCTTCCACGCCAGCTCCACCTGGTTCCCGATCATCGCCGCCCGGAGCGTCCAGCTCGTCTGAGCCGCGCGACCGGGCGACAACGAAGCGCCGGTGGACGGGACCCGCGTCCCGCCCACCGGCGCTTTTCCGCTCTCGGGCCAACCCCCGCCCCACGCAAGGCACTTCCGTGGGGACCCCGTCGGCCGGGCCGGCGCCCGCCGCGACCGGGCGGGCGCCGCCGGGCGGCTCAGTCCAGGACGTAGCCGTCCTGGGCCCGCAGGCCGCGGGAGCGGCGCAGGTCGTTCAGGACGAAGGTGCGCTGGAGCCAGCGGTCCCGGCCGTCGTAGCGCGGGGTGAAGGCGGAACGGCCGTGCGTGGTGATGCGGTTGTCGACGATCGCCAGATCGCCGGGGGTCAGCACGGTGCTCAGGGAGGTCTTCTCGAACGCGTCCTGGAGCTCGGCCATCGCCTCGCTCGCGCGCGGCGTGAGCGGCTTGGTGGCGGCGAAGTCGATGCGCAGATCGGGGTCCTCGGGCGCGCCGGTCAGGATCGGCCGCGGCTCGGTGTCCCCGCCGTCCGCACCACCGAACGACGGCGGCGGCTCGGTGCGGAACTCCGCGCTGCGCAGCACCTCCTGGGCCCGCTCGCTCAGCAGCGGCAGCGCCGCGCGGATGCCGGCGGTGCGCAGCCCGGCGACGTTGTCGTGGTCGGCGCGCAGGCACAGCAGCATGACGTAGTCGGGACGGTGCGGATGGAAGGCGTTCTCGGTGTGGAAGGTCAGCAGGACCGAGCCGGCGTTGCCCTGGAAGTCCTCCATACCGGGGATCGGCACCACGTCCTGGACGAGCGCCCCGGTCTTCTCCGGGCGGAACGCGGCCGGGTCGCCGAGCCCGCAGGCGATCATGGTCAGCACCGCGGCGGAGACACTGGCCTCACGCTGCACCGAGTCGGCGCCGGCGGGGGTGTCGGGCAGCGCCGCCGCGTCCACGGGCAGGCCGCGGACCAGCAGGACGCCGCTGGTGCCGGAGTCACGGCGGAACTCGCCCAGCGGGGCGCGCAGCGCGGCGGGCAGTTCGTGCCACTGCCTGCGGGCGGCGTCGACCCACTCGTGACCGTCCACCTTGTCCGCGGACCGGCACAGCCGCCGGGCGATCACGTCGACCTGCGTGGCATCGTCGCCCGGCAAGGTCACGACCGCCGCCTGGGCGCCGGTCTCCAGTACCACAGTCATCGAGGCTTCACTTTCTGGTGGGACGTGTAGGGAGGTACGGCCCGGGCGGCGCCCGGTCAGCCGGCGTTCTCCATGGCGCGGACGAGGCTCAGCGGACGCATGTCGGTCCACTGCTCGGTGATGAAGGCCAGGGTCTCCTCGCGGCCGCCCTCCTCGCGGGCGATGCGCCAGCCGGCCGGCACCTCGGCGAAGGCCGGCCACAGGGAGAACTGACCCTCGTCGTTGACCAGGGCGAGGTAGCGGCCCTCGTTGTCCTCGAACGGGTTGGTGCTCATTGCTCGTTGCCTCATTCCGGGGTCGTTCGGTGGGTGGCTGTCGGGCATCGTCGGCTACGACAGCAGGGTCAGCGGGGTGGGCGCGGCGTCGTCCGCGAGCACATCGGGGCCGTAGACGCCCTGCGCCCAGTTGGTGTGGTAGATCGTGTCCAGGTAGCGCTCGCCCAGGTCGGGGGCGAGGGCCACGGCGTGCAGCCGCTCGCCGCCCTGGTGCGCGGCGAGCCAGCGGGCGGCGCCGCTGACGACCGTGCCGGTGGAGCCGCCGAACAGGAAGCCCCGGGCGGCGAGCCGGTGGCACATGCGCAGGGTGTCCGGCTCGGGCACCATCACCACGTCGTCGACGAAGGACTCGTCCAGCAGCGGCGGCCGCACCCCGGTGCCCAGGCCCGGGATCATGCGCGGGGCCGGGGGATGGCCGAAGGCGACCGAGCCGACGCTGTCCACGGCCACGATCCGCACACCCGGACGGTGCTCCTTGAACCAGCGGGCGCAGCCCATCAGCGTCCCCGTGGTGCCGGCACCGACGAACAGGACGTCCAGGCCCGGGTGGGCGCGGGCGATCGCGGGCGCGGTGAGGCGGTGGTGGGCCTGCCAGTTGGCGGTGTTGACGTACTGGTTGAGCCAGACGTACCGCTCGTCCTGCTCGCACAGCGCGCGCACGCAGGCGATGCGGGCGGCCAGGAAACCGCCCTCCGCCGCCGGCTCGGTGATGGTGTGCACCACCGCGCCGAGGGCCTCCATCAGGCGCTTCGCGGCGAGGTTGCAGCGCGAGTCGGTGACGCAGACGAAGCGGTAGCCCTTGCCGGCCGCGATGACGCTGAGCGCGACGCCCAGGTTCCCGGAGGAGGACTCCACCAGGATCGAACCGGGGGTGAGCAGCCCGGACTCCTCCGCGGCCTCCACCATGGCGACAGCGGCCTTCTGCTTGACCGAACCGGTGAAGTTGAAGCCTTCGCACTTCAGGTACAGCGGGATGCCGAGGACCGCGTCGAGGTCGACGTACAGGTCTTCCTCGTTGAACTCCTGGGGGGCCGAAATGATCGGCACGGGACCTCCCTGCCTTGCGGGCGTTGCGGGGGGCGACGGGGTCAGCCGTAGCGCCGCATCTCGTGGAAGAAGTCGTCGACGACGTGCAGTTGCCCGGACTCGCGGACCGCGTCGTAGACGTGCTTGCCGACGGCGAGATCGAGGACGCCCAGACCGAAGGGGGAGAAGAACACCGGCCGGTCGGCGGCCGGGCTCAGCTTCCCGGTCAGCACGTCGTAGAGCGTGCCGTCGACGAAGTCGCGGTGGCCCAGCCGCTGTTCGGCGAGGTGGAGGGAGGTATGGGCCTTCAGGCAGTGCTCGACGTCGTCGACGATGTTGGTGCCGGTCAGCACCACCTCGGGCGCCAGGTCGCGCAGCGAGACGTGCAGCACCACCGGGTTGTGGGCGAACAGGGCCGGGTCGGTGACGTGCGGGGCGCCGGCGACGGTGGCGAAGACGATCAGGTCCGAGGAGCGGATCAGGTCCTCGGGAGTCTCGTGCACCGTGAGGGCGCCCTGCTCACCGGAGTGCGCGAGGTACGCGCCGAAACCGGCGGCGTGCTCGGCGGACAGGTCGTGCACCCCGACCTCGTCGAAGGTCCAGCCGGTGTCGCGCAGCAGGCGGTGGATGAAGCGGGCGATGAGGCCGGCGCCGAAGAAGCCGATCCGCCGCGGCCGGGCGCGGGTGGCGCTGAGCCGGTCGGCGGCCAGCGCGGCGGACGCGGCGGTGCGCACCGCGCTGATGATGGAGCTCTCCAGGCACGCGAACGGGTAGCCGGTCTCATGGTCGTTGAGGATGAGCACGGCGGAGGCCCGGGGGATCCCGGCGGCCACGTTCTCCGGGAAGCTGGAGATCCACTTCAGTCCGTCGGTGCGGACCTGGCCGCCGACGGAGGCGGGCAGCGCGATGATGCGCGAGGAGGGCCGGTCGGGGAAGCGCAGGAAGTACGAGGGCGGGTTGACCGTGTCGCCCTCGCCGTGCAGGCGGTAGGTGGCCTCGATGAGGTCCACCACCTCCTTGCCGCGGCCGTCGAGGACCTCGCTGACCTGTGCTCCGGAGATCACCGAGAAGGAGGGCGCCGGGCGGTTCTGGGACATGGAAGGGCTCCGTGGGGATGGTGCGGGACGGTCGGTCAGACGGCTGCGGAGCAGGCCGGTACGTCGGTGTGCACATGGCCGGCAAGGCGCACCGGGTCGCCGAAGAGCGCCACGATCTCGCGGTCGCCCTCGTACGCCTCGCGGCTGTGCGCCATCCGCAGGTTGTCGACGACCAGGAGGTCGCCGGCCTGCCAGGGCTCACGCGAAGTCGCCGCGGTATAGGCGGCGTTGATGGTCTCGATGACCTGCTCGGGGAGGGTCTCGCCGTCGCCGTAACGGGTGTGGAAGGGCAGCGAGTCGGGGCCGTAGAAGGAGATCAGGTACTCGCGGACGGCCGGGTCCATGGTCAGCCCGTTGAGGAACGCGATCTGGTTGAACCACAGCCGCTCGCCGGTGACCGGGTGGGCGACCACCGCGGCGCGCCGCTGCCGGGTGCGCAGCGAACCGTCCGCCAGCCACTCGTGCGCAAGGGCGTGCTCGGCGCAGTACGCGTCCACCACCGCGCGGTCCTCGGTGCCGAACGCCTCGGTCCAACTGACGCCCACATCGCGGTAGCTGCGCTCCAGCAGCCAGCCCTCGCGCGCACAGCGCTCGACGAGGTCGGCGGGCAGGGTGCGCAGCAGGGTCCGGGCGTCGGCGACGGCGGTGGCGCCGCCGGCGGCCGGCGCGGTCAGGCAGCCGAAGAGGGCGAGCGAGGGCACCTGCGCGGCGTAGCTCAACTCATGGTGCATGCACATCGGTTCGTCGGCCGGCCACTGGGAGCCGGAGTAGACGCCGCCGCCGTGGTCGGTGCGGCTGGTGAAGCCCTCGCGCTCGGCCATCGGCGTCACGCCGAGCCAACGGGCCGCCTCCGCCAGGTCGTTGGGGGCGCTCAGACCGAGACCGCGCACGAGCACGGCGCCGTGCCGCGCGACGAGGTCCCGCACCGCCGGGCCGGAAAGCCGCGTGAAGTCCGCTCCGGGCACCAGCAGCAGGGGAGTGCGTCCGGGTTCGAGGACGGGCGCGGGAACGTCGGGGGAGGCCGCACCGGTTGCGGGGCCGGCGGTCATGGCTGTCACGGGATCACCTTTCTCAAACTGTCTGGCGCCGTCGGCGGACGGGCGCGGGCGCAGGAGCCGAAGGCACCGGCCGCCAGGCGGGCCGGGGCCGGTGCCGCTGCGGTCAGGCCACTGTGGCGGAGCCCTGCGCGCGCTCGTCGAGGAGGGCCGCGAGGTCGGCGAGGACCGGCGTGCCCATCAGCTCGGCGGGCGTCACCGCCCGGTCCAGCGCGACCGCCAGCCGCAGCAGGGCCAGCGAGGTGCCGCCGGCCTCGAAGAAGTGGGTGTGCCGGCCGACCGCGTCGACCTCCAGCTTGAGCGCCTCGGCCCACAGGACGGCAAGCTTGCGCTCGGTGTCCGTACGGGGCGCCCGGAAACCGCCGTCCTCGGCGAGGAGTTCGCCCGCGGTGCGGGTCAGGGTCTTGCGGTCGGTCTTGCCGTTGGGGGTGAGCGGCAGCGCCGGGAGGTGGTGGAAACGGCGCGGGACCATGTACTCCGGCAGGGCCGCGCCCAACTCCGCGCGGATGTCCGCCGCCGGCAGCTCGGCGTCCCCGGTGTAGAAGGCCGCCAGTTGCTTGCCGTCGCCCTCACCCGTGACGACCACGGCGCTGTCGCGCACACCGGGGACGCGCAGGAGCTGGTTCTCCACCTCGCCGATCTCGATCCGGAAGCCGCTGATCTTCACCTGGGCGTCGCGGCGCCCGTGGAACTCCAGCCGCCCGTCCGGCAGCCACCGGCCGAAGTCCCCCGACCGGTACAGCCGGGCGCCGGGCCGGTGCGGGTCGGCGACGAACGCGGCGCGGGTGCGCTCCTCGTCGTTCACATAGCCGCGCCCCACGCAGATCCCGGAGAAGACGATCTCACCGGCCGAGCCGAGGGGCACCGGGCGCAGCCGCTCGTCGACGACATACACCCGCACATTGGCGATCGGCTTGCCGAGCGGCACCGAGGACTGCTCCGGCACGCTCCGCATGACCTCGTGATTGGTGTCGTCGGAGGTCTCGGTGAGCCCGTAGGCGTTGGCCAGCGCGATCCCCGGGAACCGCGCGAACCACCGTGTGACCAGGTCCTTCTTGAGCGCCTCACCGGTCACCGAGACACACCGCAGCCGCGGCAGCTCCCGGGGGCTGCGGTCCAGTTCGGTCAGCACCACCTCCAGATAGGAGGGGACGACCTGGACCACCTCGACGCGGGCCTGCTCCAGGGTGTCGACGAAGCGCGCCACGTCCATGACGGCCGCCTGCTCGATGATCCGGGTGCGGCCGCCGACGGCCAGCGCCGCGACCAGCTGCCACAGCGAGATGTCGAAGCACTGCGGCGCGGTCTGCGCCACCACCCCGGACTCCCGGACGCCCAGGTCCTCGATCTTGGCGAGGAGGTGGTTGAGGAAGCCGCCGTGCTCGCACAGAGCACCCTTGGGCCGGCCGGTGGAACCGGAGGTGAAGTAGATGTACGCACCCTGGGACGCGGCGACCGGCAGCGCCGGGTCGGTCTCGGGGTGGTCGCCGCCGAGCACGTCGTCCAGCTGGTGCGCGACGGCGCCGGGGACCGCGCGCAGCGCCTCGTCCAGCCCGGCGCACGCCTCGCGTTCGACGAGCACCTGGCGGCATTCACTGCGGCTGAGCATGTCGGCGATCCGGTCCGCGGGGAAGTGCGGTTCCACCGGAAGGTAGACCCCGCCGGCCTTGAGCACGCCGAGCACCGCGGCCAGCCACTCCAGGGTGCGCTCGCTGACCACGGCCACGACGTCCTCGTCGCCGAGCCCCGCGCGGCGCAGCGCATGGGCGATGCGGTTGGCCCGCGCGTTCAGCTCGCGATAGCTCCAGGCACGGTCGCCCTGCTCGGCCGCGACGGCCTCCGGGCGCAACCGGACCTGGTCCTCGAAGAGTTCATGGACCCGACGGTCGGGCAGCTCCCGGTGCGGCCCGGCCAGACCGTCCAGCTGATGGGCCAGCTCCGCCGCGGAGAGCGGGCTCCACTCCCGGTGGTCGGCGTCGGGCTGCTCGCCCAACTCCGCCAGCGCGGCCAGCAGATAGCCCCCGATCCGCCCGGCCTGCCCGCCGTCCAGCGCGTCCGGCCGGTGGATCAGCACCAACTCCGACCGCTCCCCGGCCCCGTCCAGGCCCACCGCGAGCACGGAGTCGGGCGTGAGGTCCTCCGGCGTGGGCGGCCGGCCGATGACGAGCAGGGCGTCGAAGAGGGCCTCGGTCCGCCCGCTCTCGGCCCGCAGCTTCTCCAGGGCCGGACCGGCGTGCCGCGCCACCTCGGCGGCGGCGCGGGCGGCGGTGTCCAGCACGGCGCGCCAGGGGCCGTCGGCCACCGGCACCGGGCAGGGCAGCGCCCGCGGTGCCGCGTCCGCCCCGGACAGCAGGCCGAGCACGACGGCGGAATCCGCGGTGAGCGCCGCCACCACCCGGGCGTACGCGGCCAGCAGCACGACATCGGGCGCGACCGCGGACGCGTCCGCCAGCCGGCGCACCGCCCGCGCGGTCCCGGCCGGTACGGCCACCCGGTGCTCCCCGGCAGTGCCCGGCTCGGCCGGCTCGCCGCACCACCTGGGCACCGGCGTGTACCCGCCCTCGGCGAGCACCCGCCGCCAGAAGCGGAGGTCCGCCTCCGCGTCATCGGTCGAGTGGCGCCAGGCGGGCTCGCTGTCCTGGCCGTCCTGCCGAGCCTTCACGGGCGTTACCTTCCATCGTGAGCGCCCGGTCCGGACGCTCGATCCCTCGTCAATGGGCGGTAACGACGCTAAGGCGCCGGATTATTGGCCAGATATCGGTTCGGAACCTCGGGGTTATCGCCGGGCATAACGGCCCGGCCGGGGGCCGTCATACCGCAGCAGGGCACGCACGGCCGCACTGCCTCCGGCACCCTCGAAGCGCCCGGCAGCCTGGCACAACGGCATTCTCCGCCGCCCCCCCGACCGAGCGGCATCCACCCTGAGAACTCACCCCGCACTAGCCCTCAGGTATGACGCCCGCGCCCTGCGGCCCGACGCCCCGCCGGCCGGCACCGCTACTCGCCCGCCACCACCAGACCGGCCTCGTACGCGTACACCGCCGCCTGGGTACGGTCCCGCAGCCCCAACTTCACCAGGATGCGGCCGACATGGGTCTTCACGGTCTGCTCGGCGATCACCAGCTCCTCGGCGATCTCCGCGTTGGACAGGCCCTGCGCGATCAGGCGCAGCACCTCCGTCTCCCGCTCGGTCAGGTCCGCCACCCGCTCCCGGCGCGGCGCCCGGGGCGCACTGCGCCGCGAGAACTCCTCGATCACCCGCTTGGTGACCGTCGGGGCGAGCAGCGCACCGCCGGTGGCGATCGTCCGTACCGCACCGGCGAGTTCGTAGGCCGAGGAGTCCTTGAGGAGGAAGCCGCTGGCGCCGACCCGCAGCGCCTCGTAGACATACTCGTCCAGATCGAAGGTGGTGAGCATGAGGATCTTGGTGCCGCTGCCGGTCTCCGCGATCCGGCGGGCGGCCTCCAGGCCGTCCAGCACCGGCATCCGGATGTCCATCAGCACCACGTCGGGGGCCAGTTCGGCGACCTGGCGCACCGCCTCCTCGCCGTTCGCCGCCTCGCCGATCACCTCGATGTCCGGCTGGGCGTTGAGCAGGATCGCAAAGCTCCCCCGGATCATCGCCTGGTCGTCGGCGACCAGCACCCGAATCGTCACGAATCTTCCCCCTCGCCGGCGGGCAACAAGGCACGCACTTCGAACCATCCGTCGTCCATGGGCCCGACGTGCAGCGTGCCGCCGAGCATGGCGGCCCGCTCGCGCATACCGAGCAGGCCGTGTCCCTTGCCGCCCTGCCGCGGAACGGCGGCCGCGGCCGGGCTGTTGATCACGCGCAGCGTGAGAGCGGAGCCGCCGTAGGACAGCTCGACGCGGACCTCGGCGCCCGGAGCGTGGCGGAGCACATTGCTCAACGCCTCCTGGAGGATGCGGAACGCGGAGAGTTCGACCCGATTGGGCAGCGCGCGCGGGGTGCCGGATATCTCCGTCTCGACCCGCAGCCCCGCCGCCCGTACGTTGCCGACCAGCTCCTCGATGTTCGCCAGCGTCGGCTGCGGTACGTAGCGGCCGTCCGCGCTCGGTTCGTCGGACCGCATCATGCCCAGGATGTGGCGGAGTTCGCTCAGCGCGGCGAGCGCGTTCCGCCGGATGCTGCGGAAGCTCTCGTCGAGCGGCTGCGGCGGATCGGGCACGAGATAGGGCGCGGCCTCCGCCTGCACGGCGACGACGGACATGTGGTGGGCGACGACATCGTGCAGCTCCCGCGCGATACGCGCACGCTCCTCCAGCACCGTCCGGCGGAACCGTTCGATCTCGGTGAGCCGTTCCTGCCGCCGCAACTGCCGCCGCGCCTCCCGGCGTCCGCGCAGCGCGGCCTGGAGCGCCAGGCCGAAGGCGGAGAGGATGCCGAACGACACCAGGCCGTGCCCGGCCTCCGAGGGCGGCAGCATCAGCCCCAGCACACCGCCGGCCAGGATGCTCACGACCCACTGCGTGACGAAGAGCGGAGTGTGCACCCGCCACGCGACGAGCAGGGTGACGACCAGATGCGCGAGGAAGCCGGGCTCCGTCCACGGCCACGGCGAATCCCTGCCGGGCAGGGCCTGCGTCGCGACCACGAGGACGGGGAAGGGCACCATCGCCGCCAGCGACAGCCACCAGGCGGCCACCGGGCGGACCAGCCCCAACGGCACGGCCGCCGCCTGGGCAACCGCGATGACGACCGCCACCAACCAGGGCAGCGGGAGCCGGTCGGACAGCGCATCGGCCCCCGGCACCGCCACATAGAGCGCGAACACCACGGAGACGATGAGCGGAAGCTGGCGCAGCACCCGGTTCTGCACCCGGGAGAGCACCGGCAGCGGGCGCGACGAGAAGTCGAAAAGCTCCCGGAGAAGGGTCCGTGAACCAGGTACCAGGCGCTCTTTCACGCCGCTCGCCCACGAGCCCGCGCGCCGCCGTTCCCCGTCCTGATCGCTCGTCACGCGGACCATGGTAGGGCGTGACCTGCACCCCGGGCCCGCCGTTCGACGCCACCGGCAACGCACCGGCCCGCCGCCGCGCGACCGGCCGATGACCGTCCGCGCACCGCGCTGACCTTGAGAGACCTGCTCTCCCGGCCGGCGGTTCAGGCGCCGTCCCACGGGTGGCCGTGCCGCCGGAAGGCCGCCGCGCCCACGGCTTCCCGGCCCTCGACGTCGCCGTCGAAAAGGGCGCGCGTACCGGCCGGTCGCAACTTCCGTACATACGCGTCGAGTTCGGCTCAATGCGGGCGCCGTGGAGTGGACCTGCCGATGGCGGCGCACGTTTCGGTGTCACCGTTCCGTAAAGAGGAATCGGCCATTCCGGCTCACACCGGACGGCTCGCCGCACGAAGGTTCCGGGGTGTGCGGTCTTCACGGCATCTCCTTGCCGTTCTGTGGTTGTGTCGCCGGGGCAGGGGCGCGTTCGGCGGCGCGGCGACGCCGAGCCGGACCGCTGCCAGCAAGCCGAACCTTGCACTATCGATAGTTTTGCTATCACTAGAGGAGATAGGTCGTCTTATGGCTGAAGTGGCGCTGTTTCTGCGGGAGTACGCCCGCACCCGGCAGGACGTCGGGGCGATCGCTCCGAGCAGTGCCTGGCTGTGCAGGGCCCTCACCCGCTATATGGTCCCCAGCCCCGGCCGTCCCCGGGCGGTGCTCGAAGTGGGGCCCGGCACCGGCGCCGTGACCCGGCACATCACCGGCTCGCTCGGCAAACTGGACACCTTGGACCTCATCGAGGCCAACCCCCGCTTCTCCGCCCTGCTGCGCGAGACCTACGGCGGCGACAAGCGACTGCGGTTCCGCACCGGCCTGGTGCAGGAACAGGAACTCGGTGTGTACGACACCATCGTGTGCGGTCTGCCGTTCGCCAACTTCGAGGCCCGCACCACGGCGGAGATCTTCAACCGGCTGCTCGGATCGCTGCGGCCCGGCGGCACCCTGTCCTTCTTCGGATACGTCGGCGGCGCGACGCTGCGCCGGACGCTCACGGCCGGACCGGAGCGCGAGCACGCGCTCGCCGGGCAGGCCGCACTGAGCGGCATCCTGCGCCGGCACGCGTTCCGCAGCGAACTGGTGCTGGGGAACCTGCCCCCGGCCCGGGTCCATCACCTCGCACCGGCCGGCGCTCCCCGGCATGCCGAGCGCGGCGACTCCTGCGCCTGCCGCGAGGAGTCTTCCTGAGCGATCCGCTCGGGCTGCCGTGCGCCGACACCCCGCGGATGCCGGGGAGTTCACCGCCGCTGAGGGGGAGAAGGTCTGCGCCCTCCCCCGGCGGTGTGTGTCGGGGGAGGGCGCGGGGGATGCCTGGCTGACCGGCCGCCTGGCTCGGGTCGGGGGCGGTGGCCGGTGCCTGGCGGTGGGGTCAGCGGCCGAGGGCCTCCAGGGTGGCGTCGAGGTCGGTGGTGCGGGGGCGGTTGTGGGGGAGCTTGGCGAGCAGGGCGGCCATACCGCAGGTGTTGGTGACGGCGGAGAAGATCAGGCCGCCGGCGACACCGGCGGAGAGCCAGCGGGCGTGCCGGGAGCGGGTGCCCAGGGCGAGGCCGGTGAGGACGAGGGAGCCGGCGGCGAAGCGGACCTGGCGCTCCATGGGCCAGACGGTCGCGGCCTTCTCGTCCCGGTCGACCGGGTGGCCCTGCTGGGTCCAGGCGGTGGTGCCGCCGGTGAGCGAGGTGGCGCCGATGTCGGCGGCGGCGAGTTGGGCGCAGGCGCTGGTGGAGCGGTTGCCGGAGGCGCAGACGATCAGGAGCGCGCCGCGGGCCGCCGCGGCCTTGAGGGCCGGCAGGGCGACGTCGAGGTGGTCCAGGGGGACGTTGTGGGCGCCGGGGAGGTGCCCGGCGGCGTACTCGCCGGGGGTGCGCACGTCGACGACGGTGTACTGGTGCAGGTGGTCGGCGACAGCGGCGACGTCGACTGCGGCGGGGGACTGGGCGGTCATGCGCGGGTTCCTTTTCCTTGTGGTGCGCGGTGAGTGCGCTTCGTCCGGCGCGGAGCCGAACGGAGTATCATACCCTCGGGGGTATTGAGGAGGGTGTTATGGAGATGGCGATGGCGGCCGATGAGCTCAAGAGCGTGCTCAACCGGCTGCGTCGGGCGCAGGGGCAGATCGCCGGGATCATCAAGATGATCGAAGAGGGCCGGGACTGCGAGGACGTGATCACGCAGCTCGCGGCGGTGTCGCGGGCGCTGGACCGGGCCGGCTTCGCGATCATCGCGACCGGGCTGCAGCACTGCATGACCGACGGCGCGGGGGCGGTCGAGGATCGGGACCAGCTGCGGGCCCGCCTGGAGAAGCTGTTCCTGTCGCTGGCCTAGGGCCGGTCCGGCCGGCCGGTGCGGGCCCGCGGTGCCCGGCGCCGCGGGCCCACACCGCGTTGTCAGGCACGTCTCCGTACGGGATGCCCCTCCGCCGCGCGCCGTCATGGTTGCCGTCACCACAGCCCCGTCAGCGCGTCGACGAGCATGAACGCGGCCACTGCCAGCAGCAGGACGGCGAAGATCTGCTGGAGCCGGGGGCCGGAGATCTTCTTCGCGAGGCGTTTGCCGTCCCAGGCGCCCAGGATCGCGGCGGCGGTGAACGGCGCGACGACGGCCCAGTCGAGGGTGGTTGCGGCGGCGGTGCGGGTGGCCAGGGACGCCACGGAGTTCACGCTGATCACCAGCAGGCTGGTGCCGACGGCGGCCTGCATCTCGAAGGACAGCACGGCGACCAGCGCCGGGACCGCGAGGAAGCCGCCGCCCACGCCCAGCAGCCCGGTCAGGGCGCCCAGCCCCGCTCCGGCCCCCGCCGCCCTCACCGTCCGGGGGCGATGCTCCCCGGACGCTTCGGACGAGGGCGCGGAGGCGGACGAAGTCGAGGGCGACGCCGCGGACGAGCGCGCGGGGCGCAGCATCCGGGCCGCGGCCAGGCCGGCGACGACCGCGAAGGCGAGCGTGAGCACGGCCTGCGGCAGATGCGCGGCGAAGGCGCCGGCCAGCGCCGCGGGCACGATGCCGGCGGCGGCGAACGCGGCGCCGGCCTTCCACCGCACCCGCCCCTCGCGGGCGTGCGCGAACAGGGCGGTCAGCGAGGTCGCGGTGACGATGAACAGGCTCGCGGTGGTGGCCTCCGCGGGGCTGAACCCGAGCAGGTAGACCAGCACCGGAACGGCCAGCACGCTGCCGCCGCCGCCGAGCGCGCCGAGCGTCAGACCGACCACGGCACCGGCGACCAGGGCCAGGATCAGGGCGGTCACGCTATCGCTCCGCTCTGACCGCGGCGGCCCGGCGTCGCGCCGACTGGCACCGCATGACGGGTGCGCGGCAGGGGCCGGTGGGCGTCCGGCGGGAGTCCGGGGCGCCGTTCCCGTGCGCCGGGGCCTGTCCGAGGGGTCGGCGTGGCCGCCGGCTTCGACGGGCGGCGGCGATTCTGGCCGCGAGGGAAGTGGAGCATGACGTGCCTTCGGTTACTGCGGGCGGGAGTTCAGGAACGGGCCAGGAGGCCCGCGTCGGCCGCGGAGGCCAGGCCGTCGTCGACGGCGACGACCTGCCGGCCCGCGGCGTCGAGGAGGGAGGCGGCGATCCCTGCGCGCAGACCGCCGGCGCAGTGCACCCACACCGTGCCGTCCGGGACCTCGCCCAGGCGGCGGTGCAGCTGGTGGACCGGGATGTGCGTCGAGCCCTCGATGTGGCCCTGGGCGCGTTCGGTGTCGCGGCGCACGTCGAGGATCACCGGGCTCTCGCCGCCCGCGACGGCGGCGGCCAGGTCGGCGAAGGCGACGCGGCGGAACGATGCCGGTGCCTGGCCCTCGGGGACCCAGTCGGCCGGGGTGCCGGTGGCGGCCGCGGCCGGCCGCTCGATGCCGACCCGGGCCAGCTCCCGCTGCGCCGCGGCGATCTGCTCCGGCGTCTCGGCGAGCAGGGTGACGGGCTTGCCCCACGGCATCAACCAGGCCAGGTATGTGGCGAGCTGGCCCTCCCCGTCGAAGTTGAGCGACCCGGCGACGTGCCCTTCGGCGAAGGCGATCCGGTTGCGCAGGTCCACCACCCATTCCCCGGCCGCCAGCCGCTCGGCGATCTGCGCGGCGTCGGCCGGCTCGGGCGGGGTGAGGTCCAGCGGGGCGGGGCCGGTGGCGTTGGTCGGGCCCATGTGCACGTAGTACGCCGGTATGTCGTCCAGACCGGCCAGCAGCTGGGCGACGAAGGCGTCGGCGTCCAGGGTGAGCGCCTCGTTGGTCCGGCGCTCCCGGCCGATCGTGGTCGCCGTCCCCTCGGCCTGCGCCGAGGAGCAGAAGCTGCCGAAGCCGTGGGTGGGCAGCACCGGCACCGTGTCGTCGAGCTGGTCGGCGAGCCGGTGGGCCGAGGCGTGCTGGGCGCGGGCCAACTGCTCGGTCAGGCGCGGCTCGACCAGGTCCGGGCGTCCCACGGTGCCGATCAGCAGCGACCCGCCGGTGAAGACGGACACCGCGCGGCTGGCGTCTTCAAGCGCGTAGGACGTGTGGTGCGGGGTGTGGCCCGGGGTGGCGATCGCGCGCAGCACCAGTCCCTCGTCGACGGTGACGGTGTCGCCGTCGGCCACCGGGGTGCGGGTGAACGCGACCTGCGCGGCGGCCGGGACCAGGTACCGGGCGCCGGTGATGCGGGCCAGCTCCAGTCCGCCGGTGACGTAGTCGTTGTGCAGATGCGTCTCGGCGACGTACGCGATGCGCACGCCGCGGCGGGCGGCGGCGGCGATCACCTGGTCGACGTCGCGCGGCGGGTCGATGGCGACCGCGGTCCGCGGCCCGCCGGCCAGGTAGCTGCGGTTGCCCAGGCCCTTGAGCTCCAGTGTGTCGACGAAGTACACGGTGACGGCTCCTCCACGATCAGGTACCCCAGGGGGTATTGCACTCACCCTAACAGGGGTACCTGGGGGGGTATTTCGGGGCGGGGGGCTGCTGCCTGGCTCGTCGTCGCTCGGGGTGACTGGCGCAGGCGCCGGGAGCGGGCGGTGGTGCTGGTCAGACGGGTTGCCGAGGGTTCGGTGCGGCGTGGTGGTGCCGCCCGGTGCGACCCCTGGGTGTGTGATGGCGCACGTGCGGAAGGTCGGCCACGGGGGACTTATGGCGACATCAGTTCGACGGTAACAAAATATTTCGGACCCCGATATAATTGGGCCCTGGTACAGCCGCAAGCTGCTGAGCAGGGGGGAAGCTTGACCGGACAGCCGATGCCTCGATCCCGATTCACACTCCAGGCGCTGATGCGCGAGCGGCCCCGCCCGCACCGCGTGCGCACCCACCCCCGTGCCTGGTGGCTGGCGGTGGCCACGGTCTGCTTCGGGGCGTTCATGGGGCAGCTCGACGCCAGCATCGTGACGCTGACGTACAGCAGCCTGGCGAGCGACTTCGGCGCCTCGCTGGCGTCCGTGGAATGGGTGTCCCTGGCGTATCTGCTCACCCTGGTCGCCCTGCTGGTGCCGATGGGCCGGCTGTCGGACGCCCACGGCCGCAAGCTGATGTACCTCTACGGATTCGTGGTCTTCACGGCCGCGTCGGTGGTCTGCGGACTGGCGCCCGCCCTCGGGGTGCTGGTGGGTTTCCGGGCCCTCCAGGCGGTGGGGGCGGCGCTGATGCAGGCCAACAGCGTGGCCCTGGTGGCCACGAGCGCGCCGCCGGAGCGGATACGGTCCGCGCTGGGGGTGCAGGCGGCCGCCCAGGCACTCGGTCTGGCACTGGGCCCGACCGTGGGCGGCGCCCTGGTCTCGACGCTGGGCTGGCGCTGGGTGTTCGGCGTCAACGTGCCCATCGGACTGATCGCCCTGGTCGCCGGGCATTACCTGCTGCCCCGCACCCGCGCCCACCACCCCGCCACGGGCTTCGACTGGGCCGGACTGGGACTGCTGGCCGTGGCGTCGACCTCCGCACTGCTGGGGGTCTCGGCCGCGTCCGGCCTCCCGGTGCCCGGGTGGGGCGTCGCCGTGCTGTTCGTCGTGGCGGGCGCCGCGGGCTGGGCGTTCGTCGTCCGGCAGCGGCGGGCCGCCGCTCCGCTGCTGGACCTGGCGCTGCTGCGGGTGCGGGCCGTGTCGGCCGGACTGGTCGGCGCGCTGTGCGGCTATCTGGTGCTGTTCGGCCCACTGGTGCTGGTGCCGCTCGTGCTGACCGGCGGCGGCACCTCGGAGCTGGTCGCCGGGCTGGTGCTGACGGCGTTGCCCGGCGGCTTCGCCCTGGGCGCGACCGCCGCCGACCGCCTGCTGCCCAGCGCCCTGTCCGATCGGCAGCGCTGTCTGCTGGGTGCGCTGGTGTGCCTGGGCGCGCTGACCGCCCTGCTCGTCGTCCCGATGACGGCGCGGAGCCTGCCTGTCGTCCTGGTCGTGCTGGGCCTGGGACTGGGGACGTTCACCCCGGCCAACAACGCCCTGATCATGGGGGCGATCCCGGTCGGCTCCTCGGGCACCGGAGGCGGCCTGGTGAACATGGCGCGCGGCCTGGGCACCGCACTGGGCGTCGCGCTGGTCACCCTCGCCCTCCACGTCGCCCCGCCCACCGGTACGGGCCTGAACGGCGCCCGTTGGGCGGTGCTGATGCTGCTGGCCGCCGCGCTGATCTCCGTCGCGGCCGCGGCACTGGGCCCCAGCGCCAGCCGCTCGGCCACCGAGTGCAGTTCCCCCAACCAGGGCCAGTCATAACCCTCCTGTCGTCTGCCCGGAGGGCGGTCCGGCGCCGGACGCAGAGAGGGCCTGGCGGCAGGCACTGGCGCCAGTCACCCCGGATGCGCGCCGCGATCAGACCGGGCCTGGGTTCAACTCCCGCTGCTCTCCCCGGAGTTGTCGGCCTCAAGGTGGCCGGCGATGCGGAGGAGGGCGGGCAGGGCGGCGCGGACGGCGGCGCGGTCCGTCTCGCCGAGCGCGGCGAGCGCGTCGTCCAGGCGGCGTTCATGCGCGCCGGTCCAGGCGGTGAGCTGGGTTCGGCCGGCCTCGGTGAGGGTGACGACGGAGGCCCGGCGGTCGGACGGATCGACGGCGCGGGCCACCAGCCCGGAACTGATCATCTGGCCGATGAGGCCGCTGACGGTACTGGCGGCCAGCCGCTGACGCGCGGCGAGATCGCTGATCCGGGCCGGGGAGTGTTCCGCGAGGACCTGGAGGAGTTCGACCTGGGCCATGGGCAGTTGCTCCCATGGATAGTCGGTGCGGATGGAGGCGCGCAGCGCACGGCGCAACCGCGTCACGGCCTCGGTGAGCAGACGGGTGTCCGTGGTGCCCTCGGCGGGCGGGTTCGACGGGCTATCGGGGCGGGACTGACGCGGCATGCAAGGACTTTAACCGCGGATTCCGGCACGACGGCCAATCGCTTCGGTAGCCGATGTATTGTCGTGCGGTCCCGCACCGGCGCCGCCGGGGTCCCTGTCGAGAGTGGTCGCATTGATGGTTCTGGCGTATCTGCCCAGCCCCTCGCAAGGGGTCTGGCATCTGGGTCCGGTGCCGATCAGGGCGTATGCGCTGTGCATCATCGCCGGCATCTTCGCGGCGCTGTGGCTGACCCGCCGCCGGTGGGCGGCGCGTGGTGGCGAACCGGACGACATCGCCGACATCGCGGTCTGGGCCGTGCCGTTCGGTCTGCTCGGCGGGCGGCTCTACCACGTGATCACCGACCCGGAACTGTACTTCGGCGCCGGGCGCCAGCCGATCCGCGCGCTGTATGTGTGGGACGGCGGGCTCGGCATCCCCGGGGCCGTCGCGCTGGGCGCGTTCGGCGCCTGGCTGGGCTGCCGCCGACGCGGCATCAAACTGGCGGACTTCGCCGACGTCGCCGCGCCCGGCCTGGTGCTGGCCCAGGCGATGGGCCGGTGGGGCAACTACTTCAACCAGGAACTCTTCGGCGGCCCCACCGCGCTGCCGTGGAAACTGCTGATCGATCCGGCGCACCGTCCGCCCGGCTACGAGAACATCGCGTTCTACCACCCCACCTTCCTCTACGAGTCGCTGTGGGACCTGGGCGTGATGGCGCTGCTGCTGTGGATCGACCGCCGCCACCAGGTCCGCCACGGCCGGCTGTTCGCCTGCTACGTCCTGGCCTACACGGCCGGCCGGGCCTGGATCGAGGCGCTGCGCATCGACCACGCCAACCACTTCCTGGGGCTGCGCCTGAACGACTGGGTCTCCCTCGCCCTCTTCCTCGCGGCGGCGCTCTACCTCTTCGCCACCCGGAACCGGCAGGGTGAGGCGGACCCCTCGGAGACGAAGACCGGGGGAACGTCCGCGCGGCGGTGACGTGCGGCTCCGGCGGATACCCGGGTATGACTGCGCTTTGTGGTCGGCCAGTTGAGCACGCGGGGGGCCTGCGCGGGCTGAGCCGCGGCACATCGGCGGGGGCGGCGGGTAGGAGCCGTGCCCAGCAGCCGTAGACGTCACCAAGGACCGCCGGAACCGTGAGCCCGCCGTCCGTTCGGCTCAGGGCAGGTCGAACGTGATCACCGCCGTTGTGCAGAGCAGTGCGGCGAGCGGGAGTACGGGCAGGGCGAAGGTGGCGGCGCGCAGCCACGGGTGCCGGCCCCGGGTGGTCGGCAGGGCGGGCCGGCGGCGGACGGACTCGGCGACCGCCGCCGCGAACAGTCCCGAGCCGAGGGCGGAGAGAGCCGCCGGGACATGCCCCCCGGGGGCGGCTACGGACTGATCGGCATGGCCGAGCGGGCCAAGCCGCTCGGCGGCGCCTGCCACGCCGGACCGGCCGCATCCGGCACCGGCCGGCACGTCGTCGCCCGCCTGCCGGGCCGCGCGTCCCGCCGTACCGGCCGGGCGGCACCGCCCCGCGCAACCGGCCGGGGACAACGCCCGGTGGCCGACCGGAAGGCTCTGCGCACCGGGCCCGCCGACCGCGGGCAATCGGTGCGGTATGCCGAAGTGGATGTTGCGGAGACCGAAGCGGGAGAAATCCGAAAGCGCGCGATAAGAATATTTTCCGAATGATCTGGCGCCCAGGTTTGCCGGGGCGGTAGCGCCGTTACCGGAGCAGGGGGAAATCTTTATTTATTCGCTACGCCCCTTCGGCTGCTTTGCGCCAATCCGCATGATCATTTATGGGCGTGCCGCCCAATGCTCCAGTTCCCGATTGTGGACTTTGGCCTCTCCTGTGAACTATGCGAACTTGTTGCCTGAAGCGGGATATGTCCATTTCGTGCGGGTGGGTGGCGGGGCTGATTCCTGGGCTTCGAGAAGTTGACGAGGGTGCAGAAGGGCAGGTGGCGCGCGTGACGTCATGCTGCGTCAGGTAATGGCCAAGCCTTGCCGGTCGAGCGTTTTTGATCGTTTTCCGTTCGGTAGTGGTCGGCAATTTCGGTTGGCCTACACCTGGCTGGCTTGGCGGCCGTAGAGAGCCCTACGTTCTTCAACGATCCCATTCGACTGGATCGGAAAAGGGGGCCCTATGCGGGAACGTTTATTCGGTGTTCGGTTTCCGTCGAAAGTGATGCGAGGCGATTGTTCGAATCCGCGTGATGGGTCGCCGAGCGATCCATGCGGTTTCCTCGGGTGCGTCGACGCTTGGGCGGCGGAAGCCGGCAGTGTGACGAACTCGCTGGACCGCAGGGGTTGTTGCGCCCTCGCGTGAGAATTCCCGGCCTCGGACAGGAGGCGCGCGACCGGGGGGTGTCCCGCCGCGCAGAGGAACCGGGTCGAGAAAGCAAAGGGGGGCTGCCGGGCGGGTGCGCATCCGTCCGCGGTCGACGTGACCTGGGGTGATGTCCGTCGGATAGGTGGCGCCCTGGGTGCTGCTCCCGACCGTGCAGGGGAAATCCCGGGCTTTCCCGCTCGGGTACGGCGACCGGTGCTCAGGTAGCGGTCGGACGGTGTGCGTGTTCCGGGCGGGTGTGCTCTGCCCCCGCTGTCGCGGCGCATTTTCTGTCGACTACGGCTCCCTCGCGCATTTCGGTTGCGTGTCTCATGAATCGTATTCAGCCCGCAGGTACGGGCATTAGGTGCTTCAAGGAGCTCAGGTGGCGAGAGAATCCGCCGAGGTCGCCTCCGTCGGCCCGGCAGAAACCGTGCCGACCGCACGGAACGGCGCTGGCCCAACGGCCGTACTGGAGAAAGGCTTTGCCGAGTTGTTGGCCGACGTCGTCAGCGTCCAACAGGTGCCGCTCGATGGTCATTTCTTCGATGACCTGGGCGCCGACTCGCTGATGATGGCGCATTTCTGTGCGCGCGTCAGGAAACGCCCCGACCTGCCGTCGGTATCGATGCGGGACATCTACCAGCACTCCACGGTCCGAAGCCTGGCGGCGGCATTGGCCGATGCCGTCCCCGAACCGGCCGCCGCGCCCGACACCCCCGTACCGGAGCCGGCCCAGCCGTCGCCGGCCGGGAGCACCGCACGCTATATCGCCTGCGGGGCAGCGCAGTTGGCGTTCTTCCTGGGGTACTCGTACCTGGTCGCGTTCGCCACCACGCGGGGCTACGCGTGGGTCTCCGGCGGCGTCGGGCCGGTCGGCGTCTACGGGCGGGCCATGGTCTTCGGCAGCGCCGAACTCATCGGCCTGTCCACGTTCCCGGTCCTGGCCAAATGGATTCTCATCGGGCGCTGGAAACCTCGGGAGTTCCCGATCTGGGGGCTGACGTACCTGCGGTTCTGGATCGTCAAGACGCTGGTGCACGCCAACCCCATGGTGCTGCTCATCGGCAGTCCCGTGTACGTGCTCTATCTGCGGGCCCTGGGCGCGAGGATCGGCAGACACGTCACGATCCTGTCCCACCATGTCCCCGTCTGCACCGACCTGCTCACCATCGGCGCCGGCACGGTGATCCGCAAGGAGTCGTACTTCCACTGCTACCGGGCGCACGCCGGGCGGATCCAGACAGGCACGGTCACCCTCGGGCGGAACGTGTTCATCGGCGAGCGGACGGTGCTGGACATCGACACCGCGATGGGGGACGGGGCCCAGCTCGGCCACACCTCCACCCTGCAGCGCGGCGAGGCCGTACCCACCGGCCAGCGGTGGCACGGATCGCCCGCCCAGCGCACCGAGTTCGACTACGTACGGGTCGCACCGGCGCAGTGCAGCACCCTGCGCCGGGCCGTCTTCGGCGTCCTCAGCCTCGCCAAGACGATGCTGATCACGCTGCCGCTGACCATCTCGGTCTTCGCCGTGCTCTGGAACGGGATTCCCGTCCTGATCGGCCGCGGGGACCTCAACGACCAGTCCCTGGCCGAACCGGAGTTCTACCTCAACGCACTGATCCTCTCCTTCGTGCTGTTCTTCGGATTCATCGTGGTGGGACTGGCCGTACTGGTCACCGTCCCGCGCCTGATGCACCGTTCGACGAAGCCCGGCGCGGTCTACCCGCTCTACGGCTTCCGCTATGCCGCACACCGCTCGGTGGCGCGGATGACCAACCTCCGGTTCTTCATCTGGCTGTTCGGCGACAGCTCCTACATCGTCCACTACCTGCGGGGCGTGGGGTACGACCTCTCCCACGTCGAGCAGACCGGCTCGAACTTCGGCAGCGCCCTGCAACACGAGTCGCCGTTCCTCAGCAGCTTCGGCAGCGGCACGATGGTCGCCGACGGACTGTCCCTGCTCAACGCCGAGTACTCCGGTACGTCCTTCAGCGTCGTGCGCACCACGATCGGCAGGCAGAACTTCCTCGGCAACTTCATCGCCTACCCCGCCGGCGGCCGGACCGGCGACAACTGCCTGCTGGCGACCAAGGTGATGGTCCCGCTCGAAGGCGAGATCCGCGAGGGAGTGGGCCTGCTCGGCTCCCCGTGCTTCGAGATCCCGCGGACGGTGGAGCGCGACAGCCGCTTCGACGACCTGCGCAGCGGGGACGAGATGCGCCGCCGCCTGTCCGCCAAGAACCGCTACAACCTCCGCAGCATGGGCCTGATGCTGTTCCTGCGGTGGGTGCACTTCTTCGTCCTGACCCTGCTGAGCCTGGCCACCGCCGACCGCGTTGACTGGGTCGGAAACCTGCTCGACGCCGGGTTCCTGGTGTGCGCCATGGCGTTCACCGCCGCCTACTACGCGCTGGTCGAACGGTGCCTGATCCGCTTCCGCCCGCTCCAGCCGCAGGTGCGCTCCATCTACGACCCGCACTTCTGGCACCACGAGCGGGTGTGGAAGGTCCCCGACACCCACTTCAACGCCTTCAACGGGACCCCGTTCAAGAACGTCATGTGGCGCCTGATGGGCGTCCGCCTGGGCCGCAGGGTCTTCGACGACGGCTGCTACCTCACCGAGCGGACCCTCTCCGCGATCGGCGACGACTGCAACCTGAACGCCGGCAGCAAGATCCAGTGCCACTCGCAGGAGGACGGCACCTTCAAGTCCGATCGCATCACCCTCGGCGCCGGCTGCACCCTCGGGGTGGGCGCGCTCGTCCACTACGGCGTGACGATGGGGGACGGTGCGGTGCTCGCCGCCGACTCCTTCCTGATGAAGGGCGAGGACATCCCCGCCCACGCGTGCTGGTCGGGCAACCCGGCCGCCGAGACCGCAGGCCGCCGGCCGCGGACCGCCCCCGCCGGAGCCGCGCCCGGGCCGTCGCCCGCCGCCCCGACCCCGCCGCAGCGCTCCCGACCGCACGGCGCCCCCGCCGCCAAGAGCGCGCCGCACTGACGGACACCCACCGCACCTCCCACCCGGCACGGCACGAGCCAGCAGAGGAAGCCGATGATGAAGCCGACGGACGACGACCGAGCGTACTGGCGCACCGCCCTGACCAGAGGGGGGTTCACCGCGATCCCGCGCTGGGCCCCCGCACCGGAGACCGGCCTCGCCGCCCACGAACTGCCGCTCCCCGACGACCTGGTGAAGCGACTGGACCACTGGGCCGACACCCACCACGTCCCCCTCGACGCGGTCCTGCTGGCCGCGCACGCCAAGGTCCTCGCCGCCCTTTCCGGCGACCAGGAGGTCACCACCGGATACCTGGCCGCCGACGGCGGACCCGCACTGCCCTGCCGGGTCTCCACCGCCCCCGACACCTGGCACGCACTGGCGCGGACCGCCGCCACCGCGAGCGCGGAGGTGCTCGCCCACCGCACCTGCGACGTGGCCGCCCTCGGCGCCGAACTCGGCCTGGGCACCGCACTGTTCGAGACCGAACTGGACCTGTCCGGGGACGAGGGAGCACTCGCCGCGGACACCGTGCTGCGGGTGGCGGTGGTACGGGACCGCGGCCGGACGGTCCTGCGGCTGCGGCACCGGACCGAGGCCCTGGACGCGGAGGCCGCCGCCCGGACCGCCGGCTACCACCTCACCGCGCTCAGCCACTTCGCCGCCGCCCCGGAGGCCGCGCACGGCGCGCAGAGCCTGCTGTCCGACGCCGAACGCCGCTTCCAGCTCGTCGGGTTGGCCGGCCCCCACCGGGACCTGCCCGACCGCCGCTTCCACGAACTGTTCGAGGAACGGGTACGGGCCCACCCGGACGCCGTCGCCGCCGTCCACGGCGACCGGCGGTGCACCTACGCGGAACTCAACCGGCGCGCCAACCGCCTCGCGCGGGCCCTCCTGGCGCGGGGCCTGGCCCGCGAGGGCGTGGTCGCCGTCGTCACCGAGCGGAATCTGGACTGGATGGCCGCCGTGCTGGCCGTCTTCAAGGCGGGCGGCGTCTACCTGCCCATCGAGCCGCACTTCCCGGCCGACCGCATCGCGACCGTGCTCACCCGCGCCGCCTGCCGCCTGGTGCTGACCGAACCCGGCAGCACCGCCACCCTGGACCAGGCCCTGGCCACCCGGCCCGAGGTGCGCGCGCTGCACGTCGACGCCGCGCTCGCCGAGGACCGCCCCGCCGACGACCTCGGCATCGAGGTCACCGCGGACCAACTCGCCTACATCTACTTCACCAGCGGCTCCACCGGTGAGCCCAAGGGCGCGATGTGCGAGCACGCCGGCTTCCTCAACCACCTCTACGCCAAGATCGGCGACCTGGGGATCACCGAGGGCCAGGTCGTCGCCCAGACCGCCCCCCAGTGCTTCGACATCTCGCTGTGGCAACTGGTCGCGGCCCTCCTGGTCGGCGGCCGGACCCACCTGGTCGAGCAGAAGGTGATCCTCGACGTCCAACGCTTCGTCGACACCCTCGCCGACGCGGGCGTCACCGTCCTCCAGGTCGTCCCCTCCTACCTCGAAGCCGTCCTCACCCACCTGGAACGGCACCCCCGCGAGCTGCCGGACCTGCGCTGCGTCTCGGTCACCGGAGAGGCGCTGAAGAAGGAACTCGTCCAGCGCTGGTTCACGGCCCGACCGCGGACCCGGCTCGTCAACGCCTACGGTCTGACGGAGACCTCCGACGACACCAACCACGAGGTCATGGACCGGCAACCCGAGGGCGACCGGATCCCGCTCGGGCCGTGCGTGAACAACGTGCGGGTCTACGTCGTCGACGAGGACCTTCAGCCGGTGCCGCTGGGCGCCCCGGGCCAGATCGTCTTCTCCGGGGTGTGCGTCGGCCGGGGCTACGTCAACGACCCCGAGCGCACCCGGCTCGCCTACCTCAGCGATCCGCACCACGCCGGCCAACGGCTCTACCAGGGGGGCGACTTCGGACGGTGGCTTCCCGGGGGCAAGCTGGAGTTCCTCGGGCGCCGGGACGCCCAGGTCAAGGTCCGGGGCTTCCGGATCGAGATCGGCGAGATCGAGAACGCGCTGTTGCGGGCGCCCGGCGTCCGGGACGGTGCCGTCGTGGTGGCCGGCGGCGGCCAGAGCACACGCCTGGTGGCCTTCTACAGCGGGCCGCGCGCCCTGGAGACCGACGACCTGCGCGAGCGGTTGGCCCAGTCGCTGCCCTCGTACATGGTGCCCGCCGCCTTCCACTGGCAGGAACAACTGCCGCTGACCGCCAACAGCAAGATCGACAAGAAGGCGCTCGCCCACCTCGCCGACCGGTCCGACCCCCGGGGCGAGGACCACCGCGCACCGCACACCCCCACCGAGCGGCGACTGGCCCGCGCCTGGGCGGACGTCCTCGGCGTCCCGGAGGGCGACCTCGGGCGGCGGGACCACTTCTTCGACCGCGGCGGCACCTCGCTGTCGGCCGTGAAACTCGTGATCGCCCTGAACCGCGCGGTCTCCCTCAAGGACCTCATCCGGCACCCCGTCCTGGCCGACCTCGCCGCACTGCTCGACGGCCGCCCCGAACCGGACCGGGCGGTCCTGCGCACCGTCACCGCACCGACCCCTTCGTGAACCACCCGGCAGACGACGAAAGGCACCGCACCGCGCACGTTCCCAACCCAGCAGCCGACCCTCAGGAAAGGCACCACATGCCCACGTCCCCCACAACATCCGCGCTCGACGTGGCCCTCCAGCCCGGCAGACCGCCCCTGCTCCTGGCAGAACCCGGCGGCGACCCGGCGCACTGGGCGGCCCGGTACCGAGACGCCCTGTACGCCACCGTCACCGAACACGGCTGCGTCCTGGTCCGCGGACTCGGCCTGCACGACGCGGCGTCGACCATAGCGACATTCCGGGAACTGTCCACCGACCTCATGGCGGAGAAGGAGAGCTTCGCGCCCCGGCAGACCTACGGAACGGGCGTGTACTCCTCCTCGAAGTGGCCCCAGAACCAGCCGATGTGCATGCACCACGAACTCAGCTACACCACCGAGTTCCCCCGCCTGATGCTGTTCGCCTGCCTCAAGGCCCCCGACGAACGCGGCGCGACCGCGGTCGCGGACGCCTCCGCCGTCCTGGGCGCGCTCCCCAGGAGGCTGGTCAAGCGGTTCGAACGGCAGGGCTGGCTGCTGACCCGCACCTACAACGAGGAGATCGGCGCCTCCTTCGCGGAGGCCTTCGGCACCGACGACCCAGGCGCCGTCGAACGCTACTGCCGCGCCCACGCCATCGCCTACCAGTGGCAGCCGGACGGCTCGCTGCGCACCCGGCAGCGGCGCAGCGCCGTCGTCCGCCACCCGGTCACCGGACGGCGCTGCTGGTTCAACCAGATCGCCTTCCTCAACGAATGGACCATCGCCCCGGAGATCCGCGAGTTCCTGGTGGACACCTACGGCGCCGACGGCCTGCCGTTCAACACCGCCTACGGCAACGGCGACCCCATCGGCGCCGACGTCGTGGAACTGCTCAACGCGACCTACGAGGCCCACACCGCACGCGAACCCTGGCAGGCCGGTGACCTGTTGCTCGTGGACAACATCCGCACCGCGCACAGCCGGGAACCGTTCGCCGGGCCCCGCGAGGTCCTCGTCGCCATGGCCGAACCGGTGCACCTGACCGACTGCTCGCCAACCATCGAGGTGACCACCCCATGACCACCGTGCACTCCGCCGAACCCCGGCCCACCGCATCCGCACCGCACCCCGCACCGTCCTTCGCGGTGATCCCCGGAGCCCAGGTCCAGCGCGCCCTCACGGGACGCGCGCACGAGATCGTGGAGCTGGTCGAGGCCACCTACCGCCTGCACGGCGCCGGTGACTCGGTCAACCCGCCCTCGTACTTCCTGAAGTTCCCCGACCGGCCGACCTCCCGCATCATCGCGCTGCCCGCCTCGATCGGCGGGAAGTCCCCGGTGGACGGCCTGAAATGGATCTCCAGCTTCCCCGCCAACGTGGCCGCCGGCATCCCGCGGGCCTCGGCGGTGCTGATCCTCAACGACCACGAGACGGGCTACCCGTTCGCCTGCCTGGAGAGCTCGATCATCAGCGCCACCAGGACCGCGGCGTCCGCGGCACTGGCCGCCGACCGGCTCAGCCGCGGCCGGCCGCGACCCCGCCGCGTCGGGTTCTTCGGAACGGGACTGATCGCCCGCTACATCCACACCTTCCTGGCCGACACCGGCTGGGAGTTCGACCAGATCGGCGTGCACGACCTGTCCGCCGACAGCGCCGCCGGCTTCCGCCTCTACCTGGAGCAGTCCGGCGCCGCCTCGGTCACCGTGCACGACAGCGCCGAGCAGCTGATCCGCACCAGCGACCTGGTCGTCTTCGCCACCGTCGCCGGCGAACCGCACGTCGGCGACGTGTCGTGGTTCGACCACCATCCACTGGTGCTCCACGTCTCCCTGCGCGACCTCGCGCCCGAGATCGTGCTCGACTCGGCCAACATCGTCGACGACGTCGAGCACTGCCTCAAGGCCGGCACCTCCCCGCATCTGGCCGAACAGCGCACCGGGAGACGGGACTTCCTCACCGGCACGCTCGACGACGTGATGAGCGGGCGGGTCACCGTGCCGACCGACCGCACCGTGGTGTTCTCCCCCTTCGGGCTCGGGGTGCTGGACCTTGCGGTGGGCAAGTACGTCTACGACGAGGTGATCCGCTCCGGCGGACTGCACGTCGTCGAGGACTTCTTTCACGAACTGCGCCGATATGGCTGACCGGCGGACAGCGCGGCCGCCGCTGAGGGGGGCGTCATGACGGTCATCTCCGTACCCATGGACTACAACGCCGAGGATCTCTACGTCGATCTGCGGCCGATCGTGGGACAGGGTCTGTTCCTCAAGTGCGAGGGCTTCAACTTCGCCGGCTCCATCAAGCTCAAGGCGGCGCGGGAGATGGTGGAGGCCGCCGAGCGGAAGGGCGTCCTCAAACCGGGATCCATCCTGGTGGAGTCCTCGTCCGGGAACCTGGGCGTGGCCCTGAGCATCCTCGCCGCGAGCAAGGGCTACGGCTTCCTGTGCGTGACCGACGCACGCTGCAACCTCTCGGCCCGCCGCTTCATGGAGGCGATGGGCAGCCAGGTGCACATCATCGCCGAACCGGCCGCCAACGGAGGGCTGCTCGGCGCACGGATCGCCCACGTCCAGGCGCTGTGCGCCTCCGACGACCGGTACGTGTGGCTCAACCAGTACACCAACGTGAACAACTGGAAGGCCCACTACCGCACCACCGCACCGGCCATCGCCCACCACTTCCCGCGCCTGGACGTCCTGTTCATCGGGGCGGGCACCACGGGCACCCTGATGGGCTGCGCCCGCTACTTCCGGGAGCGGCACCGCCAGGTGAAGGTCGTGGCGGTGGACAGCGTCGGCTCGGTGACCTTCGGGGGCGAGCCGGGCCGGCGGATGATCCCGGGCCTGGGGACCAGCGTCCGACCGGGACTGCTGGACGAGTCCTTCGTCGACGAGGTGGTCCGCGTCGAGGAGGCCGACACCATCCGGGCCTGCCACCGGCTGGCCCGGCGCGGGTTCCTCTTCGGCGGGTCCACCGGCACCGTGGTCAGCGGCGCCACCGAGTGGCTGGCCCGCCACGAGGCCCACGACTACACCGCGGTGGCCATCGCCCCGGACCTCGGCGAGCGCTACCTGGACACGATCTACCAGACCAACTGGCTGCACGCCCTCTACGGCGAGGAGGTGCTCAGCCCCGACATACTCGCCGCGGACGTCAGAACGGCGTGACGTGCACCGCCGCACCCACCGCGCCGGCCCCGGCCGAACCGCTCGGCCGCGGCCGGCGCGCACGCGCCCACCGCCCCGCCCCCTGACCGGCCGCGGGGCGGCCCCGCCGGAAACGGGGCCGCCCCGCGCGTCCGGGCTCAGCAGCCCTTCAACGGCCCGCCGTTGAGCGCCACCCGGCGGCCGTAGCGGGTCAGCGGGTGGTAGTCGTACGTGGCGTGGTGCTGCACACAGCGGTTGTCCCAGAACACCAGGGTGCCCGGGGCCCAGCGGACCCGGCAGTGCAGCTGCGGGCGCTGTGCCGTCATGCGGAAGAGCACGTCCAGCAGGGCCCGGCTCTCGTCCTCGGACAGCTGCGGGATACGGGCGGTGTAGGCCGGGTTGACGTAGAGGAGCTTCCGACCGGTCTCCGGGTGGCGCACCACCAGCGGGTGTTCGCTCTTGGGCACCTCGTACCCCTCGGGCACCGCATGGCCCCGGAAGGCCAGCAGGCCGTCGTGGACCGCGGTCAGCGTGTCGAGGAGCCCGCGCAGCGCCGGCGAGAGCAGCTCGTACGCCAGGTGCATGTTGGCGAACAGGGTGTCGCCGCCGCTGCCGCCCTCGGGGGTCCGCAGGATGTGCAGCATCGACCCGAGGGAGGGCTCGGCGTCCGCGGTGCCGTCCGCGTGCCAGCCGTTGCCCGCCACGTTCGCCGACTCGGGGGTGGTGACGATCTCCAGGACGTACGGGTCGCCGTCGACCGGCGGCGGGTTCACCGGCCGCAGCTCACCGAAGTGCGCCGCGAACCGCTTGTGGTCCTCGGGGCTGATGTCCTGGTCGCGCAGGACCAGCACATGGTGGTCGAGGAACGCGGCCTTGACCTCGGCCAGTTGCTCCGCCGACAGCTCCTGCGTCAGATCGACGCCGGACACCTCGGCGCCGAGGACCGGCGTGAGCGGGACGACCCCGATCGTGCGGTACTCCCGGGCGGGCCGGGTGGTCAGACGCTTGAGGGCGTCGAGTTCGTACTGCTCCATGTGCCAACTTCCTTTGCTGGGTGGGGGCGCCGGTCAGGACCGTGCGGAGGTGTCGTCCAGCGCCGCGTTGAGCGCCGCGGCGACGGCCTGCACCTGCGGTGGCCGGACGATGCCGTAGTGGTCGGTGGGGAGGTGCCGCCAGTCGCCGGGGAGCGCGAGGTGCGCGCGCCACCGCGCCTCGTGCTCCGCGGCCGGCAGCGGAGCGGGCAGGCCCGCCGTCGGGTGCTGCGCCAGCCACATCCGGGCGGGGGTGGCCGCCAGCCGCGGCAGCCGGTGGTCCGCCATGCTCGCCAGGTTCGCCCGGCAGCACTGGGCCAGCCGCTGCGCGTACGCCTGCGCCTCGCCGGTGAACGCGCCGTCCACCGAGCCCAGTTCGTTGGCGAAGAGCGTGGCGAGCTGCTGCTCGTCGTAGCCCTGGAAGCCCGGACCGGAGCCGGGCGGCGGCGGGTCGAGCAGATGGACGCCGCGCACCGGGCGGCCCGCCGCCTCGGCCTGTGCGGCGACGCCGACCGCCGTCCAGGCACCGAAGGACCAGCCCGCCAGATGCAGGTTCCAGGTGCCGTCGCCGAACCGCCGGTCCAGCGCCTCGTGATAGCGCCGGGCTCGTTCGGCCAGGGGCATTGCGTCGGCGGTGGGGTGGCGCAGGGCCGGGTCGGCGATCAGGCAGACCGTCGCCCGCTCGTCCAGCGCCGCGACCAGCGCCCGGTACGCCTGGATGTCGCCGCCGACCGGATGCAGCAGGCACACCACCTCGCGCCCGGTGCCCTCCTGCCAGATGTCGAGGGCCACCCCGTCCGGCGGTGTCCCGTCGGCCGGGGCCTCCGCGGCCAGGCGCGCCAGCAGGTCGTTGAGGCTGACCTTCGGGCCGAAGAACGACAGGTCGAGTTCGACGCCGTAGTGCTGTTTGACCACGCTGATCAGGTCGAGCAGGGTCAGGGAGTCGGCCCCCAGGTCGTACAGCGGGGCGTCGGGGTCGAGGGGGTCGGCGTCCAGCCAGTCGCGGAGCCAGTCGGTGAGGAGGGCGGTGGGGTCGGCGGGGCCGTCGGACGGCTCCGCGTCCTGCCCGGCGGGCGCGGCCACCGGCTCCGGGGCGTCCGGGACTTCCGGCAGGGCCCCGGCGTAGAAGACCCGGGACTGCTCGATGTCCGTGGTGGACACCAGCAGTTGGGGCAGTTGGAGGGCGAGGGCGCGGTCGAGGACCCGCCGGCCCTCGTCGACGGTCAGGCCCACCGCGAGATGGGCGCGGTGCCGGGCGTCGCCCGCCGGGACCCGCAGCGCCATCCCGGCCTCCCGCCACACGTCCCAGTCGATGCCGAGCCGCGCGGTGGCCGGGCCGTCCGGCCGGTGGTGCGCGAAGGCGTCCAACAGGCCGGCCGCGGCGGCGTAGTCGTACTGCCCGACGCCGCCGAGCCGCGCCGACATCGACGAGCAGTACACCGCGAGCGCGGGGGAGTACCGCGCGATCAACCGCTCCACCAGCAGCGCGCCGGTGAGCTTGGCCCGCTGGTCGTGCGCGGCGCCGGTCTCGCGGCGGACGAGGAGCCCGCCCGCCCCGACCCCGGCCGCGTGCGTCACCGTCGCCAGGCGCGTGAGGCGGCCGGCGAGTCGGGCCAGCAGGTCCTCGAAGCCGTCGGTGTCGGAGAGGTCCGCCTCGATCAGCTCGATCCGGTCGGCCCAGGGCGCGAGCGCCGCCGGCAGCCGCGGCCGGCGGGACAGCAGCAGCACCCGGCCCGCGGTCCGCTCCAGCAGCCAGGCCGCGACGGCGGCACCGATTCCGCCGGTGCCGCCGAGCACCACGTGCTCGCCGTCGTCGGGCAGTTCGGGCGCGGGGCCCGGGACGGCGGGGACGGCTGAGACGGTCGGGTGCCACCAGTGGCCGTGCCGCAGCGCCAACCGCTCCGGCAGCTCGGCGCGGGGCGTGCCGCCGGTGAGCAGCGCGGCCAGCGGGCCGGCCCAGTCGGCCGGGTCGGCGCCGGGCAGGTCCAGCCACCGGCCGTCCGCCGCGCCCTCCTGTCCGGCGACCGTGGCGACCCCCGCGAGCAGCCCCGACTCGGGCCGGGCGACGCCGCCTTCGACCGGCTGCGCCCCGTACGAGAGCCACCACAGGCGCGGCCGCAGCGCGGGCGGGGTGTCCGCCAACGCCTGGACCAGCGCCGCGGGGGCGTCCAGACAGGCCCGCTCGGCCCGCGCCAGGGCGGCGTGGCCGACCGGGCCGGTGACGCCGAGCGGGAGCGCGTGCAGCCAGTCGGTGCCGTCGGGCCCGTCCGGGCCCAGGGCGTCGAGCAGCCGCCGCCAGGAGGCCCGGTCCGTCGGGTCGACCTCGAAGGCGTCGGTGCCGCCGGCGGCGAAGGCGCGCCCCGCGGTGACGTGGACGACGCGGGCGTACGCGGCCTCGAACTCCCGCAGCGCCGCGCCGGACACCGGTCCGTCGGTGACCAGGACCAGCCGCCGGGCCGTGCGCTCCCGGCCGCCGGAACCGGCCCGGCACCACCGCACCCAGTGCGGCTGGCTCAGCCAGTCGGCCTCCGCCAGCCGCCGCGGGCCGTCGCCGGCCCGCGCGGCCGGGGCGTCGGCGCGGGCGCGCGGGAAGTCGTACTCCGCCAGGTCGAAGGCGGGCGGCGGGAAGTCCCACGGCGCCTGGGCCGGGCCCGGCCGGGGTGCGAGGTCCGCGCCGGCGAGCCAGGCGGCGACCGTCTCGTCGAGGGACTGCCCCGCGGGGGCGGCCGGGGCGGTCCCGGCGCCGGCCGCGCCCGGCTCCAACACCCCGGCATCCTCGGTCAGTTCGACGGACTCGACGGTGCGCAGCCACCGCACCGCGGACGCCGCGTCGGGGCAGACCGCGGCCGCCCGCCGGCGCCGCGCCGGGCGCCCGGACCGCAGATGCCGCAACACCGCGCGGTACGCCTGCGGGCGGGCCGCCAGGTAGTCGGCGATCCGTGCGGCGTCGGTGCGCAGCGCCGCCGCGCTGGACGCGGACAGCACCAGGCAGTCGTCGTCCCCGGCGGGCTCCGGCTTCCCGGCGTCCGGCGAACCCTCCAGCACCACATGGGCGTTGGTGCCGCCGATGCCGAAGCTGCTGACCGCCGCCACCCGGGGCCGGTCGTCCGGCCAGGGCAGCGCGGCGGTCGGGAAGTGGAACGGGGCGGGGTCGGGATCGATATGCGGGTTGAGGGCGCGGAAGTCCGCATGCGGCGGGATCACGCCGTGGTGGATGCTGAGCACCGCACGGACCAGCCCCACCACGCCGGCCGCCGCCCCCAGGTGCCCGATCTGGCTCTTCACGGACGTCAGCGCGCAGCGGTCGGACTCCGCGACGTCGAACGCCTGGCGCAGCGCGGCGATCTCGACGGGGTCGCCGAGCCGGGTGCCGGTGCCGTGCGCCTCGACGTAGGACAGATCGGCTCCGGTGCGGCCGCTGCGCCGCAGCGCCGCCCGGATCACCTCGCGCTGCCCGGCCAGCGACGGGGCGCTGTAACCGAGCTTGTCCGCACCGTCGTTGTTCAGCGCGGAGCCGGTGAGCACCGCGTAGACGGTGTCGCCGTCGCGCCGGGCGTGGCGCAGCGGCTTGAGCACCACCACACCGACGCCGCTGGCGCCGATGGTCCCGCTGGCGTCGTCACTGAAGGGACGGCAGTGGCCGTCGGCGGAGAAGATGTGCTGCGGCTGGTAGCGGTAGCCGCCGCTCAGCGTGTGGTCGACCAGCACCCCGCCGGCCAGCATGACGTCCGCGTCGCCCTGCCGCAGCAGCCCTGCCGCCAGGTGCACCGCGACCAGCGAACTGGCGCACGCCGCCTGGGCGGTGAAGGCCGGACCGGTCAGCCCCAGGTGGTAGGCGGGCTTGGTGGCGAGGAAGTCCTTCTCGTGGTGGAGCGCCAGCCGGAAGCCGTCCGGCAGCGAGGCGGGGTCCGCCTCCCGCAGCATGGCCTGGAAGTAGGTGCTCTCACCGGCCCCCGCGATCAGGCCGGTGCGCGGACCGGACGCGGGGTCGGCGATCCCGGCGTGCGCCAGGGCCTGCGCCGCGCACATCAGCAGATGGCGCTGTTGCGGGTCCATCAGACGGGCCTCGGCCCGGCTGATGCCGAAGTGGTCCGGGTCGAAGTCGAGCAGCCCGGCCATCTGGCTGCGCGCCCCGACCAGCCCGTCGGCGGCGTCGAAGTGCTCGATACCGCGGGCCCCGGTGCGCACCATCTCCCAGAACGCGGCCAGATCCGCCGCCCCGGGCAGCCGTACGGCCATGCCGATCACGGCGATCGGCTCGTCCGCGGGCACCGCGTCCGCACTGGGCGCCGGCATCGGCGCCATGGCGGGGGCCGGAGGGGGCGCCGCCGGGCCGCACGTGTCGCCCGGGTCGTCCAGGAAACGGGCCAGCGCCCGCACCGTGACGTGCTCGAAGAGGTCGGCGACGGTGAAGCCCAGCCCCAACTCCGTGGCGCAGCGCAGGTGGTAGCGCATCAGCGTCAGGCTGGAGGCGCCCGCGTCGAAGAAGCTCTGCTCGGGGGCGATGGCCGTGCCGGTCACCGCCTCGAACACCGCGGCCAGTTCGGCCTCGCGCGGCGAGCACGCCGCGACGTGCGCCGCCCGGCCGGCCACCTCCTCGCCCGGTGCGCGCAGCGCGGCCGCCCGGTCCAGCTTGCCGCTGGGGGTGCGCGGCAGCGCCTCCAGCCGCCGGAACCGGGCGATACGGACATACGCCGGCAGCAGCGTCGCCAGATGGGCGGTGAGGTCGTCGGCGGCCGGGGCCCGGCCGCGGCACTGGAAGCAGGCGACCAGGGCGTTGCCGTCGGGCACCACCACGGCGTTGGTGATCTCCGGGTGGCGCAGCAGCGCCGCCTCGACCTGGCCCAGCTCCAGCCGGTGCCCGCTCAGCTTGATCTGCGCATCGTCGCGGCCCAGGTAGTGCAGCAGCCCGCCCCGGTCGAACCGGGCCCGGTCGCCGCTGCGGTAGAACAGCCCCAGCCCCGGCAGTTCGGTGAAGCGCTCGGTGTTGAGCGGGTTCTCACCGTCGTCGCCCAGATAGCAGCGGGAGACCATGGTGCCGCCGATGAGCAGGTCGCCGGGGCACCCGGGCGGCACCGGCCGCCCGTCGCCGTCGACCACCCGCAGCACCGCGCCGGCCACCGGCTGCCCGATGGCGGGCCGCTCCGGCCAGTGCGCCGGGTCCCCCTCCAGGCACAGCGCGGAGACCACATGGGTCTCGGTCGGCCCGTAGTGGTTGAACAGCCGGGCACCGGGCAGCCCGGCGAACCAGCGGCGGATCGCATCGGTGCACACCAGCTGTTCGCCGGCGGTGACCACCTCGCGCAGCCGCGCGGGGTAGCGGCCCAGATGGACGGCGTGCTCGGCGAGCAACTGCAGGGCGACGTACGGCAGATGGAGGCGTTCCGCGCCGGACGCCTCCAGCTGCGCCAGCAGCGCGGGCGCGTCCTGCCGCAGCTCGGGGCGGATCAGGTGCAGGGTGCCGCCGCCGCACAGCGTCCCGAAGATCTCCTGGAACGACACGTCGAAGGAGAGCATCGAGAACTGCTGGGTGACGGCGGGCGCCCCGAGCCCACCGGCACCGGCCTGCCAGGCAAGGAGGTTGCACAGCGTCCGGTCGGAGACCTGGACGCCCTTGGGGGTGCCGCTGGAGCCCGAGGTGAACAGCGTGTAGAGCGGCCGGGCACCGTCGTGCGCCACGAACGGCTCCGCGGGCGCGCCCGCGTCCAGCGCGACCGGATGCCGCACCGTGCGGCCCTTGGGATCGACGGCGTCCAGACCGGGCGCGCCCTCGGCCGGCACCAGCACGCACAGCGGCGCCGCCTGGTCCAGGACCTGCCGCAGCACCGCCGGCGGGTAGGACGGATCGAGCGGCACGATCGTCAGGTTCAGCCGGGCGAGCGCCAGCAGCGCGACGATGTGGGTGAGCGACGGCTCCAGGTAGAGCGCGACGCGGGCGGTGGCCCCGTCCGCCACCGGGAACGCCGTCCGCAGCTGCGCCGCCAGCGTCGCCGCGTACCGGTCCAGCGTGGCGTAATCCACCTCCCGCGCCCCGTCGTCGACGGCCGGGGCGTGCGGGGTGCGGGCGGCCTGCCGGGCGAAGCCCTCGGCCACCGTCGGGTACGCCGGCCGGGCCGCCGGGCCGCGGCCGTGCTCGGGCAGCGCGGCGCGGTAGGGCCCGGCCAGCCCGGCGGGCGTGTCCGGGCCGCCGGCGGCGAGCAGATCCAGCGCCCGCCGGAACAGCCCGTCCAGCGCCGCGACCTCCTCGGCCTCGAAGTGGTCGGCGGCGTACTCCCACACGCACTCCAGACCGTCGGCGTACGCGACCACGGACAGCGTCAGCGGGCACTTCGCCTCGGTGGGCGGCCACCACAGGGGGCGGGCGGCGCAGCCCGGCAGCCGCAGCGCCTCGAAGTCGGTGTTCTCCTGGACGAAGAGGACGTCGAACGGCGCCCCGTCGCCGCCGTGTCGGCCCGCCCGGCCCTCCAGCACGTCGGAGAGCGCCACGTCCTGCCGGTCCAGGACCTCCCGCACCTCGGCGCCCCAGCGCAGCAGCTGCGCGCGCAGCTCCTCACCGGGGGCGACGGTCAGCGGCAGCAGCACGGTGTTGGCGAACATGCCGACCCCGTCGGCGAATTCGGGCACCGGACGGCCCGCGACGGGCGCGGCGATCCGCGGCCGGGTGCGGCCGGTCACCGCGTACAGGCTCCAGGCGAAGACGCCCAGCAGCACCTGGAAGCGGGTCAGGTCCAGCTCCGCGCAGAGCCGGTCGACGTGGGTGCGGCGCACCGTGTCGAGCCGGGTGTGCAGCAGCCGCCCCTCGGGGAACGGCAGCGGGCGCGCGGGCAGCAGCGGCTCGCCGGCCTCCTCGGAACGGGCGTAGTGCGCGGCCAGTTCGGCACGCCGGGCGCGGTAGGCGGGGCGGGTGTGCCACTCGGCCTGCCAGTGCGCGTAGTCGAGCGGGGTGCACCCGGCGGTACCCGGTGCGTCCGGCGTCCCGGCGCCCGGCGCGTAGGCGGCGTAGTCCTCCGACAGCTCCTGGAACAGCACGTTCAGCGACCAGCCGTCGACGGCGATGTGGTGCAGATGCAGCAGCAGCACCCCGCCGTCGGCGTCCGGCAGCAGACAGGCGCGCAGCATCTCCGGGCGGGCCAGGTCGAACGGCTCGGCGAAGTAGGCGGCGGCGACGGCGCGTTGACCCGCCTCGTCGGTGGGCGCCGCGCCGGGCGCGGTCCACGGGTCGTACGGCGCGCCGACCACCTGGTACAGGCCCTCCGGCGTCGCCTCGAAGCCGGTCCGCAGCGCCGGATGGCGCGCCACCAGCCGCCGCAGCGCATGGCGCAGCGCCGCGGTGTCGAGCGCGCCGTCGAGGCGGAACGCCTGGCCCACGTGGTAGCCGCGGGAGCCGGGGGAGCGCTGCTGGTGCAGCCACAGCCGCTGCTGTTCGCTGGTGGCCGGTGCGCGGTCCGCCCCGGAGGGCGGCGCCACCGGCGGATACACCGAACCCTCGGCGGTGCCGCGGCCGGCCGCCACCGCCTCGGCGATCGAGGCGAGATCGCCGCCGAGCACCAGCCCCCGGTCCAGTTCGCAGCCCCAGCGGCGCCGCGCCTCGAAGCAGAACCGCAGCGCCTTGAGCGAGTCGCCGCCGGCCGGGATCCACCGGTCCTCCAGCGCCACGTCCGGCAGGCCCAGCACCGCACCGGCCAGCACCAGCACCTCCCGCTGCCACGGCGTGGCGACCGCCGCGGCGGTGCCCTCCGTACGCCGCCACGGCCGGTCCGCGCCGGCCAGCAGCGCCGCCTCGTCGACCTTGCCGTTGGCGGTCAGCGGCACCGCGTCGACCAGGAAGAGATGGTGCGGCCGCATGTACGTGGGCAGCCCGTCGGCCAGATGCCGCTCGAACTCCTCGTAGGACAGCGCGCCTTCGGTCACCAGGAACGCCAGCAGCTCATACGGACCGTCGGCGCCGGCCCGGCGGGTGCAGACATGCGCCCGCCGCACCGCCGGATGCGCGGTGATCCGCCGCTCCAGCTCGCCCGGCTCGATCCGGAAGCCCCGGACCTTCACCTGCCGGTCGGCGCGCCCCACATACGTCAGCAGCCCGTCGGCGTCGGCACGCACCAGATCGCCCGTGCGGTAGTGCAGCTCCCGGCCGCCGTCGTACCAGGGCAGCCGGACGAAGCGGCGAGCCGTCTCCTCGGGCAGGTTGCGGTACCCGGCGGCGAGCCCCGAGCCCGACAGGCACAGCTCGGCGACCTCCCCGGGCGCGGCGAGCCGCGCACCGTCGGCGACCACCACCGCACCGGTCTCGGGCAGCGGACGCCCGATCGGCACCACGTCCCCGGCGAAGTCCCGCGGTATCGGGTGGAAGACCGCGAACGTCGTGGTCTCCGTCGGCCCGTAGATGTTGAACAGCCGGGTGGCGGCGCCGGCGTTGTGCCGGTACCAGCGGCGGACGACCCGGGCGTTGAGCTGCTCGCCGCCGACCAGGACCTGCCGGGCGCCGGCGAAGCAGCCGGGCGCGGTGTCCACGACGGCGTTGAACAGCGCGGCGGTGACGAACAGGGTGTCGACGCGCTCGCGCACCAGCACCGCCGCCAGCCGCTCCGGGTCGCGCACGTCCGCGTCGTCGACGATCACGCAGAGGCCACCGGTCAGCAGCGGCACCCACACTTCAAACGTCAGCGCGTCGAAGGCCGGATTGGACAGGCAGGCATAGCGCGCGCCCGCGGCCGGTTCGAGGAAACCGGGCGCGGCCAGCCGCGGCACCCCGGCGTCGCCGACCTCAACTCCCTTGGGCAGCCCGGTCGTTCCGGAGGTGTAGAAGAGGAAGGAGACCGGCGCGCCGGTGAACGGCGGCTCCTGCGGCGCCGGGAGGCGGTCCCGCGCGGCGAGCAGCCCGTCCGCGGCCAGCGGCACCACCCCGTCCGGCAGCCCCTCGGGCAGTGCTGCGCCGTGGACGAGCGCGACGGCGGCCGCGTCGGTGAGGATATGGCGGCGGCGCTCCAGCGGGCTGAGCGCGTCGAGCGGGACGACCCGGGCCCCCAGCCGCAGGATGCCCAGCATCACGCACACCAACTGCCAGGACCGCGGCAGCTGTACCGCCACCGCCTGCCCCGGGCGCACCCCGTGGCCGCGCAGCGCGGCGGCCACCGCCGCACCCGCCGCGTCCAGCGCCGCGTAGTCCAGCTCCACCGCGCCGTCGCGCACCGCGGGCGCGTCCGGTGTGCGCAGCGCCTGGGCGTGCACGCCCAGCGCCAGGCCCGTCGTCTCCGCCGGCACCCGGGCCGTCTCCGAAGTCCCCATCACGCCTCCCCCTCGGTACGGGAACCGGCGCCGGCGGCCGCGCCCGATGGCGGTGGCGCGGGCAGCCGCGTCAGCTCCGCCGCGATCAGCTCCGCCACCCGCGGCACCTGGTCGCTCTCCAGCATGTCCCAGTGGCCGCACTTCACCGGCTCGATCAGCAGACCGCCCCCGGCCCGCCGCTCCCAGAACGCCACCACGGCCCGCTCCGCCGCCGCGTCGTCGCTCTCCTCGGCGGCCTGCACGAACACCAACCGGGCCGGGGAGGACGGGACGTCGTAGTCCCGGGCGGTCATCCGGTTGTGGTTGTAGATCCGGAAGTACCGGTCGATCTGGGCGTCCTCGATGCCCGGGTACATCCCGTTGAACCGCACCAGCTTCGCGCGGAACTCCTCCGCCTCCACCGGCGTGACCGCCGCGCGCTCGGCGGGGTCGTCGGTGCTCCGGGAGTCGAGCAGCACCACACTGAACCGCCGGTGCCCCGAGGCCGCCAGCAGCCGCCCCATCTCATGGGCGACCAGCCCGCCGTACGACAGTCCGCACAGCACCAGCGACTCGTCCGCGCGCACCTCGACCAGCCGCAGATACTCCTGCGCCATCGCCTCCACCGAGGGCAGCGGCGTCTCCCCGGGGTTCAGCCCCGGCGACTGCACGCCGTACACCCCGACCTCCGGCGGCAGGGCGGTGGCCAGCGGCAGATAGCAGAACGCGGTCCCGCCGGCCGGGTGGATGCACACCACCCGCTGCCGCCCCTCGCCCGGCCGGAACTCGATCAGACTGCTCTGCGGCTGCCCGGTCGCCCCCGACCGCAGCCGCCCGGCCAGCGCCTCGATCGTCGGGTGGGTCATCATGTCGCGGATCGGCAGCGTCTCGCCGAACTCCGCGCGGACCGCGGAGGCCACCTTGATCGCGGAGACCGAGGTGCCGCCGATGTCGAAGAAGTTGTCGGTGATGCCTATCGACGGGCGCAGCAGCACGCCCTGCCATATCCGGTGCAGCGCCATCTCGATGTGATCGCGCGGCGCCGCGGTGTTCACCTGCGACGGCACCGCCCGCGCCGCCGCCAGCAGCGCCGCCCGGTCCACCTTGCCGCTGCGGTTGAGCGGCAGCGCGGGCAGCTCGACGAAGACCGCGGGGATCATGTGGTCCGGCAGGTACCGGCCGAGCGCGGAACGCCACTCGTGCGCCGGACGCGGCTCCTGCTCGCCCCGGCCCAGGGCGGCCACCAGGCGCAGCTCGCCCGCGTCGTCCCGGTCGGCGAGGACCACGGCCTCCCGCACCCCGTCCAGCGCCAGCAGCGCGGTCTCCACCTCACGCGGCTCGATCCGGAACCCGCGCAGCTTGACCTGGTCGTCCCGGCGGCCCAGGAACTCCGCGTTGCCGTCCGGCAGCCGGCGCGCCAGGTCGCCGGTGCGGTAGATCCGCTCGCCCGGCACGAACGGGTCGGGCCGGAACCGCTCCTCGGTCAGGTCCGGGCGCCCGAAGTAGCCGTCCGCGAGGGACGCCCCGCCCAGCCAGATCTCGCCCGTGACGCCCGGCGGCACCGGCCGCAGCCGCTCGTCGAGCAGGTACAGGCGGGTGTTGCCCAGCGGCCGGCCGATCGGGCACGGCCGGTCCAGGGGCTGCGGATCGGTGTAGGCGGTGCTGTAGACGGTGGCCTCGGTGGGCCCGTAGCCGTAGCAGATCCGCAGGCCCGGCAGCGCCTGCACCATGCGGTACAGCGCCTTCTCGGGCAGCGACTCCACACCGGTCAGCAACTGCCGCAGCGCCAGCCCGGCCAGCCGCTCCTGCGGGGCCTCGTCGATCCACCGCACATACGCGGGCGGCAGGAACGCCTGCACGATGCGGTGCTCGCGCATCCAGCCCAGCAACTCCTCGGGATCGGCGCGCAGTTCGTCGGGGACGAGGTGCAGCTCCGCGCCGGTCGTCAGCGGCAGCAGCAGCTCGTGGACCGTCGCGTCGAAGCCGATGCCGGACCACGCCGAGGACGCCTCGCCGGGCACCGCCCCGAACCGGTCCAGCCAGGTGTCGAGCAGGTTCAGCACACTGCGGTGCGGCACCGCCACGCCCTTGGGACGGCCGGTCGACCCCGAGGTGTAGAGGACATACGCGAGATCCGCCGGCCCCGCCGCCACGGCGGGCGGCTCGTCCGACACCGCCTCCGCCTCGACGGAGCGCAGGTCCGACCAGGCGTCCGGAGCGTCGGCGGCATCGGTCAGCACCAGGGCCGGGGCGGCGTCCGCCACCATCGCGGCCAGCCGCTCGGCCGGCTGCCCGGGATCGAGCGGCAGGAACGCGGCACCCGCCTTGAGGACGCCGAGCAGCCCCACCACCAACTCCGGTGTCCGCCCGGCGTGCAGACCGACCACCTGGCCGGGCCGCACCCCGCGGTCGGCCAGCGCGCGGGCGAGCCGGTCCGCGCGGCGCGCCAGCGTGCCGTAGTCGAGCCGCTGCCCGGCCGCGTCCAGCGCGAGGGCGCCGGGACGGGCCGCGGCCTGCGCGTCGAAGCGGGCCACCAGCCCGCCGGGCGCCGCCGGCGGCACCGCGGCCGCGCCGCGCGTGGCGTCCCAGTCGGCCACCAACTGCCGGCTCTCCGCCTCGTCCAGCAGCGCGAGAGCGCCGATCTCCCGGTCCGGCGCGGCGGCCATCTGGGCCAGCACCTGCCCCAGATATCCCGCGTACCGCTCGGCCGTCGCATGGTCGAACAGCGCGGTGGCGTAGTCGAGATGCCCGGTCAGACAGCCGTCCTCCGCCGCCAGCGACAGCGCGAGGTCGAACTTGGCCGGGGCGAACGGGATGTCCAGCGGCTCCGCGGCGACACCGGGCAGGTCCAGCAGGCCGCGACGGGACGGCGACCACGCGAACATGGTCTGGAACAGCGGCGTATGGGCGGCGCTGCGCGGCGGATTGACCCGCTCCACCACCCGCTCGAACGGCACGTCCTGGTGGTCCAGCGCACCGCGCACCACGCCGCGCACCCGGCGCAGCGCCTCGGAGACCGTCGGATCACCGGACAGATCGGTGCGCAGGGCGAGGGAGTTGACGAAGAAGCCGATCGCGTCGTTGGCCGCCCGGCCGCGCCGGTTCGCCGCCGGGGCGCCGACAACGATGTCGGACTCGCCGGTCAGTCGCGACAGCACCACGGACCAGCCGGTCAGCGCCGCCACGAAGAGGGTGCCGCCGTGCCGCCGGGCGACCCGGGACAGCGCCGCGGTCACCTCCTCGTCCACCCGCAGCGCCACCCGCCCGCCGCGGTGGTCCTGCTCGGGCGGCCGCGGCCGGTCGGTGGGCAGCTCCAACAGCGGCGGCGCACCGGCCAGTTGCTCCTCCCAGTAGGCGCCCTGCGCGGTGCACTCCGGCCCCGCCGCCCAGTCGAGCTGCTGCCGGGCGTGATCGGCGTACTGGAGGGGCAGCGGCTCCAACGGGTCGTCGTCACCCGCGAGGAACGCCGTGTAGAGGGCGCTCAACTCCCGCATCATCACCACCATCGACGCCCCGTCGAAGACGATGTGATGCATCGTCAGCAGCAGCGCATGATCCTCCGCCGCCAGCCGCACCAGCCGGCCCCGCGCCAGCGGCCCCGCGCCCAGGTCGAACGGCGCCTCGGCCTCGGCCCGTTGCACCTCGACCAGCCGCGCCGCGGGATCCTCCTCGCCCGACAGATCGACCGCCACCAGCGGATACCCGGCGTCCACCGGCCCCGCCACCTGGTGCGCCGCACCGTCGACGGTGACCATCCGGGCCCGCAGCACTTCGTGCCGGGCCGCCACCGCGTCCAGCGCCCGGGCCAGCACCGCCGTGTCCAGCGGACCGCGCAGCCGGTGCACCACCACCTCGTTGTACGCCGCCCCGGCCCCCTCCAACTGGTCCAGCACCCACAGGCGCTGCTGGGCGAAGGACAGGGGCTGCGGCGCGCTGTCGCCCGGCGCCGCGGCTCCGGGCGGAGCCAGGCGCGCGGAGGGGCCGTCGCTCGGCTGCGGGAAGGTGTCAGTCACCGGGAGAACCATCTCTTTCCTCTGTGGGGGAGGACAGCCGGGGCGCCCGGGCACCGCTTGCGGACCGGGGCGCCGCACGGCGCACGAACGCCGCCGGCACCTGCGCCGCGACGCGCGCCGCGCACGGAACGTCCCCCCGTTCCTGGCGCCGCCGGGTGCCGGCGAGCGCCGGCGGACGTCTGGGTCGGGACCTACGCGACCGGTGGCCGTGGGGAGCGGCGGCCCGTCACCGGGCGGGCGGGGGCACCGTGGCGCCCGCCTCTCGCCGGTCGGCGGGGCCGTCCCTGCGAACGGCCGCTGTCCGCCCTCTCACCCACTACGCGCTCGCTTTCTCGCCGCTGCGGCAGTCCTGCCGGGCCGTAGCCGAACCATCTGCCGGAGCGGGCCGAAATCGTTCGATATATCGTTCTCTAATCCCGAAGGGTCATGATTGATTAACAAGTTGACGGTGTCAATGGTCGCCCGTCCCACCACGACGTCCCCGCGCCGCAAGCCCCGAAACGCCACCGGCCGCGCTCCGCGCGCACCCCATGAGCGAATGGGGTGCGCTGCCTCGGCCACTTGAGGCCGAGGTGCGGAACGCGGCCGGGGTCGCCCGTCGCGGGTAGGTCCGTCGGCTGCCGTCAGCCGCGGGTGCCGAAGTCCTGGGTCCACCAGGGGCCGTTGGAGCTGAGGTTCACGCCCACGCCGGTGGACGTGAACGAGCAGTTGAGGATGTTGGCGCGGTGCCCGGGGCTGTTCATCCAGCCGTCGACCGCGGTGGCCGGGTCCGTGGGGCTCTTGAAGATGTTCTCGCCCCAGCTCTGCCAGTTGAAGCCCGCGTTGGTCATGCGGGTGCCCGGGTCGACGCCCTCCGGGGAGTTGTGGTCGTAGTAGTTGCGGGCCGCCATGTCGTCGGAGTGCGCCTGGGCCGCCTTCTGGATGTGCGCGTCGACGGTGAGCGGGCGGCAACCGTGCTGCGCACGCTGGGCGTTGACCAGCTCGACGACCTTCTGGGCGTACGCCGCGGCCTTACCGGTCGCGCCTCCCGAGCGGACCGGCACCGAGGCGTGGCCCCCGCCGGAATTGACCCGGGGCTGGTGCACCGGCGTCTGGTGGGTCGGCTGCGTGTGCTCCTCGGGGGTGGCCGTCGGGGAGGGGGTGTGCGGCTTGTCGGGCGTCTCGGTGGCGCCGGCGGTGGGGGTGGGCGTCGGCTTGTGGCGGCGGGGCGAGCGCGGGTCGGTGCTCGGCGTCGCGGTGGTGGAGGCGGTGGCGAGGGCCGAGTGCGTCGTCGCGGACGCATCGGCCGCGAGGGCCTGGTCGGCCCCGGAGCCGGGGTTTATCAGCAGCAGGCAGGAGCCGCCCACGGCGAGGGCGGCTCCGACCGCCACCGCCACGGCCTTCGGCCCCGGGCGGCCGGCGCCGGAGCGGTGGTTTCCGCCGCTCTTGGCGGCTCGGTGGGCGGCGCGGGACGCGTGACGCCGGTGCCCCGCGGGCGCGTCGGCCCGGCGGCCGGAGCCGGCCGGCGCCTCGTGCTGCGCTGCGGGGTCGAGGTTGTCGTCGTGATGCATGGGTCCGCTTCCGTTTCCGTTGTCCGATTCCCGCCGGACCGCCGGGCCGTGAGGGCCGTGACGGGAGGCCGTCACCTGCGGTCCGTGGCGCGATGGCCTGCGGGAATGTGGGTCCGTGCGGCCCTTCCGAGGAGAGGGCCGCACTAGGGGAGACCCTTGGCGCGGACCCGGACAACAGAAACTTCCGAAGAAACTTCCGAAGTTTTTTTCGCCAGGCCCCGACGGGCGATACGGCGAGGGGGAGCCCCTGTCAGGACAGTGACCGCTTCCACGTAGGTTTTTCTGTTGTCACCGGGCGCCGGACGGGTCACCTGAGCACGGGGGCCATGAAGGTGTACGCGGATGAACAGGACCGAATGGCGTGAAGTGGGACAACGGTACGGCGACCGTCGAGGCGGCCAGGGCGGGTGACGACGATGCCCGGGAGCAACTCGTCTCCGCCTACCTTCCCCTGATCTACAACGTCGTCGGCCGGGCGCTGGACGGCCATGCGGACGTCGACGACGTGGTCCAGGAGACCATGGTGCGCGCCCTGGAGTCGCTGACGGAGCTGCGGGATCCGGAATCCTTCCGCTCCTGGCTGGTGGCGATCGCGATGAACCAGATACGGCGCCGCTGGACGGTCGCCCGCAAGGCCCCCACCGTCGGCCTGGAGCAGTCGGTGGAACAGCCCGACCGCGCCGCCGACTTCGTCGACCTGACGATCCTGCGGCTGGGCCTGTCCGGTCAGCGCCGCGAGGCGGTCGCGGCCACCCGCTGGCTGGACGAAGGGGACCGCTCCCTGCTGTCGCTGTGGTGGCTGGAGGCGGCCGGCGAGATCGACCGGACGGAACTCGCCGCCGCCATCGGCTGCGGGTCGCGGCACGCCGCGGTCCGGGTGCAGCGGATGAAGCAGCAGTTGGAGACCGGCCGCGTCGTCGTCCGCGCCCTCGCGGGGAAGCCGCCCTGCCCCGAACTCGCCGAGCTGATCACCCCCTGGGACAACGCCCCGTCGCCCCTGTGGCGCAAGCGCATAGCCCGGCACGCCCGCAACTGCACCACCTGCTCCCGGCACTGGCACGACCTGCTGCCCGCCGAGGGCCTGCTGGCCGGCCTCGCCATGCTGCCGCTCCCCGCCCACCTCACCCCGCACACCGTCCTCTCCCACACCGCCACCGCCTGGGCCACGTCGACGACGTCCACGACCACCGCGACGACCTCCTCGTCCGCATCGGCCTCGTCAACCGGCTCGACGGCCCCGACCACTTCGACCCCCGCCACCACCTCGGCACCCTCAACCACCGCGACACCTCCGGCCAACGGCGCATCACCGACCACCGGGGCAACTCCGAACGCCACCGGAACCGCACCCCCGACGGCCACCGGCGCCTCCCCGTCCACGACCGGAACATCCCCGGCATCCGGCCCGTCGCCCGCCCCGGCGCCGGACGCCGCCGAGGGAGCCGGTCACCACCCCGCAGACCCCGCGTCGCAGCGACCGCCCCGCCCCCGCCGGGCCACCAGGGCGGCCGTCGTCGGCGGCGCGGCCGCGCTCACGCTGGCCGTCATCGCCACCCTGCCCTGGCACCCCGGCACCCCCCGGAACGAGCAGCGGACCCCGCCCAAGCCCACGCCCAGCGCGGAACCCACGGTGACCGCCACCACCCCCGCACCCCGCCCCACGCCCACCCCGACGCCCACTCCCACCCCCACCCCGACGCACACCACCGCAAGCCCCACCCCGACGCCCTCGCCCTCCTCACCGTCCCCCAGCGTCACCCCGCCCGACCTGGAGGCGCAGGCCGTCGCCCTCATCAACCGCAGCCGCGCGCAGGCCGGTTGCGGCCCGCTCCACATCGACCCCAGGCTGCACACCGCGGCCGCGCGGCACTCCGCCGACATGGCGGCCCGCAACTACTTCGACCACAACTCACCGGAGGGCACCGGCCCCGACTCCCGGATCAGCGCCACCGGTTACCGGTGGAGCAGCTGGGGCGAGAACCTCGACCGTGGCCCGACGACCGCCGCCTCGGCGGTGAACGACTGGATGAGCGACTCCATGCACCGCGGCAACATGCTCGACTGCCGGTTCAGCGCGGTCGGCATCGGCATCGTCCACGGCAGCGGCGGCCCCTGGTGGACCCAGGACCTCGCCGCACCGCAGTGAGCAACCACAGCCGCGGCGCCTCCCGCGCACACCGATTCCCGGCGAAACCCCCTCACCCGAGGGGGAGTTGAGGAGGCGCCGACCGGCCGCGCGCGGCGATGCGCCGCGCGCCGGGCTCACGGCACCGCCCGCCCTACGCCTCGCCCTCGGCGAGACCGGTGTCCCGGGCGAGCCGGATGACGGCGCGCTCGAAGAAGGCGTCACGCGCGTCGACGACGTTGTTGAACTGACCGAAGAGCTCGAAGCTCACCAGGCCGAAGAGTTGGGCCCAGGCGGCGGCCGCCGCCACCAGGACGGGGGCGGGCAGGTGCACCCCGAGGGTCTCGCGCAGCCGCTCGGCGTCGTCGAGCACCTCCCGCGGGGGCAACGGGCCGTCCGGGGCGGGGACGGCGCCGGCCGCGTGCGCGTCCTCGATCACGCGGATCAGCGTGAGGGCGACGCGGGACGCCGGACCGGTGGTGTCCTGGGGCGCGGCATAACCGGGCACGGGTGAGCCGTAGATCAGCGCGTACTCGTGCGGATGCCCGAGCGCCCAGCCGCGGACGGCGCGGCAGACCGCGGTCCACCGGGCGAGCGGTGCGTCGCCGGCCCCGTCGAGGGCCCGTTCGGCGGCCTCGCCGACGGCGTCGTAGGCGTCGATGATCAACGCGGTGAGCAGGTCGTCACGGCTGGGGAAGTACCGGTACAGCGCGGAGGAGACCATGCCGAGTTCGCGGGCCACGGCGCGCAGCGACAGCTTGGCCGCCCCCTCGGTGGCGAGCTGACGGCGGGCCTCGTCCTTGATGGCCGCGGTGACTTCCCTGCGCGCGCGTGCACGCGCTCCCTCGATCGCGCTCATGGGGCCAGTCTGCCAGCAATCAGAGCAGTGACTCACACCGAGAGCACTACTCTTGCTTTATCTCTCCACGGCATGCACACTGCTCTACATAGAGAGCACTGCTCACGTTCCACTCGCTCCCATCTGTTCCATCCCCTCGGAGGGTCCCCATGGGCGCGCACGTCGTCGATCACGTCATCAAGCCGGGCTGGTTCACCGTCAACGTGTTCAACCGGCTCGTCGCCTCGTTCAACCGGCGGGGGATCAGCCTCTTCGGCTCCCAGGAACTGGCCGTTCGCGGCCGCAAGAGCGGGGAGTGGCGGCGCACGCCGGTGAACCTGCTCACCGTGAACGGCCGGCACTACCTCGTCGCGCCCCGCGGCCACGTCCAGTGGACCCACAACCTGCGCGCCGCCGGCGGCGGCGAACTCCGCCTGGGCAGGGCCACCAGGCCGTTCACCGCCACCGACGTGCCCGACGAGGAGAAGCCCGTCCTGCTGCGCGCCTACCTCAAGCGCTGGAAGTCCCAGGTCGGCGCCTTCTTCGACGGCGTCGGCCCGGACTCCTCCGACGACGAGCTGGGTCGCATCGCGCCGAAGCACCCCGTCTTCCGCGTCACGTTCACCGACTGACCGGCCAGGTCGGCGGCAGGTTTTGCGCCAACCCCCGGCAACTGCGGTACGACACCGCCCGGTTCGGGCTAGACAGGAGGGTCGGGGGCGGCCGTGGTCATCGTGCCGGGGCGGTACCGGTGACGGACGGACGGTGTCAGGGTCGACGGTCGCCCGTGTGACAACGGGAGGACTCTGCATGGCCACACCCGCCCGGCGGCGACGCACCACCGCTCGTCGACCGACCCGTCGCCCGGGTCGTCGGCCCGTCCGCCGGCCCCGCGGTCAGGCCGCGCGACGACGGGCGCGCGAGCAGGGGCTCACCCGATTCGCCCTCGCCGTACTGGTCTTGGCCGCGGTGGTGTCGTTCGCCCGCGAGTACCCCGTCGGCACCGGCGTGCTCGGCTTCCTCGCCGTCGTCGTCGCCGTCCTGGTCCTCCTCGCCCGAACCGGCCGCCTCCGCTTCCCCGGCGCCGACGGCACCCGTCAGGACGTCACGCACAGCCTCGCCGCCTACCAGCACATGACCGGCACCCAGTTCGAGCACGCCATCGCCGATCTCGCGCGCCGGGACCCCGGCGTCCGCTCCGCCACGGTCTCCGGCGGCGCCAACGACCGCGGGCTGGACGTCCTCGTCGTCCTGCACGACGGTCGCCGCATCGCCGTCCAGTGCAAGCGGTACGGCGAACGCAACCGGGTCGGCGCCCCCGCGATCTACACGGCGAACGGGACGTACGCCGACTTCCACCACTGCGACGCCGCCGTGATCGTCACGACCTCCCGTTTCACCCGCGACGCCGAGACCGCCAACGCCTCGCTCCCCGCACCGCTCCGCCTGATCGACGGGCGCGGCCTGGCCCGCTGGATCGCCGGCGGCCGCCCGCCCTGGGGCTGACGTGGCGAGGCCGGGCGGGGCTGTGCCGTCGCTTCGCGGGTCTCCGATCTTGTGAGGAACAAGCGGTGCACCTCGATGCCCGGGGCGGTGCCGGTGGGCGGCCCCGGGCGGTGGGTCAGTAGTGCGCGGTGCACACCCAGGTGATCCAACGCCCGCCGCCCGCATGGGAGATGGCGTTGGACTCGGCTTCGGTTGCCGTGGCGCCGCGGCCGCCCCAGTACCGGCGGGTGGTGGAGTTGTAGGCGACGGAGCCGCAGCCGTTGACGAACACCGTGAGGACCTTGCAGCCGGAGCTGCTGGAGCATCTGCTCAGAGCGGCCTGGCCGGCGCCGCTGGCGGAGTTGTAGTCCCAGGCCTTCCCGATGCTGCCGTCGCTGCCCACGGCGATGGCGCCGTAGTAGTTGGGCCGGGGTGGTGGCGGGGGCGGCAGCGAGACCGGGGCGGTGGTCGGATCGGACTCGGGGGAGTAGGAGGGGGAAGGCGGTTCGTAGGGGGTCGGCGATTCGGTGGTGGTCTCGGTGTAGGGGGTGGTCTCGGTGTCGGAGGGGGACGCGGTGTCGGTGTCGGTTTCGGTGGCGGAAGCGGTGTCGGTGGCGGAGGAGCCGGCGCCGGTCGAGCTGTCGTCGTGCGGGACGAGGACGATGAGAAGCAGGATGAGCGCGGCCGCCAGGACGGTGAGGACGGCGGCGGCTGCCGCCCGGAGCGGCGGGGTTCCGCCGGGGGGCGCCGTGCCGGCGCCGGGCGGGTGCGCCGCACGCGTACGGGGCGGCGGGGTCGGGCGTTTGGGCTTGGGCCGGCCGGGAGGTGGCTTGGGCGGGGCGGTCGACGCGGTGGCGGCGGCCGTGGTGAGCTGTTCGGCCCACTGGGACGGCGTCGGCCGCTGGGCCGGTTCCGGGTGCTGACTGGCGCGGGCCAGGTCGCCCAGTCCCGGGCTGAGCGCGCGCAGCGCGGCGGGGTCGGTGGCGGTCTGGTCGCGGGCGAAGAGCCGGACGGCGAGCAGGGCGAGCTTGTAGACGTCACCGGCCCGGGTGGCCTTCGCCTCGCCCGTGGGGACCTGCCAGTCGGGCGTTTCGGCCTGGGGCAGTACGGTGCCGCCCCGCAGGCCCATGGCGTCGCTGTCGATGAGGAAGCACGCGGGCTCGGGATCGGTGGTGAACAGCAGGTTCTTGGGGGAGAGATCGCCGACGGTGATGCCGATGCGGTGGAAGCGGGCCAGCGCGGCCGCCAGATCGGCCAGCAGTAGGAGCCGGTCCCGTTCGCTGACGGTCAGACCGATCCCGGCGACGTAGCCGTCGTCGTTGAGGAGGTACTCCAGGTTCGCCGGGCGGCGGATGCCGGAGCCGCCCTGGAGGCTCCGCAGGGTGAAGTGGAAGCGGTCGGGGACGGCGCGCATGAGGAACCCGCAGGCGTGGCCGTCGCGTTCGACGACGGCGGCGGGCCAGGCGGCCTTGTCGCACAGCCAGCGGCCTTCCGCGGCGCTCAGTTCGCCGAGCAGGGCCACATGCGCGGCGAGCGCGGCGGCGTCGAGCTCGGGCAGCACCTCGGCGCGGTACTCCTTGTAGACGACGTCCCAGCCGCCGCCCTGCGCCCCGTTGATCTTCTTGTTGGGCACCTCGTACACCGTGCCCTGGCCGCCCTGTCCGAGTTGGCGTCCCAGGGTGAGGGCGGCGTGGTCGACGGCGGGGACGGGCTCCGCGGTCACCGCGGGGCCGCCGTGGCGTGCGGCCAGAGGACCAGCAAGGTCCGGTCGTCGTCGAAGGTCTCCCGGGAGAAGTCCAGCAGATGCGCGAGCCAGGCCGGAGCGGGCGGCACCGCGAGGTGGCGGGCGACGAGCGCGCCGACCTGGCCGTCCCCGTCGCCGAGCGGGTCCCCGAAGCCGTCGGTGCCGACCAGCAGCGCCTGATGGGCGGCCAGGCGGACGCGGCGGTGCTCCGGCGGGTCGGGGACGTGCGGCAGCGGCGTGACCTCGTTCGACACCAGGAGGGCGTCCGAGCCGGTCTTGGAGCCGAACAGCTCGCGATACCGCCCGTCGGTCAGGTCCAGGATCCAGGCGCACGAGTCCCCGATGCGGAAGACGTCGACCACCGGGCCGCCGGGATCGGGCCGCACGACGCCGGCCACCAGCGTCGTCGCGTGGAGGGCCGCCACCTCGCCCGCCTCGGGCTCGCGGCCGCTCAGCCGCCACTTCGTCAACTCGCGCAGCCGCTCGGCGGCGTGCCGGGCCACGTCCCCGGAATCCAGCCGGCCCTCGTGCGCGGACACCAGGTGGAGGATGCGCTCCAGGGAGGCCCGGCACGCCTCCACGGCGCCGAACTCGGAGTGCGAGGCGCTGGAGACGCCGTCCGCGACGGCGAAGACGACGCCGCCGGTGGCCTCGTGGGCCGCGGCGCGTGCGGCGTCCTGGCGCGGCTGCCGGTAGTAGCGGTGCTTGGCCCCTCGCACCGTGGCAAACCGCAGGGTGAAGAGGGGAGTCGACCAGCCGTCGCATTCGGTGTCGGGGAACTCGAAGGCGTACTGGCCCGGTGGCCGGGCCTCGAACTCGGGGCCCGGTTCGCCCACCGTGATGCGTTGCCAGGGCGGGGGCTCGGATGCGGCCGGTGCCTGGCCCCGTCCGGTACGGTGCGCCGTCGCGGACCCCTCACCGGCCGGAGAGGTCATCACCCGACCTCGTCGATGGCCATGGTGAACTGGTCCGGGCGGTTGATCACCAGCTGCGGACTGCCGGAGTTCAGCGCCTGCCCCGAGGCCACCAGGCTCGCGGTCAGCGCATGGAAGAACTCGGCGACCGCCTGGCCGATGTCCGTCCCGGGCTTGGCCACGAAGGCGAACTCCGGGCGCGTCGCCACCTCCACCATGGTGGCGGCCTGCGCGTCACCGATGCCGCAGGCGACGATGTTGGGCGCGGTCGGCGTCTGGGACTTGTCGGTCAGCCTGGCGTGCGGGCCCCGCCAGGCTCCGCCGTCGGTCGGCTGCCCGTCACTGAGGAAGAACACCACCGGGCGGTGGACCTTGTACCCCTCGCCGCGCAGCCACTGCACATCGGACGGGATGCGGTCCAGCAGGTCGTCGAAGACCGCCGTGTAGTTGGTCAGTCCGCGGATGACGACCTTGGGCAGGCTGGTCTCCGTCCGCATGTCCGCCACCGCGAGGCGGACCTGTACGTCGTCGGAGAAGCCCAGCACGGCCAGCCGCAGCTTCGCCGCGATCATCGGCTCGGCCCGGAGCCCCTCGCACAGCGAGATCAGCCCGTTGGACAGCTCCTGCCGGTGCGGGCCCATCGACCCCGACTCGTCGGCCAGTACGTAGGCCGGCAGCAGTACACCCCTCGTCTCAGCCATACAGATCCGTCTCCCCCGTCTCTGTTATGCGCTCAATTCACTTCTGTGGCAAGGAAGTTGCTCTCTATGAGCGCTCTCCTTACTGCCGTATCTTCCCAAAGGGCGAGGACTGACGGAAGCGACTCGGGGGAGTCAGCATGGCCGACCATCACGGGAAGACCGGATCCGACGCATCGGAGCTGCCCACCTGGCGGGAGACCCCCCGCGCGGTGCCGCCGCCCTTGGGGCCACCGCCCCCGCCGCCGGAGCGGGCGGCGCGGCCGTCCTCCCCGCGATCCGTCGCAACGGACGCTCCCACATGGGGCGTTGAGTCTCCGGAACCGTCGACCACCACGCCCGCGCCGCCACCCGCCCGCCCGTCCCCCTCCGCCTGGCAACAGGGCCACGGCGACGGCATTGACGGCCGGTCGACATGCACGCTTCCGCCCGCACCCCCACCGGGGAGCGGAGACCATGGCGCGGTACCCGTCGGCCCGATGCTGCCGAGCCCGGTGCGGAAGGTGCTCCTCGCCGCGACCGCGCTGCTGGGCGTGCTCGGCTTCCTGATCGTCTTCTTCGGCACGGACGCCCGGGAGACCGCGACGGCACCGCAGCGGAGCGGAGACCGCTCGCCCTTCCTCCAGGCGTTGGACGACCTCGCCCGGGCGCGCGGCCTGCGCTACCAGGACACCTCGACCAGCACCGCGGAGCGTCGCGACGTCAGGGTCTCCCCGTCCGGAATGCTCACGGGCACCCTCAGCGCCGGCAACAAGAACCGCCCGCCCAAGGCCCACCCGCCCAAGGACGCGATGGCGGCGGACCTCCCCCAAGACGTCCTCAGGATCGACGGCAGGACCTACACCCGACGGCAACCGCCTCCCGGCGAGGGGAACCCGACCGGCACCCCGCCGGACGGCCGGCACCCCGACCGGTGGACCATCGGCGCCCCCGGGGATGCCGCCACCCTCCACCGACTCGACCGCTTCCAGCCCCCGGGCGCCCTGGCGGCGCAACTCCGGCGCGCCCTGGACACCCTCCGCGAGCTTCCCGACCCGAACGACCCCAAAAGCAAGCCCGAGTCCGTGGGCGGGGTGCCCGCGCTACGAGCCGACACCCCCGCCGGCAGCCTGCTGGTCTCAAAGGCCAAGCCCTACCGGGTACTTCGCCTTGAGCCGTACGCCCCCACCCCCTCCCCCCACTCCACCCCGCACCCGAAACACGGCACACCGCCCCCGGCGCCCCCGAAGATCACCATCGGCCCCCTGAAGGACGGCGACTCCGCCGGAATGGACCTGACCCCGCTCTCCGGCGGCCAGGCCGACGCGATGTACGCCACCCTCGAAACGGCGGCCGGGCGACTGGCCGACGCCGTCGACGGTGGCGTCGCCTTCTCCCTGAACGACGCGGGCGACTTGGGCTGCGGCCCCGACGGCTGCTACGTCACCGAGCGGTTCACCGGGACGCTCGACCCCGCGGCCCGGGACCGCCACACCGATGGCACCGTCACCGCCGTCCTGCACGCGACCGTCACCATCGACGGGCGGAACGCCGGCTCGTGCACCAGCGATCGGACGACCTTCCGCTTCGGCGGCGACTCGCTCTCCGGCGCCTTGACCTGCTTCGACGCCGATGCCGGAGCAGCCTTCTCGGGGACCGGCGACACGGGCAACACCCGCCCGCGACACCGCACTTGGCCCTCGGGGCACCGCTTCGTCTCCGGCGCCTCCTACCGGCTCCAGGCCACGGTCGAAGCCGTCGCCCTGTCCGCGGACGAGGTGGACGGGCTCGTCGCGCAGGCGCAGCGGGAGCGGCACGACGCGGCCGGGGGCGCCCCGGAGCCGGGCACGCGGCGCTCCGACCGGGGGTGGATGCCGCCGGCGTGCGCCGGAGACGGTCCCGACGAGGGGTGCTCCCAGGGGGAGTTGAGGCAGTAGCGCACTCGACCGCGATGTGGACGGGTGCACCGGCGGTAGGAGCTCCCGCCGGTGCAGCGGACCCCAACTGGGGGCGGGTCCTGATGGCCATCGGCAAGAACACCGAGGACCGCGACATCGTGCCGGACCGCGTCACCGTCGCGTACGGCGACACCGAGGTCTATCCGGCCGAGCCGACCGAGGACGTCCTGGCGCGGCTCGGTGCCGCCATGCGGCGCAGCGAGGTGGAGATCGCCATCGGCCTCGGACTGGGGGACGGCCGGGCGACGGTGTTCGGCTGCGATCTGTCCGCCGGGTACGTCCGGGTCAACGCGGACTACACGACGTGACGTTCGGCCCGGCAGACCCAGGCACGACAAGCCGCCGCGGCCCGTACCGGACGGGCCGCGGCGGCTGGTGGTGGTGACGGAGGTCGGGGCCGGTGACCGGCCCTCGCGGCCTCCGTGTCGGTCGTTGGGGGATCAGCGGTCCGCCGCCTGGAAGCCGCGCAGCCGCAGGCTGTTGCCGACGACGAAGACCGAGGAGAAGGCCATCGCCGCACCCGCGATCATCGGATTGAGCAGACCGGAGGCGGCCAGCGGCAGGGCCGCGACGTTGTAGGCGAAGGCCCAGAAGAGGTTGGACTTGATGGTGCCCAGGGTGCGGCGGGAGAGCCGGATGGCGTCCGCCGCGGCCCGCAGGTCACCGCGGACCAGGGTCAGGTCGCCGGCCTCGATGGCCGCGTCGGTGCCGGTGCCCATCGCCAGGCCCAGGTCCGCCTGGGCCAGCGCCGCCGCGTCGTTGACCCCGTCCCCGACCATCGCGACCGAACGGCCCTCCTGCTGAAGGCGCTTGACGACATCGACCTTGTCCTGCGGCAGCACCTCGGCGATCACCTGCTCCGGGTCGATGCCCACCTCGGCCGCCACCGAGCGGGCCACCGCCGCGTTGTCACCGGTCAGCAGCACCGGCGTCAGCCCGAGCCCGCGCAGCCGCCGGATCGCCTCCGGGCTGGTCTCCTTGACCGCGTCGGCCACCTCCAGCACCGCCCTGGCCGCACCGTCCCAGGCCACCGTGATCGCGGTCCGCCCGGCCGCCTCGGCAGCGGCCTTGGCCTGCGCCAGTTCCTCGGGGAGGGTGATCGCCCACTCGGCGAGCAGCCGCTCCCGGCCGACCAGCACGGCGTGCCCGTCGACGATCCCCTGTACGCCCAGCCCCGCGAGGTTGGCGAAGTCCTCCGGCACCGGCAGGGTGCCCACCTCGGCGCTCGCGCCCGCCGCCACGGCCTGGGCGATCGGGTGCTCCGAGGCGTGCTCCAACGCGCCGGCCAGCCGCAGCACTTCGGCCTTGTCGGTGCCGTCCGCGGTGTGCGTGGCCAGCAGCGTCATCCGTCCGGTGGTCACCGTGCCGGTCTTGTCCAGGACGATGGTGTCGACCTTGCGGGTGGACTCCAGGACCTCCGGCCCCTTGATGAGGATGCCGAGCTGGGCGCCGCGGCCGGTGCCGACCATCAGCGCGGTGGGCGTGGCGAGCCCCAGCGCGCACGGGCAGGCGATGATCAGCACCGCGACCGCGGCGGTGAAGGCGGCGGTCAGTCCGGCGCCGCTGCCGATCCAGAAGCCGAGGGTGGCCAGCGCCAGGGCGATCACGACCGGGACGAAGACCGCGGAGATCCTGTCGGCCAGCCGCTGCGCGGCCGCCTTGCCGTTCTGCGCGTCCTCCACCAGGCGCGCCATCCGGGCGAGTTGGGTGTCCGCGCCGACCCGGGTGGCCTCGACGACCAGCCGGCCGCCGACGTTGAGGGTGGCGCCGGTGACGGTGTCGCCGGGCGCGACCTCCACCGGCACCGACTCACCGGTCAGCATCGAGGCGTCCACGGCGGACGCGCCGTCCACCACCGTGCCGTCCGTCGCGATCTTCTCGCCCGGCCGGACCAGGAACCGGTCCCCGACGCTCAACTGCCCGATCGGAACGGTCACTTCGCGGCCGCCGCGCAGCACCGTGACGTCCTTCGCGCCCAGCTCCATCAGCGCCTTCAGGGCCGCGCCCGCCTTGCGCTTGGAGCGCGCCTCGAAGTACCGCCCGGCCAGGATGAAGGCGGTGACGCCCGCGGCCGCCTCCAGATAGATGTTGCCCGCGCCGTCGGTGCGGGCGATGGTCAGCTCGAACGCGTGGGTCATGCCGGGGGTGCCCGCCGTCCCGAAGAACAGCGCCCACAGCGACCAGAGGAACGCGGCCGAGGTGCCCACCGAGATCAGGGTGTCCATGGTGGCCGCGCCGTGCCGGGCGTTGGTCCACGCGGCGCGGTGGAACGGCCAGGCCGCGTAGGTGACGACCGGCGCGGTCAGGGTCAGCGACAGCCACTGCCAGTACGTGAACTGCAACGCCGGCACCATGGCCAGGACGATCACCGGAACGGCCAGCGCCACCGCCGTGATCAGCCGCTGCTGTAGCGGCCGCAGTGGGTCCGCCTCCCCGCCGCCCCCGTCGTCGGCGCCGTCCGTCGCGTCGCTCGCGATGGGGGCGACCGGCGCCGGCTCGTGCGCGGTGTATCCGGTGGCCTCCACCGTGGCGATCAGGTCCTGGACGGAGACCTCGTCCCGGAAGGTCACCTTCGCCTTCTCGGTGGCGTAGTTGACGGTCGCCTCGACGCCGTCCATGCGGTTGAGCTTCTTCTCGATCCGGGCGGCACAGGAGGCGCAGGTCATGCCGCCGATGGCGAGCTCGACCTCGGCGGCGCCGGGAGTGGTGGTGGTCATGTCTGCTCCTCGCAGCTCACGGAAAGGGAAGATGCCGGGGCCGGGGCGGCGGTCGGGGCGGAACCCCCGCCGCCGCGATGGATACCCCGTGGGGGTATCGGCCCGGCATGGCTCCATGTATACCCCCCTCCCGTATTCACCGCAAGGGTTCGGGCGGGTTGACTGCATACCCCTCGGGGGTATGGTGTGGGCGAATTGAACGACCGCACCGCCGCCGGCGGTCCATGAGGAGGGACTACGTCATGCACGCCGGACTGAAGGTCGGGATCTTCGCCGCCGCGCTCGCCGCGACGTTCGGCATCGCCTACGGACTGGGGGAGACGGTCGGCCCCGTGGCCCCGGACGCACCCGTCGTCCAGCACGTGGGCCACACCGGGCGCGCACACCACGGGCCCGGCGCCACCGGCCAACGGGAGATGGCGGGCGACCGTCAGGGGATGGCGGACGGCCATCAGGGAATGACGGGCGACCATGACCGTCAGCGCTGACCGCCCGACCGTCGCCGCGCACCTGGATCAGGCGCCCGCCGGGCCCCGCTCGCGCGTCTGCGCCTGCTCCCGGTCCTGCTCGCTCCGGCCGCCGCCTCGACTCCGGGCTTTACTGCACATTGGTTGCAACTAAAACCGACTGGCGGGAATGTGGGGAGGGTGTCCCGGTAGAGGCCGGGGCAAAACGGCAGAAAGCAGTATCAGGCATGGCGACGTCCCCCTCCCCGACCCTGGCCGGCCAGGCACCCCCGCCGTCGTGCCGGCAGCGGATCGCGCGGTCGATGACCCGCGCCGAGTGGGGACGGATGGCCGGTATGGCCGGGTTCATCCTCGCGCTGCACGTGATCGGCTGGTTCACCCTGGTGGCGATCGTGGCCCCGGAACACTACAGCCTGGGCACCAAGAGCTTCGGCATCGGCATCGGCGTGACCGCGTACACCCTCGGCATGCGGCACGCCTTCGACGCCGACCACATCGCCGCCATCGACAACACCACCCGGAAGCTGATGAACGAGGGGCAGCGCCCGCTCTCGGTCGGCTTCTGGTTCTCGCTGGGGCACTCCAGCATCGTCTTCGGGCTGGCCTTCCTGCTGTCGCTCGGCGTCAAGGCGCTCGCCGGACCGCTCCAGGACGACAACTCCCAACTGCACGCGGTGACCGGGCTGATCGGCACCACCGTCTCGGGCGTCTTCCTCTACCTCATCGCCGGGATCAACATCGTGATCCTCGTCGGCCTCTGGGGGGTCTTCCGGCGGATGCGGTCCGGCGACTTCGACGAGGCGGCGCTGGAGGAGCAGCTCAACAACCGGGGGCTGATGAACCGGATCCTGGGCCGCGTGATGAAGTCGATCACCAAGCCCTGGCAGATGTACCCGCTCGGCATGCTCTTCGGGCTCGGCTTCGACACCGCCACCGAGATCGCACTGCTGGTCCTGGCCGGCTCCGGCGCCGCCTCCGGCCTGCCCTGGTACGCCATCCTCTGCCTGCCGGTGCTGTTCGCGGCCGGGATGAGCCTGCTGGACACCATCGACGGCTCGTTCATGAACTTCGCCTACGGCTGGGCCTTCTCCAAGCCGGTCCGCAAGGTCTACTACAACCTCACCATCACCGGCCTGTCCGTCGCGGTCGCCCTGATCATCGGCACCGTCGAACTCCTCGGCCTGCTCGCCGACAAGCTCGGGCTGCACGGCGCCTTCTGGGACTGGATCAGCGGCCTGGACCTCAACCTCATCGGCTTCGCCATCGTCGGCCTGTTCTTCGTCACCTGGGTCGTCGCCCTCGCGGTGTGGAAGTTCGGGCGCATCGAGGAGAAGTGGACCGTCCACGTCCGCCCGACGCCGGCCGAGCGGACCACCGACTGACCGGCCGCGGCCTCACGCCTCGCGGACCAGGTCCGCGCACTTCTCGCCGATCATCATCGTGGTGATGCACGGATTGACGGCGGTCAGGAACGGCATCACCGAGCCGTCCGCCACCCGCAGCCCGGTCGTGCCCTTGACCCGCAGCTGCGGGTCCAGCGGGGCGGCCGGATCGTCGGCGGCGCCCATCGCGACGGTGCACGCCGGGTGGTAGACGGTGTTGTGGGTGGTGCGGATGTAGTCCAGCAGATCGTCGTCGGTGCGGGCCTCCGGGCCGGGGGCCAGCTCCGCACCGGCCCAGTCGGCCATCGGGGACCGGGCGACGATGTCCCGGGCCAGCCGCAGCCCGTAGGTCATCACCCGCACATCGTGCTCGTCGGTGAAGTAGCGCGGGTCCACCTTCGGCTTGTCGCGGAAGTCGCGGGTGCGCAGCCGGACCGTGCCGAGCGAGCGGGCGCGGGTGACGTTCGGGGTGAGGCAAAAGGCGTTCTCGGACGTCGGATAGCCGCGCCGGTAGGTGTTCATGTCGAAGGGCACCTGGCCGTAGTGGAACATCAGGTCCGGCCGGTCCAGGCCCGGTTCGGTGGCGTAGAAGACGCCGATCTCCCACCACTGCGTCGAGCTGGTGACCATCGGCCGCTTGGCGTCCCACATGATGACGCCCTCGGGATGGTCCTGGAGGTTCGCGCCCACGCCCGGCGCATCCACCAGCGGTGCGATGCCGTGCGCGCGCAGCTGGTCTGCCGGGCCGATACCGGACAGCATCAGCAGCTTGGGCGAGTCGAGGGCACCGCAGGAGACGATCACCTCGCGGCGGGCCGCGACGGTGCGGGTGTGGATCAGGTCGGGGGAGAGGTAGTCCACACCGGTGCACCGCCGGTCCTCGTCGAAGCGCAGCCGCTTGGCCTGCACCCCGGTACGGACGTCAAGGTTCGGGCGGTCCAGCACCGGGTGCAGATAGGCGACCGAGGCGGAGGAACGGGTGCCGTCCGGACGGCAGTTGATCTGGAACCAGTTCGCGCCGCGGACCACGGTCGTGCCGCTGTTGAACGCGGTGGTGGGGATGCCCACCGCCGCGCACGCCGCCAACAGGGCCGTCCCGCACGGGTCCTTGGGCGGGACGCTGCGCAGGACCACCGGACCGGACCGGCCGTGGTGGCCGCCGGGCGCGTCATTGGTCTCCAGGCGCTGGAAGAGCGGGAAGCAGTCGGCCGCGCTCCAGCCCGTGCAGCCCAGCGCCGCCCACTCGTCGAGGTCCTCGGCCGGCGCCCAGAAGGCGATACAGGAGTTGTGCGAGGAGCAGCCGCCCAGGACCTTGGCGCGGGCGTGCCGCAGGAAGCTGTTGCCGTTCTCCTGCGGCTCGACGGGATAGTCCCAGTCGTAGCCGGACTGGAGCAGGCCCATCCAGCGGTCCAGCCGCAGCACCGCGTCGTCGCCGACGTCGGAGGGCCCGGCCTCCAGCACGCAGACGGTGACGGACGGGTCCTCGCTGAGCCGGGCGGCCACCACCGCCCCGGCCGTACCGCCGCCCACCACGACGTAGTCGAACGAGTCGGTCCGGTCCACGTGGGTTTCGTCGGACATGGCGCTGGCTCCAGATCGCAAGGAGAGGGGCGGGCGGGGTCACGGCGCGGGGGCGGCGTCCGAGTCCTGCGCGGCGTGCGAGGCCAGCACGCCGGTGCGGTGCCGCTGGACGAACCAGTAGTAGGCGAAGCCGCCGAGCGCCACGACGCCGATGAACAGGAAGGCGCCCCAGCGCAGATACCAGTGCTGCGGGCCGGTGGCGTTGTAGACCGCGGCCCGCGGCCAGGCGAGGTTGACGGACATCGCCAGCCCCCAGAGCACCGCCAGGATGTTCACCGGCAGACCGAACCTCCCCAGCGAGAAGCCGCCCGTGGTCCATCTGCCGCGCAGCCGCTGCACCAGCATCGGCACGGTCACCATCAGATAGGCCAGGTAGACCATGATGATCGCGATGCTGGTGATCACCGAGAAGATCTGCGGCTGGTTGACGTTGATCAGCAGGATCGCGACCCCCACCAGCCCGATCACCACCGCGGGCAGCACCGGCGTCTGGAACCGCGGGCTGACCCGGGCCAGCCGCGCGGACGCCGGGAGGTTGTTGTCCCGGGACATCGCGAACATCAGCCGGATCGCGGCGGTGTGCACCGCCAGGTCGCACACGGTGATCGCGACCACCACGCACCACAGCACGAGCTGCCCGACCGCGGGACCGAGGGTGGCCAGCACGACGTACTGGAGGCCGTCCACCGACAGCCGCTCGTCGTGCAGATCGGGCACGGCCAGCAGCGCGAACAGCAGGATCAGACCGCCGATGAAGAACGAGGCGATCAGCGCCCGCAGGATCGCTCGGGGCGCATTGCGGGTCGGGTCCTTGGACTCCTCACCGAGCGAGGAGGCGGTGTCGAAGCCGTACATGACGTACGCGGAGGCGAGCGAGGCGGTCAGGAACGCGCCGAGGTAGCCCAGGCTCTCGCCCTGGCCCCGGCCGAAGGTGTTGGTCAGCGTGCTGACCGGACCGCGGGTGACGTGCGCGGCCAGCAGCAGGATCAGCACCACCGCGGCGACCAACTCGATCGCCACGCCCGCCGAGTTGATCCGCGCCATCAGCTTCACACCGAAGGCGTTGATCAGGGTGGTGAAGGCGATCAGGACCGTGCCCAGGAGGACCGCGTTGGCGGCGGCGTCGGTCCGCCCCGTGCCGTTCCCGATGAACTGGAACCACGACGAGATCTGCGGCAGCGTCACCTGATAGGCCAGCGCCACCGCCGCCAGCGAGACCATGGAGGCGGTGAGCATCATCCAGCCGCCGAGCCAGCCCACGTGCGGACCGCCCAGCTGCTTGGCCCAGTTGTAGATCGAGCCGGCCACCGGATAGCGGCAGGCCAGCTCGCAGAAGCACAGGGCCACCATCAGCTGGCCGCAGAAGACCATCGGCCAGGACCACCAGTACGCCGGACCGCCGTGGCTCACCCCGAAGTAGAAGAGCTGGAAGGTACCGGTGAGGATCGAGATGTAGCTGATACCGGCGGCGAAGGTGTGGAAGTTGCCGAGGGTGCGCTTGAGTTCGGGCTTGTAGCCGAGCTCGGCCAGTGCCCCGTCCTCGTGCGGGCCGTCGTCGTCGGCGCCCTCCTCGGCGGAGCCGGAACCGGTCACTCGAACCACCTCTGCGGCCGCGGGGCGGTGTTCCGCCACACGTGCTTGGCCTCCTGGTACTCCGCCAGCCCGGCCGGCCCCAACTCCCGGCCGATACCGGACTGCTTCATCCCGCCCCACTCCGCCTGCGGCACATACGGGTGGAAGTCGTTGATCCACACCGTTCCGGCGCGGAGCCGGGACGCCACCCGGTGCGCGCGGCCGCTGTCCTGCGTCCACACCGCCCCGGCCAGCCCGTACACCGTGTCGTTGGCCAGCGACACCGCCTCGTCCTCGTCGCGGAACCGCTCCACGGTCAGCACCGGCCCGAACGACTCGTCACGCACCACCGACATGTCCGGGGTGCACTCGTCCAGCACCGTCGGCAGGTAGTAGAAGCCGTCCGCCAGCGCCGGATCGTCCGGTGGCGCCCCGCCGCAGCGCAGCACCGCCCCCTCGTCCAGCCCGGCCGCCACATACGCCGCGATCTTCGCCCGGTGCGCCGCGGAGATCAGCGGACCGGTGCGGGCGTGCTCGTCGAACGGGCCGCCGAGCGGGATCCGCCGGGCGCGGGCGACCAGTTCGTCGACGAAGCGGTCGTGCAGCTCGTCCTGGACCAACAGCCGGGCGCCGGCCGAGCAGACCTGCCCGGAGTGCAGGAAGACCGCCAGCATGGCGTAGTCCACGGCGGCCTCGAAGTCGGCGTCCGCGAACACGATGTTGGGGTTCTTGCCGCCCAGTTCGAGGGCGATCTTCTTGACCGTGGGGGCCGCCGCGGCCATGATCCGGCGCCCGGTGACCAGCCCGCCGGTGAACGACACCATGTCCACCCGCGGGTCCTCGGTGAGCGGCGCCCCCACCAGCGGACCGGTGCCCAGCACCAGGTTCGCCGCCCCGTCCGGCACCCCGGCCTCCGCCAGCAGCCGCATCAGGTGGATCGCGGTGTGCGGGGTCAGCTCGCTCGGCTTCAGCACGAAGGTGTTGCCGGCGACCAGGGCCGGCGCGACCTTCCAGGCGGTCTGGAGCAGCGGGTAGTTCCACGGCGTGATCAGCGCGCAGACCCCGACCGGCTCGTGCCGCACCGTGCTGTCGGCCTCGGGGACGCCGGCGTCCACCACCCGGTCGGTGCCGGCGGACGCACCGAGGTTGCCGAAGTAGCGGAAGCAGTTTGCGATGTCGTCCATGTCGTAGCCGCTCTCCACCAGCCGCTTGCCGGTGTCCAGCGACTCGGCCCGGGCCAGTGCGTCCCGGTCCCGCTCCAGCAGCTCGGCGACCCGCAGGACGATCCGGCCGCGCTCGGCGACCGGCGTGCGGGGCCAGGGCCCGTCGTCGTACGCGAGCCGGGCGGCGGTGATCGCCGCGGCCGCGTCCTTGGGGCCGCCCTCGTCGACGGTCGCGACCAGTTCGCCGTTGGCCGGGCAGCGGATCTCCCGCACCTGGCCGTCGGCCGCTGCGGTCCACTGACCGCCGATGAACAGCTCCGGCATGGGGGCCTCCGGTCCTCGCGGTCTCGTCTCGGGCGGGGCGCCCGCGGCGGGCCCGTACGGGCTTGGCTCCTGCCGCGACGGTCTCCCTCGGTGGTGATCTCGATACCGAGCGTAAGGCGGGCGCCGGGGGACCGCACGGTGCGCGGCGCCGCTGCGCGCGGGCGGGGCGTGGGGTGGGGCCGATGGGGTGAGCGCGCGGCGCTGCCCGACAATGGGGACATGCATCCGGTCCCCGACACCGCCGCGTACCTCACCGGCCGCTGGCACATCGAACGCACCGTCCACGACCTGCGGACCGGCGCCGAGGGCAGCTTCCGGGGCACCGCGGACTTCCGGCCGGACGGCCCGGACGGGACGCTGTGCCACACCGAGGAGGGCGAGCTGACCTGGGCCGGCGTGGTGCATCCGGCCACCCGCACGCTGCGGCTGCGGCCCCGGCCCGACGGCACCGCCGAGGTCACCTTCGCCGACGGCCGCCCCTTCCACGACCTCGACCTGCGCACCGGCCGCTGGCGGGCCGGCCACCCGTGCGCGGCGGACCGCTACGACGGCACCTTCACCGCCGTCACCGCGGACCGCTGGCACCTTCAGTGGCGCGTCGCCGGCCCCGCCAAGGACCAACTGCTGCGCTCGATCTACCGCCGCGCCCACTGACCGCGGCCGGCGCCGGCGCGGCCGCCCGCCGACGGGGCGTGGCGGGCTACGGCTTCACCGCCTTCAGCGCGTACATCAGCGGGATGATCGGCTCCGCGTCCGGCAGCCGCCACCAGCCGTTCCCGTCCGGCACCATCGACGGGAAGCGCGGCCACGGCAGCACCTCGGTCTCCCGGAGGAGCTGCACGCTCAGCCCGGCCCCGAGCACCGCGGAGACGACCTCGCCGACGCCGTGCCGCCACTCGTAACTCGTCGTCGCACTCGCCAGCGGCGGGCCGTCGGTGTAGGTGGTGGGCGCGTCGCTGCGCAGGGCGCCCCGGCCCGCGAGGTAGTCGTGCCGGAGCAGCAGCGGCGGGGTGTCCGGGTCCGCGGGCGGGGTCGGGCCGAGCGCGTTCAGCAGCGGGTGGAACTCGACCAGGTAGAACGTCCCGCCCGGGCGCAGCAGTTCGGCGACGGTGTCGGCCCAGGCGGCGAGGTCCGGCAGGTAGCACACCGCGCCCTTGCCGGTGTAGATCACGTCGAACCGGCGGTCGCCGAGCGCCTCCACCGCGCGGTAGACGTCCGACCGCACGAACTCCATCTCCCGGCCCGCCTCCGCCGCCAGCCGGCGGGCCTGCGCCACCGCCTCGGTGGAGAAGTCCAGCCCCACCGCCCGCGCACCCCGGTCCGCGAACGCGGCCGTCTCGGTGCCCAGATGGCACTGGAGGTGCAGCACATCGCGCCCCGCCAGCGCCCCGAGGTCGCCCCACTCGAAGGGCGCGAACCAGTCCTCGGCCCGCCGCGACCCGTCCAGGCCGTAGAACGCACTGGCCACATGGACCGGTGTACGGGCGTCCCAGTTGGCCTCGTTGGCGCGCACCATCTCCGGTGTGCCGGGCTCCTCCGGACGGTCGGCGGGGGGCGGACCGAGCGGTGCACGGTCGGTGGACTCGTTCTGCTCTGTGGTCATGAACCCCTTCTACCTGCCCCCGCCACATGAGCACCAGGACGGCGTCCCGCACCGCTCCGTACCGGCCACCCGTCGCAGGCAGGACACCCGGCCGTCGGAGAGCACCACCCGCCGGCCCAGCCGCCCGGCGACCGCCTCGTCGTCCGTGGTGATCACGCAGGTGAGCCGGTAGGTGTCCCACACCCGCACCAGCAGCTCGGCGAAGTCCGCCGCGGCCGACGGCGGCAGCCCCTCCGTGGGCCGGTCCGCGAGCAGCACCGCGGGCCGCTTCACCAGCGCCCGGGCGAGCGCCGCGCGCCGCCGGGCGTATGGGTCCAACCGCCCCGGCAGCAGCGCGTCCCGGCCCGTCAGCCCGACCTCCGCCAGCGCCTCCCCGGCCAACTCCCAGCGGTCGGCGGGCCGCAGTCCCAGCGGCGCCAGCGCCGCGGCCACCTCCTGCCGCACCGTCAGCCCCGCGACGGATTCCGGACGGTCGCCGACGCCGCGGCCGAGCAGGCCGATCGACTCGGCGCGGATCCGGCCCAGCCGGGAGGCGGTGACGGTGGCCAGATCCGTACCGTCGAGCAGCACGCTGCCCCGGGTCGGCCGCTCCAGCCCGCCCAGGATCCGCAGCAGCGTGGAGGTGCCCGCACCGGGCGGGCCCTGGACGGCGAGCGCGCCGCCGTCCGGCACATGGAGCCCGACGCCGTCCAGGGCCCGCACCAGCTCACCGCCGTGTCGGTAGTGCTTCGTCACGCCGGTCAGGTGGTACACGGTGCCCTCACTCCTCCGGGCCGCCGGACCGCGACCCCGCGACAGACCGTAGGAAATCCGTGTGACGGGGCCGTGAGCGGACCGTGAGAGGCAGATGAGAACGCCGGGCCGGGCCGGCCGTCCGGCGCGCAGCGGCCGCCGACCGCAGGCGGCCGACCGCCGGTGACCGCGGCCGGCCGACCGCCCACCGCCACCGGCCGGTTGGACGCCGGGCACCGTGGTCGTACCGTTACCGGCACTGCAACCACACCAACACCACACACCAACGGGAAGAGTGGGGATGAACCAAGACAACCGTCCGCTGCCCACCGCCATCGACGTGAGCATTCCGAGCGTGGCGCGGATGTACGACTACTACCTCGGCGGCAAGGACAACTACGCGGTGGACCGCGAGGCCTGCGAGGAGTTAAGCAAGGTCGTCCCCAGTACCCAGGTGCTGGCGATCAACAACCGGCGCTTCCTGCGCCGGGTGGTCCACTGGCTGGCCGAGGAGCACGGCATCCGGCAGTTCGTCGACCATGGCTCCGGTCTGCCGACCCAGGACAACGTCCACGAGGTCGCCCAGCGCGTCGACCCCGCATCCCGTGTGGTGTACATCGACAACGATCCGATCGTGCTGGCCCACGGCCGCGCGCTGCTGGAGGAGAACGAGAACACCGCCGTCATCCAGGCCGACATGCGGGACACCGACGGGATCTTCGACAGCCCCGAGGTCCGGCGGCTGATCGACCTCGACGAACCGGTCGCCGTGCTGTTCGTCTCGGTGCTGCACTGCATCCCGGACGCCGACGACCCGGCAGGACTGGTCCGCCGGGTCGCCGAACGGCTCGTTCCCGGCAGCTTCCTGGTGGTGTGCCAGTTGGTCAGTGAGGACGCGGCGACCCGGGAGTACGTCACCGAGTTCATGCGGGTGAGCACCGAGGGGCAGTGGGGACGGGTGCGGCAGCAGCATGAACTGCGGGCGTTCCTGGACGGGTTGGAGATCCTGGAACCGGGCCTGATGGAGGTCTCCACCTGGCGGCCGGACCCGACGGACGCCGGCCCCAGGCAGCTGACGCAGGAGTGGATCGAGTACGGGGGCGTGGCCCGCAAGCCGTAGGCCCCGGCGGGGCGGCGGGGCGGGAAGCGGTGGGACGGGATGACGGACGACCGTCCCGTCCCGCCGGCCCCGTCCGTCCCCGCCCTCAGCCCTCCTGCTTCAGCAGCCGTTCCAGTATGGCCAGCGACTCCCGCGGTGACTCCGCCTGGGCCGAGAGCCGGTCCATCACCGCGAGGTAGTGGTCGACGTCGTCACGCTTGTCCAGGTAGAGCGCGCTGGTCAGCTGCTCCAGGTAGACGATGTCCGGCAGATCGGGCTCCAGGAAGCGCAGGACGGTGATCGGCCCGCCGGCCGCGGCGAGGCCGCCGAGCATGAACGGCGCGACCTGGAGGGTGATGTTGGGAAGCCGCGCCATCTCGATGAGGTGCCGGAGCTGGCCGGCCATCACCTCGGAACCGCCCAACGGGCGGCGCAGGCACGCCTCGTCGAGGATCGCCCACAGCCGCGGCGCGTCCGTGAGCGTCAGCAGTTCCTGCCGCTGCATCCGCAGCCCGACCCGCCGCTCGGTCTCCTCCGCCGTGGCGCCCGGGTGGCCCAGCTGCGCCACCGCGCGGGCGTACTCGGCGGTCTGCAACAGGCCCGGTACGAACTGGACTTCGTAGGTGCGGATGACGGAGGCGGCCGACTCCAGGCCCAGGTGGGTCTCGAACCAGCTGGGCAGGATGTCGCTGTACTGGTGCCACCACCCGGGCGTACTGGTGCGGCGGGCGAGGGCGAGGAAGGTGGCGCGAGCGGCGCCGTCGGTGACGTCGTACAGCGTCAACAGGTCGGCGACATCGCGTTCCTTGCAGCTCACCCGGCCCAGCTCCAGGCGGCTGATCTTGGCGTGGGAGGCGCGGATGGCATCGCCGGCGGCCTCGCGGGTGATGCCGGCGGCCTCCCGCAGCCGGCGCAACTGGGTGCCCAGCACGATGCGCAGGACGGTCGGGCCGCCGCGCGGATGGTCCAGATAGCGGCGCAGGCAAGGATCAGTGCTCGACTGCGCGGCGCTCATGCTGACTCCCCTGAGTGGTCGGGCGAACGCCCAGTGTCCCATTGCCGCGAGAAGGCGTACACCTACGCCGACTATCCGGACGACATATGCCTCAGAAATGAGGCTCGAAGACCGTCATCGGGTCAGTCGCGGGCGAACAAATCGTCGAACTCGCCGTCCTTCGCGCTCCGTACGAAGGCGGCCATCCCGTCCCGACTGTAGATCAGCGCGGGACCCGAGGTGTGCCGCGAATTGCGCACCGCGACCCTGTTGTCCGGAAGAACGGCCAGTTCAACGCAGTTCCCGCTGGGGTTGCTGCGGCGGCTCTTGCGCCACACCGCACCTTCGATGCCGGTGGCCGGCATCCCGTTGGTCATCGACTCCATCACGGTTGCTCCCTGGGTGGGGGGTGTGTTCGGGACCAATCCGGGGCCGCGATCACATTGGCGTGATCCCGTCCCTGGGCGGCCGCCCTTGCCGATGTAATTGCAGATGCACTTGCAGCGTTGGACGGCCGCCGAGGATATTAGCCCCCCGGGACGGCCCCGCCCAGAGCGTCCCGGACGCGCCCAACTCGTATGCCCTCCGCGGAGATCGTGATGACCACACACCCGGCACAGTCCGAGCGCGAAGCCCTCCGGGAAGGAGGCAGGCCCCCGGCCGGCATCGGCCGTGACACGTCGTGGATGCCGGCGCCGAACGGATTCGCCGCCTGCGCGCTCAGCAACTCGGCATGCACCGTGGCGGAGGCCCGCCGCTTCACCCGGACCACCCTCAAGGGCTGGCAGATGTGTCCGCTCCTGGCCGACAACGCCGTCCTGATCGTCTCGGAACTGGTCACCAACGCGCTGCGGCACGGCGCCGCCGACCCCTTCGAGCTGATCTTCAACTCCCGTGTGAACGCCCGCTTCTGCCCCGCCTGGCTGGCGCTGACCCGACAGGAGCGCGGGGTGCTGTGCGCGGTCTCGGACGGTGGGACCGGCGCGCCCGAGCTGCGGCCGGCGGACGCGCTGGCCGAGTCCGGGCGCGGACTCCGCCTCGTCGACGAACTCAGCGACTCCTGGGGCTGGACCCCGCCGGACCAGTCCGGCAAGACGGTGTGGGCTACGGTGGTGGCGCGCGGCTGAGGGCGCCGCCGGGGGACGACCGCGGGGGCCGAAGCCGATGGATCTGTTGTCGCTGCGCTACTTCCGCGCGGTCGCACGCCGGGAGCACATCAGCCGGGCCGCCGAGGAACTACGCGTCGCCCAGCCCTCGGTGAGCCGGACCATCGCCCGGCTGGAAGCCGAACTGGGGGTGCCGCTCTTCGACCGCCAGGGCCGCACCGTCCGCCTCAACCGCTACGGTTCCGCTTTCCTGCGCCGGGTCGAACGGGCCCTGGACGAACTCGACGAGGGCCGCGCCGAGTTGGCCGACGCCGCCGGGCCCGAGCGGGGAACCCTCGCGCTGGCCGCCGAGACCCTGCTGCCGCTCGCCCCGCTCCTGGGCGACTTCCGGGCCGAGCTGCCCGGCGTCGCGGTACGGCTCTTCCAGTCCACCCCCGGCACGATGCTGGAACAACTCCGCGCCCGTGAGGTGGACTTCTGCATCGCCTCGCAGCCGCTGGCCGGGCCCGGACTGAACGCGGTGCGGCTGCGGCGCGACGAGGTCCACCTGGTGGTGCCGGCCGGACACCGGCTCGCCGACCGGGAACGGGTCGCGGTGGCCGATCTGATCGACGAACCGTTCCTGACCACCCGGCCCGGCCGCTGGCAACGCGCCCTGCTGGACCGGCTGTTCGCGTCGATCGGGCAGCGCCCGGTGATCGCCTGCGAGGGCGACGAACCCGCCGCCACCCTCTTCCTGGTCCAGGCCGGGCTCGGCGTCGGGCTGCTTCCGGCGGCCGCCCGCGCCGCCGCCGCGTCGGAGCCGGTCGCCTGGCTGCGGATCGACGCCCCCGACTGCGCCCGCACGCTCCGCCTCGTCCGGCGCGCCGACGGCTATCTCTCGGTGGCCGCGGCCCGCTTCCGGGACCTGGCGCTGACACACTTCGCGGCCGAGGACGGCCCCTCGGACAGCACCCCGGTACGGCACGGCTGAGCGCACGCACGCCGCCGGGAGCCGGATTCCTCAGCTCCGCGGATGCGTGCCCGCACCCGGCGTCGACGCGACGAGGCGCCGTTCGACGCACTCCACGGCGGTGTACGCGCCGAACGCCGCGAGGCGGAGCAGCGCGGTGTCACCGGCTTCCCCCTCGGGCGCCGTCACGCGCCAGAACTCCACGTCGGAGAAGGCCAGTTGGGCCGGAGCGAGGGCCGTCAGGAGTGCCACGGCGGCGGCCGGCCGGTCGGTGCCGCGCAGTCCGGACAGCGCGGCGTAGAGCCAGGCACGCGCGGCCGGCTGACGGCCGCCGGGGTCGGCGGTGGGCGGCCGGCCGCCGTACTCGGCGACGGTCTCCGCCACCCGCGTCCGGACGGTGTCGGTGAGCCCCGCCCCGCCGTCCGCCGCGGCCGCGGACCGCAGCGCCGCCAGGCCCGCGCCCAGGGGTGCCCCGCCGGCCCAGGAGGGCGCCGGACCGGTGGCGCCGGCCAGTAGCGACAGGCTGTCCCCGGGCCGCGCAGTGCGCTCCGCCGTCGAACGGGCCGCAGCGCGACGGCCCTTCAGGCGCCACGGCCACCGGCCGACGCCCCCGGGCACGGGTGCGGAGACCAGGGCGGAGCCGAGCCGGGTGAGGAAGTGCGCGGTCAGCGCGGCGCCGAGGAACTCGGGGGCGTGGACGGCCGGGAAGGGGGGCTCGGCCGGCGGGCCCTTTGGGGCGGCGGTGGCCGCGCCCCAGGCCAGCAGCCGGGCGTGGCCGGGGTCCTCGGGGGTGCCGCCGGCGCGCACCGTCCGGGCCAGTGCGGGATGGCCGCCGGCGTCCAACGCCCGTGCCTGGGTGCGCAGTACCGGCGCGCACCGGCCGGCCCGCGCCACCCCGGCCGCGACCAACTCCCGGTCGGTGCGCGATGCCCGGCCGGCCACCAGGGACTCGTGGAACGCCACCCAGGTCGCGCACAGCAGATCGGGGGCGCCGAAGAGCAGCCGGAGCTCCGGGGGGATGCCGGAAGCGCCGTAGTGAGCGACCAACTGAGCGTGAACGGCGCCGAGTTGGACGTCTCCGGCGGTTGCGGGGTCCACGGGGGTGGTGTGAGGGAAGGGGCTCGGCACGGTGTCTCCAGTTCGGTTCCGGAGACGGCCCGGCAACGGCCGCCCCCGGAATAGATCCTTTCCGTGGACGCACCCCAGGGACGTCGTACGAGGGGGTGCACTTCCCCCTACCGCCCCCGTATCAGGAGCCTTTCCCGGCTCCTCCCGGTGGCGTAGGGGATTCCGTAGGGGAACCCCGAGACCCATGAACCAAAGGGGCGCGGAGCGGCGTCGCGATGACGCGCCCCACGCCCCGAAGTGCCGTGCGTGCAGATGGAAGTGACGTTGTTTCAGCCGTGTTGGTCGGCTGCGCCGTCCCCCGGTCCGAAGGCCGACAGCAGCCGTTCCGCCGCCAGCGTCGCGGTGATCTCGCCGGCGCGGACCGCGCGTTCGACCTCGGGTCCCAGGCGGCGGACGTCCGGATGCTCCTGGAGGCGGTCGAGCAGCCGCTCCCGGACCATCGACCAGGTCCAGTCGACCTGCTGGGTCCGGCGCCGCTCGGCGAGCGCGCCGGTGGACTCCAGCAGGGTGCGGTGCTGCTCGATCCGCTCCCACACCGTCTTCAGCCCGGTGCCCTCGCGGGCGCTGCAGGTGAGCACCGGTGGGGTCCAGGCGGCGTCGTGCGGCTGCAACAGCCGTAGCGCGCCCGCCAGTTCGCGGGCAGCCGAGCGGGCGTCCCGCTCGTGCGGACCGTCCGCCTTGTTGACCGACACCAGGTCCGCGAGCTCCAGGACGCCCTTCTTGATGCCCTGGAGCTGGTCGCCGGTGCGGGCCAGCGTCAGCAGCAGGAAGGTGTCGACCATGTTGGCGACGGTGGTCTCCGACTGGCCGACGCCGACCGTCTCCACCAGCACCACGTCGTACCCCGCGGCCTCCATCACCACGATCGACTCCCGGGTCGCCCGCGCCACCCCGCCCAGCGTCCCGGACGTGGGGGAGGGGCGGACGAACGCCGCCGGGTCGGTCGCCAGCCGCTCCATCCGGGTCTTGTCGCCCAGGATGGAGCCGCCGGTCCGGCTGGAGGACGGGTCCACGGCCAGCACCGCCACCCGGTGCCCCATCCCCGTCAGCAGCGACCCCAGCGCGTCGATGAAGGTCGACTTGCCGACGCCCGGCACCCCGCTGATGCCCACCCGCCGGGCCGCACCGGAGTACGGCAGCAGCCGCACCAGCAACTGCTGGGCGGCCGCGCGGTGATCGGCACGGGTGGACTCCACCAGGGTCACCGCGCGGGCGATCCAGGCCCGGGAGCCGGCCCGCACCCCCTCGGCGTACCGGTCGACATCGATCCTCGCAGGCATGGCCCCCCGCTCTACAGCTCGTGGCCGAGGACCGACGCCAGGTCCCGCACCAGGTCGTGGGCCGCGTCCGGGATGACCGTGCCGGGCAGGAACACCGCGGCCGCGCCCATGTCCCGCAGCGGCTGGACGTCCTGCGGCGGGATCACCCCGCCGACCACGACGGTGATGTCCTCCCGGTCCTCCGCCGCCAGCGCCTCCCGCAGCGCCGGCACCAGCGTGAGGTGACCGGCCGCCAGCGAGGACACCCCGACGATGTGCACATCGGCCTCCACCGCCTGCCGGGCCACCTCGGCCGGGGTCTGGAACAGCGGGCCGACGTCCACGTCGAAGCCCAGGTCGGCGAAGGCCGTGGCGATCACCTTCTGGCCGCGGTCATGGCCGTCCTGGCCCATCTTGGCCACCAGGATGCGCGGCCGGCGCCCCTCGGCCCGCTCGAACGCGGCCACCAGCTCCCGCGTGCGCTCGACCCCCGACGAGGGGCCCGCTTCGTCTCGGTACACACCGGAGATGGTACGGATCTGCCCCGAGTGGCGTCCGTAGACCTCCTCCAGGGCGTCCGAGATCTCCCCGACGGTCGCCATGGCGCGGGCCGCGTCCACCGCCAGCGCCAGCAGGTTGCCCTCAAGTCCCGGGCCGGGCCCGGACTTCGCGGCCTCGGTCAGCGCCCGCAGCGCCCGCCGGCAGGCGTCCTCGTCGCGCTCCGCGCGCAGCCGCTTGAGCTTGTCGATCTGCTGCGCCCGCACCGCGGAGTTGTCGACCTTGAGGACCTCGATCTCCTCGTCGGTCTCCACCCGGTACTTGTTGACGCCGATCAGCGCCTGCCGCCCGGAGTCGATCCGCGCCTGCGTACGGGCCGCCGCCTCCTCGACGCGCAGCTTGGGGATGCCCGCGTCGATCGCCTTGGCCATCCCGCCGGCCGCCTCGACCTCCTCGATGTGCGCCCAGGCCCGGCGCGCCAGATCGTGGGTGAGCCGCTCGACGTAGGCGCTGCCGCCCCACGGGTCGATCACCCGGCAGGTGCCCGACTCCTGCTGGAGGAAGAGCTGGGTGTTGCGGGCGATCCGCGCCGAGAAGTCGGTGGGCAGCGCCAGCGCCTCGTCCAGCGCGTTGGTGTGCAGCGACTGGGTGTGGCCCTGGGTCGCCGCCATCGCCTCCACGCAGGTGCGGGTGACGTTGTTGAACACGTCCTGGGCGGTCAGCGACCAGCCCGAGGTCTGCGAATGGGTGCGCAGCGACAGCGACTTGGCGTTCTTCGGGTCGAACTGCTTCACCAGCCGCGCCCACAGCAGCCGGGCCGCGCGCAACTTGGCGATCTCCATGAAGAAGTTCATGCCGATCGCCCAGAAGAAGGAGAGCCGCGGCGCGAAGGAGTCCACGTCCATACCGGCCGCCATGCCCGCCCGCAGGTACTCCACCCCGTCGGCGAGGGTGTACGCCAGCTCCAGATCGGCCGTCGCGCCGGCCTCCTGGATGTGGTAGCCGGAGATCGAGATGGAGTTGTAGCGCGGCATCTTCTGCGAGGTGTACGCGAAGATGTCGGAGATGATCCGCATCGAGGGCTGCGGCGGATAGATGTAGGTGTTGCGGACCATGAACTCCTTGAGGATGTCGTTCTGGATGGTCCCGGCCAGCTTCTCGGGCGGTACGCCCTGCTCCTCGGCGGCCACGATGTAGAGAGCGAGAACGGGCAGCACCGCGCCGTTCATCGTCATCGACACCGTCATCTTGTCCAGCGGGATGCCCTCGAAGAGCTGCCGCATGTCGTAGATCGAGTCGATGGCCACGCCCGCCATGCCGACGTCACCGGTCACCCGCGGGTGGTCGCTGTCGTAGCCGCGGTGCGTGGGCAGGTCGAAGGCGACCGACAGGCCCTTCTGGCCGGCGGCGAGGTTGCGCCGGTAGAAGGCGTTGGACTCCTCGGCGGTGGAGAAGCCCGCGTACTGCCGGATCGTCCAGGGCTGGTTGACGTACATCGTCGGGTACGGGCCGCGCAGGTACGGCGCGATGCCCGGGTACGTCCCCAGGAAGTCCAGGCCCTCCAGGTCCGCTCCGGTGTAGAGCGGCTTGACGTCGATGCCCTCCGGTGTCTCCCAGGTCAGGTCCGCGACGCTCTTACCCGTGGCCTCCTGGACCGCCTCCGCCCACTGGGCGCCGTCGCCGGACGCCGCCGCCCCGGACAGGTCGCCCAGCTCCACGGTGCTGAAGTCCGGGATGGCGCCCGCCTGCCGTGCCGTCTCCTTCATGCCGCCACCTCCGTGACATCCAGGGCCGAGGACAGCACCCCGGCCGCGTCGCAGCCGGCGAACACGAACGTGTCCACCCCGGCCGCCACGAACTCCGCACCGCGCTCACCCGGCTTGCCCGCCAGATACACCCGCACCGCCCCGGCCGCCTTCAACGCCGCTGCCACCTCCGCCGCCTGCTCCGCGTAGACCGCGTCACTGGAGCACACGCACGCGATCCGCGCACCGCTCGCCGCGAACGCCGCGGCCACCGACTCCGCCGTCACCTGCTCCGTCGCGGTCTCGAACCCGCCGGCCTGGAAGAGGTTGGCGGCGAACGCCACCCGCGCGGTGTGCGCCGCGACCGGCCCCAGCGCGGCCAGGAACGCCCGCGGCCGCGCCCCGCCGGCCGCCGACCGGGCATCCGAACGGGCCCGCAGCGCCTCGAACGCATCGTCCCGGCGCACCCGCGGCAGCCCGCCGCCGGCCGGCTCCGGGGCCGGCTCGCGCTCCAGCGGGGCCTCGGCCAGGTGCGGGAACTCGCTGACGCCGGTGATCGGTTCCCGGCGGTGCGCCAGGTCCTCGCTGCGCCGCCGCCAGGTGCTCGCCAACCGCTCGCCGAGCATCCCGGACCGCAGCGCGGCGGCCTGGCCGCCCGCGCCCTCGATCTCCTTGAAGAACGCCCAGCCCGCGCGGGCCAGTTCGACGGTGAGCCGCTCGACGTACCAGGAGCCGCCCGCCGGGTCGATCACCTTCGACAGATGCGACTCCTCCAGCAGCACCGACTGGGTGTTGCGGGCGATCCGCCGGGCGAACGCGTCCGGCAGGCCCAGCGCCGCGTCGAACGGCAGCACCGTCACGGCGTCGGCGCCGCCGACCCCCGCGGACAGCCCGGCCACCGTCGTGCGCAGCATGTTCACCCACGGGTCCCGACGGGTCATCATCACCGACGAGGTGACCGCGTGCTGGCGCTGCGCCGCACCGGCCGACGACGCGCCGCAGACCTCCGCGACCCGCGCCCACAGCAGCCGGGCCGCGCGCAGCTTGGCGATGGTCAGGAACTGGTCGGCGGTGGCGGCGTAGCGGAACTCCAGCTGCCGGCAGGCCGCGTCGGCGTCCAGGCCCGAGCCGTCCGCGGTCAGCGCGCGCAGATAGGCCACCCCGGTGGCCAGCGAGGCCCCCAGCTCCTCGGCAGCCGAGCCGCCCGCCTCGTGGTACGGCAGGGCGTCGACGGCCACCGTGCGGATGCCCGGGGCGCTTTCGGCGACCCGGCCGGCCAGCGCGGCGGCCGCCGCCAGCCCGTCGGCCAGCCCGCTGTCGTCGCCGGTGCGGGCCAGCAGGCCCAGCGGATCGGCGCCCAGCACCCCGGCCGCCTCGGACAGCGCCACCCCCGACGCGGCGTACAGCCGCAGCAACTCCTCGGCCGCCGCCGGGAATTGCGCGCCGGCGTCCAGCACGACCGGCGCCAGGTCCAGATAGACGCCCCGGAGTGCCTGAGCCAGACCGGACACCGGGATGCCGCCGTCGCCGACCGTCAGCCAGACGGAGCCGACGCCGTTCTCCAGATCGGCCAGCAGCGCCTCGTTGACCTGGTGCGGGTCGGTGCCGTGCTGGCGCTGGCGGACGTCCCATCCGGAGACGGCGGTGCCCTCCGGACGGGCCGCGCGGACGAAGGGCGCGAAGCCGGGCAGGCCCGCGGCGGGCGGCGCGTCCTGCGCGGTGTAGAGCGGCTGGACGCGGATCTCGTCCTGGAGATCCGTGGCAAGAGCGTCCTCGGCGGCGGCACCGGCGGCCTGAGAGGCGCCCGACTTGCGCAGTACGCCCTCGACGAGACGCTGCCACTGCTCGCGGTCGGCAGCCGGGAAGGCGGCGGCCAGGGGGAGTTCGGGGGACTCGGCGGTCATGGCAGCAGGCTAGGGGAACGATCGTTAGCTGGAGCAGGGGAATGGCCTGTGACCTTGCACTCGTTGCTCCGGCCCCCGATCGCCATGTAGGGGACGAACCCGCTCCGGCCGGGCGGCCGCGGACCCCGGCCGGCTCCCGGAACCGGCCCCTCCAGCGCGCTACCGTGACCCCGCACCCCACCGAGGAGCGGAATGCCCCGACCGCCGATCACCCGCACCACCCTCGTCGCCGCCCTGCTCGCCCTGCCGGTCCTGACCGTCACCGCGGCCCTGCTGATGGCCCCGCCGCCCCGCGGCACCGCCGGCCGCGCCGCCTGCACCGGCCGCACCCTCGCCTCCTGGTCCGTCGACCCCGGCCCCGCCGCGGCCTTCGCCCGCTACGGCGACGACAACTCCCGCACCGACGACTGGACCGGCGGCGACGGCACCCACTCGGTGCGCCTCCCGGACGGCCGGACCCTCTGGCTCTTCTCCGACACCTTCCTCGACCGGGTCCACCCCGCCCCCAATCCCCAGGGCGCGCCCTACCGTTGGCGCACCACCGACACCGGCGGCACCCCCTTCCTACGGCACAACTCCCTCGTCGTGATGTCCCCTTCGGGCACGCCGGAGCGCACCCTGACCGGCGGCAGCCCGGCCGCACCCGGACCGTTCTTCCCCGACCCGCCCGGCGGCGGCTGGCGCTGGCCGGTCCACGCCACCGTCGAACCCCGCACCCCCGGCTCGACCGAACAGGTCGTCAGGGTGCTGCTGTGGAACCGGGTCCCCGGCGCCGGCCCGTGGATCTTCGGAGCGCCCCGCGGCACCGACGTCGCCACCCTCTCGCTGCCCGACCTGCGCCTTGAGTCCCTCACCCCGGTCGCCGACCAGAGCGCCGCCACCGACCCGGCCCGGCGCGTCCTCTACGGCACCGCACTGGTCCGCGACGGCGACCACGCCTACGTCTTCGGCGGCGACAACCCGCCCTCGGCCGCGGCCGACAGCGGCTATCTGGCCCGGGTCCCGACCGGCCGGCTCGCGGACCGGGCGGCCTGGAGGTTCTGGGACGGGGGACACTGGCAGCCGGACGCCGGGCGGGCCGCACCGGTGCTGCGCGCCGGCGGCCGGCGCGGCGTCGGTAGCGCCTTCACCGTCGCCCGCGATCACGGGACCTGGGTGCTGCTCACCATGGACACCGCCGGCCCCGGCGGCGCGGGGTTGCGGACGATCACCGGCTACTGGTCCTGCTCGCCCCAGGGCCCCTGGCACGGACCGGTCGGGCGGATCACCCCGCCCCGGCCGGCCGGCCCCGACCCCGGCCATATCGCGGTCTACAACCCGCAGGCGCACCCGGAGTTCACCGCCGGCGCGGGCCTGCTGCTCAGCTATGATGTCAACTGGCTGGGCCCGCCCGGCGCCGCCGCCGACCCGGTGGTCAACGGCGACGTGGAGCTGTACCGGCCGCGGTTCCTCCGGGTCCGGCTGGCGCCCGTCCGGCGATGAGCCGCGCGGCGGGGCTCAGCTCCCGTGCTTCTCCCGCCAGGCGCGGGCCTGCTCCTCGACGTCGAACGGGACGAGATTCAGCGGCGGGCCCTCGGGCGGTGCGGCCAGCGCCGCCCGGATCCGGTCGTTGATCTCTCTCAGGATGCGGCGGAGGGCGGCCTCGCTCGATGCGTCGGCGGCGGCCGCCAGCGCGTCCTCGGCCTCCTTGCGCAGGACGAGGCTGGGCGGGAGGAAGGAGAGGTGCTCCCGGCTCATCTTCTCCTTGATCCACCACATCTCGTCGTAGGGCCGGTCGAGATGGGGGAGGGGCTTGCCGAAGCCGGGGAGGCGCTCGAAGGCGCCCTGCTCGGACGATTCGCGGATCTGCTTGTCGACCCAGCTCTCGAAGCTGACGCCGGGGGGTTTGCGCTCGGTCATCGTGGGATTCTCCCGAGGTGCGGGCCGGACGGTCCTTGCCTCCCACGGTAGCGCAGCGCCCCCGGCCGCCCCGGGGGCCTGTGGACAACCGGTCAGCCGCCCTCACCGGCCGTCGGGGTCGCCTGGACCAGCGGGAAGGCGGTGTTGCCGCCGCACACCATGGGACCGACCCGTACGCCCTCGCCGGCCAGCGTCACCATGACCAGGCCCGGCCGCTTGCCCCCGGGGACGCGGGCGTTGGCGGCGGTGCACACCAGCTGGTTCAGCGAGGCGGGGTCCAGCAGTTTGGCGTTGACCGGCAGGGTGATGTCGACCCGGCCCTGGGAGGCCGAGGCGGTGAGCGGAGCGGGGAACTTGGGCACCACGCTGGAGAGCCCGCGCATCCGCTCGGCGTGGTTCGGCCCCTCCATCAGCAGGTCGATGGCGGCCTGCGGATCCAGGGGTTCCTTCGCCCGGCGGGTCGCCGAGTGCAGCCCGTCCGGGCCGTAGAAGAACAGCTGCACATCGGCCTGCGGCTTGCCCGGGTCCCGTACCCCGGACGCGGGCAAGCCGGCGTCGATCACGTCGGTGGGCTCGATACCGCAGCCGGCCAGGGCCGCCGCGGTGAGCACCCCGGCCAGGACGCCCAGGGCGGTCCGGCGGACGGGGGTGCGGTGCGCGGCGGTGCGGCGCACGGTCAGGCGTGGGGCGGTCATGGTGCGTCGGTCCCCTTCCCCGGGCCGGCCGGTTCCTCGGCGGGATCGTCGGCGGCCTGGCCGGCCGCCGTCTCCTCCCGCCGCAGCGGCAGCTCGACGGTGAACACCGCACCGCCCTCAGGCGAGTTGGCGGCGCTCAGCGCACCGCCGTGCAGCCGGACGTTCTCCTGGGCGATGGCCAGGCCCAGCCCGGAGCCCTCGGACCGGGTGCGGGCCGAGTCGGCCTTGTAGAAGCGGTCGAAGACGTGCGGCAGCACCTCGGGATCTATCCCCGGGCCGCTGTCGCGGATCTCGATCCGCAGCAGGGCGTCGTCCGGCTCCGGCGCGTGCAGCACCACCCGGACCGGCTCGCCGCCGTGGTGCAGGGCGTTGCCCACCAGGTTGGCCACCACCACGTCCAGCCGCCGCGGGTCGAGCCGGGCCCGGACGTCCTCCGGCAGCTCCGCGGTCACCCGGTTCTGCCAGGCGCGGGCCTGGAGGGTCTTGCGGATCGTCTCGGCGACGTCCACCTCGTCCAAATGGAGCGCGGCGGCACCCGCGTCGAACCGGGAGACCTCCATCAGGTCCTCCACCATCCGCGCCAGCTTCCCCGTCTCCTGGCTGATCAGCCGGACCGCGGAGGCGGTGTCCGGGTCCAGCGAGTCGGCGTCCTCGTCCAGCACGTCGGTGACCGCGGACATCGCCGCCAGCGGCGTGCGCAGCTCATGCGAGACATCGGCGGCGAACCGCCGGGAGTTGGCCTCCATCCGGCGCAGCTCCGCCATGCTCTCCTCCAGCTTCGCCGCCATCTCGTTGAACGTCCGCGACAGATCGGCGAGTTCGTCGGCGCCCTCGACCTCCAGCCGGGTGTCCAACTTGCCCTCGGCGATCTTCCCGGCCGCCTGCCGCAGCCCGCGGACCGGCCGCAGCACCCCGCGCGCCGCGAACAGCGGCAGGATCACCGCCAGCGCGAAGGCCGGCAGCGCCCCGCCGCGCGCCGCGCTCACCAGCGCCTCGACGTTGGCCTCCTCGGCACGCAGCGGCAGTTGGGCGTAGACCGTCAGCGGGGACGGCATGTTGTCGTCGCTCTGCCGCACCGGCATCCCGATCAGCAGCCAGGGCGAGCCGTCCCGCTCGATGCGCTGGAAGGCCGGCACCCGCCGCTTCTCCACCGACGTCTTGAAGCCGGCCGGCACCGCCATATCGCGCCGCAGCCCGCCCTCGTCGCTGTCCGGGACGCCGTTGTAGTGCACCGAGATGTTCCAGTCGCGGGACTTGCCGGAGCGCTCCAGCTGCGCCCGGAAGAAGTCCAGGTCCGACCGGGACGGCGGCACCGCCAGCTCCGGCGCCAGCGAATTGACCTGCGCCCGCAGGTCGTTGACGGCGGTGTCCTGGGACCGCTGGAGGATGGCGTTCCGGGCCTCGCGATAGGTCAGCCCCGCCGTGGTCAGCGCGCTCACCGCGGCCACCAGGAGGAACGCCACCACCAGGCGGGCCCGCAGGCCGCGCACCGCGGAGACGCCCGGAAGCAGGCGGCGCAGGCGGTTCACAGCGGACCGAAGCGGTAACCGAAGCCGCGCACGGTCTGGACGTACCGGGGCGAGCGCGGGGTGTCCTCTATCTTCGTCCGCAGCCGCATCACACAGGCGTCGACCAGCCGCGCGTCGCCGTGGTAGCTGTGCTCCCACACATGCTCCAGCAGCTGCTGGCGGCTGAAGACCTGGCCCGGGGTGGCGGACAGGAACAGCAGCAGCTTCATCTCGGACGGCGCCAGCGCCAGGTCCTGGCCGCTCTTGCTGACGACCAGGCCGGCCCGGTCGACGGCCAGTTCGCCGTAGGTCTCCACCGGCGCGGGCCCGGGCTCGCCGGCCGGGGCGCCGTCGGCGGGCAGCGCGGTGCGCCGCAGCACCGCCCGGATACGGGCCTCCAGCACCTCGCCGCGGGCCGGTTTGACGATGTAGTCGTCGGCCCCGGCCTCCAGCCCGAGGACCACGTCGAGGTCGTCGCCGCGTGCGGTGAGCATGATGATCGGCAGCTGCCGTTCGGCCCGGATCAGCCGGCAGATCTCGAAACCGTCCTTGCCGGGCAACATCAGGTCCAGCAGTACGATGTCCGGACGGAAGGCAGGCAGCGCCGCCAGCCCTTCCTCGCCGCTGGCCGCGGCAGCGACCTCATGGCCGCGCCGCCGCAGGGCGAGCGACACACCGTCCCGCACGGCGGCGTCGTCCTCGATCAGAAGTACACGTGGCATGGGTCCAGTATCAATAAGTTTCATGATGGATCCGTAACAGGAGCAGCCTGCCCCGAGTCCTGTGCATCTGTGGGGGTGCGAGCGGCGTCTGTACCCAAGGGCACACCAGCCGCCGACAGGGACACAGGTACAGCACACGAGGGGCGGGGTTCGACATGGCAGGGCGCTTCGGCAGGGGACGGCGCTTCGGGGTGGAGGGCGGCATCATCGGCGTGGCCACCGCGGCGGTGGCCTCACTGGTGGCGGTGGGCGCGTTCGCGCTGCTCCAGCCCAGCGCGGAGGCCGACGTTCCGGCGCGGAAGCCGGCCCAACCGCCGCGCACCGCACCGGTCGACCCGTCCATCGTGCACGCCTCGGACCGCCCGGGCCGCAGCCTCAACATCACCATCGACGACGGCCCGGACCCGGTCTGGACCCCGAAGGTCCTGGAGGTCCTCAAGGAGAACGGCGTCAAGGCGACCTTCTGCATGATCGGCCCGCAGGCCGCGGCCCACCCCGACCTCGTCAAGCGGGTGGTGGCCGAGGGCCACAAGCTCTGCGACCACACCATCGACCACAACACCGCCATGGACCACCGGCCCGAGGACTACCAGTCCCGGCAGATCCTCGACGCCCAGAAGATGATCGAGGACGCGGCGGGCGGCGCCAAGGTCGAGTACTACCGCGCCCCCGGCGGCGCCTTCACCCCCTACAGCCGGAAGCTGGCCGCCGAGCACGGCATGCGCCCGCTGGGCTGGAACGTCGACAGCAAGGACTTCGAGGGCGGCACCGTCGCGACGATCGTGTCGACCGTCCGCGGCGAGCTCCCCAACGGCCCCACCGTCCTCTTCCACGACGGTGGCGGCAACCGCGCCCGCACCGTCGCGTCGCTGGAGCAGCTGCTGCCGTGGATGAAGCAGCAGGGCTACGGCTTCGGCTTCCCGCAGCGGTAGGCCCCTCGTCACACTCCCGTCCGCCACCAGGCAGGCCGGGAGCACGCACCGGACCCCGCCCGGCCTGCCCTCGGGGCAGCCGGCGGGAGTGTGACGACAGGACCTGGCGGACACCCCCGCACAGCAGAACGGGCCGGTCGCACCGGCCCGTTCGCCATCTCCCGCGGGGTGTGACCCACGCCTCACACCGCGCCGAACAGCTCCGTCAGCCCCCGCTCCACACCCAGGTGCGGATGCTCCTGCCCGGCCGGCACCGCCTCGTACGAGCGCGTCAGGAACCGCCGGACGTCCTCGCTCCGCACCTGGATCAGGGCTATGCCCTCATCGGAGTGGAACTCCATCAGCGTGCGCTCCGGGCCCGACGGCCGGATCCGCACATCGCCCCGCCCGGCGGGGGAGCGCAGCCCCTCGGTGAGCAGTTCCCGGGCGAACGCCCAGTCCACCGCGGCGCCGTCCAGCGAGATCTCCGGCGGGAAGGTCATCCGCACCGCGAGCGGATCGGACTGCCGGTAGCGCAGCACCGCGGGGACCGTATGGCCGAGGGCGGTCGTGAGGAGGCGGACCTGGACGGCTTGGTCGATGGCGGCGTGCATCGCGCGGCTCCTCACGGCAGGTCGGCCCGCGGAAGGCGGGCGCGCTCATCCTGTAGGACGGCATGCCCGGCCAAGCCGTGCACAAGTCGAGGGTGTGATCTGCGTCATGTTGCGGTCGTCGAACCGTCCTGCCGCGGGGAGACGAGGAACTCGTCCAGGAGGCCGGGGGTGGCCGCCGCCGCGAAGCCGGGTGCGGCGCCCTCCGCGAGGTCCGGGACGCGGTAGCCCTCCTCGCCCGCCGCCACCGCCGCGGTCAGCGTGACCAGCCCGGCCCGGCGGGTGAACGGCGAGGTGGTGAACGTCCAGGCGGCCACCGCCTCGCGCCGCAGCGCCAGGGTGTCCCGGCTGAACGTCCCCGAGCGGACGACCAGATGGCGCCCGGCGATCCCGTGCCCCAGGCTCCGGTACGCGTCCCGGGCCAGCCACAGCGTCACCGGCGTCACCAGTACCGCGTAGATCCAGGCGGCGTGCAGCAGGACCGGGGTGAACGCCGCCCCGAGGCCGGCCAGCAGCGCGGTCCCCGGCAGCACCGCGAACAGCAGCCCGCGCACCCGCCGCCGGCGCAGCGCGACCCGCGGATGCGGCGTCAGCGCCACCCCGCCGTGATGCGGCAACTCCGCGTCGGGAAAGGCGGATTGGAGCGTTCCGCCGGCCACCCGGACCGCCTCCCGTCGGGGCGCCGGCGGGAGCAGCCCGCTGCGCTTGCGGTTCTCCTCCTTGTTGCCCAGACCGCCGGCCACCGCGCGCACCGTCGCCCCGCCGCCGGCCCGCAGCAGCAGGGGCTCGCGCAGCACCACCCCGCGCAGCCGGGCGCGTTCGATGGTCACCGAGCGGGTGGTCAGCAGGCCCCGGTGCACCCGCAGGGTGCCGGCGTCGGCCCACTCCAGACGGTAGTTCCACCAGTTCTCGACGTAGAGGACGACCGCGCCCACCGAGCCGAGCACGATCACGGTCAGCAGCGCCGCCGGAACGGTCAGCCACAGCATCCCGTTGCCGAACTCCGTGAACGCCCGCCGCACGAAGCCGAGTTTCCAGGGCTCGATGCCGATCTCGTGCAGCGCCCGGTAGGCCGAGCCGCCCGCCGCGAACACCCCGCCGACGACCCAGAAGGTGAGCGGCGCATACCGCAGCCAGCGCCAGTTGATCAGCGCCAGCACCGGGTCCTCGGCTCTCGCCCCGCCGGCCGCGCGGGCCAGCAGTTCGGCGCGCAGCCGCTCGCCCTCGGCCACCGGCAGGGTGTCCAGCGACAGTTCGCCGCTGCCCTCCCCGGAGCCCGCCGTACCGGCCCGCAGGACCGTGACGCCCAGCAGCCGGTGCAGCGGCGACGCGGTCAGGTCGACGGTGCGTATCCGGTGCAGCGGCACGCTCCGCAGCCGTCGGGTGAGCAGCCCGCTGCGCACGTCCAGGCTCTCGCCGGTGACCCGGAAGTCGGTGCGCGCCCAACGGATCAGCCCGGCCAGCGTGACCACCGCGAAGGCGGCCGCGACCCCGGCGAGCGAGAACCACGCCCCGGTGGAGATCCGACCGCCGGTGGCCAGCGCGGTCAGCGCCAACGAGCCGACCGGCGCGACCAGCCAGCTGAAGTGGACCAACAGGGTGCGGGGGCTCAGCCGCCGCCACTCACCCGCGGCGGACGCCGCGGTGTGCTCTGCGGCGTACGGCGCGGGGGTCGGGGCGCCGCTCTCCCCGGCACCGTCCCAGGGGGCGCTCATGCGGCATCACCTGGCACGTCCTGCGCGACCTCGCCGATCCGGCGGGACAGCTCCTCCGCGTCCGCGTCCGACAGCCCGGCGATCTTGATGTCGCCGGCGGTCGACGCGGTGGTGACCGTCACCGTCGCCAGCCCGTACCGCCGCTGGAGCGGACCGCGCACGGTGTCCACCGTCTGCACCCGGGACAGCGGGGCGATCCGCCGCTTCTGCCAGAACCAGCCGCCCGCCGCGTAGACCGCGCGCTCGCCCAACTCCCAGGCGTGCACCGCGTACCGCATCCGCGGCATCACCGCGAGGTAGCCCACCGCCGGCAGGACCAGGACGACCAGCAGCAGCGGACCCAGCCACGGCAGCGCGCCCGGGAAGAAGAGGAGCGACAGCACCGCCAGGACCAGCGCGGTCAGCAGCATCGGACCGCTCAGCGTGAGCAGTGCCTGAAGCCGCCACCAGTTGCGGGCGCGCGGATCGACGCGGTGGCGGGGCGGGCGGAGAAGCGGTGCGGCGTGCTCGGACATCAGGGTTCCCCGTTTCCAAGTCAAACGTATTGTGTGGCGTTACGTTATAACGGTACGAGCGACTTGCGAAAGTCGGCCGGTCAGCGGCGCGGGAAGGAGCGGTCGCGCCACAACGGAAGGGACGCAGGACCGCGCCGGCCGGATGAGCCCGCCGGGACGACCGGCGAACATTCCGGCCAGACCGACGGGCAGGCCGGCGAAGCGATGTGAGGTGAGGCGGGGTGGTCGGGGTGCGGCCGGAATGTGGCACGGCGGAGCCGCCGGGCGCCCCGCCGGTGCCGCGCGAAAGAACCGCCGGTCTCGCGCGAAAGAACCGGCAGTGCCATGGGAAGACCGGCAGTGCCACGAAGAGACCGGCAGTGCCATGGGATGGCCGGCAGTGCCGTACGGAGAGAGAGGACCCCGTCATGCCCAAGAAGGTGGATCACGAAGCCCGGCGCCAGGAGATCTCCGCGGCGCTCTGGCGGCTCGCGAACACCCGGGGCGTGGACGGGGTCAGCCTGCGCGACGTCGCCGCCGAGGCCGGCATCTCGCTCGGCCGGATCCAGCACTACTTCCGCACCAAGGACGAACTGCTGCTGTTCGCTCTCCGGCACATCAACCAGATGGCCACCGAGCGCATCCGGCAGCGCATCGAGGCCCTCGCGGAGGACCCGACGCCGCGCACGGTCCTGCGGGCCTGCTGCGTCGGGATGCTCCCGCTCGACGCGGAGAGCCACGCCGGCCTCCTGGTGGGCGCCGCCTACTACTCCCGCGCCGTCCACGACCTGGCCCTGGGCGCGGAGGCCCGGGAGGGCATCCCCAAGCTCCGCGGCTTCTTCGCCGACCAGCTGCGGCAGGCCGCCGCCCGCGGCGAACTGCCGCCCGAGCGCGCCACCGAGGACGAGGCCATGCTGCTGATCAGCCTCACCGACGGCCTGGCGTCCTACGTCCTGCTGGGCGTCCACGAGCCGGAGCGGGCGCTCGCCCTGCTGGACCGGCACTTGGATCGTCTCTTTGGGGTGGAGGGGGCGGAGGAGGTGAAGTGGGCGGGGGAGGCTTAGGGGGTAGGGGGCTTCGGAGGGGCCCGGTGGTCGGTCGGGGGCCCCGGAGGCCGGTCGCCAAGTCGCCGCGGAAGCCGGTCCGGAGAGTTGTCCGGAAGGGGCCGCTCCGAGGGTGGCGGGGAACCGGAGACGGCGATGCCGCCTGACGCAACGTCAGCCCGCCGGCCGGCTTTCCCGCGCTTTCCTGCCATCCGGCTCGGCCCGCTCGCGCGGTCTGCCATCCTGTCGTCCGGCCTTCGCGCAGAACCCGCCCCCGCCGCCGCCCGGTGGGGGCCCTTGTGCGGGTCAGCGGCGCGACAAGGGGAGGCGGCAATGCCGTACATCGGGGAGATCTGGCGGGTGGAGCGGGGCGCCGACGTGGTCGGTGAGATCACCGTCACCGAGGCGGACTTCCCCTGGCTGAACGGCCACTTCAGCCCCGGCCCGGCCTTCGCCGCACTGCGGCCGCACTTCGCCCGGGAACTGGCGCTGATCGACACCCTCGACGAGGACCTGGCCGCCTGGGAGGACGCCTACGCCCGCGCCAGCGACGGCGTCCGACTGGTCGCTCCCCGTGGCCCGGTGGCGGAGTTCCTGCTGCACATCGAGGACGACGCGGCGTGGTTCCGATGGAGCGACGAACCGTTCCTGGAGGAGTGACGGCGAGCCGCGCGCGGGGGAGCGGAAGCGATGCGCGCGTGGTGGAGTGATCGTCGGCCGTTCCTGGTGGCTGTTCCTGGTCGCGGACGGCGGACCGTGCCCAACAGGGCGGGTGCAGCGGGGCGTTGGCAGACAACGCCCCGGGCGAGCTGTCCGGGCTGCGCGCCCGTCCGGACCGTCCACGCAGTCCGCGTAGCCCGGACCATGCGGATCATGCGGACCGCCCGCGCCGCCTGCGTTATCCGGCCTATCCGGCCTATCCGGCCCATCCAGCCCATCCGGCCCGTCCGCGGTCAGTCCATCAGGCTTCCCAGCCGTCCCTCCAACACCACCAGCAACTCGCCCAGCGCCGCGGACAGTTCCTCCTGGCGGTGTTCCCCGATGCCCTCCAACAGCGTGGCCTCGTACCGCAGTTGCTCGGGCAGCAGACGGTCGATGATCTCCCGCCCCTCGTCCGTGAGGGAGAGGTGGGTGACCCGGCGGTCCCGGTCGTCCGTCCGACGGCTGACGAGCCCGCGCGCCTCCAACTGCCGGACGCGCTTGGTGACCGCCGCCCCCGAGGCGAAGGTCTCCCGCGCCACCCGGCCAGGGGTCAGCTCACGGTCCATCCGGCGCAGCGTGCCGAGGATGTCGAACTCGGGCCGGGTCAGCCCCGCGCGCCGCAACGGTGCGTCGGCCGCCTGCTGAAGCAGCGCGGAGCAGCGGTTGAGCCGCCCGATCACCGCCATCGGGCCGGTGTCCAGCCCCGGGTGCACCTGCTGCCACTGGCGCAGCACCCCCGCGACGATGTCCTCGGTCACCCGCACTCTCCTCTCGGCCCCGTCCGCCCGGCCGGCCTCCCGGTCGTCTACCGCACTCATTGTGCCTGCCCAGGAGGGTGCGCCGAGGGGCACCTCAGGCGGCCAGCGCCGGTGCGGACAGCCGCCGGAGCAGGACCGCCAGCGTCCGGTGCCCCCGCTGCTCGGCGCGCGCGATCCGCTCCTCGGGGAGCGCCCGCTGCCACCACTCACCGGACGCCACCTCAACCGCCTCCCGCAACTCGACCAGGGACCCGGCCAACCGGTCCCGCGCCCAGCCGGCCTCGCGCGCCCCGTCCGGCCCCGCCGGGGATCCGGCGTCGCGGGCGGCAGGGATGGTTCCGGCCGCCAGCAACCGGGAAGCCGCCGACTCGGCCGCGGCGACCCGCTCCAGGGCCAGGTCGATCCGGTCCGCGGCCCGCCGGTTGGTGACCAGGACGCAGCAGACCAGCCCGACCGCCGCGCCCACCACGGTGTCCAGCCACCGGTCGGCGATCAGCGTGCCGGCCGGCAGCGGTCGGCCGAACTCGCTCAGCAGCAGCGCCATCGGCGTCACCCACACCGTGCCGAGCCAGTAGTTGCGGGTGATCGTGGCCTCCGCGCCGAGCTGGAACGCCAGCGCCAGCGCGATCATCGCGAGGTGCCCGGTGTGGATCACCGGCAGCAGCACGGTGAACAGTGCCAGCCCGAGCAGGTTGCCGAGGGTGCGCTGGAAGGCGCGCTGCCAGGAGAGCGTGGTGTTGGCCTGGTAGATCGACGCCGCGGTCACCACGGCCCAGTACGGATGCCCGACCCCCGCGGCCATCGAGGCCCAGCCCGCCAGGGCGCACCCCAGCGCGACCCGCGCCCCGATGGGGAGCAGCGGCGAACCGGGCCGCAGCCGGTCGGCCACCGCCCGTACGCCCCGCGGCCCTCCTGGGACCGGCCGCCGGAGCCCGGGCACTCCGGCCCCGCGACCGGTACCGGCCCCAGGGCCATGCCTGGTTCCAGCGCCACGCCGGACTCCCCTGCCACGCCGGCCAGTTCCTCGGCCTCCGCGGCCGTGAGCGTCACCTCGGGGAGCGGGCGTCCGCTCCGCAGCTCCCGTGCCCAGCCGCCGAGCCGCCCGGCCTCCGCCGCCGGGTCCGGCGGGGTGCCGCCCAACGCCGATTCCGCCCGCACCAGCAGTCGCTGCAGGCCCGCCCGTGCCGCGGCCTTCTCCGGCGTACGGGCCGGGACCAGGAACAGCGTGTGCCAGGCCGCGTTCACCGCCGCCGCGGTGGCGTGCCGGGCACGCGCCACCTCCGCCGGTTCCGCGCCACCGGCCTCTGCCGCTTCCCCGTCACCCGCCTTCGCCGGCTCCGTGCCACCCGTCGGCGGCGCACCGGCGGCTCCCGCCCGCGCCCGCAGCAGCCCGGCCGCCGCCTCCAGCGCCCGCGCGGTGGCGATCCGTTCCGGGCCCCGCGGCCGCACCAGCGCCGGCGCCATGCACACCAGCCATGCGAACGCCCCGGTGACCAGCGCCAGCGCCGTATGCGGCAGCACCTCCGCCGGCCGCTGCGGCACGAAGAACGCCGAGGCCGCGATGAACGTCAGGATCAGATTCCCCGGCGGCCCGATCCGCGTCGCATCGCACACCATCTTGTGCACCGCGGCGACCAACGAGGCCAGCGCCACCAGCACCGCGGCCGAGGTGACCAGGGAGGCCGCGGTCAGCGCGACGGCCAGGCTCGCCGCCATTCCGAGGACCACCCACGGCAGCGCCCGGGCCCGCGCCGCGTACGGCAGCCCGTGCGCGTACAGCGCGCACATCGCGCCCGCGGAGGTGTAGAGCACCAGGTCGAGCCGCCCCAGCGCGAACAGCACCAGGTCGGGAACGGCCAGCGCCACCACCGCGCTGAGCGCCGGCTTGTGCCAGATGTCGACGGGCCGCCGCAGCCGCACCGTGCTACGGACCGGCAGCGGCCGGAACCGCACCGCACCCGTCCCGCTCGACGACCCGTCCGCGGTCCTCTTTGTCCTCCACCACCCTGTGGTCCCGGCGTGCTTCGCGTGCTTCCCCATGCAAAAACATTAGCAGGTGTTTTACCTGTAAAAGATATGGGCTGGGTCACCCCGCCGACGCGCGACAATGTCCCCGTGCCAACCGCCAAGAACCCCAAGAGCGCCGCGAACACCACCGCGAACAACGCTGCCAGGAGCGCCACCAGGAACGCGGCCGAGAGCGCCGCCGAGGGCACCGCCAAGGGTGCCGCGAAGAGCACCGCGTCGGCCGAGAGCACGAAGAGTACGCAGAGCGGGCGGGGCACGCGGAGCGCGAGCGATGCGAACGGCATCCGGCGCGCGGAGGGTGTGAAGGATGCGAAGGATGCGAGGGGCGCGAAGGGGGTGAGGGACGCTGGGAGCGCCGGCGGTGCCAAGCGCACCGGCGGCTCGGCGGCGGCCCCCGCGCCCGCCGCGGCGGACCGCCGCCGCGAACTCCTCGCCACCGCCGCGGAGGTCTTCGCGGCACAGGGCTACAACGCGACCACGGTCCGGCAGATCGCCGACGCCGCCGGGATGCTCGCGGGCAGCCTCTACTACCACTTCGACTCCAAGGAGTCGATGGTCGACGAGATCCTCGCCGCCTTCCTCGACGAGCTCTGGGCCGGCTATGACGCGGTGCTGGCGGCCGGACTGGGCCCGCGGGAGACCGTGGAGGCGCTGGTCACCGAGTCGTTCCGGGAGATCGACCGGCACCGCGCCGCGGTCGCGATCTACCAGAAGGAGGCCCAGCACCTCGCCACCCAACCGCGCTTCGGCTACCTCACCGCATCCCAGCAGAAGTTCGAGCGGGCCTGGCTCGGCACGTTGGAGCGCGGGGTGGCCGAGGGCGTCTTCCGCTCCGACCTCGACCTCCGGCTGGCCTACCGTTTCCTGCGCGACACGGTCTGGGTCGCCGCGAGCTGGTACCGGCCCCAGGGCCGGCACAGCCCCGAGGAGATCGCCCGCCAGTACCTCACCATGGTCCTGGACGGCATCACACACCCCGCCTGACGCCCTGCGGAAGAGCCTGTCTGACTCTCCTCTTCTCTCCTCCCCGCCCAGTTCAGGACGCCGCTCAGGCTGCTCGCTCCACCCGCGCTCCGCGGAGGCCCGAGCTGCTGGGGGCACCGTGCTCTGCGGGCGCCCATGCTCAGAAGCGGCCGGCGCTCAGGGGTATCCGAGGATGCCCGGGGGACATCCCGGGGCATCCGCGCCCGGAGGCGCCCCCGCACTCAGTGACGCCCCGTGCTCAGCGGCGCCCTATGCTCAGCGACGCCCCGCGTTCCGGAGTGGCTGGAATCCGGCCGGCGCCTGCGCTCCGCGTGGATTGCGGACCCTCCGCATCTCGCGCCCTCCGCGGCGTGCAGTCGCTCCCGCTAGCAGGACACGTTCTTGACGTACAGGGCCCGCGGTCCGGCGGTCTTGCCGTAGCGCACGTCCTTGGTCACGCCGTTGGGGAGCCGGCCGCGCCGCTCCTCCTGCTTCGGGATGACGATGGTGTAGCAGGCCGGCCGCTTGGCGCACAGGTTCGTCAGGCGGACGTAGCGCTGCCCGCCCTCGTTGAAGAACGCCCGCACCTTCACGCACCGCGGCACATGTCCGGCGGCCACCGCCTGCGGTGCCGCGGCGAGCGTCAGTGAGGCGCCGCACACCGCACCCGTCAGCGCTATCGAAACGATCTTCCGCATCCGCTTTCCCCGCTCAGTACGCCGAGACGGCACGCCGCCCGGCCCTCCTCCGGCACTCGGCAGACTGCCCCGCCCGCGTCCGTCGACCCTCTTACCGGCCCACGCCGCGCCTGGCCTGCCGTCCTTGTCTCCGGCTCATTCTCCACTCCCGTACCGCAGAATTCAGCCTCGATCGCCGCGTGGAGTCCGTCGACGACTCACAGGTACGCCGGGACCCTCTCGCGTCGGCTCCGCCACATCGCCAGTCGTCCCTCCCCTCCCTCCCGGCTCTTCCCCCGGCGAGGCGGGTTCCCCCACTTCCTTCCAGTGAGGTGGGTTCCCCCTCTTTCTTTCCGGTGAGGCGGGTGGGCGCGCGACCTGCCGAGCCCCTGGCGGCCACCCTTGCCGCACCTTCACACCGGGCGGAACTCAGTCGTTGTCGGACGGACGGGCCGCCAGCACCTTCAACCCGCGCTCCGTGAACTCCCGGCGCGTCTCCTCCGCCACCGCGCCGTCGGTGATGAGGGTGTCGAAGACATCCGCGTCACCGACCCTGGCGAAGCACCGTTCGCCGATCTTCGAGGAGTCCGCGACGACCACGGCCCGCCGGGCGCGTTCGGCCATCAGCCGGTTGATCCGGGCCTCCGCCTCGTCGTGCACCGTGGCCCCCATCACCGGATCCACGCCATTGGCCCCGATGAACGCGATGTCGATGGAGATCTGCTGTAGCACCAACTCGCTGAAGGGCCCCACGAGTTCATACGAACGCGAATGCGCCACGCCGCCCGTGAGCACGATCTTGATCTGCGGCCGGACGGCCAGCTCGTTGGCGATGTTCAGTGAGTTGGTGACGATCGTCAGCTGCGGTTGCGGATCCGCCTCCGCGAAGTCGGCCCGGGTGGCGAGCGCCCGCGCGATCGCGGTGGTCGTGGTCCCCCCGCTCAGCCCGATCACGTCCCCGCGCTCCACCAGCCGCGCCGCGGCCTTCGCCACGGCCTCCTTCTCCGCCGACCTATGGCCCTGCTTGTACCGGATCGGAAGGTCGTACGCCACCGAGCTCAGTACTGCCCCGCCCCGGGTGCGGAGCAGCAACTGCTGCTCGGCGAGGGCATCCATGTCGCGCCGCATCGTGGCGGCCGAGACCTCCAGTTCGGCCGCCGCCTCCTCGACATCCACCCGGCCGCGGTCCCCGAGCAGCTCGAGCAGTGCGTTCATTCGTTCATGGCGCTTCATGGCGCGAGCCTAATTCGTCTCCCCGACCGCAGCGCTCCCCGGCCTGCGCTCACCCGCTCACCTCCGTCTCCGTCCCCCGCCCGACCGCCCGCGCCCGCTCGCCCCTGCCCGCCTCCTCTGCGCTCGCATGCTCCGCCCCTACTCGCCGTGGGCCCCGCTCGTCAGGCATCGGCCCTGATCTGAGCCCGGGGGCCGCGCCTGCCTGGTGCTCGTCGGGGAGCGTGTGGCGGCCAGGACCGACTCGCCCTCCCCTGCATACCGCCAACTCGCCCTCGCCACCGCGGCCCTGGAGCATCCCGCACTCTGGTGCCAGTGCCAGTGCCAGTGCCAGTGCCAGTGCCAGTGCCAGTGCCAGTGCCAGTGCCAGTGCCAGTGCCGGCACTGCTGGCGGTGCGGGGTACTCAGCCCCGGACCGACGTCTCCGCCACCCGGAGTTCGGGGGATGCCACCGGGGTGTTCAGTACCTCCAGCAGGCGGGCCGCCTCCTGGGCCACCGCCTCCCGCGCCGGTTTGACGTACTTGCGGGAGTCCACCAGCGACGGGTCCGCGTCCAGCGTGCGCCGTATTGAGCCGGTGAAGACCGAGACCAGGTGAGTGGAGATGTTGATCTTCGTCATGCCTGCGGCGATGGCCCGGCGCAGCTCGTCATCCGGCACCCCGGAGGAGCCGTGCAGGACCAGGGGTACCGGCAGTGCGGTGCGCAGCGCTGCGATCAGGTCCTTGTCCAGCTCGGCGGTGCGCTCGCGCATCGCATGGGAGGAGCCGACGGCGACGGCGAGCGCGTCCACCCCGGTGGCCCGGACGAACGAGAGGGCCTCGGTGGGGTCCGTGCGGGCACCTGGCGCGTGGACCCCGTCCTTTCCGCCGACTTCGCCGAGCTCCGCCTCGACGTAGGCGCCCCGTTCGTGGCACCAGGCGGTGAGCGCGGCGGTCGTGGCGACGTTCCGCTCGTAGGGGAGGGCGGAGGCGTCCACCATGACCGAGCCCACGCCGGCCGCGATGCCCTGATGGACCAGCTCCGCCTCGGTGATGTGATCGAGGTGGACCGCGATCGGCGCCGAGGACTCCTCTGCGAGGGCGAGGGTGGCCCGGGTGAGGGGCAGCAGGCTGCCGTGATACCGGATGCAGTTCTCACTGATCTGCAGGATCAGCGGGAGGCCGGTGCGCTCGGCGGCGGTGACCAGTGCTTCGGCGGTCTCCAGATGGATGACGTTGAAGGCCGCGGCGCCGACCCGCGCATCGCGCGCGGCATCGACGATCGACGCGGTGGGGACGAGGGGCATGGGGTCTGACTCCCTTGGGAAACCGGTGGGTTGAGGGGGAGAGGGGAAGAGCGGGGGAGGGGCGGATTTAGGAGACGGCCGGTTCCTGGAGCATCACCGAGCGGGTGAGGCTGCGCGGGTTGTCCGGGTCCAGGCCCCGGGCGCGTGCCCGCTCCAGGGCGACCCGCTGCACCAGCACCAGATCGGCCAGCGGATCCCGGTCGTGGGACACGAAGTGCGCTCCGGTGCGCGCCACATCCGCCTCCAGACCCTCCGGTGCCGGGCCGAAGAGCCAGGTCACCCGGCCGGGGGCGGCTATCGAGATCGGGCCGTGACGGTATTCCATCGCGGGGTAGGACTCCGTCCAACTCTGCGATGCCTCGCGCATCTTGAGCGCCGCCTCATTGGCCAGGCCGTACGTCCAGCCGGTACCGAGGAAGGAGAACTGCTCGGCGTCCACCCACTCCTTCTCCACCGGTGCCGCCAGCGCCTCCTCGGCGTCGTCCACCGCCCGCGAGACGTCCTGGCCCAGATGCGCGCGCAGCAGCGTCAGCGCCGTGGTCGCGAAGCGGGTCTGTACCACGGACCGCTCGTCGGCGAAGGGCAGCGTCACCGTCTCGTCGGACAGCTCGACCGCCGGGGTCTCCGGATCGCCGAGCAGTGTCACCGTGGGGATCCGGCCCTTCACCGCCTCCAGTACCCGCAGCACCTCGGTCGTCGTGCCGGAGCGGGTGATCGCCACCACCGCGTCGTAGCCGCGGTCGCCGTCGAGGAACGCCTCCGATGCGGGGAAGGGATCCGTGACACCCAGTCCGGCGCCCTCGCGCAGGGCCGCGTACGACTGGGCCATGAACCACGAGGTGCCGCAGCCGACGACGGCCACGCGCCGGCCGGCTCCGGGCAGTGGCCCGCCGGCGGCTCCGATGCGCGCCGCCTCCCGCCAGGTCTCCGGCTGGCTGCGCAGCTCCTGCTCCATGTACGAGGTCTCGCTCATGGCCGCCTCCCGCGGTGAGTGATCGGTAAGGGGTGAGGTGGTCGATTGCAGTGCGATGGCACTGTGCGTGCAACTTTTTGCTTTGCTGATGTCGACTCTACGCAGTTTCGTGCAAGCGTTCCATCCCTCGTGCGAGTGATCGCGGCAGAGGGGTGGCGTCGCCGGGCTTAGGAGTGGCGGGAGTTGTATGGCGGGAAGTGTGCGTGGCGCGGAGTGGCGAACGGGTAAGTGTCTGTTGACAGCTGCGTGAAACGTGCCTGATATTCGCAAGATCTGTCATGTCGAGTCGGTCATGGCCGTCGACGTGGTGTCCCGGCACCCGTCACGCAGGTACGCAGCAATGACGCTCCGTCGCACAAAGGACTCCCCATGTCCACTGCCCCGCTCTCCGCCCCGCGCCCGTCGTCCCCGACCCCGCGCCGTGCCGGCCGCATGTTCGCCCTCACCGGCGCCGTCGTCGGTGTCATCTACGGCTACGACACCGGCAGCATCTCCGGCGCGCTGGTGTTCCTCAGCAAGGACTTCGGCCTCACCGAGGCCCAAAAGGGACTGGTCAACAGCATCCTGGTGTTCGGTTCGATCCTGGGCGCACTGATCGGCGGCAAGCTCGCCGACGCCCTGGGCCGCAGGGTCGCGATGCTGATCGTCGCCGCCTCGTACGCGGTCTTCGTGGCCCTGTCCGCGTTCGCCCCCACCATCGAGGTGCTCGACACCGTCCGCTTCCTGCTCGGTGTCGCCATCGGCATCTCCATCGTGGCGGCACCTCTCTACGTCGCCGAATCGACCCCGGCCCGTATCCGGGGCGCCTCCGTGGCCGCCTACCAGGTGGCCACCGTCGTGGGCATCGTCCTGACCTACTTCGTCAACTGGGGCCTGTCCGGCGGCGGTCACTGGCGCTGGATGCTCGGCCTCTCGGCGATCCCGGCGGCGCTCGTCCTGATCCCGCTGTTCCGGCTGCCGGACACCCCCCGCTGGTACGTCCGCAAGGGGCGCACCGAACGGGCCGTCGAGGTCATGGCGATGGCCGACCCGGACGTCGATCCGCACGCCGAAGTCGCCGCGGTGCGTGCCGCGTTGGCCGAGGAGAGCGGCGGCTCGGTGCGGTCGCTGCTGCGCAAGCCGTACGCCCGCGCCGCGTTCTTCGTCGTCGGCCTCGGCTTCTTCTGCCAGATCACCGGCATCAACGCCGTGACGTACTACAGCCCGCAGATCTTCGAGAAGATGGGGTTCACCGGCGACGGCCAGAACTTCCTGCTGCCGTCCTTCGTCGAACTCGCCTCCCTGGGCGCCGCGGTGCTGGCGATCCTCATCATCGACCGCCTCGGCCGCCGGGTGGTGCTGCTCTCCGGGATCGGCACCATGGTGGTCATGCTCGCGGTGCTCACCGCCGTCTTCAGCGGGGGCGCGCCGCACGGAGCCACCACCTGGGTGGGCTTCACCGCGATCCTCCTCTTCACCGCCGCCTTCAACTTCGGCTTCGGAGCGCTGATCTGGGTCTACGCCAGTGAGGCGTTCCCCGCCCAACTGCGCTCCACGGGGGCGTCGGTGATGCTCACCGCCGATCTGGTCGCCAACCTCCTGATCGCCCAGTTCTTCCCGTCGCTGATGACGAAGCTGGGCGCCGCCGCGACCTTCGCGGGACTGGGCGCGCTCGCGCTGGCCGCCCTGGCGTTCGCCGCCTTCACCGCGCCCGAGACCAAGGGCCGTCAGCTGGAGGAGATCCAGGAGTACTGGCGCAACGGCGGCCGCTGGCCCACCGCGCAGCCGCCCGGCCCGGTCGGCACCGGCCCGCTCGGCACGTCGGCTGCGTCCCCGGCCTCGCCCTCATAGGCCGCATGCCCGCAGGCACCACACGGCCCGGCCACCGGAGGTACCGGCGACCGGGCCGCGGTGCGACGGGAAGGTCAGGACGGGAGCTGCTCCTGGTACTCGGCCATGGCCGGTGCGGTCTTGGTCGCCACGAACTCGGTGATCCGGTACGTGCAGACCCCGGCGCGCACGAAGGGGTCCTCGGCCGTGAGCTGCTCCACCGCCGCCCGGTCGATCCCGGCGGCGATGATCACGCCCCCGTCACGCGGGTTCTTCCGCCCGGACGCGATGAAGTGCCCGGCCGCGTAGCCGCTTTCCAGCCATGCCACGTGGTCCGGGAGGGCGGCGTCGATGCGGTCGAGGGGCGCGGTGTAGGTCAGTTCCAGTATGAACATGTCGGCAATATAGAGGAGTGGCCGGCGGCGACCCCGAGGGCTGCGCGCGGCCTTATCCACCTGGTCGGCGGTTCGGTAGCGTTGCCGGCACCATGGACACTTCCGCACGCATCTCCCGCGCCGACGAACTGCTGCACTGGCCGACGGACGAAGCCGGGGCCCGCGCGGTCCAGGACCGGCTGCGCGCCCATGTACGGCTCGACGAGACCGGCCCGGAGCCGGGCTTCGACGGCACCGTGGTCGGCGTCGACGTCGCCTACGACGACGAGCGGGACGTGGTCGCCGCGGCCGCCGTCGCCCTCGACGCCCGTACGCTCGCGGTCGTCGACGAGGCCACCGCCGTCGGCCCGGTCTCCTTCCCGTACATACCCGGGCTGCTCGCCTTCCGGGAGATCCCGACGGTGCTGGACGCGCTGGACCGGCTCGCCCGCACTCCCGGACTGGTGGTCTGCGACGGCTACGGGCTGGCCCATCCGCGGCGCTTCGGCCTCGCCAGCCACCTCGGGGTGCTGACCGGACTGCCCACCATCGGGGTCGCCAAGAACCCCTTCGTCTTCCGTTACGAGGCGCCGGGGCCGGAACGCGGCGCCACCTCGCCGCTGCTGGACGACCGGGTGGCGGGCGATGTGCCGGAGGAGGTGGGACGTGCCGTGCGCACCCAGAGGGGCGTCAAGCCGGTGTTCGTCTCGGTCGGCCACCGGGTGGACCTCGACCGGGCCTGCGCGCACACGCTCCACCTGGCCACCGCCTACCGCCTACCGGAGACCACCCGGGCCGCCGACTCCCTGTGCCGCAAGGCGCTGGCCGGCGCCTGACGGCCGGCCCGGGCTACCGGCGGACGACCCGGAACGTGATCCCGGCATCCTGGAGCCGCCGGATCAGCGCGTCCCCCATGGCCACCGCCGTCGTCACCTGGCCCGCGGTCTGCGGCAGGTCGTCGAAGGCCAGACTGAGCGCCGCCTCGGCGAGCATCTTCGCGGTCTCGTCGTAACCGGGGTCGCCGCCCGCGACCTCGGTGACCAGGTGAGCCCCGCCGCCCGAGGCCGCGAACCGCACCGCGAACCGACTCCGCGCCCGCCGCTGCGGGCTCGGCCCCTCGCCCGGTTGCAGCCGTCCGGACAACCACCGCCGGGCCGCCGGCACTTGGGCGAGCGCGGACACCGCCGTCGCGCCCACCACCCCGGCCAACGCCGTCGGCAGCCGGCGCACCCCCGCGTAGTGCCGGTAGCGGAAGTCGGGCCCGTAGCGGTCGAGGGCGGCCGCCGAGCGGGCCACGATCCGCGGGTCCAGGGTCGGCAGCGGGACGCCCCAGGTGCGGGTGTCCCGGTTCCGGACGGGCGGTCCGAAGGGGGCGCGCACCGTGCGGCCGACGAGCGGCGGTTCGGATCGCCGGCGGGCCCGGGCGACCCGGGCCATGGCGGCCGGCCGGGCGACCGCGGTCAGCGCGGAGGCCAGAGTTCCGCCGGAGAACCTGCCGTTGGTCCGCACGAAGCCGTCGATGCGCAGCGGGACGCCCTCGGGGAGCAGCCCCACCGTGTAGTGCACGCCCAGGTCGTACGGGACGGAGTCGAAGCCGCAGGCGTGCACGAGCCGCGCCCCGGACGCGCGGGCGGCGGCGTCGTGGCGCAGGTACATCCGGTCCACGAACTCCGGCTCGCCGGTGAGGTCCAGGTAGTCGGTGCCGGCCGCGGCGCAGGCCGCCACCAGCGGTTCGCCGTGCAGCAAGTAGGGCCCGACGGTGGTGGCCAGGACGCGGGTGCCGGCGGCGAGGGCGTGCAGGGTCTCCGGGGCGGCGCTGTCGGCCCGGAGCAGCGGCAGCTCCGCGCAGGCCGGGTTGACGGCCGCCAACTGGGCGCGCAGGCGCTCCAGTTTGGCGGTGCTGCGGCCGGCGAGCGCCCAACGGCAGTCGGCGGGGGCGTGCCGGGCCAGGTACGCGGCGGTGAGCGCGCCCACGAATCCGGTCGCTCCGTACAGCACGAGGTCGTGGTCCCGTCCTGAGATGTCCTGCCGTGGCATCTGCGTCCTCTCTGGTCCGACGTCCGAACCCTAGTGCCGCGGCACCAGGCAGCCGTGCGCGGGGCGTCAACGCACACAGGGGAGGGGAGCGTTGGGCGGCGGAACCGGGGAGGGGAGTGCGTCCGGTCTTGACGCGGGGGCGGGGCGGGGCCAGATTCATGCGGTGGCAGGGGACATCCGACGTCCGGTTCGGTCGTGTATGTGACGGCGAGGGGCCGGGCGGCTTCTGGAGGAGGCCGCTTCCCGTGAGGACGCACCCCGCGGACACCCCGGACCGGACGCCGCGCCGCGCCTGGTACCACGAGGTCACCCTGGGCCAGTGGAAGGCGCTGTCCGCCGCCTGGATCGGCTATCTCCTGGACGGCTTCGACTTCGTCCTGATCACCCTGGTGCTGACCGAGATCGCCCACGACTTCCACCTGGACACCGCCACCGCCGCCTCGCTCGTCTCCGCCGCCTTCATCACCCGATGGCTGGGCGGTGCGCTCCTGGGCGCGCTGGGCGACCGCCACGGCCGTAGAACGGCCATGGTCGTCAGCATCCTGCTCTACTCGCTCGGCACCTTCGCCTGCGGGTTCGCCTGGGACTACACCAGCCTGTTCGCCGCCCGGCTGGTGATCGGGCTGGGCATGGCGGGGGAGTACAGCAGCAGCGTGACGTACGTCCTGGAGAGCTGGCCCGTCCGGCTGCGCAACCGGGCGTCCGGGTTCCTCATCTCCGGCTACGCGGGCGGCACGGTCCTGGCCGGCCAGCTCTACGCCTGGGTGGTGCCCACAGGGGGCTGGCGCTGGATGTTCTGGATCGGGGTGCTGCCCGTCCTGGTCGCCGTGTGGATGCGCAGGTCGCTGCCGGAGTCCGGGGACTGGCAGGCCGAGATCGGCGACGCCTCGAAGGGCGGGACCGGGGGAGCGGTTCCGGAACACCCGCATCCGTTCCGGCTGCTGTTCGCCCGCGGGCCCCGACGGCCGGTCAACGCCGCGCTGACGGCGGTCGCCTTCGCCGCGCTGTTCTGCGTCTTCACCCCGCTGGGCGCGGGGTTCGTGCCCTGGTCGGCCACGGTCGCCGCGCTGTGCCTGGTCGCCTTCGCCGTACAACTGGGCGGCCGCCACGGCTGGCTGCGGTACGTCGCCCTGATGGTGACGGTGTTCTGCGCGTTCCTCTACAGCTGGCCGGTGCAGTCCCTGCTGCCCACCTACCTCAAGTCGGAACTGGGGTACACCCCCGCGCAGGTCGGCGAGGTGGTGTTCTTCGCCGGCTTCGGCGCCATGGTCGGCTGCTGGCTGGCCGGGTTCACGGGCGATCTGCTGGGGACACGACGTGCCTACGCCCTCACCCTGGTGGCCTCGTTGGCCTTTGTGTTCCCGGTGTTCGCGGTGCGCGGGAGCCTGGTGGGGCTGGGGGTGCTGCTCTTCGTCCTGCTGGCGCTGGGGCAGGGCATTTCCGGGATCCTGCCGAAGTACATCGCGGGGCACTTCCCGACCGCGACCCGCGCCGCCTCGCTCGGCTTCGTCTACAACGTGGGAGCGCTGGGCGGCGCGGTGGCGCCGGTCCTCGGGGCGCAGCTCGCCCGGGGCATGCCCCTGGGGCGGGCGCTGGCGGTCCTCACCTTCGGGCTGACGCTCCTGGTCGTCGTCCTGGTGGGCGGCGATGTACCCCGGCGGCTGGGGCGGTTGGTAGAGCGTCAGGAGACCGGTGACCACCTCGTGCCCGGTCCGGGGCGGGGTCCGGAGCAGGGCGGAGCGCGCCGGGCGGGCGCCTCGGAGGCCGACGGCGGGGAGGCGTCGGCCGGTGCGGCGTAGCGGTGGCGGGATTCCGGAGGCCGGTCCGGCGCATCGGTGGCGGCTCGGGGCGGTTCGGCCGCACGCGGAGGCGGCCGCTCCTCACTCCGTACTGTCGCCGTGCCGCCCCAGCGACACCCCGCGGACGCCGTCCAGTTCCGTCAGCGCCTCGATCAGGGGGTGCGCGGAAGCGCTGCCCTCCAGCCGGAGCAGCACCTCGGCCGCCGTGGTGACGCCGTCCGGAGCGGTCGCCACCTGGACGTCGGTCACCCGGAACCCGCTGCCGGTGCACAGCTCCAACATCCGTCCCAGCAGCCCCCGTTGCGTCTGGTAGACCAGGCGCAGTTCGACCTGGTCGTAGCCGGCCCCCGGGATGATCCGCTCCGACACCTTGGAGAAGCCGCGCACGACCAGGAAGTGCACGGCCGTCGCACCGATCCCGAGCAGCGGCAGCCCACCGCCGCACGCCATTCCGATGGCACAGGTCAGCCAGATGGTCGCGGCCGTCGTCAGCCCCCGGACCGCGTCCTTCCGCACGAAGATCAGGCCGCCGCCGATGAAGCCGATGCCGGAGACGACCTGCGCGGCGACGCGTGACGGGTCCAGCACCACGCCCTCCGTGCCCAGCAGCGCACCGAAGCCGTGGATGGACACTTCCATGAACAGGGCGCTGCCCACCCCGACGAGGGTGTGGGTGCGCAGCCCGGCGCTTTTCTGTCGGGCCTCGCGCTCCAGCCCGATCAGTGAGGACAACAGCAGGGCTATCGCCAGCTCGGCGAACTGACGCAGCCCCTGGCCGGCGTGGATGTCAAACAGTGCGGCGGCGAGGTGTGACATGACGACATTGTCCCTCCGCCGGCCCGGCGTTCGGTGCTCCGCGGGCCGTTGTCAGTGGTCGCGGTTAGCGTGTTCGGCGAGGGGTTGCGCGGGCGTACGCGCGGCCCGCCGGGTGGCGCCGTGGGCGGCGTCGGACGGGGGAGCGGACGTGGAGGACGGCATGGGCAGGGCGGCGCGGCCGACGGCGGCACCGGAGCGGGCCGGGGCGATGGCGCCCGGCCGCCGGATATCCGCCGTGCGGCCCATCGACCGGCTCGGCGGGGGATAGCGGCGCGGCGGCAGCGGCGCACGAAGGCCCGTGGCGGCGATGGCGGTTGAGCATCGGCGCGACGGGCCTTCGGGCGTTGGCGGCCACTTGGCACGGGGGTCTTGTGGAAAGTGGAACGCGTTCTTAACATCACGAGTGTTACATCAGAAGTGTCACAGTGCGGAAGGCGTGGGGCGCGATGACACAGTCAGGGAACGGCCCGCTGAGCGGTGTGCGGGTGGTGGAGCTCGCGGGCATCGGCCCCGGCCCGTTCGCGGCCATGCTGTTGGCCGATCTCGGCGCCGACGTCGTCCGGGTCGACCGGCCCGGAGGCGCGGGGTTGGGCATCGACCCGGCGTCCGACCTCACCAACCGCAACAAGCGCTCGGTGCTGGTGGACCTCAAACAGTCGGCCGGCGTCGCGCAGGTCCTCGATCTGGTCGAGCGCGCCGACGTCCTGATCGAGGGGTACCGCCCGGGGGTGGCCGAGCGGCTGGGCGTCGGGCCCGAGCCCTGCCTGGCGCGCAACCCCCGCCTGGTCTACGGCCGGATGACCGGCTGGGGACAGCAGGGCCCGCTCGCCGGCACCGCCGGACACGACATCGGCTACATCGCCATCACCGGCGCCCTCGGCATGATCGGCCCGCCCGACGGCCCGCCCGCCGTCCCCGCCAATCTGCTCGGCGACTACGCCGGCGGCTCCCTCTACCTCGTCATCGGCGTGCTCGCCGCGCTCCAGCACGCGCGCACCGAAGGCGGGTCCGGCCAGGTCGTGGACGCCGCGATCGTCGACGGCACGGCCCATCTGACGGCGATGATCCACGGCATGCTGGCGGCCGGCGGCTGGCAGGACCGGCGCGGCGCCAATCTGCTCGACGGCGGCGCGCCCTTCTACGGCACCTACGAGACCGCGGATGGCCGCCACATGGCCGTCGGCGCCCTGGAGCAGCGGTTCTACGCCGAGTTCATCCGCCTGCTCGGCATCGAGGACGAGGTCCCCGGCCGGGACGACCTCGCCGCCTGGGGGGAGCTGCGCACCGCCATCGCCGCCCGCTTCCGGACCCGTACGCGGGACGAATGGACCGCCGTCTTCCAGGAGTCCGACGCCTGTGTGGCCCCCGTGCTCTCCCTGCGCGAGGCCCCCGGACACCCGCACCTCGCCGCCCGCGGCACGTTCACCGAGCACGCCGGCCTCACCCAGCCCGCCCCCGCCCCCCGCTTCTCCGCCACCCCCGGGACGGTCCGCAGACCGCCCGCCCGCCCCGGTGCGGACACCGACGAGGTCGCCCGCGACTGGCAGGTGCCGAGCCTGACCGCCCCGGACGGCGGCCCGCGCGGCACCGAGGGGAAGGAAGCGGTCCACTGATGGCACCGTCCACCACCGTCCCGTACGCGGCCGCACCGCGGCGCGCCGCCGAGGAGGCCGGCGGCTCCGGCGGCCGGCCGCGCGAGACCGGCCCCGCGACGCTCGACGCCCCGCCCGCAGGCCCCGATCCCGCCGCGCCCCTCGGAGCCCGTCACGAACCGGCGCCGAGGGGCCCGCACGAGGAAGCGCCCGCCGGGGAGCCCCCGGGCCCCGGCCGCGCAGCCGGCACCGCCGTCCACCCACGCCCATCCCCCGAAGGGACAGCAGAGTGAAGCGCCAGATCTTCACCGAGGACCACGACGCCTTCCGCGAGACGGTGCGCACCTTCCTCGCCAAGGAGGTGACGCCCCACTACGAGCAGTGGGAGAAGGACGGCATCGTCAGCCGGGACGCCTGGCGGGCGGCCGGCCGGCAGGGGCTGCTGGGCCTGGCCGTCCCCGAGGAGTACGGCGGCGGGGGCAGCACCGACTTCCGCTACAGCGCCGTCCTGGCCGAGGAGTTCACCCGCGCCGGCGCCCCCGGATTCGCCGTCGGGCTGCACAACGACATCATCGGCCCCTATCTGACCTCGCTCGCCACCGACGAGCAGAAGCGCCGCTGGCTGCCCGGCTTCTGCACCGGCGAGACCATCACCGCCATCGCGATGACCGAGCCCGGCGCCGGCTCCGACCTCCAGGGCATCCGCACCTCCGCCGAGGACCGCGGCGACCACTGGATCCTCAACGGTTCCAAGACCTTCATCTCCAACGGGATCCTCGCCGACCTGGTCGTCGTCGTCGCCAAGACCACCCCCGAGGGCGGAGCGCACGGGCTGAGCCTGCTGGTCGTCGAGCGCGGCATGGCGGGCTTCGAGCGCGGCCGCAACCTCGACAAGATCGGCCAGAAGTCCCAGGACACCGCCGAGTTGTTCTTCCACGACGTCCGGGTGCCCAAGGAGAACCTCCTCGGCAAGCTCAACGGGGCGTTCGTGCACCTGATGACCAACCTCGCCCAGGAGCGGATGGCGATAGCGATCGCCGGGATCGCCTCCGCCGAGCACCTGCTGGAGATCACCACCCGCTACGTCAAGGAGCGCGAGGCGTTCGGCCGGCCGCTCGCCAAGCTCCAGCACATCCGGTTCGAGATAGCCGAGATGGCCACCGAGTGCGCGGTCACCCGCACCTTCCTGGACCGCTGCATCGCCGACCACTCCGAGGGCACCCTCGACGCGGTGCACGCCTCCATGGCCAAGTGGTGGGCCACCGAGCTCCAGAAGCGGGTGGCCGACCGGTGCCTGCAACTCCACGGCGGATACGGCTACATGAGCGAATACCCCGTCGCCCGGGCCTTCACCGACGGCCGCATCCAGACCATCTACGGAGGGACGACCGAGATCATGAAGGAGATCATCGGCCGCTCCCTGCTCGGCTGACCCTCCCGACTGTGCCGTCCGGGCCGTGATCTCGGCGGCCGACGCCGCGGCCCCGACCCCGGGCCGGAAACGAAAGGCTTTTCAGTGAGCACCGAAGCGTATGTGTACGACGCGATCCGCACCCCCCGCGGCCGCGGCAAGGCCAACGGCGCACTGCACGGCACCAAGCCGATCGACCTCGTCGTCGGCCTGATCCACGAGGTGCGGCGGCGCTTCCCCGGCCTCGACCCGGCCGCGATCGACGACATCGTGCTGGGCGTCGTCGGCCCGGTCGGCGACCAGGGTTCCGACATCGCCCGGATCGCCGCGATCGCCGCCGGGCTGCCCGACACCGTCGCCGGCGTCCAGGAGAACCGCTTCTGCGCCTCCGGCCTGGAAGCGGTCAACATGGCCGCCGCCAAGGTCCGTTCGGGCTGGGAGGACCTGGTCCTGGCGGGCGGTGTCGAGTCGATGTCGCGGGTCCCGATGGCCTCCGACGGCGGCGCCTGGTTCGCCGACCCGATGACCAACCTCGACACCGGCTTCGTCCCGCAGGGCATCGGCGCCGACCTCATCGCCACCATCGAGGGCTACTCCCGCCGCGATGTCGACGAGTTCGCCGCGCTCTCCCAGGAACGGGCCGCCGCGGCCTGGAAGGACGGCCGCTTCGACCGCTCCGTCGTCCCCGTCCGCGACCGCAACGGCCTGGTCGTCCTCGACCGCGACGAGCACATGCGCCCCGGCACCACCGCCGACTCCCTGGCGGCGCTGAAGCCGTCCTTCGCCGCCATCGGCGACGCCGGCGGCTTCGACGCGGTCGCGCTCCAGAAGTACCACTGGGTCGAGAAGATCGACCACGTCCACCACGCCGGCAACTCCTCCGGCATCGTGGACGGCGCGGCGCTGGTCGCCATCGGCTCCAGGGCCGTCGGCGAGCGCTACGGCCTTACCCCGCGGGCCCGCATCCTCTCCGCCGCGGTCTCCGGTTCCGAGCCGACGATCATGCTCACCGGCCCCGCGCCGGCCAGCCGCAAGGCCCTGGCCAAGGCCGGCCTGACCATCGACGACATCGATCTGGTCGAGATCAACGAGGCGTTCGCCGCGGTCGTCCTGCGCTTCGTCAAGGACATGGGCCTCAGCCTGGACAAGGTCAACGTCAACGGCGGCGCCATCGCCCTGGGCCACCCCCTCGGCGCCACCGGCGCGATGATCCTCGGCACCCTCGTCGACGAACTGGAGCGGCAGGACAAGCGCTACGGCCTGGCCACCCTCTGCGTCGGCGGCGGCATGGGCATCGCCACCGTCATCGAGCGCCTCTGACCCTCGTCCCACCCACAACGGAGTACGTACCCATGAGTGAGTCCACCACCATCCGCTGGGAACAGGACGAGACCGGCGTCGTCACCCTCGTCCTGGACGACCCCGACCAGTCCGCCAACACCATGAACAGCGCCTTCAAGGCCTCCCTCACGGCGGTCGCGGACCGCCTGGAGGCCGAGCGGGACGGTATCCGCGGCATCATCTTCACCTCCGCGAAGAAGACCTTCTTCGCCGGCGGCGACCTGCACGACCTGATCGCCATCACCCCCGACCAGGCCCAGCAGGCGTTCGAGGTGGGCAACGGCATCAAGCGCGACCTGCGCCGGATCGAGACGCTGGGCAAGCCCGTGGTCGCCGCCGTCAACGGCGCGGCGCTGGGCGGCGGTTACGAGATCGCCCTGGCCTGCCACCACCGCATCGCCCTGGACACCCCCGCCACCAAGATCGGCCTGCCGGAGGTCACCCTCGGCCTGCTGCCCGCCGCCGGCGGCGTCACCCGCACCGTCCGGCTGCTGGGCATCACCGACGCGCTGCTGAAGGTGCTCCTCCAGGGCACGCAGTACAACGCCGCCCGCGCAAAGGACAACGGGCTGATCCACGAGGTCGCCCAGAACCCCGACGAACTGCTCGCCAAGGCCCGGGAGTTCATCGACGCCCACCCCGAGTCCCAGCAGCCCTGGGACGTCAAGGGCTACAAGATCCCCGGCGGCACCCCGGCCCACCCGAAGTTCGCCGCCAACCTCCCGGCGTTCCCCGCCAACCTCAAGAAGCAGCTCAACGGCGCCCCTTACCCGGCGCCGCGCAACATCCTCGCCGCGGCCGTCGAGGGCTCCCAGGTCGACTTCGAGACCGCGCAGACCATCGAGGCGCGCTACTTCGTCGAGCTGGTCACCGGCCAGACCTCCAAGAACATGATCCAGGCGTTCTTCTTCGACCTCCAGGCCGTCAACGCCGGCCGCAGCCGCCCCAAGGGCGTCGAGCCGCGCACGGTCCGGAAGGTCGGCGTGCTCGGCGCCGGCATGATGGGCGCCGGGATCGCCTACTCCTGCGCCAAGGCCGGCATCGACGTAGTCCTCAAGGACGTCACGGTGGAGGCGGCCCAGAAGGGCAAGGCCTACTCCGAGGGGCTGCTCGCCAAGGCGCTGGCCAAGGGGCGCACGACCGAGCAGAAGCGGGACGAGCTGCTGGCGCGGATCACCCCCACCGCCGAGCCCGCCGACCTCGCCGGCTGCGACGCGGTCATCGAGGCGGTCTTCGAGGACGTCGCCCTCAAGCACAAGGTGTTCAAGGAGATCCAGCACATCGTCGAGCCCGACGCGCTGCTGTGCTCCAACACCTCCACCCTGCCGATCACGCTGCTGGCCGAAGGCGTCGAGCGGGACGCCGACTTCATCGGCCTGCACTTCTTCTCGCCGGTCGACAAGATGCCGCTGGTCGAGATCATCAAGGGCGAGCGGACCGGCGACGAGGCGCTGGCCCGCGCCTTCGACCTGGTCCGCCAGATCCGCAAGACGCCCATCGTCGTCAACGACTCGCGCGGCTTCTTCACCTCCCGCGTCATCGGCCAGTTCATCAACGAGGGCGTGGCGATGATCGGCGAGGGCCTGGACCCCGCCTCCGTCGAGCAGGCCGCGGCCCAGGCCGGCTACCCGGCCAAGGTGCTGTCCCTGATGGACGAGTTGACCCTCACCCTCCCGCGCAAGATCCGCAACGAGACCCGGCGCGCTGTCGAGGAGGCCGGCGGCACCTGGCAGCCGCACCCGGCCGACGCCGTCATCGACCGCATGGTGGACGAGTTCGAGCGCCCCGGCCGCAGCGGCGGCGGGGGCTTCTACGACTACGGCGAGGACGGCCGGCGGACCGGCCTGTGGCCGGGGCTGCGCGAGCACTTCCAGCAGGAGGGCGCCGCCATCCCGTTCGTGGACATGCAGGAGCGGATGCTGTTCTCCGAGGCGTTGGACACCGTCCGCTGCCTGGAGGAGGGCGTGTTGACCTCCGTCGCCGACGCCAACATCGGCTCCATCCTGGGCATCGGCTTCCCGGGCTGGACCGGCGGCGTGCTCCAGTACATCAACGGCTACGAAGGGGGCCTGCCCGGGTTCGTCGCCCGTGCCCGGGAGCTCCAGGCCGCCTACGGCGAACGGTTCGCGCCGCCCGCGCTGCTGGTCGAAAAGGCCGAGCGGGGCGAGAAGTTCAGCGACTGAGCCGGGCGTACGGGGGCGGGCCCACGCGGTCCGCCCCCGTCGACGGGACCTAGGCCGGGTGATCGTCCGCGCCCCGCGGCGCGCCGGTCTCCCGGCCGTCGCGGTCGCCGGTGCCGAGCCACTCCCGCAGCTCCTCCTTCATCGACCGCTGGAATGCGGTGACGAGTGCCTGCACCACCATCGGCTGCATGTGCGCGGACAGCGACTTCATCCGCGCCACCTCCGCCGCGTCCGGCCCGCCGTCCCCGCACGGCTCCCATACCGCGTCCTTGAAGAGCCGGCTGAGTTCCCGCGCCGCCGAGCGGGAGTGCTCGATGACGACGGTGCGCGCCGCCAGGATCGTCTCCAGCGGGATCGGCACGTCGAGCAGCCGCGTGCCCAGGTGCAGCAGCCCCGGGTCGACCCGGAAGACCTCGGGGTCCTCGGTCCGCACCAGGACGTTCATCGCCGCAAGCCGGTCGAGGTCCTCCTCGGTCAGCTCCCGGCCCACCCGCCGCTCCAGCTGGTCCCGGGTCGCGTCCTCCGCCTGGTCCGGTATCCAGCCGGCGACCAGCGCCCGGTGGATGGCCAGGTCCTGGGCGCTCAGATCGGGCGGCAGCTGCGCCAGATAGCGTTCGATGGCGGACAGGGTCAGGCCCTGGTGCTGGAGCTCCTCGATGAGCGCGAGCCGTGAGAGGTGGTCGGGTCCGTAGCGGCCGACCCGGCGCGGGCCGATCTCGGGGGGCGGCAGCAGTCCGCGGGTGCTGTAGAAGCGGATCGTGCGGACCGTGACGCCGGCGCGGGCGGCGAGTTCGTCGACGGTCAGGTCGGGGACGGACTCCATCATGTTCAACAGTATTGCTGTCTCACCAGTCCTGTGAAACCTACTTCGCCGCTCCGGGATGCGGCCGGGCCCGCTCCGCGCGGAGGTCGAGCGGGGCGTCGGCGGCGGCCGAAGCGCAAAGGGAAAGTCAAGCGATTTTCGTCGCCAGACAGGGAAGAGGCGGCCGCAAAGTGGCGGAGTGACGCCCGCGTTGAAGCTCCAACGGCATGTTATTTGCCACAAATACGGGCAAAGCCTGGGGCGAATGTGCGCCATGTGATCCCGCCCACAGACGGGGGGCGGCTCTTCGGGGAAGGTGTGCCGGTCGGTCGTCGCGCGATCCGCTGCGCCGGTCATGGTCAAGCTCTCCGAAAGCGAGATGAACCAGTAGTGAGCACAGAAACCGTCGTGGACCCGCAACAGCGGTCGTCGGACGGGGGGAGCAAGATCCAGCAGGACGCGGGGGACGTCGGCTACAGCAAGAGCCTCAAGAGTCGGCACATCAACATGATCGCCATCGGCGGCGCGATCGGCACCGGCCTCTTCCTGGGCGCCGGCGGCCGACTGCACTCCGCCGGTCCCGCGCTGGCCATCGCCTACGCGGTCTGCGGCCTCTTCGCCTTCTTCGTCGTCCGGGCCCTGGGAGAGATGGTGGTGCACCGCCCCTCGTCCGGCTCGTTCGTCTCCTACGCTCGGGAGTTCCTGGGCGAGAAGGGCGCCTACGCCGCGGGCTGGATGTACGTCGTCAACTGGTCGACCACCGGTATCGCCGACATCACCGCGATCGCCCTGTACACGCACTACTGGAGCATGTTCACCAGCATCCCGCAGTGGGTGATGGCGCTGATCGCGCTGGCGGTGGTGCTCACGATCAACCTGATCTCGGTGAAGATCTTCGGTGAGATGGAGTTCTGGTTCGCGATCGTCAAGGTCGCGGCGCTGGTCGCCTTCATGCTCATCGGGATCTTCCTGCTGGCCACCCAGCACCCGGTCGACGGGCACACCCCGGGCCTGCACCTGATCACCGACAACGGCGGCCTCTTCCCGACCGGTCTGCTGCCCGTGGTGATCGTGCTCCAGGGCGTGGTCTTCGCCTACTCCGCGGTCGAGCTGGTCGGCGTCACCGCCGGTGAGACCAGCGAGCCGCACAAGGTCGTACCCAAGGCCGTGAACTCGATCATGTGGCGGGTGGGGATCTTCTACGTCGGCTCGGTGATCCTGCTGGCGATGCTGCTGCCGTGGAACGTCTTCAGCGCCAACGAGAGCCCGTTCGTCACCGTGCTGTCCCACGTCGGCATCCCGCACGCCGGCGATGTGATGAACCTCGTCGTGCTCACCGCGGCGATGTCCAGCCTCAACTCCGGGCTCTACTCCACCGGCCGCATCCTGCGCTCGATGTCCATGGCCGGCTCCGCGCCGAAGTTCGCCGGCCGGATGAACCGCAGCCACGTGCCGTACGGCGGCATCATGCTCACCTCCGCGGTGTGCGTGCTCGGCGTCGGGCTCAACTACTGGCTGCCGGGCAAGGCGTTCGAGATCGTGATCAACATCGCCGCGCTGGGCATCATCAGCACCTGGTGCACGATCATGCTCTGTCACATGGTGTTCGTCCGCCGCTCCAAGGAGGGCCTGCTGGAGCGCCCGCGCTTCCGCCTGCCGGGCACGCCGGTCACCGACATCGCCACCATCGCCTTCCTGCTCGGCGTGATCGTGCTGATGTGGTTCGACAACGGCGTCGGCCGACAGACCGTGCTGATGATCCCGATCCTCGCCGCCGCGCTGGTCGGTGGCTGGTTCGTGGTCCGCAGCCGGGTGCGCCGGATCGCCGAGGGGCGCGAACTTGCCGAGTAGACCGCGCGGGGAGTGACACCCGCACCGACCGGGGCGGCCGCGGAGCCCGAGGGGCACCGCGGCCGCCCCGGCGCGTCCGGCCCGTTGTCAGTGGCCGTCCGTACCGTTGAGGCATGGTGGAGCGAACGGGGAGCGCGACCGCAAGTGCCCGTGCCGGCCGTGCCGTTGCCGCGGTGCGGGCCGGATCAGCCGCCGATGACCGGGTAGTGGTCGGAGAGGTTGGTGTAGGTGTACTTCTTGCCCCAGCTGGAGACGGTCCAGGGCGCCGACTCCTCCTTGATCACGGTGTTCCGCCAACCGGCCGGCCGCGCATGGCCGTTGCGGAACAGCACATAGTCCAGGTCCTCGCGGGGATCGTTCGGATAGCGGTCCGAGGCGATCGAGTTCTGCTGGGTGTCGAAGGAGTACGGGTGGCCGGTGCGGTCGTCCGCGGGCGCGAGGTCGGCGTTGGCCAGCAGCGCCTGGTACTCCGCGCCGCGGGAGTCGATGTTCATGTCACCGGTGACGATGACCTCCTCGTCGGCCGGGATGTTCTTGGCGTCGAGGAAGGCGTCCATCTCCTTGAGCTGCTTGGCGCGGTCGGCGGCCGCCTCGCCGGCTCTGCAGCCCGAGTCGGTGGACTGGGTGTGGGTGCCGACCACGTGCACCCTGGCGCCGGCCACGTCCAACTCCGCATAGACGAAGCCCTTGTTGGAGAGGGCGTCCGAGCCGCAGGCGTCCTTGTATATGTACTGCTCCTTGCGCAGCACCGGCCACTTGCTCAGCAGGGTGACCCCGCCGTCCTCGGGCACCAGGGACGAGTAGGCGCCGCCGGTGGCGTCCCAGCCGCTCTTGCTGCGGCCGACCACCGGGGTCTGGTGCGGATACTCCGCGGCGGCCCGCGACTTGAGCGCGTCGGAGGAGGAGTTGTCGAAGGCCTCCTCCAGCACGACCACGTCGTTGCCGTGGAAGAAGTCCGCGGACGCGATGGCCTGGGCCCGGTGGTCCTGGCCCCAGTTGGGATAGAGGTTCTTGCTCATCAGGAAGGTGTTGTAGGTGAGCACCTTCAGGTGGGGGGCGCTCGCGGCCGAGGCGGTGGGGGACCCGATGGCCAGGGTGGCGGCGAGGGCCGAGGCGATCGCGGCGGCCCGGGACGTACGCAGCGCGGAGTGCGGCACGGAAGCTCCCTGTTCAGGTGGGGGGAGAGGGACAGGAACCGGCGACGCACATCAAACCAGCCGGCATTACTTATAGGTAACCGCTCGGGGGGTAGGAGATGGACGGAGCGAGGATCCTGCCGAAGAGGCGAGGCGAGGCGAGGCGGCGCTGCCGCCGCCGCGGATCGCCCCGGCACGGTCACCGCTTCCCGGGACGCCCCCGCCCGCCGGCGCCCCGTGGATCCGCCGCCCGCCGGGAGCCGCCGTATGATGCGTAACCGTATGGACACGGAACGCAGCGCCCCCGACCGCACGGACCCCGCACCCCCGCCGCCCGGTGGCGTGCTCTGGACCCTGACCGGGGACATCAGATCGCTGCTGTCCCTGCCCGCCGCGCTGACCCTCCAGGTCGCCCATCGCGCGGTGGGCGCGGGCGTCGACGACCACTCGGTCTTCCGCACCGACCCCTGGGGCCGCGGCGAACGGTCCCTGGCCTCGCTCCAACTGTGGGTGTACGGCGGCCAGGCCGCCGCCGAGGAGGGCCGGCGGCTGCGGAAGCTGCACCGCACCGTCCTCGGCACCGACGCGCACGGCCGGAAGTACCACGCGCTCACCCCCGCCTACTACGCCTGGGTGCATGCCACCGGCTACCCCGTCTACCGGCACGCCCAGCGCTACCTCGGCCGCCCCTTCACCCCGGCCCAGGAGCGGCAGCTCTACGCCGAGTGGCTCCGGGTCGGCCGGATCCTCGGCATCCACGACCGCGATATGCCCCAGACCATCGAGGAGTTCTGGCCCTACTACCGCAAGGTCCTCGCCACCGAGATCGAAGAGACCGTGGTGGTAAGGGAGTTGATCGCCGTCGACCAGCCGCTGCCCGCCCCGGACCGCGGCCCCCGCTGGCTGCGGACGCTGCTGCGGCTGACCTGGCCGGTGCTGCGGCCGGGGCTCGCGCGGTTCCGGCGGTTCGTCACCATCGGGCTGATGCCGCCGGACGCCCGGCGCGCCATCGGCCTGCCGTGGACCGAAGCCCAGGAGCGCCGGCTGCGCCGACTGGGGCTGGTGGTGCGGCTGGTGGTGCCCCTCCTGCCGGAGCGGCTCCGGTTCCTGCCGGCCGCCCGGCGGGCACGTCAGGCCCACCGCGCGGCCCGTCGATAGCGACGCCGGCGGGCGGAGCCGGGCGCGCCCGGACCCCGCCCGCCGCCCCGGTCAGTGCCCGTCGTGCACGTCGTGGGTGGCCGCGATCTGCTTCCAGGACTTGGGCTGGGCCACCAGCCCCTGCGCGGCGAACGCCCGGACACCCGCGCCGGCGGCCGGCTTGGCGGGCTGGAACAGCCAGGTGTCGAAGAAGTCCGCCAGCGGCTTCCCGGACTTCTGCTCGGCGAACTTCACGAAGTCCGCGACACTGGCATTGCCGTACCGGTGCTCCGTCGGCCAGGACTTGAGCAGACCGAAGAAGACCTTGTCGCCGAGCTTGACGCGGAGCGCCTGGAGGGCCAGCGCACCGCGGTCGTAGACCGCCGAGTCGAACTGCTTGTCCGCGCCCGGGTCGCCCGGCTTCACCGTCCAGAACGGGTCGTCGGCCGGGTGCTGGGCGTAGACGTAGTCCGCCAGCTGCTGCGCGGTGCCCTCGCCCTCCTTCTCCGACCACAGCCACTGGCTGTACGCGGCGAAGCCCTCGTTGATCCAGATGTCCTTCCAGTCCTTCAGCGAGACGCTGTCGCCGTACCACTGGTGGGCCAACTCGTGTACCACGACCGAGACGTTGGTGCCGTTGTCGAACGCCTTCTTGCCGTAGAAGGGGCGGGTCTGGGTCTCCAGCGCGTAGTGCGCCGGGACGTTGGGGACGTAGCCGCCGACCGCGTTGAACGGGTACGGGCCGAAGACGCTCTCCAGCCACTCGGTGACCTCGGTGGTGCGCTCGATGCTCGCCCGCGCGGAACCGAGGTTCGCGCCCAGGTCCGGGCTGACCGCGTTGATCACCGGCACGCCGTCCGCGGTGGTGTCGGTGGTGATGTCGAACTTGCCGATCGCGAGCGTCGTCAGATACGTCGCCTGCGGCTTGTCCGAGCGCCAGTTGTAGCGCGTCCAGCCGAGCTTGGAGGTCTTGGAAGCCAGTACGCCGTTGCTGAGCGCCTGGGTGCCGTCCGGCACCGCGACGGAGATGTCGTACGTCGCCTTGTCGCTGGGGTGGTCGTTGCTGGGGAACCACCACACCGCCGAGTCCGGCTCCTGCGCCACCACCCCGCCGTCCGGCGTCCGGGCCCAGGCCGTGAAGCCGTCGATCTTCAACTCGGAGGGCTTGCCCGCGTAGCGGACCACCACGCTGATGTCCTTGCCCTTCTCCAGCGGCGCGGCCGGAGTGACCTCCAGCTCGTGCTTGCCGGAGGTGGCGTAGGTGGCCTTCTTGCCGTCGACCCGGATCTCGCTGACCTTCAGGCCGAAGTCCAGGTTGAAGCGGGAGAGGTCCTGCGTGGTCTTGGCCAGCAGGGTGGCGGTGCCCTCCAGCAGGTCCGTCGCCGGCTGGTACTTGAGCCGCAGGTCGTAGTGGGAGACGCGGTACCCGCCGTTGCCGCTCTCGGGGTAGTAGCTGTCGCCCACACCGGGGGCACCGGGCGTGAAGTCCGCAGCCGACGCCGGGATCGCCAGCATCAGGCTGAGCGCCGCCGCACCCGGGACCAGGAGTCTGTGACGCACGAGTCCTCCAACTCGTAGGGGAGGTGGATCTCTTTGGAGCTTATGTACGCACTGAACACCACGTCATGTCCATGGCCCCAGCTGACACATGACCGACATCTGGCCGACACGAGCCTCGGACGCGCCTCTTCTGCACGGGAGTTGACCCGCGCTACCGTCCGCCCGTGACGATACGCACGGGAACTCCCCACCCCCCTTGGACATCCCTCGTCCTGACCGCCGTGCTCGCCCTCCTCGCCCTGCTCGCCGCCCCCGGCGCGGTGAACGCGGCCCCGGCTCCCCGGGAGAGCACCCCCGTCTACTCCTACGACCGCGCCCTCCGCGAGACGGTCTGGGTGGACACCGGGCTCGACGGCGACGGCGACGGCCACCCCGACCGGGTCGCCGCCGACATCATCCGGCCCTCCGAACCCGCCCGGCAGGGCCGCCGGATCCCTGTGATCATGGATGCCAGCCCCTACTACTCCTGCTGCGGACGCGGCAACGACAGCCAGAAGAAGACCTACGACGCGCAGGGCCGCCCGGTCCAGTTCCCGCTCTTCTACGACAACTACTTCGTGCCCCGCGGCTATGCGACCGTCCTGGTCGACCTGGCCGGCACCAACCGCTCCGACGGCTGCGTCGACGTCGGCGGCCGCTCCGACATCCAGTCCGCCAAAGCCGTCGTCGACTGGCTGAACGGCCGGGCCCGCGGCTACTCCGCCCGCTCCGGCGGCAGACCCGTCACCGCGGACTGGTCCAACGGCAACACCGGCATGATCGGCAAGAGTTGGGACGCCACCATCGCCAACGGCGTCGCGGCCACCGGCGTCCCGGGCCTGAAGACGATCGTCCCGATCGCCGGTATCTCCTCCTGGTACGACTACTACTTCGCCCAGGGCGCCCCGCTCTACGACGGCGGCCCCGACGGGCTCGCCAGTGCCGTCGAGAGCCCCGGCGCGCACAAGAACTGCGCCGCGGTCCAGAAGAAGCTCGTCGACGGCGCCCCGCGCAACGGCGACTGGACCGGCCTGTGGACCGAACGGGACTACGTCCGGCACGCCGACAAGGTCCGCGCCAGCGTCTTCCTCGTCCACGGCATGCAGGACCTCAACGTCCGCACCAAGCACTTCGGCCAGTGGTGGGACGCGCTCGCCCGGCACGGCGTCCAGCGCAAGATCTGGCTCTCCCAGACCGGCCACGTCGACCCCTTCGACTACCGCCGCACGGACTGGGTGCGCACCCTCCACCAGTGGTTCGACCACTACCTGATGGGCTACGGCAACGGCATCGAGCGCGCCCCCATGGCCGATATCGAGCGGGCCCCCGACTCCTGGGCCACGGACGCCCGTTGGCCCGCGCCGGGCACCACCGCGGTCACCCTGCACCCGCGCAACGGGACCACCGCTGGCGTCGGCGCACTCGGCACCCGGCCCACCCCGGCCGGCCAGACCGCGGCCTTCACCGACGACCCCGCCCTCGGCGAGGCCGACTGGGCCGGCGCCGTCGACCGGGCGACACCGGCCAAGGCGGGCTTCACCACCGGCCCGCTTACCGCACCGCTGCGGCTCTCCGGCGCCGGCACGGTGACCGTCACCGCCACCCCCAGCACCACCAGCGCCCACCTCTCCGCCGTCCTCGTCGACCTCGGCCCCGACACCATCCGCAACTACGCCGGCGACGGCGAGGGCATCGTCACCCGCACCACCACGAGCTGCTGGGGCGCCGGCACCAGCGGCGACACCGGCTGCTTCAAGGACACCGCCGCCGACACCCGCACGGTCGGCTTCACCGTCTTCAGCCGCGGCTGGGCCGACCTCGGCCATGCCACCGACCCGCAGCACGGCCACCCGCTCACCCCCGGCAAGCCCTACACCCTCACCCTCCAACTGGCCGCGAGCGACCACGTCGTGCCCGCCGGGCACCGGCTCGCGCTGATCGTCGCCGGCACCGACGCGAACCTGATCGACCCGCCGGCCTCCCGCCCCACGCTCACCCTCGACCTGGCCCGCACCACCGCCCGGCTCCCGCTCACCGGCGGCGCCCCGGCCCTCGCCCGGGCCACCGCCGGCACCCCGGCCGCCCCACCGGCCCGGACCGCGCTGGGCGGCATCGCCCCGCCGGTGGCGCCCGACCGGCTGCCCTGACGGATACTGACGGCGACCGACCGGTCACGGCCGCCCCCGCGCAGGGGGCGGCCCACCGCCGTCGCCGATCTCCGGAGGCTCTGGTGTCACCCCTGCGCGCACTGCGCTCCCGCGGCCGACGACCGGGCCTCGCCCTCGGCGCACTGGCCGTCGCCGGCACCGCCGCGTTCGCCCCGTCCGCCTCCGTGCCCACCGCCCCGACGCCCCCGCCCCGCACGGGATTCGAGACCAGCCACGGCGCCCGCTGGACCAGCGGCGCGGAGGAGACCGCGTTCCTCGCCGCCGTCGGCCGGGCCTCCCCGCGCGTCCGCATCGACCGGATCGGCCGCACCGCCCAGGGCCGCCCGCTGCGCCTGGTCCGGATCGGCGCCCCGGCCCCCGCGACCCCCGCCGTCGTCCGGCACGGCAACTCCGTCCTGCTGATCTGCTCCCAGCACGGCAACGAACCCGCCGGCCGAGAGGCCTGCCTGACCACCGTCCGCGACCTCGCCCGCGCCCGGGACGCGGCCACCGCGCCCTTCCTGCGCCGCACCAGCGTCCTGGTCGTCCCCACCGCCAACCCCGACGGCCGGGCCGCCGACACCCGCGGCAACGCCGACCGCACCGACATCAACCGCGACCACCTCGCACTGGCCACCCCCGAAGCCCGCGCGATCGCCGCCGTACTCCGCGACTACCACCCCGACACCGTCTACGACCTGCACGAATACCGGCCCACCGCGCCCTGCTACGACAAGGACCTGCTCTCCCTGTGGCCGCGCAACCGCAACACCGCGGCCCCCGTCCACCGCGCCTCGACCGCCCTGTCCCGGGACTTCGTCGCCCCCGCCGCCCGGCGGGCCGGCTTCACCACCGGCGTCTACGGCATCTGGACCGACCCGCTGACCGGCGCCCCCGTCAGGCAGGTCGCCGGCGACGGCCAGGAGCGGATCCTGCGCAACACCGCCGGGATCAAGGGCTCCCTCGGGCTGCTGGTGGAGACCCGCGCCGTTCCCCTCACCGAGGCCGAGCGGGCCGACCCGGCACGGTTCAACCGGCGCCGGGTGGCCGCCCAACGCGCCGGTCTGAAGGGGCTGTTCGCCTTCCTCGGCCGGCAGCGCGGCCGCATCGAGGCGGCCACCGCGGCGGCCCGGACGGCCGGCCTCGCCGACCGCGGCCCGGTCCACCTCGGCGGTGCCGCCAACGAACCCCCGGCCGCGGACCGGATCCTGACCCGCCCGCCGCGCGCCTACCGCCTGGACGCCGCGCAGCTCACCCGGGTCCGGGCGGCCCTCACGGCACACGGGGTGCGCTGGCGACGGGACGGCGACGGCGGCGCCACCGTCCCGCTGCGCCAGTCACTGCGCACGCTGGTCCCGCTGCTCCTCGACGGACGGGCCCCGCATCACCTCGTGGCCGGCACCCCGACCGATCACTGAGGGGGCGGCTACCCAACGGGCAGCAACCGCACCGGGCGCACGAAGCTCGCCCGGCTCACCCGATTCACCCGGCCACCTCCGCGCGCACCAGCCGCAGCACCTCGTCCGCGCACCCCCAGGACACGGTCACCCCGGCACCCCCGTGCCCGTAGTTGTGCACACACACCGTCCCGTCCGGCAGCCGCTCCGCCGCCAGCCGCACCGTGGGGCGGGCCGGGCGCAGCCCCACCCGGTGCGCCAGCACCCGGGCCCGCGCCACCTCGGGGAAGTACCGGGCGCAGCGCGCCACGATCGCCTCCGCCACCGCCGGATCGGGCTCCCGCGACCAAGCGCCCTCCCGCGCCGTCCCGCCCAGCACCAGCCCGAAGGGCTGCGGCAGGACGTACGCGGTCTCCACCGCGCCCGCCTCGGCAGCGGTGAACCACTCCCGGACGCCCGGGTTCTCCACGATCACCAACTGCCCCTGCACGGGCTGCACCCCGGGATCCGGCACCAGCTCGCGGGCGCCCAGACCGGAGCAGTTCACCACCGCCACGGCGCCCTCGGCCGCCTCCGCCAACGACGCCACCGGGCGCGCCTGCACCGTCCCGCCGGCCGCCGCCAGCCGCCGCTCCAGATACCGCAGGAACACCGGCATCTCCACCAGCGGCGCATGGGCCCGCCAACCGGAGCCGCAGCCCGGCGGAAGCTCCTCGGCGCGGGCCCGCCGCAGCCCCGGGAGCGCCGCGTACCAGTCACCGAGGCCGTCCGCGGGGCCGTTGTCCCCGGCGGGCGCCCCCGGCTCGTCGGCCATGACGCCCGCCACCAGCCGCGACCCGGTCTCGGCCGGCGCACCGGCGAGGTCGGTGAACACCTCCAGGGAGCGCAGCGACCACCGGATCGCGTCGTCGTACGGCTGGATCCGGTACGGCCAGCACAGGCCGCCGGCCACCGCCGAGGTGGTGTCGGCGGCCGCGTCCCGGGCCACCACCCGTACCCGGTAACCGGCCTCGGCGAGCACGACCGCCGAGCTCAGGCCGATCACCCCGCCGCCGACCACGCATATCTCCGGGGCCACCGACCCGTCCGCTCCCGACGACCGCTGCTGCGCCATCTCCGTGCCCTCCTCGGTTTTCCTGGTCCGTGGTCTGCGGTACCTGTCCGATTCCCCGCCGACTGTGATCTTGTCCTGGTGTGATCTCCGCTTAACCCTCCCGTAGCGGGTTGGACGGAAGCAGAACGTACGCTGGTAGTGCCCCCGGTGGCCCGGCCCCGCGCCGCGCCACCGACCGGGCCCCCGGCACCGTCGGCCGATGACGCCCCTCGGAACCGCCCGCGGCCCCCATGGCCGCGCCCCCGCATTCCGTTCGTCCGTCTTCGCCCGAGGAGGCCCATGCTCCGCCACCGGCGCGCCCTGCCCGCCTGGCTCGCCCACCCCCTCCGCTGGCAGCGGCTGCCCGTGCCGTGGGCCGCGGTGGCCAGGGGGGCGCTCTGCGTGGGACCGCTGCTCGGCGCGGGCATCGCCACCGGCCACCCGGCCCCCGGGGTGCTCACCGCCGTCGGCGCGATGCTGGCCGGTGTCAACGACCGGCCGGGCACCCGGCGCACCGGCATCGTCCACATCGGCCTGCCCGCGCTGGCCTCCACGCTCGGCACGCTGATGGGCGCGTCCCTGCGGGCGGCCGACGCCGGCTGGTGGTTCGTGCCGGCCCTGGCCGCGGTTGCCTTCGTCTCCGGCGCGGGCAGCGTGGCCGGCCCGGTGCGCTCCACCGCGGCGATGCAGATGCTGGCCGCCACCGTCCTCGGCGCGGGCATGCCGCTGCCCGGCGCACCCTGGGCGAAGGCGCTGTACGTCCTCGCCGGATGCCTCTGGCTGCTCCTTCTGCGCCTGGTGCTGCGGACGCCGCGCCGGTCCGGCGGCCCGCTCAGCGGGGAGCGGGCCGCCGTCGCCACGGTCTTCGACGCGCTCGCCGACGCCCTCGCGGCGGTCGGCGGGTCCGGCGCGGAACCGGCCCGGCGCCGACTGACCGCCGCCATGGACCGCGCCGACGAGGCGCTGCGGCTGCGCCGGCTCACCAGCCGGCTGCTGCGCCGCCCCGCCCGCCCCGAGGAACTGCTGCTGGCGGAGCGGTTCGCCGCCGCCACCGCGCTCTGCGAGGCCAGCGTCGCGCTGCTGTGGGAGGCCCGGCCGCTGCCGTCCCGGGTTGCCGAGAGCCCGCGCCGGTTCGCCGAGGCGCTGCGTACCGGCCGCCCGCCGGGCCGGCTCTCCGCCCCGGAGAACAGCTCCGCCGGCCGCGGCGCCTTCGACCATGCGCTGCTGGACGCCGCCGTCGCCTTCGCCCGGGAGCGGCCGCTGCCGCGGCCCGCGGCCGGCGCCGACACCCCGCCCGCCCGGACCGCGCGGGCCCGCGGCTTCCTCAGCCCGGTCGCCCGGGAGTACGGGCTGCGGGTCGCCGTCTGCATCGGGGCCAGCGCCGCGGTGGCCCTGCTGCTCCGCGCCGAGCACTGGTACTGGCTGCCGGCGACGGTCACCTTCCTCGTCAAACCGGACCTGGGCCCGCTGTTCTCCCGTACCGTCAACCGCTTCGCCGGCACCGCCGCCGGCGTCCTGGTCTTCGCGGCGGCCGGGCTGGTGTTCCCCGGCAGCTGGTGGCCGGCCCTGGTGGCCGGCGCGGCCGGTGCGCTGCTGCCGTTCGCCACCCGGCACTTCGCGCTCCAGACCGGGGCGATCACGCTGATGGTGCTGTCGTTCGTGTACGTCGGCGGCGCCCCCCGGGCCGCCGGCGAGCGGATCGTCGACACCTCCATCGCCTGCGCGATCGTGCTCGTCGTCGGGCACCTCCCGCACCTGGCCGACCCGCGCCGCCGGATCGGCCAGCGGGTCACCGAGGCGCTGCGGAGCACCGAGCGCTTCCTGCGGTACGTCCTGGAGTCCCAGCCCGCCGGGGACGCCGCCGAGGCCGTCGGCCCCGCCCGTACCGGCGCGGTCGCCGCCCGGCGGCTGGCGCTGCGCCGGGACGCCTACCGAACGCTGGCCCAGGCCCGGGCCGCCGCCGAGACCGCCGCGGCGGAGTTCCGCGCCGCCCGCGCCGCCGACCCCGACTGGCTGACCATCGTCACGGCGGTGGAACGCATCGTGGACGCCGCCACCGCCTGCGCCATCCGCCTCGACCGCGGCGCCCGCCGCCCGAGCCCGGAGGAGGCCGAACGGCTCTGCCGTGCCCTGGCGGCGATGACCGACGCCCTGGAGGACCCCCGCCGCCGCCCGACCGGCACCCCGCCACCGGCCCTGCGACCGGTCCCGGACTGCGCGACCCTCACCGACGTCGCCGCCGAACTGGAGCGGCTGCGCGAGTACGCCGGGGCGCACTGACCGGTGGCCGTCCGTCCCGCTCACGCGCGGGGCGGACGGCCACCCGGCGACGGGGCTTCCTCAAGGGGCTCCGCGGAGCCCGGGCATCGCGGAGCCGAGTGGCGGCGGGGCCGTCTCCGCTGCCGTTACGGGGCGGCCACCGGCGCGCCCGTGGAACCGCCGGCCGCCCGCCGGCGCACCCGCACCGCCTCCGCCGCCCCGCCGAGCGCCAGTGCCGCCGCCACCAGCAGGGTGCTGCCCCACAGCGGAGCCCGATAGCCGAAGCCCGCGGCGAGCGCGACGCCGCCCAGCCAGGGGCCGGCGGCGGCGCCCACATTGAGCGCCGCGGTCGCGAAACCGCCGCCCAGGGTGGGCGCCTCGGTCGCCGCGTAGAGCACCTGCGCGATCAGGGTGGAGCCGACCGCGAACGACAGCGTCCCCTGGACGAAGACCAGCACCACGGCGGCCACCGCGTTGCCCGCCGTCAGCGCGAAGAGCGCCCAGCCCACGAGCAGCGCCGTCCCGCCGGCCGCGAGCAGCGGGCGCGGCCGCCGGTCCGCCAGCCGCCCGCCGGCCGTGACACCGGCGAACGAGCCCAGCCCGAACAGCGCCAGCACCACCGGCACCCCGGCCGCACCGAGCCCGGTGACGCCGGTGACCAGCGGCGCGAGGTAGGTGAAGGTGCAGAAGGTGGCGCCGTTGACCAGCGCGCCCAGCAGCAGGGCCACCAGCAGCTGCGGACGGCGCAGCGCCCGCAGCTCACCCCGCGCGTCCGGCGCCGCGGCGCCCGCACCGGAACCGGTCGAACCGGCCGAACCGGTTGAACCGGCCGAACCGGTTGAACCGGTCGAACCGGCCGAACCGGCCGAACCGGCCGTAATGGCTGAACCGGCCGGAACGGACCGCACGAGGGCGACGACCGCCGGCACCGACACCGCGGCCACCGCCCAGAACGCCGCACGCCAGCCCCACTCCTGCCCCAGCACGGCACCCGCCGGAACGCCCGCGATACAGGCCAGCGTCGTGCCGCCCAACAGGACGGAGGTCGCCCGGCCCTTGGCGTCCGGCGCGACCATCGCGGTCGCGGTCGCCAACGCCACCGCCAGGAAACCGGCGTTGGCCAGCGCCGCCACCACCCGGGTGGCCAGCAGCACCCCGAAGCTGGTGGTCACCGCGCCGACGAGGTGCACCAGCAGGAAGGCGACCAGGAAGACCAGCAGGGCGCGCCGCCGCGGCCAGCGCCGGCTCAGCAGCGCCATCAACGGCGCCCCGACCACCATCCCGGCCGCGAACGCCGAGGTCAGCGCGCCCGCGGCCGGGATGGACACCTGCATGTCGGCGGCGATGTCCGGGATCAGCCCGGACAGCATGAACTCGGACGTGCCCTGCGCGAACACCGCCAGCGCGAGGACGTAGAGAGCAAATGGCATGTGAAGATCTCCGCAACCACACCGTGGACCGGCACGGACCGCGGGCGGCGTCGGCGGACCGACGACGCGCGGTACGGCCGGTGAGGGAAGCGGCAGCCCCGGCTACCGCAATGACAAGACCTGCCCTGCGCGGGCGGTCCGGTGGTGGGAGAACTCCTCGATGCGGCGGCGCGGAAGCGCGCCCGCCGGCACGACGGCAGCCCGAAGGCGGCGGCGCCGCGGCCGCGGAGCGGCAACGTGAGGAGCCACCGGACGACGCCCGGTGGCTAGCGTCTTGAGGACTCGGGGCTGAGCATGATCGACAGGCTAACCACCCGCTCCGGCCCCCGTCCACGGTTTATCCGTGCGGGGTCCCCGCCGGCCCGTCCCGACTCGATGCCGGGTACGTCGACACCGACGCGACCCCGCCCGGTACCTCATGCCCTCGCCCGCACACCGCCCCCCGTCGCCGCCGTGCCCCCGCCGCCTCAGCGCGGAGACCGCGGTATCTGCGCGAAGACCTCGATCCAGAAGCGCTGCACCTCCGGCGCCGCCCCGACCAGATACGTCGCCCGCAACTTCGGCGGCAGCAGCGGGACCAGCCGGACCACCACCGCCCGGTGCTCCTTCAGCTGCGACAACTCCGCGTTCGCCAGCACCTGGTGGACCATGTCGCTGTCGTTGGTCCCCTCGCCGGACGCCTCGGCGGCCGTCCGCAGCCGGGCCTCCCAGGCGTCCGCGTCCCGCGCCAGTTCCGTCAGGCCGGTGACCGGGCGGTCGTTGAGCCGGTCGATCAGCGCGGTCAGCGGCACCGGGGCGTACTCGCCGTCGCCGAGGTAGACCGTGCCCATCTCCAGTGGCAGACCGCGCTGGTGGAGCTTGATCAGCCGCTCGATGGTGCGCTTGGTGATCCAGGCCCGGCCCTCCTCGTCGATGTCGTGCTTCCACCACTCCAGGACCGTCTCGGCGACCGCGCCGTACTTCGCGATCAGCCACTCGTTGGCCGGGATGTCGCCCGGCTCCACCGTCAACGAGGCGGTGAAACGCGTCGCCTGCGCGATGTTGTTGCGCGCGACCAGCAGCTTGCGGCCGAGGTGGTAGGGCGGATTCTGCACCGCTATCTGGGCCTTGAGGTGCGGGATCGGGCGCCCGGCCAGCGACCACTCCTGGGTGATCTCCATCAGCTTGGCGAACGCCGCCTTGTCCTTGGGGCGGTTGTACTCGTCCCAGACGATCGCCTTGGGCTCCGGGCCGAGGAACGGCGCGGCGAGGAGGGACTCCAACGCCCCGTCGGCGGTCGGGATCGGCGCGCACAGGTCCTCGACGTTGGTCACCGGCATCGAGAAGTACAGCGGCTCGCGGCCGCCCAGGCCCGCCCGGACCGTCTCCCGCACCAGCTCGGTCTTGCCGCACCCGGGCGGCCCCTGGAGCAGCACCGTCCAGCGGTTGCGCAGCGCGGCCCGCACCACCGCCCGCACCGGATCGGGGACCGTGGCGGGATTCTCGGCGCCCACCGCCGCCGCGATCCGGTCGAGGATCTCCGCCGTGCGGTCCGTGCCGCCCTTGCCGCCGGGCCGTTCCTCGACCAGCCTCAGCCGCTCGCCGTTGACCAGCGGCAGCCCCCAGCGCAGCGGAAAGCCCTCGCGGGCGTTGGCCAGGATGTGGTCCAGGGTGCGCGGCGAGAGGAGTTCGCGCAGCGGGAGCGGGAGCGCGGCCCAGGTGGTGAACACCTCGCGCAGATCCCACTCGTGGTACGTGGCCGCGAGCCGGTGCCGCCAGGAGGTGTCGTTGGCGGTCAGCCGGATCGTCACCATCCGGTCCAGCACCGCCAGATCGCTGCGCCGGGCCGCGGTCTCCGCCAGCGACTCGTTGTCGGTGAGGAAGACGCCGATGCAGCCCAGCTCCCGCAGATCGTGCTCGCCCAGCGTCCAGTTGCAGGCGATCTGCATCAGCTGCGACTGGAGCGTCGGCCCGGCCTGCAACGAGTCGTCGATCAGCAGCACGAACGGCCTGCCCGGCCGCAACTGGCTCATCACCAGCTGCCGCAGCACCAGTTCACCGGTCAGGGCGTCCCGCACCGGGGCGTTGGCGAGCAGATCGTCCGGGGTGAGGTTGGCGGCCGGGACGAAGACCAGCTCGGCGTCCGGATACGCGGCGGGGAGATGCGAGAAGAAGGTGGCCGTCTTGCCGATGCCGTGCTCACCGAAGATCTGGCCGGTCTGGCCCATGTCGATCATCGCGTCGATGAACGACTCCAGCCGGGACACCCCCGTCCACCCCTCCGGCGGCTCGGGGTAGGTGGCGTTCGCCCGCCAGCTCACCGGGGCCGGCTTCGTCGGTGTGGCGGTGCTCATCGGTCTCCTGTCGTCACGCGATGGCAGGCCATCGGCGGGGTGTGGTGGTCGGGCCAGTCGTCGCCGCCCTCCGTGATGAGCCAGATCCACTTGTCCGGCTCGGCGGGGGTGATCGCGGGGGCGTGGCCGTCGGTGAGCATCACCACGGCGTCCGGTATCTCCTCGAAGGGGCGGCCGCCCACCGTCGTGCGGCCCTCGACGTAGTCGGCCACCGCCTGGAAGCTGGTGCCCCCGCCGCCGTGCACCCCCTCACCGGGACGGAACGGCATCACCACGCCGTCGAACGACATCCAGTGCGCGCTCACCCCGTCGATCGAGCCGACCAGATCGGTCAGCCACGCGACCACCCGGTCCGGCATCGATCCCGAGGTGTCATACGCGATGACCAGCACCTTCTCGCGGACCGGGCCGCGCCGCGAGAGCAGCGGATCGTGCCCCAGCGCGGCCAGCAGCGCACCGCGCTTCTTCGGATAGACCAGCCGCTCGCCCTCCGCCAGCTTCGAGGCCAGCACATCGACCAGCCAGCGCTGCCACCAGTCGACCCGGCCGGTGCGCGGGGTCCGGCCGCGCAGCATCCCCGCGCCCAGCCGCCCCCACACCCGGCTCGCCCGCTCCGTCGTCCCGTCCGTGCGGTCCATCAGATCGAGCAACTCCCGCTCCGCGACGGGGTGTCCGCGGCGCGCCGCGAGCAGCGCGTTGAGCAACGCGGTGGAGACCGTGGCGTCGAGGGTGTCCTGATCGCCGCCGGCCACCGCGGGGTCGGACAGATGAGGGCAACCCGCCGCCGGCACCGGTGGGTCGGCCATCCGCTTGAGCTCGGTGAACACCCGCAGATCGGTCTCGACGAACGCGTCGTAGGGGAGCGGCGCCAGGCCCTGGGCCGTCAGGTCGGCGACGTAGTCGGCATGGACCGCGCGCGGATCGACGCCGGTCGGCTCGCCGTCCAGCAGCGGCAGCCCGGCGCGCCCGAGCCGCACCAGCGCGACGTGGTTGATGGCCACCTCGGCGGCCAGGGTGAACACCGGGTCGGCGCGCAGCTCCGGATCGGCCAGGAGATGGCGGTGCACCAGATGCCGGGACTCGTGGAACAGCACGAACTTGACGCCGTCCAGGCCCAGGCGGACGAAGAACTCCGGGTTGTAGAGCAGGAGTTGGGTGCCGTCCCCGGAGGCGACCACGGCCGCCGTCGCCACCGCCGTCGTCGGGATCTGGTGATGGCACTTGGCGTAGATCCACGATGCCACCACCGAGGCGGTCAGCCCGAAGTCCATCAGCGCGGCCTCCTTGAGCCGCCGCGCCTCGGCCACCACCTCCGGATCCGCCGGCCGCCAGCCCTCCAGGGCCCGCCGGTCGGCCGTCCCGATCACCGGCCGATGCCCGGCCGCCGTCATGTCGAGCGCCACGCCCCACCCCCGTTCTCAGCTGCCTTCATGGATACCAGCAGGCACTGACAACGGTCCGTGACGGGCGATTTGGCCGGGGGCCGGGCCGTGCGGCACCGGGAGTCGGCCCCCGCCGACCAGCCGGGCAGGTCCTACGCCACCGCCCCCGCCGGCGGGGGCGGCCCGAGCCGGTCGACACCGCCGCGCGGCCCGGGCCCTCGATCAGACCGAGCGGCAGCGGGCCGTCGTCCCGCTGCCGCTCAGGCGGAGCGCCGAAGCTCAGCGACCGCCCTTGCCGCCCAACAGCCCGGCCCGCCGCAGCGCGTCCGCCATCGCGTCGTTGACCGGCCCGGCCTCCCGGCCGCCGCCACGGCGCTCGCCGCCCCGCTGGCCGCCGCCCTGCCGCTGCCGCGGCGCACCGCCCCGGCCGCCCTCGCGCGCACCCCGGCCGCCGCCCGCGCCGCCGCGCCGCTCGCCGCCGCCGGCCGGCGCGCCCTTGGCGGGCTCGTCGTCCAGCCGCAGCGTCAGCGAGATGCGCTTGCGCGGGATGTCGACGTCGAGCACCTTGACCCGGACGATGTCGCCGGGCTTGACCACGTCCCGCGGGTCCTTGACGAAGTTCTTCGACATCGCCGAGACATGCACCAGGCCGTCCTGGTGGACGCCGATGTCCACGAACGCCCCGAAGGCGGCGACGTTGGTCACCACGCCCTCCAGGAGCATCCCCGAGGCCAGGTCGCCGATCTTCTCCACGCCCTCCTTGAAGGTCGCGGTCTTGAACTCCGGCCGCGGGTCCCGGCCCGGCTTCTCCAGTTCCTGGAGGATGTCGGTCACCGTCGGCAGACCGAAGGAGTCGTCGACGAAGTCCTCCGGGCGCAGCGAGCGCAGCACCGCCGTGTTGCCGATCAGCGAACTCACCTCGCTGCCCGCCGACTTCACCATCCGGCGCACCACCGGATACGCCTCGGGGTGCACGCTGGAGGCGTCCAACGGGTCCTCGCCGCCCCGGATCCGCAGGAAGCCCGCGCACTGCTCGTACGCCTTCGGGCCCAGCCGCGGCACGTCCTTGAGGGCCTTGCGGGAGCGGAACGGGCCGTTGCCGTCCCGGTGGGCCACGATGTTGTCGGCCACGCTGGAGCTGACGCCGGAGACCCGGGCGAGCAGCGGCGCGGAGGCGGTGTTGACGTCCACGCCGACGCCGTTCACACAGTCCTCGACCACCGCGTCCAGCGAGCGCGACAGCTTGGTCTCGGACAGGTCGTGCTGGTACTGGCCGACCCCGATCGACTTGGGGTCGATCTTGACCAGTTCGGCCAGCGGGTCCTGGAGGCGGCGGGCGATGGACACCGCGCCGCGCAGCGAGACGTCCAGGTCCGGCAGCTCCTGGGAGGCGAAGGCGGAGGCCGAGTACACCGAGGCGCCGGCCTCGGACACCATCACCTTCGTCAGCGTCAACTCCGGCTGCGCGGCGATCAGTTCGGCCGCCAGCTTGTCGGTCTCCCGGGAGGCGGTGCCGTTGCCGATCGCGATCAGGTCGACGCGGTGCTCCTCGGCCAGCCGCGCCAGGGTGGCCAGCGCCGCGTCCCACTTCTGCTGCGGCACATGCGGGTAGATCGTCTCGGTCGCCGCCACCTTGCCGGTCGCGTCGACCACCGCCACCTTCACACCCGTACGGAAACCGGGGTCCAGGCCCATCGTGGCGCGCGTACCGGCGGGCGCCGCGAGCAGCAGATCGCGCAGGTTCGCGGCGAAGACCCGGACCGCCTCGTCCTCGGCGGCCTGCCGCAGCCGCAGCCGCAGATCGAGCCCCAGGTGCACCTGGACGCGGGTGCGCCAGGCCCAACGGACCGTGTCCTGGAGCCACTTGTCGGCCGGCCGGCCGCGGTCGTTGATCTCGAAGCGGTGCGCGATGGACCGCTCGTAGGAGCTGGGGCCCTCACCGGCCTGCGCCGGGTCCTCCGGCTCCAGGTCGAGGTCGAGGACGTCCTCCTTCTCACCGCGCAGCATCGCCAGCACCCGGTGGGAGGGCAGCTCGGTGAACGGCTCGGCGAAGTCGAAGTAGTCGGCGAACTTGGCGCCCTCCTCCTCCTTGCCCGCGCGCACCTTCGCGGCGACCCGGCCGCGCGACCACATCCGCTCGCGCAGCTCGCCGATCAGGTCCGCGTCCTCGCTGAACCGCTCGGTGAGGATCGCCCGCGCGCCCTCCAGGGCCGCGACCGGATCGGCGACGCCCTTGTCCGCGTCCACGAACGCCGCGGCGGCCGCGGCCGGTTCCACCGACGGGTCGCTCAGCAGCCCGTCGGCCAGCGGCGTGAGGCCCGCCTCCCGCGCGATCTGCGCCTTGGTGCGCCGCTTCGGCTTGAACGGCAGATAGATGTCCTCCAGCCGGGCCTTGGACTCCGCCCCGCGGATCTGCGCCTCCAGCGCGTCGTCCAGCTTGCCCTGCGACCGCACGGACTCCAGGACGGCGGTCCGCCGCTCCTCCAGCTCCCGCAGATAGCGCAGCCGCTCCTCCAGGGAGCGCAGCTGCGCGTCGTCGAGCATCTCGGTCGCTTCCTTGCGGTAGCGCGCGATGAACGGGACGGTCGAGCCGCCGTCGAGCAGTTCGACCGCGGCCTTCACCTGCCGCTCCCTGACGCCGAGCTCGTCGGCGATCCGCGCTTCGATGGACCCGAGGGGCCCGTTGGGCTCAGTGGCTGCCGTCACGTTGATCCTGCCCGCCTTCCAGCGACTTGCCTTGCGCCTGCATTCTGCCGGTTGGCGGCCCGGGCTGTCGCACCGCCCGGCCGGCGGCGCCGGGGTGTGAGAAGACGCACGCCCCCCGGCGCCGCCCTCGGGTCACTCCCTGCCGAACAGCGCCTGGGGGAACGCCCCGGCCTCCATCAGGCGCGCGGTGAAGCCGGCCGCCAGCTCGGTCAGCCGGGCCACGCCCGCCGCCCCCAGGTGCTCGTACGGCGCCCGGTCCAGCCGGTCCGTGGTCCGCTCCAGCTCCTTGCGCAGCGCCGTCCCGGCCTCGGTCAGCCCGTCCGCGGCGTCCAGCAGCCCGCGGGCCCGCAGCCGCTCCTGTGCCGCCGTCAGTTCCTCCGGCGTCCAGCCGCGGGTCGCCAGGATGCCGCGGTGGCTCATCCCGTGCCCGCTGGCGGCGTGCGTGACCAGCGCCTCCACCGGGTCCAGCCCGGCGTCCAGCAGCGCCACCAGGTGGCCGTCGCCGCGGTGTTCGCGCAGCAGCGACGCGGCGTGCCAGTAGGCCAGGTGCGGCGCGTTTGGCACCGGCAGGTCCGCATGGGCGGAGTACAGCGGCCGGGCGTGCCGGGTGCAGCCCTCGGCGGCGCGCAGCGCGAGCTCGGCCGCCTCCGCCATCTCCGGCGACTTCAGCACCGCGTCCCCGAGCTGCCGGTGCGCGGTGGCGTCCACCGCGCGCAGCCGGGCTGCCAGGACGGCCTGCGGTGTGGTGACCGTCCAGACCTGCGGGATGTGCTGCGCGATCAGCTCGGGCTTGAAGGAGTAGAAGGTCGCGGCCACCGTCCCGGAGCCCACCGCACCCATCGGCGCGCTCCGCACGGCGAAGTACCCGGTGCGGCTGTCCGACATTCCCAACTCGGCCAACTCACCGGCGAGTTCCGGAGCGAAGTAGTGCGCCGAGTGGAAGGGGTTGAGGGCGTTGTGGCAGTGCCGGCCGGCCCGTTCGGGCAGTGCGCTGGAAGAGGTCATGCGGGCAGGCTACCGACCCGTTGGTATGGCGCCACCCCCGCGGGGTGCCGGGCGGGTGCCCGACCGGCTTGGCAGGAATGGTGGGAAATCCGTCATTGCCGCCATCGGCCCCACTGGCCAGGATGGACGGCATGGAACAGCGCGACGTGCTGGCCGTCCTCTTCGACGGCGTGCAGAGCCTCGACGTCACCGGACCGGTGGAGGTCTTCAACACCGCCGGGCGCGGCGCCCCCGGCGCATACCGCATCCGCACCGCGAGCCTGGACGGCGCCCCGGTCCGCACCACCAGCGGTCTGACCCTCGTCCCGGACACCGCCCTGGACGCCGCCGACCCCCCGCACACCCTCCTGGTACCGGGCGGCGAGGGCACCCAGGCCCCCGACCCGCGGCTGATCGACTGGTTGCGGGCGCACGCCCCGCGCGCCCGCCGCAAGGTCTCGGTGTGCAGCGGCTCCTTCCTGATGGCCGAGGCCGGCCTGTTGGACGGCCGCCGGGCCACCACCCACTGGCTGCTGTGCGCCCAACTCGCCGAGCGCTACCCCGCGGTGAGCGTCGCCCCCGAGCCGATCTACGTCCGCGACGGCGACGTGGCCACCTCCGCCGGCGTCACCGCCGGCATCGACCTGGCACTGGCCCTGGTCGAGGAGGACCTCGGCCGCGACCTCGCCCTGGCCGTCGCCCGCCAGCTGGTCGTCTTCCTCCGAAGGCCGGGCAACCAGACCCAGTTCAGCGCCCAGCTCGCCGCCCAGACCGCCGAGCGCCGCCCGCTGCGCGACGTCCAGCAGTGGATCACCGAGAACCCGGCCGCGGACCTCACCGTCGAGGCCCTGGCCGCCCGCGCCCGGCTCTCCTCGCGGCACTTCGCCCGCGCCTTCCGCGCCGAGACCGGGATGACCCCCGGCCGCTACGTCGAGCGGGTCCGCCTGGAAGCGGCCCGGCGGCGCCTGGAGGACACCGTCGACGGCATCGAACAGATCGCCCGGCGGTGCGGCTACGGCACCCCCGAGGCGATGCGCCGCGCCTTCGTCCGCGTCCTCGGCACCTCCCCGGCCGAATACCGCCGCCGCTTCCGACCCGCCCCCTAGACCACCACAGCGCCACGGAACACCTCACAAGGAAGAAGGAAAGAGGCCCCCATGCAGATCGCCGTCCTCCTCTACGACCGCTTCACCGCCCTGGACGCCCTCGGCCCCTACGAGACCCTCGGCCGTCTCCCCGGCGCCGACGTGGTGTTCGTCGCCGAGCGCACCGGCACCTACCGCAACGACCAACGCACCCTCGGCCTGGTCGCGGACGCCGCGCTCTGCGACGTCACCTCGCCGGACATCCTGGTCGTCCCCGGTGGCCCGGGCCAGCTGGCGCACATGCAGGACGGCCCGGTGCACGAGTGGATCCGCACCGTGGACGCCGGCACCACCTGGACCACCTCGGTGTGTACCGGCTCGCTGATCCTCGCCGCCGCCGGCCTCCTCAAGGGCCGCCGGGCGACCTCCCACTGGCTCACGCTGGACCAACTGCCCACCTACGGCGCCGAGCCGACGGGGGAGCGGGTGGTCTTCGACGGCAAGTACGTCACCGCCGCCGGCGTCTCCTCCGGCCTGGACATGGGGCTCTCCCTGCTCGGCCGGATCGCCGGGGACGCCGTCGCCCAGCGCGTCCAGCTCGGCATCGAGTACGACCCGCAGCCGCCCTACGACGCCGGCGCCCCGGAGAAGGCCCCGGCCGAGATCGTGGCCGCCATGCGGGAGGAGAGCCGCGCCATCCTGTCCGGCGGGCAGTGACGGCAGGCCCTGGTGCCGCGGCACTGGACGGGGCGTGACCGGAGGGCGGCGCCCTCCGGTCACGCCGGCCCGTCAGTACGGGAGACGGCGGCCGACTCAGCCCGCGGGCCACCGGAACCGCGGCGCCCGCCGCTCCAGGAAGGCCGCCGCCCCCTCCGCGAGCTCCCCGCTCTCCCGCGCCTGCGCCACCCAGTACGCCCCGCGCGCCTCCGCCTCCCCGGGCGGCACGTCCCACGTCCCGTCGGCCAGCTCCTTCGCCGCGGTCTGGGTCAGCAGCGACCGGCTCGCCAGCACCGCGGTGAACTCCGCGACCCGCTTGTCCAGTTCGCCCTCGGCCGCCACCTCGTCCACCAGCCCGGTCCGCAGCGCCCGCGCGCAGTCGATCAACTCCCCGGAGAACAACAGGTACTTGGCGGCCGACGGCCCCACCAGCCGGACCAGCCGCCGGGTCGCGGACGCCGGATACGCCACCCCCAGCTTGGCCGGCGTCACCCCGAACAGCGCCCCCTCCTCCGCGAACCGCAGATCGCAGGCGGCCGCCAACTGCGCGCCGCCGCCCACGCAGTAACCGCGTATCGCCGCCAGGGTCGGCCGGGGAAAGGCCGCCAGCGCCTCCTCGGCCGCCACCGCCAGCCCCTGCGAGTCCCCCGACGCGTCCCGCAGCGAGGCGATGTCCGCCCCGGCGCAGAACGTCCCCCCGTCACCGGTCAGCACCAGCGCCCGCACCGCGCGGTCGCCCGCCAGCCGCGCCAGCAGCGGCGGCAGCTCCCGCCACATCCGGACGGTCATCGCGTTGCGCTTGCCCGTATTGCTGATCGTGACGGTCGCCGTACCGCCGCCGACATGCGTTCTCAGACCCGGTTCCATGCCCGGATATTAGAGCGACCGCCGGGCGCCCGGCCGGATACGATCGGCGGTCTGATGTCTGCCACCCTCGTCGCCAAAGACCTCGCCGCCGGCCACGGCGAGCGCGTCCTGTTCTCCGGCCTCGACCTGGTCGTCGCCCCCGGCGACGTGATCGGTCTGGTCGGCGCCAACGGGGCGGGCAAGTCCACCCTCCTGCGCCTGCTGGCCGGTCTGACGCCCCCGGAAGAGGGCGCCCTCGCCCTCAGCCCGCCGACCGCCACCGTCGGCCACCTCCCCCAGGAGCCCGAGCGGCGCCCCGGGGAGTCCGTCCGCGCCTTCCTCGCCCGCCGTACCGGCGTCGCCGAGGCCCAGCGCGCCCTGGACACCGCCACCGCGGCCCTGGCCGACGAGCGCCCCGGCGCCGACGACGCCTACGCCACCGCCCTGGAGCGCTGGCTGGCCCTCGGCGCCGCCGACCTCGACGACCGCGCCGAGGAGACCGCCGCCCAGCTGGGCCTGGCGGTCAGCCTCGACCAGCCGATGACCTCCCTCTCCGGCGGCCAGGCCGCCCGCGCCTCGCTCGCCTCGCTGCTGCTCTCCCGTTACGACGTCTTCCTCCTCGACGAGCCCACCAACGACCTCGACCTGGACGGCCTGGACCGCCTGGAGGCGTTCGTCACCGGCCTGCGCGCCGGCACGGTCCTGGTCAGCCACGACCGCGAGTTCCTGGCCCGCACGGTCACCCGCGTCGTCGAGCTCGACCTCGCCCAGCAGCAGGTCAACGCCTACGGCGGCGGCTACACCGCGTATCTGGAGGAGCGCGAAAGGGCCCGGCGGCACGCCCGCGAGCGGTACGAGGAGTACGCCGACACCAAGACCGCCCTGGAGACCCGTGCGCACACCCAGCGCAACTGGATGGAGAAGGGCGTCCGCAACGCCCGCCGCAAGGCCTCCGACAACGACAAGATCGCCCGCAAGGGCCGGGTCGAGGCCACCGAGAAGCAGGCCGCCAAGGCCAAGCAGACCCAGCGGATGATCGAGCGGCTGGAGGTCGTCGAGGAGCCCCGCAAGGAGTGGGAGCTGCGGATGGAGATCGCCGCGGCACCCCGGGCCGGTGCGGTGGTGGCCACCCTCCGGCAGGCCGAGGTGCGCCGCGGCGACTTCCGCTTCGGCCCGGTGGACCTCCAGATCGACTGGGCGGACCGGGTCGCCATCACCGGCCCCAACGGCTCCGGCAAGTCCACCCTGCTCGCCGCCCTCCTGGGCCGGCTGCCGCTGGACTCCGGCGCGGCCTCGCTCGGCCCCGGCGTGGTGGTCGGCGAGATCGACCAGGCCCGCGGCCAGCTGTTCCACGGCAGCGGCGACCCCTCGCTGATGGACGCCTTCCGGGCCGCCGTCCCGGATCTGACCCCCGCCGACGTGCGCACCCTGCTCGCCAAGTTCGGCCTCAAGGCGGCGCATGTGCTGCGCCCCGCGCGCACCCTCTCGCCCGGGGAGCGCACCCGCGCCGCACTGGCCCTCCTCCAGGGCCGCGGGGTCAACCTCCTGGTGCTCGACGAGCCCACCAACCACCTCGACCTCCCCGCCATCGAGCAGCTGGAGTCCGCGCTCGCGACGTACCCGGGCACCCTGCTGCTGGTCACCCACGACCGCCGGATGCTGGCGGCGGTGCACACCACGCGCCGGATCGAGGTCGACGGCGGACGGATCACCGACCGGCCGGTGTGACCGTCCGCGGCGCCGCCCGGGGACCGCTCCGGTATGCGATTTGGTTCCTGGCCGGTGGCCCCGTAAAGTAATCCGAGCCGACGCGGGGTGGAGCAGCTCGGTAGCTCGCTGGGCTCATAACCCAGAGGTCGCAGGTTCAAATCCTGTCCCCGCTACTCGAAGAGAGCAACAGGCCTGGTGCACACGCACCGGGCCTGTTGTCGTCTCCGCATCCACAGACGCCCTTCGCTCGCCCTGCCCTCTCCCGACATAGGGGGTATACCGGGAAAAAACGGTCCTTGATCGAGGAGGCGGCGATGGTCGGCAGGTCACAGTCCTCCCGGCGCAGTCCGGCGGCGGCCCGGCTCGGGCGCAATTTCGGGCTGCTCGCGGGGCTCGGCGTCATCCTCGTCCTGGCCGGGATCGTCGGGCTCATCTACGTCGGTGTCGCCACCCTCACGACGATGCTGCTCTTCGGCTGGCTGCTGCTGATCGGCGGCCTGGTGGGTCTGGCGCACGCCGTCACCTCCCGCGGCACGAACTTCTTCTGGCTCGCGGTGGTCGTCGCGGCGCTGAACATCGCGGCCGGGGTGGTGGTGATCCGCCGACCCGACGCCACCGCCGCCGCACTGACCATGTTCGCCGCCCTGCTCTTCCTGGCCGGCGGGCTGTTCCGCCTGGTCGGCGCCGTCGTGGTGCGCGGGCCGCAGTTCGGCTGGACGCTGCTCCAGGGCGTCATCGGCCTGCTGCTGGGCGTGCTGGTGCTCGGCAACTGGCCGCAGAGCAGCCTGTACGTCATCGGCTGCTTCTTCTCGCTGGCGCTGCTCTTCGACGGGCTGGGCCTGCTCGCCATGGGGCTCAGCGGCCGACGCGTGGTCGGCATGGTGGAGGACAGCAGAGTGGCTTGATCCATACCCCGGAAGGGACGGTTTCCGCCGGGTGCGGAGCGCACCTCGCGGCGCCGCGTTGAAAATACGAAAGTAAAACGACGGAAGGTGTCGCGAGGTCAATCAATTCCGCCAGAGCCGGCCAATTGCCGTCGATAGGCGCTGACTTGCGTTCAGGAGGCCGGCCCGGACCGGCACATTCTCAACACTCGTCGTGTGAGGATGCCTTCCGGACCATCAGCAGAACCCCCCGAGGAACTGACCTCCCCGCACGCGTACGAAGGTGTCTGGCGGTTCACCGCCCCGGCACTGGAGTCGTCGGTGCCCCAGGCGCGCCACGCGGTCCGGGACCTGCTCACCGAACAGCGCGTGCCCGTCGCCGACGACGTCCTCGACGGGCTGCTGCTGATCGTCTCCGAACTGGTCACCAACGCCGTCCGGCACGCCGCGCTGCTCTCGCCGGAGATCGCCGTCCAGCTCACCCTCGGCGCGGGCTGGCTGCGGATCGCCGTCGAGGACGACCACCCCTACCGCCCCAAGGCGCTGGAGGCGGACGAGGGCGACGTCGGCGGCCGCGGGCTGTGGCTGGTCAAGGCGCTCACCGCGGAGGTGGGCGGCAAGTGCGACGTGGAGCTCACCGCCGGCGGCGGCAAGGCGATCTGGGCCGAACTGCCGCTGGCCCCGCTCGCTACCAGCCCACCGGCTTCCCGGTGAGCTCGCGCACCGCCGGCCGCGCCGCGTCCAGCACGGTCATGAACCACGCCGAGAACGGCACCTCGGCGTGCCGCTCGGCCAGCTCCTCCGGCGTGACGAACGCGACCTCGGCGATCTCCTCGGGAGCCGGCGCCGGCTCGGTGCGCAGCAGCCCCACGAACAGGTGGTTGTACTCCTGCTCCACCAGGCCGGAGTCCGGGTCGGGGTGGTTGTAGCGCACCGTCCCGGCCTCGGCCAGCAGCGCCGGGGCGACCCCGAGCTCCTCCGCGGTCCGCCGGGCCGCGGCCGCGAACGGCGTCTCCCCGGGATACGGGTGGCCGCAGCAGGTGTTGGACCACACACCGGGGGAGTGGTACTTCGACAGCGCCCGACGCTGGAGCAGCAGCCGCCCCTTCTCGTCGAAGAGGAAGACCGAGAACGCCCGGTGCAACTGCCCGGGAGGCTGGTGCGCCGCGAGCTTCTCCGCGGTGCCGATCGTCGTGCCGTCCTCGTCGACCAGCTCCAGCATGATCGGCTCGGCGGCGCCGTCCGGCGCTCCCACCGCGGCGGTTCCGGCGGTCTGTCCGTTGGCAGGTGTGATCGGCATGCGCATCCTTGTCGTCGGTCGTCGACGCCAAGTCTGCCCCACCGGGCTCCGCATCAGTGGCAGAGCGCCGCCGGGCGCCGCGGCGCCCGCGCGCCGGCGCCCGGCATGGCCCTCGCCACAGCAGACGCACAGCAACCGTGACCAGCCCCCGCATAACAGGCATCCGGGCCGGCGGCCAGTTGTTCCGGCGCGGCCCGATCCACCATGATGATCGTGGCAGGCGCAGCCGTAGCTCACTCGATCGAGTGGTGAATACGTGGTGAACGGCCGCATCCCGCGATCAGATAACCTCTGCCGACGTGCCCCCCGGCCTCCCAGGGCTGGTGTGCCACGCCCGCCGCCCGGGTAGTTCGTGTCGAATGCGGACCGACCGGCGCTGCTCGTCAGCATCCAAGGAGTGAGTTCGTCTGTCGACCGCTATCCTCACCGGTCCGCCGGTCGCCGGGTCGTCGCTCGAAGCCGACCTGCGCACACTGGGTTTTGAGGTCCGTACGGTCGGTGACCCGGCCGGCGCCGCCGAGCTGCTCGCCGAGGTACCCGCCCAGGAACGGGTGGCCCTGGTGGACCCCCGCTTCGTCGGCCACCTGCACGCCCTGCGGCTCGCCCTGACCGACCCCCGCTTCCCGGCCGCCGCGGCGCCCGGCGCACTCACCGTCCAGCCCGACGCCCGCGCCGCACTGGACCGCGCCGCCGGCCGCATTCCGGTCGGCGCCGGCACCGCCCACCTGACCGACCTGCTCACCGACACCCTCACCGACGCCCTGGACCGCGCGGACGTCGGACTGCACCGGGTCGAGCTGGGCAGCCTGGTCGCCACCATCGCGCTGACCCCCGCCCAGCGGGAGGAGGCCCGCGAGGCGGTCGCCGCGGTCGACGACGAGGCGGTCCGGCTGCGCACCGCGGTGAAGTCCCGCGACGGCTTCTTCACCACCTTCTTCATCAGCCCCTACTCCCGCTACCTCGCGCGCTGGTGCGCCCGCCGCGGGCTGACCCCGAACCAGGTCACCACCGCCTCCCTGCTCACCGCGCTGATCGCGGCGGGCTGCGCGGCCACCGGCACCCGCGGCGGCTTCGTCGCCGCCGGCCTGCTGCTGCTGTTCTCCTTCGTCCTGGACTGCACCGACGGGCAGCTGGCCCGCTACTCGCTCCAGTACTCGACGCTGGGCGCCTGGCTGGACGCCACCTTCGACCGCGCCAAGGAGTACGCGTACTACGCCGGACTCGCCCTCGGGGCGGCCCGCGGCGGCGACGACGTATGGGCGCTGGCGCTCGGCGCGATGATCCTCCAGACCTGCCGCCACGTCGTCGACTTCGCCTTCAACGAGGGCAGCGAGTTCGAGGGCGGCGCCGGGGCCGGGGGGCCCGCGGTGGCCCTGTCCGACCGGCTCGACCAGGTCGGCTGGACGGTCTGGGTGCGCCGGATGATCGTGCTTCCCATCGGCGAGCGCTGGGCCATGATCGCGGTGCTCACCGCGCTCACCACCCCGCGCATCGTCTTCTACGCCCTCCTCGTCGGCTGCGCGCTGGCCGCCTGCTACACCACCGCCGGCCGGGTGCTGCGCTCCCGGGCCCGGCGCGCCCGCCGCACCGCCCGGGCCGCCCGGGCGCTCGCCGACCTCGCCGACTACGGCCCGCTGGTCGAACTGCTCACCGGCGGCGGCCGCGGCCGGGGCCGGACCGGTTCCCTGCTGGCGCCCGTTATGGCGTTTCTCTCGTCCGCGGTGCTGCTGGTGTGGCTGATCACCCAGCCCGAGCCCGCGTCCTGGCTCACCGTCGGCGTCGCCGTCTGCTCCGCGCTGCTGGCCGCCGCGGCCGTGTCCCGCCCGCTCCAGGGCGCCCTGGACTGGCTCGTCCCGCCCTTCTTCCGGGCCGGCGAGTACCTCACCGTGCTGCTGCTGGCCGCCCGCGCGGGTGCCCACGGAGCGCTGCCCGCGGCGTTCGGGCTGGTCGCGGCGGTCGCCTACCATCACTACGACACGGTCTACCGCATCCGCGGTGGCACCGGGGCCCCACCGCGGTGGCTGGTCCGGGCGACCGGTGGACATGAAGGACGGATCCTCGTGGTCTGCGTCCTCGCCGCCGCGCTGCCCGCCACAGGTTTCGCCATCGCGCTCACGGCACTCGCCGTGATCCTCGCACTGCTGGTGCTCGCCGAGAGCATCCGCTTCTGGGTGTCCTCCGGAGCACCCGCCGTACACGATGAAGGAGAACCCGCATGATCGGCCTCGTGCTGGCCGCCGGCGCCGGACGGCGTCTGCGCCCCTACACCGACACCCTGCCCAAGGCGCTGGTGCCGGTCGATGGGGACACGACCATCCTGGACCTGACGCTCGGCAACTTCGCCGAGATCGGCCTGACCGAGGTCGCGATCATCGTCGGCTACCGCAAGGAGGCCGTCTACGAGCGCAAGGAGGCCCTGGAGCAGAAGTACGGCCTCAAGCTCACCCTCATCGACAACGACAAGGCCGAGGAGTGGAACAACGCCTACTCCCTGTGGTGCGGGCGTGACGCGCTCAAGGACGGCGTGATCCTCGCCAACGGCGACACCGTGCACCCGGTCTCCGTCGAGCAGACCCTGCTCGCCGCCCGCGGCAACGGCCAGAAGATCATCCTCGCGCTGGACGCCGTCAAGCAGCTCGCGGACGAGGAGATGAAGGTCGTCGTGGACCCCGCCAAGGGCGTCCAGAAGATCACCAAGCTGATGGACCCGGCCGAGGCGACCGGCGAGTACATCGGTGTCACCCTCATCGAGGGCGAGGCCGCCGCCGACCTGGCCGACGCCCTGAAGACCACCTTCGAGCGGGACCCCGACCTCTACTACGAGGACGGCTACCAGGAGCTGGTCAACCGCGGCTTCAAGGTCGACGTGGCCCCGATCGGCGACGTCAAGTGGGTCGAGATCGACAACCACGACGACCTCGCGAAGGGCCGTGACATCGCATGCCAGTACTGACCCGCCTCATTCCGTCCCCGGTCGTCGTCGACATCAGCGCCGGCGCCCTGGACGACCTGGCGGGTCTGCTGGCCGACCAGCGCATCTCGGCCTCCGGCAAGCTCGCCATCGCGATCAGCGGCGGCTCGGGGGCCCGGCTGCGCCAGCGGCTGGCCCCCGCCCTGCCCGGCGCCGAGTGGTACGAGGTCGGCGGTGGAACCCTGGACGAAGCGATCAAGCTCGCCGACGCCATGAAGAAGGGGCACTACGACGCGGTCGTGGGCCTGGGCGGCGGCAAGATCATCGACTGTGCGAAGTTCGCCGCGGCGCGCATCGGCCTGCCGCTGGTGGCGGTCGCGACCAACCTGTCGCACGACGGGCTGTGCTCGCCGGTCGCCACCCTCGACAACGACGCGGGCCGCGGCTCGTACGGCGTGCCCAACCCGATCGCCGTGGTGATCGACCTCGACATCATCCGCGAGGCCCCGGTCCGCTTCGTCCGCTCCGGCATCGGTGACGCGATCTCCAACATCTCCGCGGTCGCGGACTGGGAGCTGTCGCACCGGGAGACCGGCGAGGCGATCGACGGACTGGCCGCGGCCATGGCCCGGCAGGCCGGCGAGGCCGTGCTGCGCCACCCCGGAGGCGTCGGCGACGACAACTTCCTCCAGGTGCTGGCCGAGGGCCTGGTCCTCACCGGCATCTCGATGTCGGTGGCCGGCGACAGCCGTCCCGCCTCGGGCGCCTGCCACGAGATCAACCACGCCTTCGACATCCTCTTCCCCAAGAGGGCGGCGAGCCACGGCGAGCAGTGCGGCCTCGGTGCCGCCTTCGCCACCCACCTGCGCGGCGACCACGCGACCGCGGCGCTGATGGTGGAGGTGCTCCAGCGCCACGGCCTGCCGGTCACGCCGGGCGACATCGGCTTCACCGACGAGGAGTTCGTGCAGGCCGTCGAGTTCGCTCCGAAGACCCGTCCGGGCCGCTACACGATCCTGGAGCACCTGGACCTCTCTACCGACCAGATCAGGGACGCATACGCCGACTATGCCGAAACCATCAGTAGCTGAACTCCGCCCGGTCGTTCACCCCGAGGGCGTGAAGGACCGGCGCAGCGGTGAGCACTGGGCCGGCCGCCTCTACATGCGGGAAATCTCGCTGCGCTGCGACCGGTACCTGGTGAACACGAAGGTCACGCCCAATCAGCTGACCTACCTGATGACCGTCTTCGGTGTCCTGGCCGCCCCGGCACTGCTGGTGCCGGGGATCTGGGGCGCCGTGCTCGGCGTGCTGATGGTCCAGCTCTACTTGCTGCTCGACTGCATCGACGGCGAGGTGGCCCGCTGGAAGAAGCAGTTCTCGCTCGGCGGTGTCTACCTGGACCGGGTCGGCGCGTACCTGTGCGACGCGGCGGTGCTCGTCGGCTTCGGCCTGCGCGCCGCCGACCTGTGGGGCCCGGGGCGGATCGACTGGCTCTGGGCGTTCCTGGGCACCCTGGCCGCGCTCGGCGCGATCCTGATCAAGGCCGAGACCGACCTGGTCGGCGTGGCCCGTCACCAGGGCGGTCTGCCGCCGGTCAAGGAGGCGGCGTCCGAGCCGCGTTCGTCCGGTCTGGCGCTGGCCCGCAAGGCCGCCGCCGCGCTCAAGTTCCACCGGCTGGTCCTCGGGATCGAGGCGTCGCTGCTGATCCTGGTCCTGGCGATCGTGGACTCGGTGCGGGGGGACCTGTTCTTCTCGCGGCTCGGGGTCGCGGTACTGGCCGGCATCGCGCTGCTCCAGACCCTGTTGCACCTCGTGTCCATCCTGGCCTCCAGCAGGCTCAAGTGACCGCGGCGTCCGGTATGCGACTCGGAGCGGTTGTCCTCACCATGGGCAACCGCCCCGAGGAGCTGCGCGCGCTGCTGGAGTCCGTGGCCCGGCAGGCCGGCGAACCGATCGAGGTGGCGGTGGTCGGCAACGGCGCCCCGCTGCCCGAACTCGACGTTCCCGGGCTGTCGGTGCGGACGGTCGAGCTGCCGGAGAACGTCGGCATCCCGGCCGGCCGCAACGTCGGCATCGAGGCGTTCGGCCCGGGCGGCCGGGACGTCGACGCGCTGCTGTTCCTCGACGACGACGGGCTGCTGCCCAACACGGACACCGCGCAGCTGTGCCGGGAGGCGTTCGCCGCGGACCGCAAGCTCGGCATCATCAGCTTCCGCATCGCCGACCCGGACACCGGCCTGACCCAGCGCCGGCACGTCCCGCGGCTGCGTGCCTCCGACCCGCTGCGCTCGTCGCGGGTGACCACCTTCCTCGGTGGCGCCAACGCGGTGCGCACGGCGGTGTTCGCCGAGGTCGGCGGCCTGCCCGACGACTTCTTCTACGCCCATGAGGAGACCGACCTGGCCTGGCGGGCGCTGAACGCCGGCTGGCTGGTCGACTACCGGGCGGACCTGGTCCTGCACCACCCCACCACGGCCCCGGCCCGGCACGCGGTCTACCACCGGATGGTGGCCCGCAACCGGGTCTGGCTGGCCCGCCGCAACCTCCCCGCCCCGCTGGTTCCGGTCTATCTCGGCGTCTGGTTCCTGCTCACCCTCGCCCGCCGGCCTTCGCTGCCGGGACTGCGGGCGTGGCTGGGCGGCTTCAAGGAGGGCTGGGCCGCACCGTGCGGTCCCCGGCGTCCCATGAAGTGGACTACCGTGTGGCGCCTGACCCGGCTGGGCCGCCCTCCCATCATCTGACAAGCTCGTATCTGAGAGCATCAGGCGCGAACCGGGGCGTCCCCGGCAGCGCACCTTGAGGACGAAAGTGTCAACTGTGAGCGAGACAACGCACGACAGTGCGGTCGCCATGAGTGCCCCGCCATCCGCCGACGAAGGACTGACGGCCCTCCAGAGGGCCGAGAAGTACGGACTGGCGCAGAGCGGGGCCCGGCCCAGCCTTGTGGAGTACGTCGGGCAACTGTGGGCCCGCCGGCATTTCATCTCCGCCTTCGCCAGCGCCAAGCTGACCGCGCAGTTCAGCCAGGCGAAGCTGGGTCAGGTCTGGCAGGTGGCGACGCCGCTGCTGAACGCGCTCGTCTACTACCTCATCTTCGGCCTGCTGATCGGCACCCGTAAGGGCGTCCCGGACTACGTCCCGTTCCTGGTGACCGGCGTCTTCATCTTCACCTTCACCCAGAGCTCGGTGATGGCCGGTACGCGGGCGATCTCCGGCAACCTCGGTCTGGTGCGCGCGCTGCACTTCCCGCGGGCCTGTCTGCCGATCTCGTTCTGCCTGATGCAGCTCCAGCAACTGCTGTTCTCCATGGGCGTGCTGGTGGTCATCCTGCTCGCCTTCGGGCAGCTGCCCACGTGGTCGTGGCTGCTGGTGCTCCCCGCGCTGGTGCTCCAGTTCGTGTTCAACACCGGCCTGGCGATGATCATGGCCCGGCTCGGCAGCAAGACGCCGGACCTGGCGCAGCTGATGCCCTTCATCATGCGGACGTGGATGTACGCGTCCGGTGTCATGTTCAGCATCAGCGTGATCCTCCAGGGCAAGCACGTCCCGCACTGGGTCGAGGTGCTGCTCTACGCCAACCCGGCCGCCGTCTACATCGACCTGATCCGGTTCGCGCTGATCGACAGCTTCAAGGCCAGCCAGCTCCCGCCGCATGTGTGGGCGTTCGCGTTCGGCTGGGCGCTGCTGGCGGGCGTCGCGGGCTTTGTGTACTTCTGGAAGGCTGAGGAGCGGTACGGACGTGGCTGAGCAACTGGACGGCGTCCAGCCGACGGAGGCGGCGCAGGAGTGGGTCCCGACCGTGATCGCGGACGATCTGCACATCGTCTACCGGGTCTACGGCACCGGTACGGGCAAGGGCAGCGCGACCGCCGCGCTCAACCGCATCATCCGGCGCCGGCCGTCGGTGGGCGTGCGCGAGGTGCACGCGGTCAAGGGTGTCTCCTTCACCGCCTACAAGGGCGAGTCGATCGGCCTGATCGGCTCCAACGGCTCCGGCAAGTCGACGCTCCTCAAGGCCGTGGCGGGGCTGCTGCCCGCCGAGCGCGGGAAGGTCTACACCCATGGCCAGCCCTCGCTGCTGGGCGTGAACGCGGCGCTGATGAACGACCTCACGGGCGAGAAGAACGTCGTCCTCGGCGGTCTGGCGATGGGCATGTCCCGTGAGCAGGTCCGCGAGCGCTACGAGAGCATCGTCGACTTCTCGGGCATCAACGAGAAGGGCGACTTCATCTCGCTGCCGATGCGCACCTACTCCTCCGGTATGGCGGCCCGGCTGCGGTTCTCCATCGCGGCCGCCAAGGACCACGACGTGCTGCTGATCGACGAGGCGCTGGCCACCGGCGACCGCAAGTTCCAAAAGCGCTCCGAGGCCCGCATCCGCGAGCTGCGCAAGGAAGCGGGTACGGTCTTCCTGGTCAGTCACAACAACAAGTCGATCCGGGACACCTGCGACCGCGTGCTGTGGCTGGAGCGGGGCGAGCTGCTGATGGACGGCCCGACCGACGAGGTCATCAAGGCGTACGAGAAGGAGACGGGCAAATAGCCCGTCCGGCGCGCAAGGCCCTCGCGAGTTCGGTTCGCGGGGGCCTTCGAGTGTGAAGGAATGGTCAACTCCGCTGGATGCGGGAACAGTTGGGTCCTCCGCGGCGTTGACCAGATCGTTGCCTGAGGCTTCGGTACCCACGCGAACATCGCCCAGATGTACGACGTAAGCTGTACAGGTGCTGAACGGCACAAGTAGTGCAAGTCGGGCAAATATTCATCCGAGTGAGCGGCGAGAGCTTGCACGGAGCGCGTCGCGAGCCCGCGGCGTGTCCGAAATGGGATGTTTTGGCTTGGCGGTGTAGAACGGGAGACGTGACGGCAATGGCTACTGGTTCGCTCCGGCTCCACAACGCGCCGGGTAGCCCCCGGTGAGCCGAGGAGACGAGCAGGCGCGTCGCGCCTTCCTCCGGAGGGTGGCGGTGAGTGGCGGGAGGGACCACACGCGCACCGTGCTCGATCAGGCCGCGCACGAGAACTTCCCCGTAGCGCCGTTCTTCCTGCCCCGCGCCTGGCGCGCCGACCTGATGGCCCTGTACGGCTTCGCCCGTCTCGTCGACGACATCGGCGACGGCGATCTGGCCCCCGGCGGCGGCGACGCCGTCCTGCTCGGCCTGGACCGCGCCCAGTACGACGACCGCCCGGCGCTGCTCGACGCCCTGGAAGCGGACCTGCACCGGGTCTTCAGCGACTGCGCGCCCGGCCCCAAGCACCCGTTGATGCGCCGGCTCGGCCCGACCGTCCGCCGCTGCGGGCTGGCCCCCGGGCCCTTCCTCGGCCTGATCGAGGCCAACCGCCAGGACCAGCGGATCAGCCGCTACGCCACCTACGGCGACCTCGCCGCCTACTGCGAGCTGTCCGCCAATCCCGTCGGCCGGCTCGTCCTCGGCGTCACCGGCACCGCCAGCCCCGAGCGCATCCGGCTCTCGGACGCCATCTGCACCGCGCTGCAGATCGTCGAGCACATCCAGGACGTCGCCGAGGACCTCCGCCGGGACCGGATCTACCTCCCCGCCGAGGACATGAAGCGCTTCGGGGTCACCGAGGCCGACCTCGCCGCGCCGACCGGCGGCCCGTCGGTGCGCGCGCTCGTCGCCTTCGAAGTGGAGCGCGCCGGAGAACTGCTGGACCAGGGCGCGCCGCTGGTGGACAGCGTGCACGGCCGGCTCCGGCTGCTGCTGGCCGGCTTCGTCGCCGGCGGGCGCGCCGCGCTCCAGGCGGTCGCGGCAGCCGATCACGACGTACTCCCCGGACCGCCCAAGCCGACCAAGCTCAGCCTGCTCCGCGAGGTGGGGGCGACATTGCGACGAGAGGGGTGAGTCGGACCATGGAGGCAACCACACAGATGTCCCCGCCGGTGCTCGCTGCGTACCGCTACTGCGAGACGGTCACCGGGCAGCAGGCGCGCAACTTCGCGTACGGGATCCGGCTGCTGCCGGCCGACCGCCGGCAGGCCATGTCGGCGCTCTACGCCTTCTCCCGCCGGGTCGACGACATCGGCGACGGCGCTCTGGACCTGGACGCCAAGCGCGAGCGCCTGGAGGGCACCCGCGCGCTGCTGGCGCGCATCAAGGACGGCCGGGTCGCCGAGGACGACACCGACCCGGTGGCCGTCGCGGTCGCCGACGCCGCCCGGCGCTTCCCCATCCCGCTCGGCGCGCTGGACGAGCTGATCGACGGGGTGCTGGCGGACGTCCGCGGCGAGACCTATGAGACCTGGGACGAGCTGAAGGTCTACTGCCGCTGCGTCGCCGGGGCGATCGGCCGGCTCTCGCTCGGCGTCTTCGGCACGGCGCCCGGCGCGCTCGACGCTGAACGCGCCCCCGAATACGCCGATACGCTCGGGCTTGCGCTCCAACTGACCAATATCCTCAGGGATGTTCGCGAGGACGCGGGCAACGGACGGACGTATCTGCCGGCCGAGGATCTCGCCAAGTTCGGTTGTTCCGCGGGGTTCGACGGCCCGGTGCCGCCGCCCGGTGCCGACTTCACCGGACTGGTGCAGTTCGAGGTCCGGCGGGCCCGCGCGCTGTTCGCGGAAGGCTTCCGGCTGCTGCCGATGCTCGACCGGCGCAGTGGTGCCTGTGTGGCGGCGATGGCCGGGATCTACCACCGGCTGCTGTCGCGGATCGCCGACGATCCCGGGGCGGTGCTCCGCGGCCGGGTCTCGCTGCCCGGCCGGGAGAAGGCGTTCGTCGCGGTGCGCGGGCTCTCCGGGCTCGACGCACGGGCGATCGGCCGCCGGCAGGCCGCGAGCAGGAGGCGTGGATGACGTGCCGGACCGTCTGCACCGGTCACGGTCCGGCATCGGTGCGACGGGCAACCCTTCGCCGGATGTTGGCGTCCTTGACAGGCGTAAGGGGGAAAAGCACATGACAGCGGGGCGCGACGCCGTCCGACCCTCCGGCCGTCCCGAAGGGGCGGCCGCGGTGGTCATCGGGGGCGGACTTGCGGGCACCACGGCGGCGTTGGCGTTGGCCGACGCGGGCCTGCGGGTCACGCTGGTCGAGGGCCGGCCGCGGCTGGGCGGACTGGTCTTCTCCTTCCGCCGCGACTCCGCCGTCGGCCCGCTGACCGTCGACAACGGCCAGCACGTCTACCTGCGCTGCTGCACCGCCTACGGCGGCCATCTGGCGCGACTCGGCGCCGAGCGCCTGGCGCCCCTCCAGGAGCGGATGGACGTACCGGTCCTGGACGCCGACCTCATGCGGCTCGGCCGGCTCCGGCGCACCGCCCTGCCGGTGCCGCTCCACCTGGCGAAGGGCCTGGCGCGCTACCCGCACCTCTCGCTCGCCGAGCGGGCCGGCGTGGTCCGCGCCACCCTCGCCCTCCAGCGCCTGGACCCGGCCGATCCCGCGCTGGACGCCACCGACTTCGGCAGCTGGCTGCGCCGCCACGGGCAGAGCCCGCGCGCCGTCGAGGCGCTGTGGGACCTGGTCGGCGTCGCCACCCTCAACGCCCCTGCCGGCGACGCCTCGTTGGGCCTGGCCGCGAAGGTCTTCAAGACCGGGCTGCTCTCCGAGCCCGGCGCCGCCGACATCGGCTGGGCCCACGCCCCGCTCGGCGAACTCCACGGCACCCGCGCCGCCGCCGCGCTGGACAAGGCCGGCGTCCGGACCACCCTGCGCACCCGCGCCACCGCCGTCACCCGCGACGGCGACGGCTGGCGGGTCGAGGTGGCGGACGGCCCGCACGGCACTGCGACGCTGCGCGCGGACACCGTCGTCCTGGCCGTACCGCAGCGCGAGGCGCACGCCCTGCTGCCCGACGGCGCCCTGCCCGAGAAGGACCGGCTGCTGGACATCGGCACCGCGCCGATCCTCAACGTCCATGTCCTCTACGACCGCAAGGTGCTGCGCCGGCCGTTCTTCGCCGCGATCGGCTCCCCGGTCCAGTGGGTCTTCGACCGCACCGACGCCTCCGGGCTGGCCCGCACCGCCGGCCAGGAGCGCAGCCAGTACCTGGCCCTGTCGCAGTCGGCCGCGCAGGAGGAGATCGACCAGCCGGTGGCCAAGCTCCGCGCCCGCTACCTGCCCGAGCTGGAGCGGCTGCTGCCGGCCGCCCGCGGCGCCCGGATCCTGGACTTCTTCGTCACCCGCGAGCGCACCGCGACCTTCGCGCCCGCACCGGGCGTCGGCCGGCTCCGCCCGGTCGCCCGCACCCAAGTCCCCGGCCTGTTCCTGGCCGGTGCGTGGACCGCCACCGGGTGGCCCGCGACCATGGAGGGCGCCGTCCGCAGCGGCACCACCGCCGCCCGCGAGGCCCTCTTGGAACTCGGCGTCCCCCAGGCCCAGTTGCCTCAGGAGGCGGCATGACGACGCATACGCGCGACCGCACGAGCACAAGCATCGGAAACAGAGGAGAAACCGTGGCTTCCCCGGCTATCGACACCGCGAGCGTCACCGCGCTGCTGGAGCGCGGGCGGACACTCGCCACTCCCATGCTGCGTGCCGCCGTGGCCAGGCTCGCCCCTCCCATGGACACCGTCGCCGCCTACCACTTCGGGTGGATCGACGTGACCGGCAACCCCAGTGCCGGTGACGGCGGCAAGGCCGTGCGGCCCGCGCTCGCCCTGCTGTCCGCCGAGGTCGCCGGCGCCGACCCCGAGGTCGGGGTGCCCGGCGCGGTCGCCGTGGAGCTGGTGCACAACTTCTCACTGCTGCACGACGACCTGATGGACGGCGACGAGCAGCGCCGGCACCGCGACACCGTCTGGAAGGTGCACGGCCCCGCCCAGGCCATCCTCGTCGGCGACGCGCTGTTCGCGCTGGCCAACGAGATACTGCTGGAGCTCGGCACCGTCGACGCGGGCCGCGCCACCCGCCGGCTGACCCTGGCCACCCGCAAGCTGATCGACGGTCAGGCCCAGGACATCTCCTACGAGCACCGCGAGACGGTCACCGTCGAGGAGTGCCTGGAGATGGAGGGCAACAAGACCGGCGCCCTGCTCGCCTGCGCGGTCTCCATCGGTGCGGTCCTCGGCGGCGCCGACGACCGCACCGCGGACACCCTGGAGAAGTACGGCTACCACCTCGGCCTCGCCTTCCAGGCCGTCGACGACCTGCTGGGCATCTGGGGCGACCCGGAGGCCACCGGCAAGCAGACCTGGAGCGACCTGCGCCAGCGCAAGAAGTCGCTGCCGGTCGTCGCCGCGCTGGCGGCCGGCGGACCCGCCTCGGAGCAGCTCGCCGAGATCCTGGCCGCCGACGCCAAGAAGAGCGAGACCGAGATCGCCGACTTCACCGAGGAGGAGTTCGCCTCCCGCGCGGCGCTGATCGAGGAGGCCGGCGGCCGCGAGTGGACCTCCCAGGAGGCCCGCCGCCAGCACGCCACCGCCATCGCCGCCCTGGACGAGATCGACATGCCCGAACGGATCCGTGCGCAGCTCGTCGCGCTCGCGGACTTCGTCGTCGTACGAGAGAGATGATGACCATCAACGCGAACTAGATCGCAGTCGCCGGCCGGTGCCGCCCGGGTACCGGCCGACGGAATCCCTGACCACGCATTGATGGTTCACTGCAGAAGGGGACGCCATGACCGCGACGACCGACGGAAGCACCGGGGCGCTGCCGCCCCGGGCCCCCTCGGCCAGCGATGCCGACACCGAGACGATCGAGACAACCGAAGAGGCCGGCCAGGCCGGCAGACAGCGCACCACCGTGCGGCAGGTCACGGTGGACGCCGCGCGGGACGCGACCGCCCGCGCCACCGACTACCTGCTCTCCGTCCAGGACCCCGCCGGCTGGTGGAAGGGCGACCTGGAAACCAACGTCACGATGGACGCAGAGGATCTGCTGCTCCGTCAGTTCCTGGGCATCCAGGACCCCGAGCTCACCGAGGCCGCCGCCCGTCACATCCGCGGTGAGCAGCGCCCGGACGGCACCTGGGGCGCCTTCCACGGCGGGCCCGGCGAACTCTCCGTCACCATCGAGGCGTATGTGGCGCTGCGGCTGGCCGGCGACGCCCCGGACGCCCCGCACATGGCCGCCGCGTCCGCCTGGATCCGCGCGCACGGCGGTATCGCCGCAGCCCGCGTCTTCACCCGGATCTGGCTCGCCCTCTTCGGCTGGTGGAAGTGGGACGACCTGCCCGAACTCCCGCCGGAACTCATCTACTTCCCCAAGTGGTTCCCGCTCAGCATCTACGCCTTCGGCTGCTGGGCCCGGCAGACCATCGTGCCGCTCACCATCGTCTCGGCCAAACGCCCGGTGCGCCCGGCGCCGTTCGCCCTCGACGAGCTGCACACCGACCCCGGCAACCCCAACCCGCCCCGGCCGCTCGCCCCCGTCACCAGCTGGGACGGCCTCTTCCAGCGCCTCGACAAGGTGATGCGCCTCTACCGCCAGGTCGCCCTGCGCCGGCCGCGGGCCGCGGCGATGCGCTCGGCCGCCCGCTGGATCGTCGAGCGGCAGGAGAACGACGGCTGCTGGGGCGGCATCCAGCCCCCCGCCGTCTACTCCCTCATCGCCCTGCACCTGCTCGGCTACGACCTCGACCACCCGGTGCTGCGGGCGGGTCTGGAGTCCCTGGACCGGTTCGCGGTCTGGCGCGAGGACGGCACCCGCATGATCGAGGCGTGCCAGTCCCCGGTCTGGGACACCTGCCTGGCCGCCATCGCCCTGGCCGACGCCGGAGTGCCCGCCGACCACCCGCAGTTGCTCAAGGCCACCGACTGGATGCTCGGCGAACAGATCGACCGGCCCGGCGACTGGTCCGTACGCCGCCCCCAACTCCCCTCCGGCGGCTGGGCGTTCGAGTTCCACAACGACAACTACCCGGACATCGACGACACCGCCGAGGTGGTGCTGGCCCTGCGCCGGGTGCGCCATCCCGACCCGCAGCGGGTCCGGGAGGCGATCGATCGGGCGGTGCGCTGGAACGCCGGGATGCAGTCGAAGGACGGCGGTTGGGCCGCGTTCGACGCGGACAACACCAGCCCGTTCCCCAACCGGCTGCCGTTCTGTGACTTCGGCGAGGTCATCGACCCGCCGTCGGCCGACGTCACCGCCCATGTCGTGGAGATGTTCGCGGAGGTCGGGCAGGCCGACGACCCGCGCGCCCGCCGCGGCGTCGCCTGGCTGCTGCGGGAACAGGAACCCAGCGGCGCCTGGTTCGGGCGCTGGGGCACCAACTACGTCTACGGCACCGGCTCGGTGCTGCCCGCCCTGACCGCCGCCGGGATCCCGGTCTCGCACCCGGCCGTCCGGCGGGCCGTCGACTGGCTGGAGCGGGTGCAGAACGACGACGGCGGCTGGGGCGAGGACCAGCGCTCGTACCAGGACAAGAAGCAGTGGGCCGGGCGCGGCGCCTCCACCGCCTCGCAGACCGCCTGGGCGCTGATGGCGCTGCTCGCGGCCGGTGAGCGGGACGGCGAGGCGGTGCGCCGCGGGGTGCGCTGGCTGGTGGAGGCCCAGCGGCCGGACGGCTCCTGGGACGAGCCGCACTTCACCGGCACCGGCTTCCCCTGGGACTTCTCCATCAACTACCACCTCTACCGGCAGGTCTTCCCGCTGACCGCTCTCGGCCGCTACGTCAACGGCGGACCGGTCACCGGCGCCGCCGCCGGGGCACCGGTGGGGCCCTGATGCCAAGACGCCCCCCGCAGGACGCGGAGCCGCCGCTGCTGGTCGCCTGTGCGCTCGGCATCGAACGGTTCGCACTGCGGGGCGGTGACCACGGGGCCGAGGGTTCCCCGGTGGTCGTCCGCCGCACCGGCATGGGGCCGCAGGCGGCGGAACGCGCCCTGGCCGCCGCGCTGGACGACGGGACGGCCACCGCGGGCGCGCCGGTCGTGGCCAGCGGCTTCTGCGCGGGGCTGGCCCCGGGCATGCGGCCCGGGGACGTGATCGTCGCCGAGGCCACCCGGGACCACCGGCCCGGCGTGCCGGACCTGCCCTGCCGAGACAACGGCCCCCTGGTGGACTCCCTGCGGGAGCGCGGCCTGCGGGTGCACACCGGACTGCTGCGCGGCTCCGACCATGTCGTACGGGGCGCGGAGCGGGCCGAGTTGCACGCCCGGGGCGCGATCGCGGTGGACATGGAGTCCGCCGCGACGCTGCGGACGGCGGTGCGGTGCGGCAGTCCCGCGGTTGCGGCCGTCCGGGTGGTCGTGGACGCTCCGGAACACGAACTCGTGCGCATCGGGACCGTGCGCGGGGGAATATCGGCCTTCCGCGTACTGCGCTCGGTATTACCGGTTTTCTTTGAATGGCACCGTTCCTTGCTGCTCCCCAGGAGGTGAGCCAGATGGCCATGCCGCTCCGTCAGTCCATCCGGGTCGGGACCTATCTGTTTGAACAGAAAGTGCTGCGCAAGCGGGAGAAGTTCCCGTTGATCGTCGAACTGGAACCGCTCTTCGCCTGCAACCTCAAGTGCGAGGGATGCGGGAAGATCCAGCACCCGGCCGGTGTGCTCAAGCAGCGGATGCCGGTGGCCCAGGCGGTGGGAGCGGTGCTGGAATCCGGTGCCCCGATGGTCTCCATCGCCGGCGGCGAGCCCTTGATGCACCCTCAGATCGATGAAATCGTCCGGCAGTTGGTGGCCCGCCGGAAGTACGTCTTCCTGTGCACCAACGCGATGCTGCTGCGCAAGAAGATGGAGAAGTTCACGCCCTCGCCGTATTTCGCCTTCGCGGTGCACATCGACGGAATGCGGGAGCGGCACGACGAGTCCGTCGCGAAGGAAGGCGTCTTCGACGAGGCGGTGGCGGCCATCAAGGAGGCCAAGCGGCGCGGCTTCCGGGTCACCACCAATTCCACGTTCTTCAACACCGACACCCCGCAGACCATCATCGAGGTCCTCAACTTCCTCAACGACGACCTCAAGGTCGACGAGATGATGCTCTCGCCCGCCTACGCCTACGAGAAGGCCCCCGACCAGGAGCACTTCCTGGGCGTGGAGCAGACCAGGGAGCTGTTCCGGAAGGCGTTCGCCGGCGGCAACCGGCAGCGCTGGCGACTCAACCACAGCCCCCTCTTCCTGGACTTCCTGGAGGGCAGGGCGGACTTCCCGTGCACGGCCTGGGCGATCCCCAACTACTCGCTCTTCGGCTGGCAGCGCCCCTGCTACCTGATGAGCGACGGCTACGTCCCGACGTACCGCGAGCTGATCGAGGAGACCGACTGGGAGAAGTACGGCCGCGGCAAGGACCCCCGGTGCGCCAACTGCATGGCGCACTGCGGCTACGAGCCCACCGCCGTACTGGCCACCATGGGCTCGCTGAAGGAGTCCCTCCGGGCGGCCAGGGAGACCGTCGCGGGCAACCGCGGGTGACCCGGTGAGCGGGGGCGCCGGGGCCGCCGGGCTCCGGCGCCCCCAGCCCGTTCCCGCCGCTCGCCGTAAGGAGAACACCGTGACCGGATTCGACCTGACCCGCCTGCTCGCCGAACGCGGCGGCGAGCGCTACGACCTGCACAGCCGCCACCTCAACCACCAGCTGCCGCGGATGCTGCACACCATCGGCTTCGACAAGGTCTACGAGCACGCCGAGGGCGCCTACTTCTACGACGCCGACGGCCAGGACTACCTCGACATGCTCGCCGGCTTCGGAGTGATGGGCCTGGGCCGGCACCATCCGGTCGTCCGCCGGGCGCTGCACGACGTCCTGGACGCCCAGCTCGCCGACCTCACCCGCTTCGACTGCCCGCCGCTGCCCGGACTGCTCGCCGAGAAGCTGCTGGGCCACGCGCCCCACCTGGACCGGGTGTTCTTCGGCAACAGCGGCACCGAGGCCGTCGAGACCGCCCTGAAGTTCGCCCGCTACGCCACCGGCCGCCCGCGCGTCCTGTACTGCACACACGCCTTCCACGGACTGACCACCGGCTCGCTCTCCGTCAACGGCGAGGACGGCTTCCGCGACGGCTTCGCCCCGCTGCTGCCGGACACCGCCGTCGAGCTGGGCGACCTGGCGGCGCTGGAACGGGAGGTGAGGTGCGGCGACGTGGCGGCCTTCGTCGTCGAACCGATCCAGGGCAAGGGCGTCCTCGCCACCCCGCCCGGATTCCTGCGCGCCGCACAGGAGGTGCTGCACCGCCACAAGGCCCTGCTGATCGCCGACGAGGTGCAGACCGGCCTCGGCCGCACCGGCGACTTCTTCGCCTACCAGCACGAGGAGGGCGTGGAACCGGACCTGGTGTGCGTCGCCAAGGCGCTCTCCGGCGGCTATGTCCCGGTCGGTGCCACCCTGGGCAAGGACTGGATCTTCCGCAAGGTCTACTCGTCCATGGACCGGGTGCTGGTGCACTCGGCCAGCTTCGGTGCCAACGCCCAGGCGATGGCGGCCGGACTGGCGGTCCTCTCGGTCATGGAGGACGAGGAGATCGTCGCCAACGCCCGGCACACGGGCGAGCTGCTGCGGTCGCGGCTGGCCGCGCTGGTCGACCGGTACGAGCTGCTGCACGAGGTGCGCGGCCGCGGCCTGATGATCGGCATCGAGTTCGGGCGCCCCAAGTCCCTTGGTCTGCGCAGTCGTTGGACGATGTTGCAGACCGCGCGCAAGGGGCTGTTCGCGCAGATGGTCGTGGTGCCGCTGCTCCAGCGCCACCGCATCCTGACCCAGGTCTCCGGCGACCATCTGGAGGTCATCAAGCTCATTCCGCCGCTGATCATCGGGGAACGGGAAGTGGACCGGTTCGTCGAGGCGTTCACCGCCGTCATGGACGACGCGCACAGCGGCGGCGGCCTGATGTGGGACTTCGGGCGGACGCTGGTCAAACAGGCGGTCGCCAACCGCTGACCGCATACGGGGGAGGGCCCGCACGGTCGCCGAGGCGAGGGTGCGGGCCGTCGACGCGCCGACGGCCCGCGGGGCGTCAGTCCGTCAGCAGGCGGGCGCGCAGCCGCTCGCGGGTGGCGGGCGCGAGCTTGAGGCCGTCGGTGAGGTAGGGCTCGACCCCGCCCCAGGTCTCCTCGATTGCGTCGAACGCGGCGGTGAGGTAGTCGATGTGCGCGCCGAACAGCGGCGAGAGCAGTTCCAGGACCTCCGGGGACATCCCGGCGGTCGAGTGCGCCGAGCGGTGGATCTTGTAGCGCCGGCTGGGGTCGTTGGACTTGAGGTAGTCCGCCTCGATGGCGTCCCGCTCCACGCCGACCGCGAGCAGGGTGACCGCGACGGACAGGCCGGCGCGGTCCTTGCCGGCCGCACAGTGCATCAGCGCCGGGACGCTGTCCTCGGCCAGGGCGTGCAGCACCCGGCTGTGGTCCTCGGCGCGGGTGGTGATGATCTGGCGGTAGGTGCGGGCCATCCGGTCCGCGGCCTTGCCGTCGCCGAGCACGACCCGGAGCTGGTCCAGCTCGCCGTCCCGGACCATCGTCCAGAACGCCGCGCCGTCGGCGGGGTCGGTGAGCGGGATGTTGACGTTCCGCACACCGGGGAGGGCGACGTCGGGGCCCTCCAGCTTGATGTCGGAGGCGTTGCGGAAGTCGAAGACGGTGTGCAGGCCGAGGCCGGCGAGGAAGGTGGTGTCCGCCTCGGTGGCGTGCGCCAGATGACCGCTGCGGTAGAGCCGCCCGTGCCGGATGCGACGCCCGTCGACGGTCGGCAGTCCGCCCACGTCGCGGAAGTTGCGCACCTCCGCGAGCTCCGGCTGGGACTGGGGGACCTGCGGCGTCTGCTGCGTCACGGGCGCTCCTCGTGGTCGGCCACCGACGCTGCTCGTCGGCGGGGCGGGGCACCTTCGACGATACGACACCGGTGCGATGGACAACCGGTCTGCGACGGGGCGCAACGCCGATTGAGCGGGCGCGCATCATGCACCATGCGTGACGAGTGGGGAGCACTTCATGATTGATCGTTGTTCCGACTTGGACAGAATTTGACCTGGTGGCATTAATCACCTTCCGTCAACCCCTGGTTACGGTGGCGTAGGTCACTCCGGAAGGTGAAGTATGTCCCGACGTGGCAGACGATTCGAAGAACATCAGCAACGGCGCGACAGGCGCCATCGGGTCGTACGCAGCCGTCGGGGACAGCTTTACCGAGGGGGTCGGGGATCCCGGTCCGGACGGGGCGTACATCGGTTGGGCGGACCGCCTTGCGGTCCTCCTCGCCGACCAGCGGGACGAGGGGGACTTCCGCTACGCGAACCTCGCCGTGCGGGGGCGGCTCCTGGACCGGATCATCGAGGAGCAGGTGCCCCGGGCGAGGGAGCTCGCCCCCGCGCTGGTGACGTTCTGCGCCGGCGGCAATGACATCCTGCGGCCGGGCTCGGACCCGGACGCGGTGGCCGAGCGCTACGAGGCGGCGGTGGCCGCGCTGCGCGAGACGGTCCCCACGGTGCTGCTGTGCACCGGTTTCGACACCCGGGGGATGCCGGTCCTCAAGCATCTGCGGGGCAAGATCGCGACGTACACCGCCCATGTGCGGGCGATCGCCGACCGGCACGACTGCCCGGTGCTCGACCTGTGGTCGCTGAAGTCCGTGCAGGACCGGCGGGCGTGGAGCGAGGACCGGCTGCACCTGTCGGCCGACGGGCACACCCGGGTGGCGCTGCGCGCGGCGCAGGTGCTGGGACTCGAGGTGCCGGCCGACCCGGACCAGCCGTGGCCGCCGGAGACCGAGCGGACCGCCGCCGAGGCGCGGCGGGACAACATCCACTGGGCACGCGAGCACCTGGTGCCGTGGATCGGCCGCCGGCTGCGCGGCGTCTCCTCCGGTGACGACGTCGAGCCCAAGCGGCCCGACCTGCTGCCGCTGTAACCCTTCCGGTACCGAAGGCCCCGTGCCCGCCCCTGTGGTGGGACGGGGCCTTCAGTGCGTGGTCGTCCGGTACGGCAGATCGGCCCAGACCACCTGGCCGCTGCCGCCGTCGTCGGGCCGGGTGCCCCAGCTGTCCGAGAGCGCGCCCACCAGGAACAGCCCGCGGCCGCCCTCCTGGTCGAGGCTGCCGGGCAGGGCGTGCGGCGAGGTGGCGCCGGGGCCGCCCTCGTCGGTGATCTCTATGCGGATGTGCGCGCCGACCACCGCGATCTCGCAGCCGACCTTCTCGCTGTCGGTGTGCCGCACCGCGTTGGTGAAGAGTTCGGTGACCACCAACTCCACGTCGTCCCGCACCTGTTGAGCGGCGCCCCACTCGTGCAGCAGCGTGCTGACACGCCGCCGCGCCTCGGGCACGGACGTGCGCCGAGCCGGCAAGTGGAACGCGTCCTGCGGGCTCTGGGCGAGGTATCCGCCGCATCGCCCTAACGACGGAGCGTGTTTGTAGGAAGCCACGACATAACTATGTGCGATGTTGCTCACCGTTGGCAAGGATCAGTCTGTAATTTGCAGAACTGAAAGTGCAGTCTGTTCGAGCTGGTGACGGCATGACACACTGCTGACCACTGAAGCTGGTTGGAGGGGATGGGACGTGGCGGACCCACGGTCTGCAGGTGCACCGACCGTCCTGCGGGTGGTGCTCGGCAAACGACTGCAGGACCTGCGGGAGAAGGCGGGGCTCTCCTTCGAGCGTGCCGCCGCCGCGTTGGACGTGACCCACGCCACGATACGACGCATGGAGAAGGCCGAGGTCGGCCTCAAAATCCCCTACGTCGAGAAGCTGTTGGCGACCTACGGGGTCACCGACCAGCGGGAGATCGACGGATTCCTCTCCCTGGCACGCGAGGCCAACCGCCCCGGCTGGTGGCACCGCTTCCGTGACGTCCTCCCCGAGTGGTTCAGCGCCTTCGTCAGTCTGGAGAGCGAGGCCAACCTGGTCCGCTCCTACCAACCGCACTACATCCCCGGTCTGTTGCAGACCGAGGACTACGCCGCCGCCGTGCTCCGCGCCGGAATGCCGCACGCCACCCCGGCCGACATCGATCGCATCGTGGCCCTGCGCATGGAGCGGCAGGCGCTGCTGACCCGGGAGAACGCCCCGATGCTGTGGTCGGTCCTGGACGAGACCGTGCTGCGGCGGCCCATCGGCGGACCCAAGGTGATGCGCGACCAGGTCACCCGGCTGATGGAAGCCACCTCGATGCCCAACGTCCGGCTCCAGGTGATGCCGTTCGCCGCGGGCCCGCACCCTGCCATGTACGGGCCGTTCCACATCTTCCGCTTCCCGATCCCGGAGCTCCCGGACATCGCGTACGCGGAAAGCCTCGTCGGAGCCGTGTACTTCGACCAGCGCAACGACGTCTCGCAGTACCTGGAAGCCCTGGACCGGATGTGTGCGCAGGCCGCACCGGCACACGCCACCGCAGGCATTCTGGGTGGCTTTCGCAAGGAGATCTGAACCCCCCATGGATCGCATACGTATCTACAACGGGATGCCCGCCAACGAACTGGGCACAGACGGCTGGCACAAGCCGTGGAGCGGTGGCAACGGCGGCGAGTGCGTCGAGGCCATGCGCCTGCGCGACGGCCGGGTCGCCCTGCGCCAGTCCACCGACCCGGACGGTCCCGCACTGATCTACACGCACCGCGAGATGGTCAGTTTCATCGAGGGCGCGAAGGCCGGTGACGCCGACTTCCTGCTCTCCGTCGCGCCGTGCTCGGCGCACTGAGGGAGCGGTCATGAGCGACCAGCACGGCCCGCCCGAGAGGGACACCGGCCTTCCGCCGATCGGCCGCTACGCGCCCGGCCCCGACCACCTCGGCTTCGCCGCCGAGGAGATCGACACCAGCCGGCCGCATCCGGCCCGGATGTACGACTACTTCCTCGACGGCTGGGACAATTACGAGGTCGACCGGGTCGCCGCGGACCGGGTCCTCGAACTGCGCCCCAGGGTGCGCGACAGCGCCCGCGCCAACGGCGCCTTCCGCCGGCGCGCGGTCCGCGCCGTGGCGGCCGCGGGCATCCGGCAGTTCCTCGTCCTCAGCGTCGGCATCCCCACCTCGCCCAACGCCCACGAGGTGGCCCGGGAGACCGCCCCCGAGGCCCGGGTGGTGTACGTGGACAGCGACCCGATCGTCGCCACCCACGCCCGGGCCCGCCTCGCCAACACCCCCGGTACCGCCTTCGCCCTCGGGGACATCCGCGACCCCGGGGCGGTCCTGGCCGACCCGGCGGTCCGCGAACTGATCGCCTTCGACCGGCCGGTGGGCATCCTGGTCGGCGGCCTCGACTTCGTCGCCGACGAGGACCGGCCCGCCGAACTGCTCGCCGCCCTCGGCGCGGCGGTGCCGGCCGGCAGCCACCTGATCCTCTCGCAGAGCACCTGCGAGCCCTACGAGGGCTACCCGCAGGGCCGGGTCGACGAGGCGGCCCGGGCCTGCATCGAGGAGGTCTACAAGAGCGCCACCGCCCAGCTCGTACTGCGCACCAAGGCCGAGATCGCCGCCCTCCTCGGGCCGTTCACCGCGCTGGAACCGGGCGTCGTCCGGGTGCCGCTGTGGCGCCCGGACGAGCCGGTGCCCGGCCCGGAGGAGCTCAACACCATCGTTTTCTACGGAGTGGTGGGCCGCAAGGGCTGAACCGGCGGGGCCCCGGCACGGCCGGACGCCGGCACCGGGGCCCGGCCGGGCACGGAGAGCTCCAGAGGCGCGGAGAGCCGCCCGGGCGCGGGAATCCGCTCCAACACACCGCCCGCGAACACGTCGTACAGCGGCAGCGTCTCCAGATGGACGTAGCCGATGTGGCAGTCGCAGGCGGCCAGCGGGCAGGGGCGCGGGCGGAGCGCCGCGCGGTAGCTGCCGTCGTAGAGGTTGCCGAGCTCGGCCCGGACGAAGTGGCAGCGCCGGACCGTGCCGTCGCCGTCCACCGAGAGCACCGACTCGCCCGTCCGGCAGGGGAGTCCGGCGCTGCGGTGCGGATGCCGGCTGTACGGGAAGAGCGGATCGAGCGCCGTCCACACCGCGGCCTCGGCGTCGGTGTACGTCCGGCCCTCCGCGGCGTTGACCCAGAGGTAGACCTGCTCGGGGAGGTCGGCGCGGAGCCTGCGGGCCGCGTCGAGATGCTCGGGGAAGCCGACGACGCCCACGCTGAAGCGGACGCCGCGGGACGCCAACTCCCCGGCCTTCGCCAGGAAACGGTCGTACGGCGTCTGGCCCGGATGGTAGGTGCACCACAGGGCGAGGCTGTCGAGATCCGCCTCCGCCAGCCAGTCCGTACGGCAGCTGAGGTTGGTCTGGATCGCCACCCGGCGCACCTGCGGCAGCCGGCTCAGCTCCACCAGGGTGCGCCGGTACCAGGAGCGCACCAGGCCCTCGCCCCACGGGGTGAAGAGCACCGACAGCCGGTCGCCCGTCTGCCGCGCCGCCCAGCCGGCGAAGCGTTCCAGCGCGGCCCGGTCGGCGCGCAGCTGCTCGCGGCCCTCCCGCCGCTTGGCGAACGGGCAGTAGGGGCAGTCGTAGTCGCAGGACGCCAGCGGTCCGCGGTACAGAAGCGTCAAGTCCATCGCGTGGCCCGTCACTTGAGGGCGTAGCCGGCCATCTGGGACCGGACCGCCGGGGAGAACAGCATCGGGCCCAGCGCGTCGGAGTGCGCCAGCCCCTCGGGGGACAGCCTCAGCAGGTCCGGGCCCGCCGCCGCGTCCAGCCAGCCGCGCGCGGCGAACGCCGCCAGCTCCGCGGGGAAGTCCTCCGCCGGCGCGCTGCCGAAGCGGGCACGGTACTCCGCCACCGGCATGCCCGCCGCCTGGAGGACCGACTGCAGCAGATGGCGGCGGCGGGCCTCCTCGCCGGTCATCCGCCAGCCGAACTCGGCGCGGGTGAAGTCCGCGGCGGGGCGGGAGACGTAGTCGTCGATGATCGAGCGGATCCGCGTCATGCCGACCGCGTAGTCGAAGGAGTAGTGCAGCGCCGAGGTGTACGAGCGGGCGCCGCAGCCCAGACCGATCATGCCGTCGGTCTGGCAGGCGTGGTCGCCGCCCGGGCCGCTCGGGGAGCCGGCGCCGGCGGCCGGCGGGCGGCGGAACATCCGCATCGAGACCTGCTCGTAGCCCGCGGCCAGCAGATGATCCCGGCCGTGGCGGTACAGCCGCAGCCGCTGGGCGTCCCACGCGGGGTCCGGCCCGGCGCTCTCCCTGCGGCCCAGGCCCGTCAACGGCCGTACGTACAGCGGGTACAGATACAGCTCCTCGGGGCGCCAGCGCAGCGCGGCGTCCAGCGAACGCTGCCAGCTCCGCTCCGTCTGGCCGTCGATCCCGTAGATCAGATCGATGTTGAGCACCGGCACGTCCGCTGCCCGTATGCGGTCCAGTGCCGCCGCCACCTCGGCCGGGTCCTGCGGGCGGACCGCCGCCCGGGCCTCCGCCTCGACGAAGCTCTGCACCCCGATGCTGATCCGGGTCGCGCCGCGCTCGGCGAGCACCGCCAGCCGGTCGGCGGTCGCGGTCGACGGCGAGGTCTCCACCGACAACGGCACCGTCCGCAGCTCGGCGCCCATCCACCGCTCCGCGATATCGCACAGCCGCGTCAGCTCGGCCGCGCTCAGGAACGTCGGGGTGCCGCCGCCGAACGCCGCGGCGGCGAACCGGGCGCCGGGGGCCAGCGCCTCCCGCACGGACGCCGCCTGCCGCTCCAGGGCGTCCAGATACGCCGTGGTCAGCTCGCCCGGGGCGCCGATCCGGGTGAAGAGGTTGCAGAAGCCGCACCGCACCTCGCAGAACGGTATGTGCAGATACAGCGAGAGGGCGTCCTGCGGCTCGTCCGCCCACAGCTTGCGCAGCGCCGGCCGGTCCGGCAGCCGGCGGTACGCCGTCTTGTGCGGGTAGGCGTAGACATAGCTCTCGTACGGGGAGACGGGCTCCGCGGCCGGAGCAGGGGAGCGCAGGGGCAGCGGGGTGGTGCTCATCGGGCGGCCTCGATCGTGAACTGGGCGTAGGGGACGGTCCATACGGCCTCGTGGCCGAGGCGGTGGCCCGTATAGCCGTCGTCGCCGTACGTCGTGCCGTGGTCGGAGCAGACGATGGCGAAGCACGGCCGGCGGGCGGCGGCCGCGGCGAAGAGCCGGCCGATGTGCCGGTCGACGTACTCCAGGGCGGCGGCGTGGGTGGCGCGGCTGTCGCCGGCCTCACGGGTGGCCCCGGGCAGGTGGAACCAGTTCGGCTGGTGCAGCGCCGAGACGTTGACGAACAGGAAGAGCCGCTGCTCGGCCGGCAGCCCGGCGACGACCTCCTCGGCCCGGCGCACCTGCGCCTCGAACGACGTCGGCGAGGCGACCCCGAACTCCGGCTCCCAATGGGCCTCCTGGAACAGGCCGGGCAGCACCGAGCCCAGCGCCGCCTGCCGGTTGAAGAAGCCCACCCCGCCGATGCACACCGTGCGGTAGCCCACCGCGGCCAGCCCGGACACCACATCGGGGGCGTCGAACACCCAGGTGCCCGGCGAGGTCGTCTCACTGCCGGCGAACCGGGCCGCGAACAGCCGCGGGTGCCGTCCCGGGGACGCCGGGGTCGGCAGGAAACCGGCGAACATCGCCTGGTGGGAGGCGTAGGTGAAACTGCCCGGGGCGTGCCGGCGCTCCCAGCGGCCGGCGGGCAGGAAGCGGGCCAGATGCGGGATCCGGCCGGCCGCGGCCAACTCCTGCGCCACGTCGTAGCGCAGGGTGTCCAGCGTGACCATCAGGAGGTCGTGACTGCCCACGATCTCGTTCATGTCCGGCGCGCCCGGCGCCGCCCCGGGGGCGGCCGACGCGTCCGGAGCGGGGGCGGTGTCAGGGGCGTCCACGCAACGTTCCGTTCTCTTCGTTCTTCTGGTGCTTCTCGTGCCGCCGGCATACGGCGGCGACCTGCGCACCATAGGTGTCCAGGTCCTCGGCGCCACTGCCCGGCAGACCGGTCAACCGGGGCAGCAGATCCCCGAAGGCGTTCACCTCGCCCACCGCGAACCGCCGCCAGCCCGCCGCCGGCAGCAGGTCCACCCCCACGCACAGGGTGCGCGGGAAGCAGGCGGCGGCCGCCTCGCACACCGCGAGGGCATCGGACCAGCGGGCCCCCGACGCCTCGACGGCGGCCCGCGCGGCGTCCAGGTCGCCGCGGGCGCCGCCGAGGTGGAGGTTGGTCATCGGGGAGCGGCTGGTGCGCACCACGGCATGGGTCGCTCGGCCGGCCACGACCACCACGCGCAGATCGGCGGCCCGGCCGTGCTGCGCCGCCTTCGGAAGCCACCGCTCGATGTGCAGCCCGTCCGGGGCCAGCGCGTCCACGATCGCCGCGATCTGCTCCTCGCGGTCGTAGCGGCGCACCCGCAGGGAGTTGAACAGGCCGCTGTCCGGGGTGAGTTCGACCGAGGTGGTGGCGCGCAGCCGGCCCCGGCCGTCGCCCTCCAGGGCCACCACCCCGGACGCCGACGAGCCGTGCGCCGGCTTGAGGAAGGCCCGGCGCAGACCGGCGGACTCCAGCAGCGCCCGGACCTCCGACCAGCCGCCCAGGGCCGGCGCGGCCGGGCCCGACGTCGGGGACGCGGGCACCGGCACCCCGGCGGCCCGCAGCACCCCGTGGCAGCGCCGCTTGTCGAAGAGGACCGCCAGCTCGCCCGGATCGTCCAGCAGTACCGCCCCGCCCGCCGAGGCGGCCCGGGCGACCGCGCGCACCGCCTCGGTGAAGCGGGCGTACCACCGGGCGGTGCCGGCCACCGACGTCGGATCGGCCGCCCCCCGCAGCAGCCGCTCGACGTCGGCGTTCTCCCCCGGCGAGTCGATCCGCACGCTCTCGCCCGGGAGGAACTCGGCGCCCGTACGCAGCACTTCGGCCCATGGGAGCAGTCGCGGCGCGGGCAGCCCCGCGGCGCGGACCGCGTCGGCGAAGAGCGTCACCCGGCGGTTCTCGGGATTGCCGACCACGGCGAAGCGGGGCGGGCCCGCGGTGCCGGGTCGGTCGGCGGTGTGCAGGGGTGCCTCCGGACGGTCGGGGGTCCGGCGGGGCCGGACCCGGCTCAAGGGCGGCCGGCCGAGGGACGGAGCCGGCCGGGGGGAAGGACGGGACGGACGGAAGCCGCGGCCGCCCGCTCACGGACACCCGCGAACGTGCGCGCCGGGCCGCCCGGCCTACTCGGTGACCGCGGCGTACCGCCACACCTCCTCGCCGTCCTCGTCCGGCTCCTCGCTCTCGCCCATGACGACCTCGACGCCCTGCGCCGTCAGCGTCGTCCGCACCCGCTCGGCCATCGCGGAGGTGAGGTAGTGGTGCTCCAGGTCGAGCCGAGCGAGGTGGGTGAGCGGCTGGCCGGTGAGCAGCGCCTCGGCGCCGGCGTCGGTGAGCGTGCCCATCGACAGGTCCAGGCTCTCCAGCCCCGCGACGACGGGAGCCGAGGCGACGGCGGTGGCGATCTCGTCCTGGATCTCGCTGTTCTGCAACCCCAGGTGACGCAGGCGCGGGAAGCGGGCGCCGGACAGCGCCCCCGCCAGGTCGTCGATCTCGTAGTCGCCGCCGTACTCCGGTACGCCCAGCCACAGGACCAGCGACTCCAGGGCGGGCAGGTCGCTCTCGCAGATCCCGCGGACCGCGGCGGCCGGCAGCCCGCCGGACTCGAACCGCAGCTCCCGCAGCGCCTCGTGGCGCACCGCCGGGAACGCCAGCCCCTCGCCGCCGCGCACGCTCAGCCTCTCCAGCGCCGGGAACGCGGTGAGCAGTGGGGAGATGTCGGACTGCTGGATCCAGGAGATCTCCGCCTGCTCCTGTGCGATCTCGCCCAGGAAGAGCGCCCGCAGGCCGGCGAGCCGCTCCTTGGCGGCGACCAGGGCCGTGACGACCACCTCGGAGGTGTCGTCGTACGCCTCGCCCCACTGACCGACGATCAGCGCCCGGACGCCCGACAGGTCCACGGCCGCGGTGAACCGGCTCCAGAGCTCCTCGAAGCTGCCGTCCTCACCGTCTCCGTACGGATCGTAGGAGATCCGCCAGGCGACCGTGCCGGGCTCGGGGAGCGGGACCGGGGTGCCGGCGGGCTCCGGGAACGTGAAGACGGGCAACCCGCCGAACTCTTCGATGAACTCGTGAACGCTCATGGTCGCCATTCCTATCAACCACCACTGACAGTCCCGCCCGAGCCCACCCCCGTCGCGCCGCACTCTCATCGTTTCCGCAGGCCAGGGCCGATTGTCAGACCCTCCCCCTAACGTTTTCGGTAGCTCGCGACGCACGGCACGACCGCCGCGCGGCGGGCCCGGACGAGGGGAGCAACGGTCGTGTACCGACAGGGAGACGTACTGATCGTGCCGGTCGCGCCGACGGCGCTGCCGGAGCATGCGGCGGGGCTGCCGGACGAACCGCGCGACGCCCGCGGGCGGATGGTGCTGGCGCTCGGCGAAGTCACCGGCCACGCCCATGCGGTGGTCGGCCCCGGAGCGCTCAAGCACGTGACGGGGGAGTGGGGCCCGATGCTGCTGCACCTGCCGGACGGCGGCCGGGTGGTCCACGAGGAGCACGCCGCGATATCGCTCCCGAAGGGCTGGTACCGCGTGGTCCGCCAGCGGGAATACGTGCCCGGCTCGGTGCGACTGGTGGCGGACTAGGCCCTCTTGCACCAGATATCGGCCTGACGGGCACGGCCGGAGCCGGGGCCGGCAGCAGCACCGTACGGAGCGGCGTACGGGAACGAGCGCGGGAACGGAAGAGCGGGGAGAGCGGGGAGTTGGACGTGGCACAGGTGACGGTGGGGGAGAAAGTGACGGAGACGGAGACGGTGGTGGTGGCGGAAGCGGCGAACTCGGCGGCGTCGGCGGAAGCGGGCGGGACTGCCGGGGCGACCGTCGACGTCGAGGAGTGGCGCCGGGTGGCGGCTGCCACGGGGGCGGCGGACCGGGGTGCCGCCGAGGAGGGCGTGCGGCTGGCCTACCGGCTCGCCGGGCTGGTGGAGCCGGAGCGCGTGGAGTGGGCGGCCTCGCCGCGGGCGGCGGTGGCCCGGGTGCTCGCGGCGCCGCCGGGCGAGCTGGGCGCGAGCGTGCGCGACGCGGTCCGCAGCCGGCCCTGGGCGGCCGAACGGGACGCCCGGCACGCCGCGTTGGGACGCGCGTCCTGGAGCGCGCACTGGCAGCGCACCGGCGGCCGGCTGTGGGACACCACCCGCACACTGACCGAGCGGATGGCGCGGGGCGTCGTCGAGGAGCTGGCCGGGGCCGCGGAGGGCCCGGCCGCGGTGCGGCTGGCGCTGCTGGACGCGGTGCACGGACAACACGACGCACCCTGGCTGGCCGCGTTCGGCACGGCGGACGGGCGGCTGGCCGGACTCGCCGCGGTGGCCCGCAGCGCCGGCTGGTGGTGGCCGTACGAGAAGGTCGCCCTCGTCGCCGAGCGGCCGGCCGAGCTGCACCGGGACGAGGCCGGGCGGCTGGACCGCGCGGACGGCCCGGCGCTGGCCTTCCCCGACGGCTTCGCACTGCACGCCTGGCGGGGGATGCCGGTCCCGGCCGCCTTCCTGGACGAGCTCGCCGGCCTCACCCCGGAGCGCATCCGCACGGAGGAGAACGCCGAACTCCGCCGCGTCATGCTGGAGTTCTACGGCTACGACCGCTATCTGGCGGAGTCCGGGGCGCGGCCGCTGCACCGCGACGAGACCGGGGTGCTGTGGCGGATAGACCTGGCCGACGACGAGCCGGTGGTGATGGTCGAGGTGATCAACTCCACGCCCGAGCCGGACGGCACCCGCCGCACGTACTGGCTGCGGGTGCCGCCCCGGACGCGGACGGCGCGGGAGGGCGTCGCCTGGACCTTCGGGCTCGGCGCGGAGAGCTACGCCCCGGTGCGGGAGACCTGAGCCTGGGCGGCGGGCATCGGAGCCGGCGGGGGTGGCGAACTCTGCCCGGCGCGGAGGTCGTCCGGCCCGGCGAGGGCGGTGTGGGTGCCCGCTGCCGTGCAGGCGTGGGCACCCGCGACGGAGCCGAGCCGGGCGCACTCGTCCAGGTCCTGGCCCGTCAGCCGGCCGTAGAGGAAGCCGGAGGTGAAGGCGTCGCCGGCGCCGTTGCTGTCCACGACCGGCCCGGGCGGCACGGCGGGGGGCACCAGCCGCGGGGTGCGGTCCTCGTGCGTGAGGAGGTAGGCGCCGCCCGCGCCGGCGGTGGCGATGACGGCCTCGGCGCGCCCCTCGCTGAGGATGTCCCGCATGATCGACCCGATCCGCTCGCCGGCGCCCGTCGTGCTGAGGAAGACCAGCTTCGAGCGGAGCGCGAACTCGCGGTGGTGCTGGGTCAGGCCGTCCCAGTCCTGCAGGTCCGTGGAGACCGGGACGTCCAGCGCCTCGATGTCGTCGAAGAGGTAGCGGGCGAAGTGGGTGATCGACAGGTGGACGTGCCGGGTGCGGCGCAGAAGGGGGAGGTAGTGCTCGGGCGGCATGCGCAGATCGAGCGGGTCGCGGGCGTCGTAGAAGGACATCCGGCGGCCGTCCGGCGAGACGAGGTTGATGGCCCGGCGGGTGCCGTGCGGGGAGACCAGCGGGCGGAAGTCGACACCGCTGCCGGCCATCCGCTCGCGGACCAGGGTGCCCGGCGGGTCGTCGCCGAGGAAGTCCACGAATCCGGTGGTGAGTCCCAGCGCCGCGCAGCCGAGTGCGACACCGGTACCGGTGTGCCCGGCGCCCTCACGGATGGGCGGCACACGATGGCTGTCGGCGAACGGCATGGGCAGCGCGGTGACCCGCACGTTGGTGTCCACGCCCGATCCGCCGACGACGAGTACGTCATATGGCTCAGATACCTGCTGGAAGGTCACAAGCGTCCCTGAATCCCTTGCTGGTGAGACGAGTCCCGTGCTGGTGGGAGCGGCCGCGGCCGCGGTGCGCCCGCCGACGGGAGTCTAGACGCACACTCGCCTCATATCGGGATGTTCGGGACTGGTGTGACGCGTGGGAGGCACGGCGCCGAGAAGTCGCTGCTCACGTCCGGAGGGCGGGGGAGCGGAGGGTGAGTCGGCCGCCGCTCACCGCGCGTCAGGAGGGAGCGTGGGACGGGGTGCGCGGGACCGGCCGGTGAGCCGGTCATGGTGGGGACGGGGCGTCGGCACGGTGGGCCCGCGCCGAGTCTGCGGTCCCGACAGCGCCGAACTGCTGCTCTTCACCGACCGTGCGAACGCCACCGGCAACGCGCTCCATCAACGCGTCGGGTACCGGCGGCCGGTCGAGGACCACCTGGCCGTCGAGTTCGGCGCGGGGGAGCGGGACGGGGTGGCGGAGGGGCTGCCGGAGGTCGGGGGAGGGGAGGGCGCGGGGCCGCGCCGCGCCTGAGACGGGCCGTTCCGGACGGGTGCGTTCCGTGGCCGTCGCTGTGGTGGAGGCCGTTGGTAGAGGCCGCTCCCCCCGGTCGGCCGCGGCCGGTCGCGAGCCACCCGAACGTGGCGTTCACCTGGTGCTGTCGGCCGCCCCTCCGCCGTGGGGCGCGCCGGTCCGGGAATGCAGCGGACGGCCGCGTCGTTCGCACGGGGAGTGCCGGTGTCGTATCGGAGGCCGCCGTACGGTGGCCCGGCGGTGCCGGAACCCCGCGTTCGTGCGGTCCGTTGATCTTGTGACTGCCCCGACCATGGAGGTGCCGTGACCGCATCCCGCCCCCGCCCCGCACCACTGACCGCGCTGCGCCCCGCGAGCTTCGGCGCCGAGCCGACGGGGGAGCGGCTGGCGAGGATGCACAGCTCGCCGCAGTTCGTGGACGGCCAGTTCCGCAATCCGACCGCCACCCGGCGGGTGCTCCGCGGCGCCGCGCTGCCGATGATCCGTACGCAGCTCAACCGCGAGGGACGGCTGCGCAGGGCGCCGGTCGGACCGATCCCGGTGCACCGCCCCACCGCGGCGGACTGGGGCCGCCCGCCCGCCTCCGGGCTGCGGCTCACCTGGATGGGGCACTCCAGCGTGCTCGCCGAGATCGACGGACGACGGGTGCTCTTCGACCCCGTCTGGGGCGAGCGCTGCTCGCCGCTGCGCTGGGCCGGGCCCAAGCGCATGCATCCGGTGCCGGTGGCGCTGGCGGAGCTGGCCCCGGTCGACGCGGTGGTGATCTCGCACGACCACTACGACCACCTCGACATGCCCACCATCAAGGCACTGGCCGACTCCGGCGCGGTCTTCGTCGTGCCGCTCGGCGTCGGCGCCAATCTGGAGCTGTGGGGCGTATCCCCGGCGCGGATCGCCGAGTTGGACTGGCACGAGTCGACCCGGGTCGGCGGGCTCACCCTCACCGCCACGCCCGCCCAGCACTTCTGCGGCCGCGGACCGCGCGGGGCCCAGCACACCCTGTGGGCCTCCTGGGTCGTCGCCGGTCCCGAGCACCGCATCTACCACAGCGGTGACACCGGCTACTTCCCCGGTTTCGCCGAGACCGGGGCGGCGCACGGCCCGTTCGACGCCACGATGATCCAGATCGGCGCCTACTCCGACTTCTGGCCGGACGTGCACATGACTCCGGAGGAGGGGCTGCGGGCCCATCTGGACCTCCAGGGCGGGCAGCCGCGCGGAGTGCTGCTGCCGATCCATTGGGGCACCTTCAACCTCGCCCCGCATCCGTGGGCCGAGCCCGCCGAGCGCACGGTCGCCGCCGCATACCGGGCCGGGGTGGAGGTCGCCCTGCCGCCGCCGGGCCGGCCGTTCGAGCCTGCGGAGGTGCAGCTCGTGGAGCCATGGTGGCGTAGGGTGGCGCTACCGCCGATCCAGGGGTGGCCGAGTTGGCCGCCGGCGGGTCCCGCACCACGTGCCACCGCAGCCGTGGACGGAGCGGTGCCGACCGACCTGACCGAGCTCCCGACGTAGGTCGAGGCAAATGGGGCGGTCGGGGCGATGGTGTACCGCCCAACCGCCTTCGTTTGTACGGGGGTTCGGATCTTTTCGTGCACCCGTGCGGGCCATGCCTCCGCAAGGAGGTGGCGTGGGGTAGCGAAACCCCGAAGACGGTCCGAACCCCACCCCGGCAACAACTAGCGTGCGTCTCCGCGAACTGCCAACGGCCGATCCGGAGGGCACCGATGCCTACCGCAACCCCGCCGAGGACCGAGACGTCCCAGGAGGCTGCCAGGCCCCATGGGGGACGGCACGGCCGTTCGGCGTCCCCGGAGCCCGCGGCCGACGCGGCCTTACGGGCCCGCCTGGTCCGGCTCGCCGCCGTCCCAGCCCTGCTGACGGCGGTCCTCTGCGCGGGGGCCGCCGCGTTCGTGGTCCGCAGCGGCGGCGCCCGGCTCGGCGAGCGCGAGTGGGCGGTGCTGGTCGGCGGGCTCGGCGCGGTCTGCGCCGTCGTCCTGCTCGGCGGCCTGGCCGGGAACGCCGAGGCGCGTGCCCAGGCGCACCGCTGCGAACGGCTGCGCCAGGCGTGCGCCCGCGGCCAGGCCGACCTCGCCGACCTCCTCGAACAGGTCCGCAACGGCGTGTGGTTGCGGCCCCGCGTCGACCGGGAGCCGCTGCCGGAGCCCGGCGGCGAGCCCCTCGACCACCTCGCCCACGACCTCGCCGCCACCGGCCGGGCCGCCGAGGCCGCGCTCATCGAGGCGGTGGACATCGTCCGCAGCGACGCCACCGGCAACCAGCAGAAGCTGGAGGTCTTCGTCAACCTCGCCCGGCGCCTCCAGTCCCTCGTCCACCGCCAGATCCTGACCCTGGACGAGATGGAGTACCAGGTCGAGGACCCGGACCTGCTCAAGGGCCTGTTCGTCATCGACCACCTGGCCACCCGGATCCGCCGGCACGCCGAGAACCTCGCGGTCCTCGGCGGCGCCATCACCCGCCGCCAGTGGACCCGCCCGATCACCCTGACCGAGGTCGTCCGCTCCTCGACCGCCGAGGTCGAGCAGTACACCCGGATCAGGCTGGTGTCGCCCTTCGAGGGCACCCTGCGCGGCCACGCCGTCGCCGACGTCGTCCACCTGCTCGCCGAACTCGTCGAGAACGCCGCCGAGTTCTCCGACCCGGAGACGCCGGTCACGGTGCGGGCGCGGCACGTCACCGCCGGGCTCGCCGTGGAGGTCGAGGACCGCGGCCTGGGCATGTCGGCGGAGGAGCAGGAGCAGATGAACCGGCTGCTCACCGACCCCGAGCGGATCGACCTCACCGAACTCCTCGACGACGGCCGGATCGGCCTCTACGTCGTCTCCGCGCTCGCCCAGCGGCACGGCCTGGTGGTCCGCCTCCAGGGCAGCATCTACGGCGGCGTCCAGGCCGTCGTGATCGTGCCGCCGGAGCTGCTGGGCGCCAACTCGGCCGAGACCCGGGAGGAGTTCCCGGACGGTATGGAGGACGAGGAGACGGACCCGGTCCCGGTGCGCGGCCAACGGGCCTACGGCGACCGGTTCGACGACCTCCCCGACCGCCGCGCCCCGGCCGTCGGCCCCGCCCCCCGGGCCCTGCCCCCCGCCCGCTCCGCCGCCCAGGCCGCCCGCCGCCCGGTCCGCAGCCTCGCCTCGGCCACCGCCGCCAGCGTCGAGGCCGCCGCGACCGCCCCGCAGCACGCCTCCGGCCCGGCCGACATCCCGCCCGGCGCCCTGCCCGGTGGCGGCCACCCCGCCGACCACCACCCCACCGGGACCCGCCCGTTGGCCGCCCGCCCGGCCGACCCCGGCCCGGTGGTCCTGCCGCCCCCGCCACCGCCCCTCGACGACGGCGCCCGCCCCCGCCTGCCCCGCCGCGTCAAACAGGCCCACATCGCCCCCCAGTTGCGCGACGCGCCGGTCCGGCCGCCGCAGCGCGCCGACCCCGAACGCCTCCACGACCCCAACCTGATGGCCGCCTACCAACGCGGCTTCAGCCGCGGCGACCCCAGCTACGCGGCCGGCCTCACCGCCGCCGGCCGCCCCGCCCCCGCTCCGGCCCCCACCCCGGGCCGGGACGGCGGCGTCGGCAGCACCCCAGCCCCCCACCCGCTTTTCGCCCCCGACCACGAGGCCCCGACGGCCCGCCCCCGAGGAGACGACCCCGATCATGGTGAGTGATGTGCGCGCACAGACGGCCGCGGACTTCCGCGCCAATCAGCACACCGACCTTTCCTGGCTGCTGACCGGACTCGTCCAGCGGGTACCGCACACCCAGAGCGCCGTCCTGCTGTCCGCCGACGGCCTCGTCAAGGCCGCCCACGGCTTCGAACCCGACGTCGCCGACCACATGGCGGCCCTCGCCTCCGGCCTGTACTCCCTTGCCCGCAGCGCCGGTTCGCGCTTCGGGGAGGGCAGCGACATCCTCCAGGTCGTCGTCGAGATGGAACAGACCTTCCTCTTCGTCGCCGCCGCCGGATCCGGCGCCTGCCTGGCCGTCCTCGCCGACCGCGAGGCCGACGCGGGCGTGCTCGGCTACGAGATGGGGATGCTGGTCAAGAGCGTGCGGCCGTACCTGTCGACGGCCCCGCGCCAGCAGGCCCCGGCGGGTGGCCGTTGACCGTCGCGCTGCCCCGCCGGCAACGGCCGCTCGGCCCGGACGCACCCTGGGTCGACGACGTGGCGGGGCGACTGGTCCGCCCGTACACCGCCAGCAACGGCCGTACCCGCCCCACGGCGGACTTCGACCTGATGACCATGGTGCGGGCCACCGGCCGGCAGCCGGCCGGGCTCCAGGGGCCCGACTACGACCGGGTCCTGGGGCTGTGCGACGGGCCCGTCCCGGTCGCCGAGGTCGCCGCGCACATCCGGCTGCCGGCCGCCGTCGCCAAGGTGCTCCTCGCCGACCTCGTCGACTGCGGGGCGCTCACCGCGCGCACCCCCTCGGCCGTCGCGGCCGGCGCCGGCCCCCGTACCGACCGCGCACTGCTGGAGGCGGTGCTGCATGGACTTCGTGAGCGACTTTGACCCCCGGTTCCCGGCGGATCCCACGCCGCCGGAGGACCCCTGGTCCGATCCCTTCCCGACCGCGCTGAAGATCCTGGTCGCGGGCGGGTTCGGGGTCGGCAAGACCACCTTCGTCGGTGCGGTCAGCGAGATCGAACCGCTCAACACCGAGGAGCTCATCAGCCAGATCGGCGCCGGCACCGACGACCTGACCGGCGTCGAGGACAAGGCCACCACGACCGTCGCGCTGGACTTCGGGCGGATCACCCTCGGCCCGGACCACGTCCTCTACCTCTTCGGCACGCCCGGGCAGCACCGCTTCTGGTTCCTGTGGGACGAGCTGTCCCACGGCGCGCTCGGCGCGGTGGTGCTCGCCGACACCCGGCGGCTGGACCAGTCCTTCGCCGCGGTCGACTTCTTCGAGGGGCGCGGCATCCACTTCGTCGTCGCGGTCAACGAGTTCGACGGTTCCCACCGCTACGCGCCCGACGAGATCCGGGCCGCCCTGGACCTCGCCCCACAGGTCCCCGTCGTCCGCTGCGACGCCCGCCAGTGCGCCTCCGGCACCCGGGTCCTGGTGTCCCTCGTCGCCCATCTGCTCACCTCCCCTGTCCCTTCCGCCCTCCCGGAGCTGCCATGAACGTCCCCTTCGCGCGCTTCCCCTTCCGCTCCCGCTATCCGTCCTGGCACTATCCGACCTCCCAAGTCCCGGACTTAACCGAGGACCTGACACGGCGCCTGCTGATCACCCCGGAGGACCACGAGGCGCCGGCCCGGGTCGCCAGACTGCGGGAGCTGGGCATCGGCAAGGACCCGCTCCCCGCCTTCGACGACTTCGCCCGCAAGCTCGCCCGGACCACCAACACCCCCTACGCGATGGTCAACTTCATCGACGAGCGCGAGCAGTACTTCGCCGGCCTCTACGCCCCCGACCTCGACACCGCCGTCGAGCTGGGGCCGGCGCCGCCCAGCGGCCGCCCCGAGCGGGCCATGGCCCGCGACCACGGCTACTGCCCGTACGTCGTGGCGCGGCGCAAGGCGCTGGTGCTGGAGGACGTCTGCGACTACCCGCGGTTCGCCGGCAACCCCGTCGTCGACGAACTGGGCATCCGCACCTACCTCGGCGCCCCGCTGATCGACCGCACCGGCACCACCCTGGGCACCGTCTGCGTCATCGACCGCGAACCCCGCCCCTGGGGGCGCGAGGGGCTGTACACCATCAAGGCGTTCGCCGCCGAACTCGTGGAGCGGATCCACGAGATGGAGCGGCGGCAGCAGGAGGTCGACGCCTCCTGACCGGCCGGGCCGGCGGCGGGGCGGGGCCGCCGCGTCAGGACACCCCCGCCAACGCCTCGCGGTCACCGGGCAGTTCGTCCTCCACCGGCTTCCGCAGCAGCTCCGCCAGCCGGTCCGACCACTCGCCCTTCCCCTCGCCCAGCGCCAGTTCGCCCAGCCGCAGCAGCTGGATGTCGGAGGTGCCGGCCGGTGCGACGATGTGGTGCGCATCGCGCAGGAACCGCTCCACCGGGCGATCGGTGAACAGCCCGCAGGCGGCGTGGACGTCCATCGCGTCCCGTGCCGACTCCAGCGCCGACTCCACGTTCACCAGCTTGGCGTTCATCAACTCCGCGTCGCACGGCAGCCCTTGGTCGAGCAGGTGCACCGCGTGGTAGGCGGACAGCCGGGCGAGCAGCAGCCGGGACTGGATCCGGCCCAGCTTGAGCTTGATGGTGGGCAGCTGCGCGAGCGGGGCCCCGTAGCGCCGCCGCTCGGCGCAGAACGCGGTGGTCTCGTCCAGGACGGCCTGGTGGATGCCGAGCGAGACGGCGGTGAGGTTGGGCCGCCCGTACAGCACGCTGGAGGAGTAGGCCACGGACAGGCCGTCGCCCTCCTGGCCGAGCAGGTTGGCCGCCGGGACCCGGCAGTCGTCGAAGAACAGCTCGCCGAAGCTGAAGCCGTGCAGGCCCATCGCCGGCTGCTGGGGGCCGACCCGGAAGCCGGGGGTGCCGGACTCGACGAGGAACGCCGACAGGCCCCTGGAGCCCTCGCCGGTGCGGACCACCACTCCGTGCAGATCGCCGATGTGGCTGTTGCCGACGTAGATCTTCCGGCCGCTCAGGACGTAGTCGTCGCCGTCGCGGACCGCGGTGGAGGTCATGCCCAGCACATGGCCGCCGGACTGCGGTTCGGTGACCGCGATGGTCGGCAGGCAGTCGCCGGACGCGATCGCCGGCAGCCAGGTCTTCTTCTGCTCCTCGTTGCCGAAGTGGACGATCTTCGCCACGCCCAGCTGGGACGCCTGCACCATGGCGCCCATCGCGGCACTCACCCGCGAGAGCTCCTCGATGATCAGGGTCTTGGCGACGTGCCCGACGCCCATCCCGCCGTACGCGGGCTCCACCGTGGCGCCTATCCACCCCTGGCGGGCGATCAGCCGCGACAACTCGGGGCAGACGGTGCGGTTCGCCTCCAGCTCGGCGATCCGGGGGCGGACCTCGCGCTCGGCGAAGTCACGCACCTGGTGCCGGAGTACCTCATGCCGCCGGTCGGTGAAGTAGCGATGCAAGACGGGCCCTCCCCTGCGGACTGCTCACTGCGGACCGCTCCGCCTCTGGGCGACACGGGCGGTGCCGCCGCGGATCGTACCGGAAATGATCTTGACGCTGCGGTGTGCAACATCCGTTGGCATACCAGCTCCGGGTCGCGCAAAACCTCAACCGAGCGCATCCGTATGGCGACTTGGAGTGCGCGCACGCGCCGCGCAACCCTTACTCGGAGCGTGCTGCGACGCGGTCCCGCAACGCCGCGGAACCGCGCCACCCCGCGCCCCCCCCCGGGCGTCAGTGCCCGAGGTCGCAGCAGGAGTCCCGGCGCTGCTGCCGGCCCACCTCCAACCAGTCGGTTCCGGCCGCCGCGCGCACCGCCGGCCCACCCGGCTCCGGGAACGACTCCACCAGCGCCCGCTGCTCGTAGAGCCGCCCGCCCTTGAGCACCGCCGGGGTCCGCACCAGCGCCGCGATGTCCCGGAACGGGTCGCCGTCCACCAGCGTCATGTCGGCGAGCTTGCCGACCTCCAGCGTCCCCAGATCCCGCTCGGCACCGAACACCCGGGCCGGCAGCACCGTCGCGGTCCGCAGCGCCTCCACCACGCTCAACCCGCCCTGGTGCAGCGCCCGCAGCGCCAGATGCAGCGACAGCCCCACCGGCACCAGCGGCTGGTCCGTGCCCAGCGCCACCAGCCCGCCGCCGGCCAGGATCCGGCGGTAGACCCCGACCTCGACCCCGATGTCGGCCAGCTGCGCCTCCGTCGGCCGGCGCCCGGCGTTCTCCTGCACCACCGCGCTGTCCCACGGCGGCATCAGCCGGCTCACCCGCACGTCCTCGGCCAGCGCCGGATCCGCGCCGATCAGCGGCGACGCCGAGAACGGCGTGGCCAGCATCCGGAAGTCGCCGTGCGTGTAGACCTCCGCCACGTCCTGGTACGCATGCCCCGAAGCGGACACCGCGTGCCCGAACTCCAGCCGCTGCGTGGCCTGGAGGTGCGTCGTCAGATCCTGGCCCAGCTGCACGCCCGGGGTGAGCAGATGGCTCCCCGAACGCACCCCGAGCCGCTCGTGCGCGAAGCGGGCCGCCTCCTCCATCACCCAACCCGGCGCCCGTACATAGGTCTTGACGAAGTCCCAGTCCAGCGCCGCACCCCGGGCCAGCGACCGGCGCAGCCCCGCCGCCGTCCGGTGCGCCCGCCCCATGCTGTACGCCACCCGGTCGCCGTCCAGCAGCTCACCGCAGGTCAGCAGCCGCGGCCCGGTCAGCGCCCCGGTCGCCAGCGCCTCCCGCAGCCGCGCCTGCTCATAGGAGAAGCCGCCGCAGGACACCGTGGTGGTGATGCCGTACGCCAGTTGCAGCGCGGTCTGCCGCCCGCCGTAGGTGGTCTGCCAGGGGTGGGTGTGCGCGTCCCACAGCCCCGGCAGCACCGTCCGCTCCGCGGCGTCCACCCGGCGGGCGGTGCCGGCCCGGGACGCCCGGTGCGGCTCCACGGCCGTGATCCGCCCGTCCCGCACCACCACGTCGACGTCCTCGCGCACCGTGTCACCGGTGCCGTCCCAGAACCGGCCCGCGCGGACCACGGTGTCCCGGGCGCGCGCCGGCCGCTGCGTCAGCGCCACCGCAACGGTCCGCGCCGCACCGCCGGACACCGGGATCAGCCGCAGCTTCCCCGCCGACAGGTACAGCAGCGTCCCGGAGTCCCCGGACCACGACGGATGGTCCGCGGCCTCCTCGGTCAGCTGCCGCGGCGCGCCCGCCGGCGTCCCGTCCGGCCGCACCGGCAGCACCCACAGCGCCGACTCGGCGATCAGCGCCAGCCACGTGCCGTCCGGCGACCACACCGGCCCGGAGTCGTAGCGGTCGGAGATCGAGACATGCTCGGCGACCTCGTACAGCCGGTCCTTCCCGGTCTCCGCGTCGACGATCCGGATCACGTTGTAGCCCTCGCGGAACCGGCGGTTGAGCCGGTTGCGGTCGCACAGCGCCAGGAAGCGCCCGTCCGGCGACCAACTGGGCCGGCCCGGCAGCCCGCCCGCACCCATCGGCGCGGCCAGCACCCGCTCCGCGCCGCCCGCCAGCGTCCGCACGGCGAGATTGCCCGCCATGTCCAGCGCCGCCAGCCGGCCGCCGTCCGGCGACAGCGCCGGCTGCACCCGCCCGCCGGCCGCCAGCACCGTCTCCGCCCCCGAGTCCAGCTCATGGCGGCGCACCGCGAACAGCCCGTCCCGGTCGTCCGCGTACACCAGCGACCGCCCGTCCCGGGACCAACTCGGCGCGAGCACGTACCGGGTGGCCGCGGCGGCGGTGATCCGGCGCGGGGCGCCCCCGCCGGAAGTCGGCGCCACCCACAGGGAGTTGAGCGCGGCGAACGCGACCTTGCGGCCGTCGGGGGAGAGCGCCGGCAGATGGATGCCGCGGACCGGGCCGCCCGCTGTGCGCGCGAAGCCGTAGTCCTTGACGCGGTACCGCGGCCGGTCCAGCGGCAGCCGCGCGGCGAACGGGACGGTCTCGACCCGCTGCGGCGCGTCGGGCCGGACGATCCGGAACTGCCCGCCGACCGTCAGCAGCAGCTCCTCCCGCGACACCCAGCGCGGCGGCACCGGCTCCACGTCGCCGTCCACCGCCACCGCCGCACCGTCCACCACCAGCGTGCAGGTCGGTCCGGGAGCGTCGGTGGTGCGCAGGTACGCCAGCCGCCCGGCGGGGGACAGCGCGGGCACCATCACCTGCGCCGCGGCGGTCTCGGTGTGCTCGGTGCGCACCGGGCCCCGCCCGTCGGCGGGCACCGACGCCACCGTCCGCGAGACCAGCGCCGTGCCGTCCACCCGGCCGCGGACGAAGACGATCCGGGAACCGTCCGGCGACCAGCACGGATCGAAGTCCTCCCAGGCGCCGCCCTGATGGGGACCGTCCTGGCCGGGCAGTCCGGTCACCCGGGTCAGCCGCCCGGACGCCACCTCCAGTACCCACATCCGGTACGGGCTGCCGGCCACCGGGTCGCCGCCGCGCTCCGAGGCGAACGCGATCCGTGTCCCGTCGGGCGACCAGGCCGGCCCCCGGTCGTCCCAGGGGCCGTCGGTCAGCTGCGTCAGGCCCGAGCCGTCCGGGGCCAGCGCCCACAGATGGAAGTTGCCGCCCCGATAGGCGCAGACCGCCAGCCGGCGGCCGTCGGGGGAGTACACCGGGCGGGTGGGCTCCAGATCGGGCGGGGTCAGCGCCCGTGCCTGGCCGCCGCGGCGGGGCAGCGACCACAGGACGTTCTGCACCTCGGCGACCAGCCGGTCACCGGACGGGGCGAGGGTGGCCGCGCCGTTGGTGGCGGCGGTGAAGGAGAGCACCGTGGGCGCGCCCGCGGACGGGGCCACCGGCCCGGTCGCGGCCGCGGGGGTGGCGATGCCGGCGAGTCCGGTCGCGGCGGCGGCCGAGGCGGTGCCCTGGAGGAATCTGCGGCGGGTCAGCGGATAGCGCGGGATCGAGGGGTGTGCGGAGCGGTCTGCGGTGTCCAACGTTCCTCCTGTGAAAGGGGGTTGCGGAGCAGTGCCGGCACAGAACCGCCCGATCGTGTCACGCCGGGCGGGCCACGGGCCATCTCCGCCACGCGCGCCCCATGGCCAAGCGCCGCGCCGCGGGCCAGAGTGGGCGCGACCACCGACCCACCGGCCCCAGGAGTGCACCATGCAGCAGGACGTCCACCACGCCCCCGACGGCGCCCGCATCGCCACCTACACCTGGCTCCCGGAGACCGGCACCCCGCGCGCCCTGGTCCAGATCGCCCACGGCGCCGCCGAACACGCCCGCCGCTACGACCGCTTCGCCCGCTTCCTGACCGGCCACGGCTACGCCGTCATCGCCTCCGACCACCGCGGCCACGGCGCCACCGCCCCCTCCACCGGTGGCCGCGGGGTCGCCGGCGACGACGCCTGGCGGGCCGTCGTCGGCGACCTCAAGGGCATCGGCGACCACGCGGCCGCCGCCCACCCCGGCCTCCCGCTGGTCCTCCTCGGCCACAGCATGGGCGCGATGCTGGCCCGCGACTACGCCCAGGAGTACGGCGCCGACCTCGCCGGACTGATCCTCACCGGCGCCTTCCGCACCCTGCCCGGCCTCGACATCGACGCCGCCGCGGCCGAACTGGAGGCGGAGAGCGCCACCCACGGCCGGGCCCACCCCTCCGCCTTCCTCCCCCGCACCTTCGGCTCCTTCAACGACGCCTTCGCGCACCGCACCGGCTTCGAATGGCTCTCCCGGGACACCGCCGAGGTCGACCGCTACGCCGCCGACGACGACTGCGGCTTCCCGTTCTCCGCCGGCCTGGCCCTGGACTGGGTACGCGCCATCCGCAAGATCAACGACCCCGCCCACCTCGCCCGGATCCCCCGCGGCCTGCCCGTCCATGTCGCGGTCGGCGACCAGGACCCCTGCCACCAGCGGATGACCCTGGTCCACGAACTCCTGGAGGACTTCCGCTACCTCGGCACCCGCGACCTCACCTGGCGCGCCTACCCGGACGCCCGCCACGAGATCCTCAACGAGACCAACCGCGACGAGGTCCAGGACGACCTGTTGACCTGGCTCGACGCGCACCTCTGACCCGCCTACCGACCGAGGAACCCGGTGAGGCGCTCCCGCAGGCCCCGCGGATCGAGGCCGTGCGCCGCCAGGTGCTCGTCGAGCTGCCCGTAGCGGCGCAGCTCCCGGCGGCCGACGCCGAGCCCGAGCACCCGGTGCGGCCGGTCCGCCAGCGCGTCGTTGGCGTGGCCGGTGGAGGTCCCGGCCAGGTACGGCTCGACCAGCACCACGTCGGCGGAGCCGGCGGCGTCCGCGGCGGCCCGCAGCGCCCGGCCGTCGAAGGGCCGCACGGTCGTCGCGTAGAGCACGGTCACGTCCAGCCCCTCGGTGGCGGCCAGCACGTGGTCCAGCATCGGTCCGACGGCGACCACCACCCCGCGGCCCCCCTCCCGCACCGTCGTGAACCCTGCCCCGTCCACCGGCCGCGGCGCCCCGTCGGCCTGTACGGACAGCCGCACGTAGACCTTGTCGTCACCGGCCGCGGCGGCCTTCCGGAGCAGCGCCTCGGCCTCGTCCGGGTGGCCGGGCACATGCACGGTCCAGCCGTCGAGGGTGTCCAGCAGCGCCACGTCACCCGGTGCCATGTGCGTGAAACCGCCGCTCGGCCAGTCGTAGGAGGCGCCGGCGCTGACCAGCACCCCGCCGGTCCCCTGGTGGCCGAAGTCCAGCTTCAGCTGCTCGAAGGGGCGCTCCACCAGGAAACTGGCGAAGGTGTGCACGATCGGCCGCATCCCGGTCAGCGCCAGCCCGCCGCCGACCCCGATCAGCAACTGCTCGCGGATGCCGACGTTCACCACCCGCTCGGGGTGCCGCCGGGCCGCGTCCGCGAAGCCGTCGACGCCGATGTCGGCGAGCACCACGGCCAGCCGCGGGTCCTCGTCCAGCAGCCGCGAGGTGACCGCGGCGAAACGCTCACGCATGGTGTCCATCACTGAATTCCTCTCGAAGTACGGGTCGTTCAGGGGGCGGGGCCAGGTGGCGCGGTCAGGCCGCGCGCGCCGGGCCGGTGGCGCTCTTCGGCTCGACGCGGGCGACCACCGCGTGCGGCCGCCCCGGGTGCGGGGCGCGGAACGCCTCGTACAGCGCCCGGTGGTCGCGGCCGTCCACGGTCGTCGCGGACCAGCCCGCGGCCTCGAAGCGCGAGGCGATCCCGCCGCGCCAGCCGTGGGTGGCCGAGGAGTTGTCGACGACGAGGGTGTGCAGCCGGTCCAGACCGGCCGGGCCGGCGTAGGCGAGCGCCTCGTGGTTGCTGCCCTCGTCGAGTTCGGCGTCGCCGATCAGCACCCACACGGCCGGTTCGGTGCGGCCCTGGGCGCGCAGTCCCAGCGCGGTGCCGACGGCCAGCGGCAGCCCGTGCCCGAGCGATCCGCTGCCGATCTCGACGCCGGGCACCAGCATCCGGTCGGGGTGGTGGCCCAGCGGCGAGTCGTAGGCGCCGAAGCCGGGCAGCCAGTCGGTGGGGAAGAAGCCCTTGGCGGCCAGCACCGCGTAGTAGGCCATCGGGCCGTGGCCCTTGGAGAGCAGGAAGCGGTCCCGGTCGGGATCGTCGGCGGTGGCGGGGGAGACCCGCAGCACCCGGTCGTAGAGGACCCAGAGGGCATCCAGGGTGGAGGTGGCCGCCGGGCCGTGCTTCTCGTCGCCGGTCATCAGCCCCATCAGCCGGGGCAGTTCACCGAATCCGCGGGAGCCGTGCAGCGGGGTCGCCACGGTCGTGTCCGTCGCTGTGTTCGTCATGCGAGAGACTCTGCAACCTCAAGTTCGCTTGAGGTCAAGGCGGGCCGCTGTGGCCGCAGGTCGGGGTGCCGGTGGAGCGCTCGCGCCTGCATCGTGGCCGCCCGGCGTCGCCGTCGCGCGAGTGCGGGGCGTCCCTCCCGGTCACCCTGGTGTCCGCGCCGGTCGACAGATGGCGACAACCACCCTCTGAAGTGCGGTATTGTTGTCTCGCACGAACGCTCCGGGGAGTCCCCGGGGTAGCGGGCAACGGGACGTGGCGCAGCTTGGTAGCGCACTTGACTGGGGGTCAAGGGGTCGCAGGTTCAAATCCTGTCGTCCCGACTTGCGGAAACGTGAGTCGGAGGCCGTGTCGGAAGTATCCGACACGGCCTCTTTCGCGTTCTCCGGCGGGCGCCGGTCCGCCCCGGTGCGCGCCCCCATGGATCTACGCACTGTTGTTGCGTCGTCACTCAACTCCCGGTTAAGTCCGCCCGTCCTCACTGTCCGTATGTGGACTGGTGCGGCGTGTTCCCGGCGTGCCAGGATGGTGGCCTGGCATCGGCGGCCTTAACTGCTCGTTGGGTCGGCGCGACGAACGGGGGACGACTGTGGGGGGCGACGGCCGGTCCAAGGCAGAGGGCAGTGTGCTCGCGGAACGGCTCAACCACCTTTTCGCGCACATGCATCCGCCCGGCGCCCCGTACACCAACGCCCACGTGGCAGAGGAGATCAGCCGGGGGGCGACGGAGTACGGCGGCGTCAAGGTCACCGAGCAGTACCTGTCGATGCTGCGCAACGGACGGCGGGCGAATCCGAGCCCCGAACTCCTGCGCGCGCTCGCGAAGTTCTTCGCGGTGCCCGTCGGGTACCTGCTGGGGGACCTCTCGCAGCCGCAGGCCGCGCGGGTGGAGGAGGAGCTCCGGTTCCTGGCCGCCATGCGGGACCAGCGGGTGCGCGCCATCGCGCTGCGCTCGGTCGGGCTGCCCCCGGAAGTCCAGGACAGCCTGACGACGATCATCTCCCAGTTCCGCCGGCAGATGAACCTGCCGGACGGTCCGCCGGAGCAGGGAGGTGAGCGGCGTGGCGCACGGCCCGACACCGACCGCTGAGCGCGACGGGGTCTTCACCACCTGGCGGCGGGCCGGACACAAGGACGGGACGAGCATGCGAGTGGGGCAGATGCGCAGGCGGTGCAAGCAGCTCATCAAGGAGCTGCGGCTGCCCGCCGCGACCGATCTGCGGGGGATCTGCGACCTCGTCGCCGCGCGCGTCGAACGGCCCGTCCACCTGGTGCCGATGAGCCTGGGCGGGGTGGTCTCCGGAATGACCGCCACCACCGACGACGGCTACTGGGTCTTCTACGAACTCAAGACCTCCGCCTGGCACCAGACCCACATCGTGCTGCACGAACTCAGCCACCTCCTCCTCGGCCACGCCCAGGACCCGGCCGTCACCGAGGACGCGCTGCGGATGTGGACCCCGTCCGTCGACGTCGCCACCGCGATGCGGCGGATGGGCCTGACCATGGGCTTCGCCCGGCACCACGGCTACGACAACCTCGCCGAGCGGGAGACCGAGGTGCTCGGCACGCTGCTGATGGAGCATGTGGTGCCCTCCGAGGCCGAGCGGGAACTCCCGCCGGAGGGGCCGGCCGCCGAGGTCGCGGCCGCACTGGGCCCGGCCCTCCAGCACATCCGCCACCAACGGGAGGCCGCCCAACGGGAAGGAGGCAGCGGTGTTTGACGTCGTCTACCTCTGCTTCGGGGCCGCCGCCTGGGCCCTGGTGGCGTACAAGGCGGTCGCCTGGCTCCGGGACCGCGGCAACACCGACCTGGGGCTGACCTGCGTGATGACGGGCGGCGTCGCCACCGTCTTCCTCTTCTCCGCGCCCAGCCTCTACCGGGGCTTCGACCGGCTGGTCGGTGTCGCCAACCTCGCCATGGTCTTCCTCTACTCCTCCGTCATGGTCTTCGCCGCCGGCGCGCTGGTGCTGCTGCTCCGCTGGACGGCGGGCGAGGGCGAGGCGGCCCGCGCCCGCGCACGGGCCAAGGCCCGCACCGCGGTCGGCGCGGTGGCGCTCCTCTGGGCGGTGGCCGTCACCGGCTTCGCGGTCGGCCGCCCCGACGCCGTGGAACACCCCCGCGACTTCAGCACCGCCTACACCGACGCCCCCGGCGTGATGCTCTTCCTGGTGCTGTATCTGGCCGTTTTCGGCGCCAGTCTCGCGGGCCTGGGGACGCTCTGCCCCCGGTACGCCGCCCGGCTCGGCAGCTCGTGGCTGGCCCGCGGACTGCGGGTGCTGGCCGCCGGCTGCTGGCTCGGCCTGGTCTACTGCGCCTGCAAGGTCATCGGCTTCGTCCTGTCCTGGGCCGGCCGCCCGGCGCCCTGGCTCTCCAACGGCGTCGCCCCCCTCAGCGCCTCGGTCGCCGCGATCCTGGTCCTGGCCGGCTTCAGCCTGCCGGCCGCCGGCCCCCGCGTCGCTGCCTGGCGCCGGCTGCGCCGCCTGACGCCCCTCTGGCGGACCGTCACCGAACTGACCCCCGAGGTCACCATGGACGACGGCCGGTGGAGGGGCCGTTGGCCCTTCGCCGACCTGGAATGGCGTGCCAACCGCCAGATGGCCGAGATCCGCGACGTCCAACGCGGCATCCGCCGCCATGTGGAGTCCGACGCCATCGACATCGTCCTCGAACGCGCCCGCGCCGTCTCCCTGGACGGCCGGCAACTGGCCGCGGTCGCCGAGGCCGCCGCCCTCCGGCGCGGCCTGGAGAACCGCGCGGTGGGCCACCTCCCCGCGCACGGTGCCGACAGCGTGGTGGTCACCTGCTCCCGGAACGGCGCCGAACTCACCGCCGAATACGAGCACTTGGCACTGGTCGCCGACGTCTACCACTCGCCGCTCATCGAAACCGTCCTCACCGAGTTGCGCCAGCGCAGCGCCACCCCGCGCAGCTGACCGCAACCCCACAGACAGGGTGGCCCGGTACGGGGGTCCGGGCCTCCCACCCCACCCACGGCGGCACCGACCCACCCGGCCGGTGCCGCCCACCCTCCGGCGGAGGGTCCCTGGCCCCGCCGTCACCCTCCCGTCTGCCGGGCGGCGCCCGGTCCACCCTCCGGGCGGGCAACGGGTGTTCGGCGACACGCCCTAGGCTCAGGCGCCATGGAGAACACCGCCGAGACCGGCCCCGACGCACCCATCGACACCACCCCCCTCCTGGACGACACGTACGCCGCCTGCGCCGCGCTCCGCGCAGCCGGCCCGGTGCACCGCATCACCGGCACCGACGGCCTGCCCGCCTGGCTGGTCACCCGCTACGACGACGTCCGCAGCGCCCTGGCCGACCCCCGGCTCTCGCTCGACAAGCGCCATGCCAAGCCCGGCAACTACCGCGGCTTCTCCCTTCCGCCCGCCCTCGACGCCAACCTGCTCAACATGGAAGCGCCGGACCACACCCGCATCCGCCGCCTGGTCGCCAAGGCGTTCACCCCGCGCCGCGTCGAAGCGCTCCGCGCCCCCGTCCGACGGATCGCCGACGAGCTGCTGGACGCCACGGCCGCCAAGGGCCGCGCGGAACTCGTCGCCGACTACGCCGGCCCGCTGCCGATCACCGTCATCTGCGATCTGCTCGGTATCCCCGCCGAGGACCGCCGCGACTTCCGTGCCTGGTCGGATGCGCTCATCACGCCCGACCCCAGCCGCCCGCAGGCGATGAAGGAGGCGATCGGCGCGATGCTGGAGTTCTACACCGGGCTGATCGCCGCCAAGCGCGCCACCCCCGGCGACGACCTGCTCTCCGACCTGATCGCGGTGCGCGACGACGCCCCCGACGACGCCGGTACCGACCGCCTCACCGAGGACGAACTGACCTCCCTGGCCTTTCTCATCCTCTTCGCCGGCTACGAGAACACCGTCCAGCTCATCGGTAACGCCGTCCTCGCCCTCCTCGACCACCCCGAACGGCTCACCGCGTTGCGCCGAAATCCAGCCGAACTGCCCACCACCGTGGACGAGTTCCTCCGCTACGACGGACCGGCCTCCCTGGCCATCCGCCGCTTCCCCGTCGAGGACGTGGAGATCGGCGGCGTCCGCATCCCCGCGGGTGAGAGCGTGCTGCTCTCCCTCGCGTCCGCCAACCGCGACCCGGACCGCTTCCCCGACCCGGACCGGTTCGACCCGACCCGCGCCCGCTCCGGCCACCTCGCCCTGGGCCACGGCATCCACTACTGCATCGGCGGCCCGCTCGCCCGCATGGAGACGGAGATTGCGATCGACGCCCTCATCAGCCGTTTCCCGGGGCTGCGCCTCGACATCCCCCGGGACGAAGTACGACACCGCCGGACGATCCGGGTACGTGGCCTGATTTCGCTGCCCGTGGCCTGGTAATCCGAGAGCGCACACGTTTTTGATGCGTAACCGTTCAGTGATGCGGTAGAAAAGTGCTGTGACCCGCCCGGTGTGCATCCCCCGTCGCACCGGGCGGGTCCTTCTGTTGCGCTCCCTTACGACCCGTCACATCACCCGCATCACCACCTTCGTGGCTCATCTGGCGCATCCGCACTGCGCACCCCGCCCGCCCTCCTTAGCGTGACCCCATGGCATTTGACGCGCTCGTCCCCAAGAAGGCAGGTGTGCTGGCGCTGATCGCCGCCGCCGGAGTGTCCCTGGCGCCGGCACCAGCCGATGCCCGTCCCGCCGCGCCGACGGACCGTCAGATCGCGGCCGCCACCCGGCAGGCGCCCGGCGGTCTCAGCGCCCTGGCCTGGATGGTCACCGATGCGGACACCGGCACCGTGCTGGCCGCCAAGAACCCGCACCGCAGACTCGCCCCGGCCAGCACCCTCAAGACCCTCTTCGCCGTCACCGTGCTGCCCAAGTTCCCCGCCGACCGCGTACGCGAGGTCAGCGCCGGCGACCTCGCCGGCCTCGGCGCCGGCAGCAGCGTCGTCGGCGTCCACGAGGGCGGCCGCTACACCGTCGCCGATCTCTGGCGCGGCGTCTTCCTGCGCTCCGGCAACGACGCGGTGCACGTCCTCGCCGCCATGAACGGCGGCTGGTCGGCCACCGCCCGGGAGATGCAGCAGACCGCCAACCGGCTCGGCGCCCGCAACACCACGGTCAAGTCCCCGGACGGCTACGACACCCCCGGCCAGGTGTCGTCCGCCGCCGACCTGACGGCCTTCGCCCGCGCCGGCCTCGCCGACGAGCAGTTCGCCCGCTACTGCTCCACCCTCCGCGCCAGGTTCCCCGAGGGCGGCGCTGACAGCGTCCAGATCGAGAACACCAACCGGCTGCTGGTCGGCTCGCACGGCATGGCCCGCTACCCCGGGATGATCGGCGTCAAGAACGGCTACACCAGCAAGGCCGGCAACACCCTCATCGCCGCCGCCCGCCGCAACGGCCACACCCTCATCGCCACTGTGCTCAACCCTCAATCGGGCGAGACCAACGGCGTCTACAAGGAGGCCGGCTCGCTGTTGGACTGGGGCTTCGACCATGTCAACCACCCCAGCCCGGTCGCCGACGACACCGGCCCCGCTGAAGACACGCCCTAGCAGGCACCGGCCGGCCTCGCCGGCAAGCCGCCGGCACTTCGCGGTGCGTGTCCTACGGCTCTGCTCAGGCCAGAAGATTGCCGAGGAACAGGTAGGCGAAGCCGAAGTAGACGAACACGCCGATCAGGTCCATCACCGAGGTGATCAACGGTGCGCTGAGCGTGGCGGGGTCGGTGCCGATGCGGCGCGCGACAAAGGGGAGGAGGCCACCGATGACGCCGCCCAGGACGGTGCACACCAGCATGCTCAGGCCGACGGTGGCGAGGACGCCTGCGTCAAGTCCTCCCTTGGCGAAGTAGGCGAGGGCCACCTCCAGTATGGCGATCACCGCTCCGAGCCCCGCAGCCACACCGAGCTCTCGCCTCGTCACGAACCAGATGTCCCGCCACCCCGGGCGCAGTTGGCCCAGCGCCATGGAGCGGAGGACGAGAGTGGCGGCCTGGCTCCCGGTGTTGCCGCCCATGTCGACGATGGGGGCGATGAAGGCCGCCAGGACGATGACCTCTTGGAGCATGTCCTCCTGAGCTGCGACGAAGGTGCTGGTGACCAGGCCGAACACGGTGAGGATGCCGAGCCAGAACACCCGGACACCGAAGATCCGGCGCAGCGGTGACGCGCGCAGGTCGAGGTCGGGCCCGCCCAGGGCGGAGGTGCCGCCGTAGCGGGCGAGTTGGGTGGCGTCCTGCTCGTGGTCGATGTCCATGGCGTCGTCCACGGTGACGATGCCGATCATGCGGTTGTCCTCGTTGAGCACGGGGACGGCCAGCAGGTCGTACCGGCGGATGCACTCGGCGGCCTTCTCGTCAGGGTCGTCGGCGTGCACGGTGACGGGGTCGGGGCGCATCAGCTGGTCGACCGAGGCGTTGTCGGCAGCCAGGACGAGGTCACGCAGGGAGACGGTGCCGCGCAGATGGCCCGTGCCATCGAGGACGTAGACCACGTAGATGGTCTCCTTGTCCGGTGCCGTGGCGCGGACCGCGCGCAGGGCGTTGGCCACGGTCGTGCCCGCGGGGACGGTGGCGTACTGGGAGGTGACGGCCGCGCCCGCGGTGCCTTCCGGATAGCGCGCGAGGTGCAGCATGTCGTCGCGTTCGGCCTGGGCCAGGGACGGCAGCAGCCGGCGCTGTCCGTCCGGGCTGAGCCGGTTGTACAGGTCGGCCCGCTCGTCGGAGGGCAGCGCGGACACCAGCGGCACCACCGCGGCAGGCGGCATCTCGGCCAGGACGGCGTCCTGCTGCACGTCCGGAAGTTCAACGAACAGGCGGGCCTGGGCCTTGGCCGGAACCGGTGCCAGGAGGGCGGCCACCTGCTTCGGTGGGCTGTCGCGCAGGGCGTCGGCGACGTCGGCCGGCGGCGCGCTGCGCATCAGCCTTGCGAACGCGTCGGCATCGGGCCGGTCGAGTAGGGCACGGGCGTGGAAGACTATGTCCTCGCGGTTCATGAAAAGACCTTTTTCGAAATCATCCGCAGGGGCACCGAGCGAAATGGCGACATGCTCGGCCTACGTGTGGAGACGACTGCCATGTAGCGGGCAGCGCGGAAACCGGGAAGTGCCCGGTCAGAATTCTCGGCAGCCTCGACGGACTGCCGAGAACGGGTACCGGCGAGCGGTGATCAGCAGCTGGCCACAGGTGACGGCGTACTGGCGTAAGGCGAATCACCGCTCTGGGAACTGGCGGAGCCTTTTCGCATGTCGTCACCTCCTGCTGCTCAAGGCGCACGGGGGCGCCGCGGAAACACACGCGGAGGCGGATAGGGGCCCTCGTATGGAGCCCTGGCACCTCTCTCGACAGAGCTTTGGCACTGCACGGCGTGCCCGCTTTGCGGGAGCCACTTGGGCTCAACCCTTAGACCGGGAAGAGCTGTCCTGAACCGGGGCGTCTTTCGACGTTTGGGGTCAGTGGCCTATGTCCGTGCAGACGCCTCACCTAGCGAGGTGCATGCGTAAGGGACGCTACAAAGCGCGCAAGGAATCAGTCAAGTCCTCACCAAGATTAATGTGATCGAGGTGCGGAAATTCCGGTGGTCACAGGCGTGGCGTCACCGCCATCGGGGCTGGTGAGGCCGGGTGCCGGGGTGCCCGGGTAGCCGGGTCCGGCCCCTGGAATCAAATACAGCTCACCCTCGCGTGGCCCCGTCGGCGGTTTCGTCACTCGATTCCGTCGGCGGACGGGCGGACGTGACCCGAAGGCTTGGTCTTAAGTCCCCGAATAGACAGGACGAAAGTCCCTACTGACCTCCCGGGACAGAACTGAGACTTATCCAAACCTTTACCTCACCCGCGTGGATCCTTAAGTCCGCTCTCGCAGGAGGCCCTTCCCCATGCAGCATGAAACCGCGCCCAGTGTGCTGGCCTCCGGTGGGGGGCTGTCGGGCATAGAGGACGCCGTGAACCACGTCGTCCAGCCGGTCACTGATCTGGTCCACAAAGTCATCTTCTACGAGGTGGATATCGCCGGTGCCGGTATCCCTCTCATCGTGCTGTGGCTGCTGGTGGGAGGCGTGGTCTTCACCGCCTACCTCGGTGCGATCCAGTTCCGCGGCTTCAAGACCGCCTATGAGATCGTCAAACGGAGCGGCAAGGGCGCGGATGCCGACGCGCCCGGCGAAGTGACCCAGTTCCAGGCGCTGATGGCCGCGTGCGCCGGCACTGTCGGGCTCGGCAACATCGCCGGTGTCGCAGTGGCGGTGACCGTGGGCGGGCCCGGTGCCACCTTCTGGATGATCGTGTGCGGACTGCTCGGCATGGCGCTCAAGTTCGCTGAATGCACCCTGGGCGTGAAATACCGCGTCGTGCACGAGGACGGCAGTGTCTCCGGCGGACCCATGCACTACTTGCGCCGAGGTCTGGCCGACCGCGGGTATGCGGGCCTGGGCCGGGTGATGGCTGCCGTGTTCGCGCCGATCATCATCGTGTTCGGTCTGGCCGGCGGCAACATGTTCCAGGTGAACCAGACCCTCGCGCAGTTGCGCTCCGTGACCGGCGGCGAGGACGGTGTGCTCGGCAGCCCCGGTGCGGGGCTGGGTATCGGCCTGGCTATCGCCGCGGTCATCGGTCTGATTCTGCTGGGCGGCGCCAAACGGCTGGGAGCGGTGGTCGGCAAACTGGTCCCGGTCATGGCGATCGTGTACGTGGCGGGCTGCCTGGTGGTACTCGCCGCGAACGCGGGGGCCATGCCCGGTGCCGTCAGGCTCATCGTCACGGATGCCTTCAGCATGGAGGCGGGCGCCGGCGGCCTGATCGGCATCATGGTGGTGGGATTCACCCGCGCCGCCTTCTCCAACGAGGCCGGCCTGGGCTCGGCCCCGATCGTTCAGGCCGCCGCCAAGACCCGGCATCCCGCCTCCGGCGGCCTGGTCTCGATGCTCGGCCCGTTCATCGACACCGTCATCGTGTGCACGATGACCGCTCTGGCCATCATCGTCGCCAACCCCCCGATGTACGCCGAAGCGCGGAAATCAGGCAAGGCCGAGGGGGTGGAGCTGACCTCGGCGGCATTCGAGACGGTCATGCCCTGGTTCCCCTACGTGTTGACCGTCGCCGTGATCTTGTTCGCCCTGTCCACCACCGTCACCTGGTCCTACTACGGGCAAAAGTGCTGGGAGGGCATGTTCGGCCGCAGCCGGCGCAGCGACCTCACCTTCAAGGCCGTGACCATCGGTTGCGTGGTCCTCGGCTCGATCCTCACCCTGGGCGCGGTCCTGGACCTGGCAGACGGCCTGCTGTTCATTCTGGCCCTGATCAACATCCTTGCGCTGTACCTGATGGCTCCGGTTGTCAAGAAGGAGCTCAAGGACTACCTGCGACACCGCAAGCAGGTCGATGCCCGCGAATCCGCGTCCGCCGCCGAACAGCTCGACAAGGACGAGGAGTTGGGCCGGGTCTGACCAGGCAATCGGGGCGCTGAGGGAATTTCAACCTGATGTGCCCGGCCAGTGGGCGCTCAAAGTTGAGCATCCTCACCTCACGGAGGGCCAGGGGGAATCGTGGCGTCGGCCGCGGCATGGCATCCTCGTCGGTTGTGACTTCGACGAGGATGCCTGCCGGCCGCGACTACCCCAACTGCACCTCGTAGAAGCACAGATGGTCCTTGATCTCGGCGACCGCGGCATGCGGGTCGGGGTAGGCCCAGGCGATGTCCTCAGGGCCTTGTTCGAGGGACCAGTAGGAGGCGGTGCCCTTGAACGGGCAGACCGTGTGTGTCTGCGACGGGGTCAGCAGATCGGTGCGGACGTCCTCCGGCGGCAGGTAGTAACGCACCGGGTAGCCGGTCTCGAAGAGCAGCAGCGGCCGCCGGCTCTCGGCCAGCACCTGCCCGTCGACCACGACCCGGACGGTCTCGGTACCGGGCTTGACCTCAATGCGGTGACCTTGTGTGGACATCACCCTGATCTCCGTTCGTGAGTCGGTGGTTACTTCCTCAGGGTCGCATCCGGGACGGGTTCAGGGTGATCCCTGAGGTCGGCGCGCCCCGCGAACGGCACAGTGTCAGGCATGGCCGAAGCGGGGCGGAGAGGGGGAGCCGAATGGGGAGGCGAGCAGCGGCCCGGCGGGGCCTGACCGGGGCCGGGCCCGGGAATCGCAGGGAAATTCCCGGGCGGCGGCCGTCGGCCGGGCGGGGTGCGGACCGGGGGTCAGGCGCCGACCGGGCGGATGCCGCGGCCGGCCCAGTCCGGGGCCGGTGCGGCGAGCGCGGCGAGCCGGGCGTGGGTGGCGTCCGGGAACGGGACGGCACCCCCCTGGTTCTGGTCGACGTGAAGGGCGAAGAGCTCTTCGGTGGCCACCGGGTCGCCGGTGGGGTCACCGGAGGCATCGCAGCGGTACATCTCGTGGAGGATGCGCAGCTTCTTCGCGGCCGCGCCCAGCACCGTGGTGCGGACGGCCAGTCGGCTGCCGCGCGGGACCTCGTCGAGATAGCGGACGTGGGCCTCGACGGTGTAGAGGGAGCAGCCCGTGCGGGCCCGGTAGTCGGCGTCGAGGCCGGACGCGTCCATCAGGGCGTCGGTGGCGAAGCCGAAGACCAGGACGTAGTACGCCTCGCTGAGGTGGCCGTTGTAGTCGATCCAGTCGTCCTGGACGGCCTGCCGGAAGAGGGGGAGGGGTGCTGTGGGGTTCATCAGGCCGGGCTCCCGGGCGTGTTGGGGTGCTGCTCGCCCTCGTCGCCGGTGGGGGCGCTGGCGCTCTGGTCCGCCTGGTGGGGGAGGCGGCCGGTGGCGCGGAGCACGTTGATGACGCCCTGGTCGCGCTCGGTCACCAGGTCGGCGTAGGTGCGGTCACCGGCGGCGGTGGCGCAGCCGTCGACCATGGCGTCGCGGAGTTCCCGGTCCAGTTCGGGGGCCTCCAGGCGGGTCCACGGGGACTTCAGGGAGGGGCCGAAGTGGTCGAGCATATGGGCCATGCCGCCCTCGCCGCCGGCCAGCGCGAAGGTCAGGCAGGGGCCCATGAACGCCCACCGCAGGCCCGGGCCTTCGGTGATCGAGGCGTCGATGTCCTCGACGGTGGCCTCGCCGTTGGCGACCATGTGCAGCGCCTCGCGCCACAGCGCCTCCTGGAGGCGGTTGGCGATGAAGCCGGGGAGTTCGCGGTCCATGGTGATGACCGACTTGCCGGCGAGGTCGTAGAAACGGGACGCCCAGTCCACGGCCTCGGGGGCGGTGTCGGTGCCGCCGACGACCTCGACGAGCGGGATCAGGTACGGCGGGTTGAAGGGGTGGCCGACGACGAGGCGGGACGGGTCGGCCGCCGTGGTCTGCATATCGGTCATCGGGTAGCCCGAGGTGGAGGAGGCGATGACCACGCCGGCGGGCGTCGCGGCGTCCAGCTCGGCGAGGAGCGAACGCTTCAACTCCAGCTTCTCCGGGGCGCTCTCCTGGACGAAGTCGGCTTCGGCGACGGCCTCGGCGAGGGTCGGGGCGACCGTCAGCCGGTCCGGCGAGGCGCCGTCGGCGAGGCCCAGCTGCTCCAGGGCGGGCCAGGCGGCGGAGACCAGGCGGCGGAGCTTCTCCTCGGCGTCGTCGGCCGGGTCCCAGGCGGTGACGTCGTAACCGCGGGCGAGGAAGTGGGCGACCCAGCCGCCGCCTATGACGCCGGCGCCGATGCACGCCACACGACGTGCGGCTTCGGGGGTGGTGGAGGGGGTGAAGGGCATGGCGGGTGTGCTCCTGGGCGGGAGTGGGAGTGGGAGTGGAAGTGGGGGTGGGATACGGGATGCCGGGGCGACGGGGGTGTGCGGGTGCGGGCGCAGGGGCGGGCGGGGACGGTGCGGCCGGACGGACGATCCGTCCGGCCGCACCACCTACGGGAGCCCGTCCACCCGCCTAGCGCGCGCTGCGCCCCCGCGTGCCGTGCCTCAGCCGCGCGGCTTCAGGCCCAGGCGGGCGCGGGCCTGGTCCGGGGTGGCGACGGTCGAGCCGAGGAGTTCGGTGATCTGGACGGCGCGTTCGACGAGTTGGGCGTTGGTGGCCTTGACGCCGCGGCTGAGGTAGAGGTTGTCCTCCAGGCCGACGCGGACGTTGCCGCCGAGCAGGATCGACTGGGCGACCCAGGGCATCTGCATCCGGCCCAGCGCGAAGCTGGCCCACTGGGCGCCCTCGGGCAGCATGTTCACCATCGACTGGAGCACTCCGGGGTCGGCCGGGGCGCCCCACGGCACGCCCATGCAGAGCTGGAAGACGGTGGGGTCGTCCAGCAGCCCCTCGGCGAGCATCTGCTTGGCGAACCACAGCTGGCCGGTGTCGAAGATCTCCAACTCCGGCCGGACGCCGAGTTCCTGGATCCGCTTGGCGCCGGCGCGCAGCATGTCCGGCGTGGAGACGTAGAGCGAGGAACCGTCGCCGAAGTTGAGGGAGCCGCAGTCCAGGGTGCAGATGTCGGGGAGCAGATCCTCGACGTGCGGGAGCCGCTCCAGGCCGCTGACCAGGTCGGTGCCGGGCAGCTGGGTGAGCGGGCGCTCGGGGTCGATCACCAGGTCGCCGCCCATGCCGGCGGTGAGGTTGATGATGACGTCGGTGCCGGTCTGCTTGATGCGGTCGACGACCTCGGCGTAGAGGCGGGGGTCGCGGGACGGGTCGCCGGTCTCGGGGTCGCGGACGTGGATGTGCACCACCGCGGCGCCCGCCTCGGCCGCCTCGACGGCGGACCTCGCGATCTGCTCGGGCGTCACGGGGACGTGCGGGGAGCGGCGGACGGTGTCGCCGGCGCCGGTGAGGGCGCAGGTGATGATGACCTCGTTGTTGGGGGTGGTCATGGGATCCCTTCGGATAGGAGGGGTGCGCTGCCGGAGCGGGGCGCGGGGTGTGCAGGGGATGGGGGAGGTCTGTTGGGGAGCGAGTGGTTCGTCCCGGGGCAGGGCGGTTCGGCACGGCACGGCATGTGGGCGATGCGCGACGCGCGGTAGGCAACAGGCAGTGGGTGAGGGGCAACGGGCGGTAGGCGCGGGCTCGTTGTCGGCTCAGACGGGTCCGGCCGGATCGGTCCGGCTACGGCGGGGGCGTCAGGGGACCGAGGAGCGCACCCCCGGACCGTCCTCAGGTGGTGGTGGCGGCGGTCGGTGGCCGACGGTCGCGGTCCAGTTCGTTCTCCACGAAGGTCAGCAGGGCGGCGTGCATGGTGTCGGGGCTGGTGCTGTCCGGGGCGGTGGCCAGGACCTGGGTGGCCAGGCCGTCGATGAGCGCGGTGAGCCGGAGGGCGGTGACGTCGGGGTCGACGGGGCGGAAGACGCCCTGGTCGACGCCGCGTCGCAGCACGTCGGCGACGGTGGTGCGCCACTGCCGGTAGTAGTGCTCGTGGAGGCGTCCCACGGCGGTGTCGCGGGCGGCCTGGGCCCACAGGTCGAGCCAGACCAGCCACTGCCGGCGCTGCTGTGCGGTGCGCGGGGTCTGCAGGGCGATCAGGTGCAGCAGTTCGGCGCGGGCGTCGGGGGCGGTGGCCAGTCCGGCCGCGCGGCGTTCGGTGTCCTCGTCCATGCACCAGCGGACGGCCGCCTCCAGCAGTTCGTCGCGGCCGGGGAAGTGGTAGTGGACGGCGGCCGTGCTGGTGCCGCAGGCGGCGGCGATGTCGGCGACGCGTACGGCGTGGAAGCCGTGCTCGGCGATCAGCCGGACGGTCTCCCGGACGATCTGCAGCGGACGGCCGCCGTCGGGCACGGTGGCCGGGCCGCGCTCGGGCGGTGCCGCCGGGCGTTCGGGGGCGCCGAGCAGCCAGCCGGTGTCCACCCCGCCGATGTCGGCGATCCGGACGATCTCGGCGAGGGCGAAGCGCCGGGTGCCGCTCAGCGACCGGGACAGCTTCGAGGGGTCCATCACGATCCGGCGGGCGAACTCGCGGTGGCTGCAACCGAGCCGGGCGATCACCTGCCGGACGCGGTCGGTGACCTGTCCGGTGTCGTCGGCGATCCGGCCGCCGGGGTCTGCATCCATGGCCGGGGACGCTAACAGGGTGTTGAGAACATCGCAACGGTTGATGTGAGCGAGGGGCGGGAAGTACCTGTTCCTGGCGGGTGTGAGGGGTGGTGTTGCGGGGAAGCTGATGCATGAGTCAGTGATGTGGCGGAGGGGGTTCCGCCGCCCGGAGTGAGGAGGTGGACAGGCCGCAATACGGGTGAATGTGGCACAGTGACGGCATGGCTGACCGGGGAGCGAAGCGGCCCACCGTGTCGGTGCCGGACGACTGGCCCGCCCACCCGGACCTGACCCTGGCGCTCAACGGCATGGGCGGCTTCGACTGGGACCTCGACAGCGGGCTGATGCATCTGGACCCGCCCGCGCTGGACGTCTTCGACCTCCGTCCCGGGGAGTACGACGACCGCCCGGCCACCCTCGGCTGCCGGGTGCCGGGCCGTGAGGCGGCCCGGCTCGACGCCCTGGTGGCCGGGGCCCTCAAGGACGGCAGCCACTCCTACGGCGCCTATTTCCGGGTCCGGCTGCGCGACGGCGAACTGCGCTGGACCCATGCCCAGGGCAGCATCCGCCGCGACCCCACCGGCCGGCCCCGCCGCATCATCGGCGTGGTGCGCGACGCCACCGAGGAGTACATGCAGGCCGCCGAGCGGATCGCGCTCACCGAGGAGCGCCGGCGGCACACCAGCGTCGTCGAGCGCACCACCGCCGCCCTGGCGCACGCCCGCACGGTCGGTGAGGTGATCGGCGTCCTCGCCGACGAGCAGGGGCTGAGCCGGCTGGGTGCCGAGAACGTCATCCTGGGCCTGGTCGAGGCCGGCCGGATCCGGCTGGTCTCCGAGGGCAGGGCCGGCAGCTACGTCCCGGACCTGGAGTACACCCGCGTCGGCGACGAGTTCCCGATGAGCGAGGTGGTGCGGACCCTCGCCCCGCGGTTCGTCGGCAGCCGCACCGAGTTCCGCGACCACTACCCCCGGCTGTGGCCGGCCGTCGAGCCGCTGAACGTCGGCTCCGGGGCGTATCTGCCGCTGATCGCCCAGGGCCGTCCGATCGGGGTGATCGGGCTGTTCTTCGAGCGCGAGAGCGACTTCCCCGACCAGGAGCGCAACGTGCTGGTCGCGCTCGGCAGCAGCATCGCGCAGAGCCTGGCCCGGGCGATGCTCTACGACCAGGAGCACGAGATCGCCGCCGGCCTCCAGCAGGCGATGCTGCCGCGCCGCATCCCCGGCGTCCCCGAGGCGCAGATCGCGGTCCGCTACCGCTCCGCCCGGATGGGCCGGGACATCGGCGGCGACTGGTACGACGTGATCCCGCTGCCGGACGGCCGGGTCGCCGCGGTCATCGGCGACGTCCAGGGCCACGACACCCAGGCCGCGGCCCTCATGGGCCAGCTGCGGATCGTGCTGCGCGCCTACGCCGCGGAGGGTCACGCCCCGGCCACCGTGATGGCCCGCGCCTCCGCCTTCCTCAACGAGCTCGACACCGACCGCTTCGCCACCTGCACCTACGTCGACGCCGACCTGAGCACCGGCGCCGCCCGGTTCGTCCGGGCCGGCCACCTCGACCCGATGGTGCGGCACGCCGAGGGCATCTGCCGGCGGCTCCCGGTGGCCGGCGGGCTGCCGCTGGGCCTCTCGTCCGAATTCCGGCTGCTGGACTACCCGGTGACGACCGTGCACCTCGCCCCCGGCGACACCCTGGTGCTGTGCACGGACGGCCTGGTGGAGGAGCCCGGTTCGGATCTGGACACCGGGCTGCGGCACCTGGCCCGGGAGGTCCGGGGCGGCCCGCAGGACGTCCAGCAACTCGCCGACCGGCTCTGCGAGTCGGCGGACGGCCGGCGGGGCGAGGACGACATGGCGCTGCTGTTGCTGCGCCGGCTCGGGCACCCCGAGCACGACACGGTGGGCCGCCTGCGGCAGCACATCGCCCCCGCCGAACCCGAGGCGCTGTCCGCCGCCCGCCACACGATCCGCTCCGCGGTCCGCGCCTGGGGCGCCGGTGAGCGCGCGGAGGAGATCGAACTGGTCGCCGACGAGCTGATCACCAACGCGCTGCTGCACACCGACGGCGAGGCGGTCGTCGACATGCGGATGCCGCACGGGGCGGAACGGCGGCTGCGGCTGGAGGTCGAGGACGGGTCCAGCAGCCTGCCGCGCCGCCGCGAACCGGGCGAGGCCGGGGTCTCCGGCCGCGGTCTGCTGCTCGTCGACCGGCTCGCGGATGTGTGGGGAGTGGAACCGCGCGGCGGTGGAAAGTGCGTATGGTGCGAGTTCAACTGCCCCTGACCGGGAAGGCGATGGCCGATCCCGGAACACAGCGGGAACGGGCGCCGAGGGATCGGCACGGCCATGTGAGGACTGCTCTATGGGATCGCGGGCGGAACAGCGCGAGAGCGCCCGCCAGTCGGCGGCGCGACTCGACGCGGAAGGCGTCGGAAACATCGCGCTGACCTGGGTGGACAATGCGGGCATCAGCCGCGTCAAGACCATTCCGGCACGGCGGTTGACGGACGTCGTCGAGCGCGGCGTGGGGATGTCGCCGGTCTTCGACGTCTTCACCTCCGACGACGCCATCACCGCCTCCGACCACCTCGGCGGGCCCGACGGCGATCTGCGGCTCTTCCCCGACCTGGACCGGCTCACCACCCTTGCCGGGCAGCCCGGTTGGGCCTGGGCGCCGGTCGACCGCTACGACCAGCTCGGGCAGCCGCATCCGGCCTGCCAGCGGCTGTTCGCCCGGCGGATGGCGGACCGGGCCGCGGCCGCCGGCCTCGACCTGCGGATGGGCTTCGAGACCGAGTGGGTGGTCACCCGCACCCCGCAGGGCCCCGCCGATGCCGAGGTGCTCGACTACCCCTGCGCCGGCCCCGCCTACGGCATGGCCCGGGTCGTCGAACTCTCCGACTACCTCCGCGACGTCACCGAGGCGCTCACCGTCCAGGGCGTCGAGGTCCTCCAGATCCATCCCGAGTACGCGCCCGGCCAGTTCGAGGTCAGCACCGCCGCCGGCGACCCGGTGCGCGCCGCCGACGACGTCGTCCTGGTCCGCGAGACGATCCGCGCGGTCTCCGCCCGGCACGGGCTGCGCGCCTCCTTCGCCCCGTCCGTCGTCGCCGGCGAGGTCGGCAACGGCTGCCACCTCCACCTCAGCCTCCACCGCGACGGGACGAGCCTGCACCGCGCCGCCGGCGCCGAGTGGGCCCTGGCGCCCGACGCGGTGGCGTTCCTCGCCGGTGTGCTGGACGCGCTGCCCGCCCTGCTCGCCATCGGCTGCCCCTCGCCCGCCAGTTACCTGCGGCTGCTGCCCTCCCACTGGGCCGGTGTCTACCAGATCTGGGGTGTGGAGAACCGCGAGGCGGCGCTGCGGCTGGTCACCGGCGCGCCCGACGATCCCGACGGCGGCCACGCCGAGATCAAGCCCTTCGATGCCGCCGCCAACCCCTACCTCGCCGTCGGCGCGGTGATCGCCGCCGGACTGCACGGCATCGACACCGCGGCCCGGCTGCCCGCCCCGCAGACCGGCGACCCCGGCGTCCTCGGCGTCCGCGAGCGCGCCCGGCGCGGCATCGTCCGCCTGCCCGCCACGCTCACCGAGGCCGCCGACCGGTTCGAGAAGTCGGCGCCGCTGCGGGAGGCGCTCGGCGAGGTGCTGCACGGTGCGGTGCTCGCGGTCCGGCGGGCCGAGGAGGCGCACTTCGCGGAGCGCGAGCCGGAAGAGATCGCCGCGGCCACCCGCTGGCGCTGGTGAGCGCCGCGGACGCCCCGGGGCCCGGCCGCCCCGGCCCGCCGCCCCCGGTCGGCGCCACCGGCGCCCCGCTGCTGGAGGGACTGCCGCCGCTGGTGGACCACCACTGCCACGGGGTGATCCGGTACGCACCGGACCCCGGGACGTTCGCCGCGTTCCTCACCGAGGCGGACCGGCCGCCGGCGGCGGGCACCACGTTCTTCGACACCCAGACCGGCTTCGCGGTCCGCCGCTGGTGCCCGCCGCTGCTCGGCCTGCCCGCGCACTGCCCGCCCGAGGAGTATCTGGCCCGGCGCCGCGCACTGGGCCCGGACGAGACCCGGCGGCGCCTGCTGTCCGCCACCGGCATCGGCGCGTACCTCGTCGACACCGGGCTGCCCGGCGACCTGACCGGGCCGGCCGAGACCGCCGCGGCGGGCGGCGCCACCGGGCACGAGGTGGTGCGGCTGGAGACGCTCGCCGAGCGGACCGCGGCCGGGTACCGGGGGAGCGCGGGGGCGGCGCGCGCCGGGGAGTTCGCGGACGCCCTCGCCGGCGCGGTGCGGACCGCGGCGGCCACCGCCGTCGCCTTCAAGTCCGTGGCCGCCTACCGGCACGGACTCGCCCTGGACCCCCGGCCGCCCGGCCCGGACGAGGTGCGGACCGCGGCCCGCGCCTGGCTGGCCGCCGGCGCCCCCCGGCTCACCGACCCGGTCCTGCTGCGCCACCTCCTCCGGCTCGCCGTCGCCACCGGCCGCCCGCTCCAACTCCACACCGGTTTCGGCGATCCCGACCTGCGGCTGGACCATGCCGATCCGGCGCTGCTCACCGACCTCGTCCGGGCCACCGCGGACACCGGCACCGACCTGGTCCTGCTGCACTGCTACCCGTACCACCGGCAGGCCGCCTACCTCGCCGGGGTCTTCCCGCACGTCTACGCCGACGTCGGGCTGTCGCTGACGCACACCGGGCCGCGGGCCGCCGCGGTGCTCGCCGAGTTCCTGGAACTGGCGCCGTTCGGCAAGCTGCTGTTCTCCACCGACGCCTACGGCCTGCCCGAGCTGTACGTGGTGGGCAGCGCGCTGTTCCGGGTGGCGCTGGGGGAGGTGCTGGGCGGCTGGGTGGCGTCCGGGGCCTGGTCGGCGGCGGACGCCCGGCGGGTGGGCGCGATGATCGCGGCGGGCAGCGCGCGCCGGGTGTACGGGCTGGCGGGCGGCGGCGACGGCGGGGGAGGCGAGGGAGTCGGGACGTAAGGGGTGCTCGGCCGGTTCACCTGTTCCGCCGCGGGTGTGCGGCGTGGTTTACTGCCGCGTGCCACGTACAACGACCTCTGACGCGACGGCCGATGACCAGGCCGGAAGGGGCGAAGAGCCCCGGATACCGCGGCGCGGCCGGATCTTCGCCGATCTGACCCCGCTGCGCACCTCCCCCGACTACCGCCGCCTGTGGTGCGGCACCACCGTCTCCTGGATGGGCCAGCAGATGACCGCGCTGGCGGTCTCCCTCCAGGTCTACGCGATCACCGGCTCCACCTTCTCCGTCGGCCTGGTGGGCCTGTGCTCCCTGGTCCCGCTGGTCGTCTTCGGGCTCTACGGCGGCGCCATCGCCGACACCGTCGACCGCCGCAAGCTGGGCCTGTACAGCGCCACCGGCGCCACCGTGATGTCGGTCGTGCTGGCCGCCGCGGCACTCGCCGGCTTCCACCACGTCTGGCTGCTCTACACCGTCGTCGCGCTCCAGGCCGTCTGCTTCGCGATGAACTCCCCGGCGCGGACGTCGATGATCCCCCGCCTGCTGCCCACCGAGCAGCTGCCGGCCGCCAACGCCCTCCAGTCGCTGACCTCCAACCTCGGCCTGATGGGCGGGCCGATGCTCGGCGGCGTCATCGTCGGCATGTGGGGCTACCAGGCGGCCTACCTCATCGACGTGGTGGCCTTCGGCGCCTCGCTGTACGCGATGTGGCGGCTGCCGTCGATGCGGCCCGAGCAGGGCGACGGGCCGGCGCGCCGCGCCTCGGTCCTGGACGGCCTGCGCTTCCTGGCCACCCGCCCCAACCTGCGGATGACGTTCTTCTCCGATCTGGCGGCGATGGTGCTGGCCCAGCCCCGCGCGCTGTTCCCCGCGGTCGCCGCCCTCTGGTTCGGGGGCGACGCCAAGACCGTCGGCCTGCTGGTGGCCGCCCCCGCGGTCGGCGCCGTCCTGGGCGGACTGTTCTCCGGCTGGCTCGGCGGCATCCGCCGGCACGGCCTGGCCATCCTGATCGCGGTGGCGTCCTGGGGCGCGGCCGTGGCCGCCTTCGGCCTCTCCCGGCACCTGTGGCTGGGCCTGTTCTTCCTGGCCGTCGCGGGCTGCGCGGACACCGTCTCCATGGTGTTCCGCAGCACCATGCTCCAGGCAGCCACCCCGGACGAGATGCGCGGCCGCCTCCAGGGCGTCTTCATCGTGGTGGTCGCCGGCGGCCCGCGGCTCGGCGACTTCCTCGCCGGTTCCGCGGCCGACCTGACCTCGCCCGCCGTGGCGGTGATCGGCGGCGGACTGGCCTGCGTCCTGGTCGTCACCGCACTCGGGCTCGGCCGGCGCGCCTTCGCCCACTACGACGCCCGCGATCCGCAGCCCTGACCCCGCGGCGCCCGGCCGGCCGGTGGCGCCGCCGGCCCGCCGGGCGCTGGAACCCGCCGGGCGCCGGAACCCGCCGTGCGCCCGGGCCGTGGACGGGCCAGACTCGGGTACGGGGGCTCATACCGGCCACCCGTCGTCCCGTCCCGGAGGCCCGCCGTGCAGCGGCAACCGCACATCCGCCGTGACCGCATCCCCGACCGCGGCCGGCAATCCCCCACGGTCCCCCCGGACCCCGGAGGCCCGCCGCCCGGCCCCGTCCCGGAGCCGCCGCCCGGCCCGATCCCCGAGCCGCCGCCCGAACCGCTCCCGGGACCGCCCCAGCCGCCCCAGCCGCCCGAACCGCTCCCGCCGGAACCGTCACCGGTGCCCCGGCCGCCCGGGCCCGACCCCGATCCGGTCCCGGACCCGGACCCGGCCCCCGGGCCGCTCAGCCGCACACCGGCCCGGCACCCGTAGGGCCCGGGCCCGCTTGCCCGTCCTTGCTCCTGCCACCGCACGCACCGCGAGGAGGTGCCGAACATGGCCATCGCCACGGTCAACCCGGCGACCGGCGAGACGCTCAAGACCTTCGACGCGCTCAACGCGGGCGAGATCGAGGACCGCCTGGTCCGCGCCGACCAGGCGTTCCAGGAACACCGCAACACGTCCTTCGCCCGCCGCGCCGAACTCCTGCACACCGCCGCCGAACTGCTCGAAGCCGACCAGGACGGCACCGCCCGCACCCTCACCACCGAGATGGGCAAGCCGCTGGCCCAGGCCCGCGCCGAGGTCGCCAAGTGCGTCAAGACCATGCGCTGGTACGCCGACCACGCCGAGGCGCTGCTGGCCGACGAGCAGCCCGCCCCCGCCGACGTCAAGGACTCCGGCGCGGCCCGTGCGGTGGTGCGCTACCGCCCGCTGGGCACCGTCCTCGCCGTGATGCCGTGGAACTTCCCGCTCTGGCAGGTCGTCCGGTTCGCCGCCCCCGCCCTCATGGCCGGCAACACCGGGCTGCTCAAGCACGCCTCCAACGTGCCGCAGACCGCGCTCTACCTGGAGGAGCTGTTCCGCCGCGCCGGCTACCCCGAGGGCTGCTTCCAGACCCTGCTGATCGGCTCCGGCGCGGTCGAGGACGTGCTGCGCGACCCGCGGATCGCTGCCGCCACCCTCACCGGCAGCGAACCCGCCGGCCGCGCGGTCGCCGCCACCGCCGGCGACGAGGTCAAGAAGACCGTCCTGGAGCTCGGCGGCAGCGACCCCTTCGTGGTCCTCCCCTCGGCCGACCTCGACAAGGCGGCCCGGGTCGCCGTCACCGCCCGCGTCCAGAACAACGGCCAGTCCTGCATCGCCGCCAAGCGGTTCATCGTCCACGACGACGTCTACGACGCCTTCGCCGAACGGTTCGCCGCGGGGATGGCCGCGCTGACCGTCGGCGACCCGATGGACGAGAACACCGACGTCGGACCGCTCTCCAGCGAGCAGGGCCGCTCCGACCTGGAGGAACTGGTCGACGACGCGGTCCACCAGGGCGCCCGGGTGCTGTGCGGCGGCCGCCGCCCGCCGGACCGCCGCGCCGGGTGGTTCTACGAGCCGACCGTGCTCACCGGCATCACCCCGCAGATGCGGATCCACCACGAGGAGGCGTTCGGCCCGGTCGCCTCCCTCTACCGCGTCATCGACCTCGACGAGGCGGTCGCCCTCGCCAACGACACGCCGTTCGGGCTCAGTTCCAACGCCTGGACCCGGGACGCCGACGAACAGGAGCGGCTGGCCCGGGACCTCCAGGCCGGCGGGGTGTACTTCAACGGCATGACCGCCTCCCACCCCGGCCTGCCGTTCGGCGGCGCCAAGCGCTCCGGCTACGGCCGGGAGCTCTCCGGCCACGGCATCCGGGAGTTCTGCAACATGACGACGCTGTGGTACGGCCCGGAGGACTGACCCCGGCGCCCCCTGGGCCCGGCGCCCGGCCGGGTCAGGGGGCGGCCCACAGCGTGACGGTCAGCTCGAAGGTCGGGTTGCCCGGGCCCGCGCCGCTGCTGCTGTCGGAGGTGTCCACCTTGCTGAAGGTCACCTTCGCCACCTGGTTCCGCTTCGTCACCACGCACCAGACCGTGCCGGCGGTGACCTTCGCGGCGTCGGTGTTCGCGCCCAGCGGGCTGTCCTCGGCGTCCGCCCGGCACGCCTCCCCGGTGTTCGTCCGGGCGTCGGCGGTACCCGCCCGGACCGGGCTGCCGACGCCGCTGCTGGGCATGATGACGGCCTGGGCGCCGTTCCGCCCGTTCTGGCAGCCGATGTAGTCCAGGGTGGTGTTCTCGACGGTGTCCATCAACTGCGCGGTGACCGCGGGCTTGTCCAGGTCCAGGGCCTGGAACACCTGGCCCGTGCAGCTCGGCGCGCGCCAGACCACCTGCCGGTCGCGGAAGACCACCTTCGCGGTGGCCGCGGGAGCCTGGGACGGCGGCGCGGTCGCCGTGGTGTCCGGCGGCGCGGTGTCGGAGCCGCCGGATCCGGCGGAGCCGCCGGGGGTGGTGGTCCCGCCGGTCGTGGTGCCCTCAGCGGTCCTGCCCGCACCGCCGTCGTCCCCCGTGACCAACCCCCTGACCAGCGACGACGTCAGCAGTACGGCGAGTGCGCCGCCCACCGCAGCGGCGATCAGCACCGGCCGGGCGCGGCGCGCGGGCCGCGGCGGCACAGGGGCGCCCACCGGGAACGGCGGCGGGCCGCCAGGCGGAGGCGGGGGCGTGCTCGGCGGGGGCGGTGCCGCCGTACCCGCGGTGCGGGCCGCCCCGGGGACCCCCGAGGGCCCGCGCAGCAGCACCAACGAGCCCGCCGCGCCGGCCGAGCGGCGCTGCGGCCGCGGCAGCCCCCGGCTCCGGAGCGTGTGGTCCACCCGCTCGTGGACCTCGTCGAGGGTGAGCGGCACCGGCCCGGCCAGGGCGTCCAACAGGGCGCCGGTGAACGCGGTGTAGGTCTCGCCCGCCGGCGCGTGCGAGGGCGCGGTCCGGGTCGTGGACGTCAGGGTGTAGGTGCCGGCCAGATCGAGCTGACCGACCGCCAGATCGGCCGGATCGGACATCGCGGAGACCGCCCGGCCGGAGAAGCAGCAGTCCACGACCAGCACCCGCGCCCTCGCCCGGGCCCCGCCCACATGCCGTTTGACCAGCTCGATCGGGACGGCGGAGAAACCCACCTGGTCGCGGTCGGTGTGCACCAGCCCCAGGTGCAGCAGCCCGCCCTCGTCCAGGACGCCGTGCCCCGCGTAGTAGACCAGCAGCACCTCCTCGGCCTCCCGTACCGCCCAGGCCAGCGCCGCCCCGACGGCCGAGGCGTCGGTGGGGTCGGGCACCACCCGGCAGTGCTCCGGGGCCAGCAGTCCGTGCTCGGGGTGGGTCAGGGCCGCCCACAGCCCCCGGAGGTTGGCCGCGACCGAGGGGATGGCCGGCAGACCGGTGAACCGGCCGGTGCCGATCAGTACGGCGCGGCTGGCCGGTCCGTGCGGGAACCACCGGCCGTCGGGTCTGCCACTCATCGATGCCCTCCCCGTGCATGACGAACGGTCGCCGCCATCCTGGCACGATCACCCCGGTTTGCGGCCCCGTACGTCCGGGCCCGGCGGGGGATTCCATGCGGAGCCCATCTCCGGTGCCGGGTACCGGAGTTGGGGCCGGATCAGGCTTGGTCTCCGTTCGGGGGGTCCGGCACCGTGAACTCGCACCACAGCGCCTTGCCCGCCCCCCGCGGCTCGGCGCCCCACCGGTCCGCCAGCGCCTCCACCAGCATCAGCCCCCGCCCGGACGTCGCGGTCTCACCGGGCCGCCGGCGGCACGGCCACTGGCTGGACCGGTCCTCCACCTCCAGCCGGATCCGGCGCGGGGAACCGGGCAGCAGCTCCATCGACACCAGGGCGCCGCTCTCGGTGTGGGTCAGCGCATTGGCGATCAGCTCCGAGGCGGCCACCTCGACATCGTGGGAGACCGCGCCCGCCCGCCACTGGTCCAGCGTGCGGCGCAGCGCCGAGCGGACCTCGGCGGCGCCCGCCGGATCGGCCTGGTGGACGTGGAGCCGCAGCCGCGGGGTGGCCCGCTCCCCGGGCACCGCGCTCCGGTGCAGCAGCAACAGCGCCATGTCGTCGTCCGAACCCGGCTGCGCCCAGAGGTGTTCGGAGAGCCGGTCGGCCAGCGCTTCCAGTTCGGTGGGCCCGGCGCGGACCGCGGCGGAGAGCGCGTCCATCCCGTCGGAGATGTCCCGGCCGGGCTGTTCGACCAGCCCGTCGGTGCACAGCAGCAGCGTCGACCCCGGCTCCAGGAACAGCTGGGTCTCGGGGAAGTGGTCCTGACCGAAGCCGGTGGCCAGGCCCAGCGGCAGCCCGCCGCGGATCTCCGGCCAGTCCACGTGCCGGGAGCTGTTGCAGACCAGCGGGCCCAGATGGCCGGCCCGGGCCAGGCGCAGCGCACCGGACTCCAGGTCCGCCTGGACGTAGGTGCAGGTCGCGAACCGCTCGGTCTCCAGCTCCGCGAGGAAGCGGGAGGCCCGCACCAGCACCGTCTCCGGGGCGTGCCCCTCGCTGGCGTAGGCGCGCAGCGCGATCCGCAACTGGCCCATCACCGCCGCCGCGTGGGTGTCGTGCCCCTGGACGTCGCCGACGACCAGCCCGGTGCGGCCCTGCGGCAGGGCGATCACGTCGTACCAGTCGCCGCCGATGTCCCGGCCGACGCTCGCCGGGTGGTACCGGACGGTGACCTCGCCGCCGGCGATGGGCGGCAGCCGGCGCGGCAGCATCGCCGCCTGGAGCCCGGTGGCGAACTCCCGCTCCTGGTCGAAGAGGGTGGCCCGCTGGAGGGACTGGGACACCACACCGGCCAGCGCCAGCGCCAGGTTCCTGGCCTCCGGCGAGTGCACCGCCGGCTCGTGGTTGAGCAGTCCCAGCGCCCCGAGGACGGTGTCCTGGGCGATCAGCGGCAGGAAGGCGGCGTTGCCGGTCGGCAGCACCTCGACGTACGGGCGCAGCCGCGGGTAGCGGGCGATCAGCTCGCCGCGGGTGCTGAGGAAGTGCGGCTGCCGGGACCGCGCCGCGTCGGACAGCGGGAGGGTGTCGTCCAGGCCGGAGTGCAGCATGTTGCGCGGCACCTCGCCCTCCAGTCCGGCAGCGGCGATCACCTCGAACCGGCCGCTCTCCACCAGGCCCAGCACCAGCGCGTCCGCGCCGAACCGCCGGGCGCCGCCGGTCCCGGTGAGCACCCGCGTCACGTCCTGCACCGACAGCGCGCGGGCCAGCGCCGCGGTGGTCTGCTGCACCATCACCGTCTGCCGCTGCCGCTCCTGCTGGAGCGAGCGCAGCAGCGCGGAGTCGGCGAGTTCGCCGGTCGCCTCCCGGACGATGCCGATGATCCGGTACGCCGCGCCCTGCGGGGTGCGCAGGATCCGCCCCTGGGAGTGGGTCCACCGCCGCGTCCCGTCGCGGCACCGGACCCGGAAGTACGCGCCGTAGGAGGCGCTGCCGTCCTGGAGGGACTGGGAGAGTGCCGCGTCCAGCCGCAGGCCGTCCTCCGGCGGCACCCGGGAGATCAGGGACATCGGCGCGCCGTCGTACTCGTCGGGGCGCAGGTCGAAGACCTCCAGGGCGCCCGGGTCCAGCTCCATGACCCCGCCGTCGAGATCCCAGTCGAAGGTGCCCATCCGGTTGAGCGACAGCCGTTCCCGCAGCGCGATCGGCTCGCGGTCGGGGACCCGGGGCGCCGTCGCCTCTCCCTGGGGCGCTGCCCGGTCGGCACGGGGGTCGTAGCCCTCCGCGGAGGGGTCGGGGGGCCGCTCGGCCATGCGAACACCTTAGGCGGGGGCCGCGGGCCCCGCATTCCCGGCGGCCATGACCCACGGTGACGGGCATGACCGCAGGTCACGGCCGGGCCCGGACCCCGCCCCGCCGGAGCGGTCCCGCAGGCGTACCGCGCCCCGGCGGCCGGGCGCACGGCACCCGGCGGGTGTGGCCGTCGGCGGCCCGCCCCCCTCCGGCGGGCCGCCGACGGTCACGTCAGGTCGGCCGCCGCTCCGTGCCGTCCGGCGCCGGCCGCGAACCGCGCCGCGCCCGCCAGCCCCTCCGCCAACACGGCCTGCCCGTGGCGGAGTTCGGCGGCCATGGCCGTCTCCTCGTCCCGCCCCTCCTGCTCCAGCAGCGAGGCGCGGTCGCTGCGCAGGCAGGACTGCGGCAGGCGGGCCAGCTCCGCGGCCAGTCGCTCGGCCGCGGTGCGCGCGGTGCCGGCGGGGACCACGCGGTTGACCAGGCCGATGTCCAGGGCCTCCGCGGCCGGGACCGGGCGCCCGGTCAGCACCAGGTCCATCGCCCGGCCCGTCCCGATCAGCCGGGGCAGCCGCACCGTCCCGCCGTCGATCAGCGGGACTCCCCACCGCCGGCAGAACACCCCGAAGACCGCGTCCTGTTCGGCCACCCGCAGATCGCACCAGAGCGCCAGCTCCAGCCCGCCGGCCACCGCGTGCCCGGCGACCGCCGCGATCACCGGTTTGCGCAGCCGCATCCGGGTCGGGCCCATCGGCCCGTCGCCGTCCGGCGCCACGCGGTTGCCGTGCGCGGTGCCCATCGCCTTCAGATCGGCGCCGGCGCAGAACGTGCCGCCCTCGCCCCACAGCACCGCCACCCGCGCCTCCTCGTCGGCGTCGAACGCGCGGAAGGCGTCGGCGAGTCGGCGGGCGGTCGGGCCGTCCACCGCGTTCCGGGCGGCGGGCCGGGACAGCACCACCGTGGTCACCGGCCCGGCCCGCTCGACCCGTACGGCGGCGCCGCTCTCCTCGGGCATCAGACGGACTCCCCGCCGGTCCGGGCGCGCCCGAGGATTCCGGTGAGGTCGGCGCCGGGCGGCAGGGTGCCGAAGGCGTGCCCCCACTCGCCGTCCAGCCGGGAGGCGCAGAAGGCGTCGGCGACCGCCGGGGTGCTGTGCCGCACCAGCAGTGCTCCCTGGAGGACCAGCGCCAGCCGCTCCGCCAGCGAACGGGCCATCAGCTGGGCCCGCTCCGGATCGCCGAGCTCGCCGAGCATCTTCCGCAGCCCGGCCACCGCCGCGTCCAGCCGCCGGTCGGCGCCGGCCGCGGCGTCCACCTCGGCGAAGTAGGCGTCCAGCGCGGCGGGTTCCTTGGCCAGCGCGCGCAGTACGTCGAGCGCGGCGACGTTGCCCGAGCCCTCCCAGATCGACAGCAGCGGCGCCTCCCGGTACAGCCGCGGCATCCCGGAGTCCTCGACGTAGCCGTTGCCGCCCAGGCACTCCAGGGCCTCCGCCGTGTGGCTGCTGCCCCGCTTGCACACCCAGTACTTGCCGGCCGCCAGCGCCAGCCGGCGCAGCGCCGTCTCCCCGGCGTCGCCGGCCCCGGACCGGTCCACCGCGGCCGCCAGCCGCATCGCCAGCGCGGTGGCCGCCTCCGACTCGACGGCGAGGTCGGCCAGCACCGAGCGCATCAGCGGCTGCCGGTCCAACTCCCGCCCGAACGCCCGCCGGTGGGCGGTGTGGTGCAGCGCCTGCCGGAGCCCCGCCCGCATCCCGGCCGCCGAGCCCAGCACGCAGTCCAGCCGGGTCATGTTCACCATCTCGACGATGGTCCGCACCCCGCGGCCGGGCTCGCCGACCGGCCAGGCCACGGCCTCCTCGTACTCGATCTCCGACGAGGCGTTGGAGCGGTTGCCCAGCTTGTCCTTCAGGCGCATCAGGTGCATCCCGTTGCGGGTGCCGTCCGGCAGCACCCGCGGTACCAGGAAGCAGCTCAGCCCCTCCGCGGTCTGCGCCAGCGCCAGGAACACATCGCTCATCGGGGCCGAGGTGAACCACTTGTGGCCGGTGAGGCGGTAGCTGCCGTCCCCGGCCGGCACCGCGGCGGTGGTGTTGGTCCGTACGTCGGAGCCGCCCTGCTTCTCCGTCATCGACATCCCCGCGATCAGCCCGCGCTTGGTCAGCGGGGCGCGCAGCCCGAAGTCGTAGGTGCGGGAGGTGAGCAACGGCTCGTACCGCGCGGCGAGTTCCGGCGCGGCGCGCAGGGCGGGCACCGCGGCGTAGGTCATCGAGATCGGGCAGCCGTGGCCGGCCTCGGCCTGCGACCAGACGTAGAACTTGGCGGCGCGCACCAGATGCGCCCCCGGGCGGTCGTCGGTCCACGGCGCGGCGTGCAGACCGTGTTCCACGGCCGTGGTCATCAACTGGTGCCAGGCCGGGTGGAACTCGACCTCGTCCACCCGGTGCCCGTACCGGTCGTGGGTCTGCAGCCGGGGCGGCTGCTGCTCCGCCCAGTGCGCCTGCTCCTGCACCGCGGCGGACCCGGCGAGCGCACCGATCCCGACCACCTCGGACTCGCCCCATGCGCCGCCCTCCCGGCGCAGCGCCTCCAGCAGCGCGGGCTCGTCCGCGGCGTTGAATCCGGTCAGCGGCGGGGCCTGATTGGTGACTTCATGGGTGACGGTCATACCGTGACGTTACAGATTTCCGACGGATGATGGAAGGGTGTAAGGCGGGTGGGTGCGGTGTCGGCGGCGACCCTGGTCCCACTGCCCCCGGCTGCCCCGCCCGTTCCGTACGACCTAGACTTCCGGCACCTATGAACGACGCCCCGCTCGCCCTCCGCCCGCTGACCGCCCGCTCCGTCCTGCTGAGCACCCTCCTCGGCCACCACCCGCCGCGGCTGCCGGTGCGCGCGCTGGTGCGGGTCGGCGAGCTCTTCGGCATCGCCGAGGGCACCGTCCGGGTCGCGCTCTCCCGGATGGTGGCGGCCGGCGACCTCCGCCAGCACGCGGGCTGCTACGCGCTGACCACCCGGCTGCTGGCGCGCCAGGCCCGGCAGGACGAGAGCCGTGCGCCGCGGACCCGCCCCTGGTCCGGCGACTGGGAGATCGCCGTGGTCAGCGCCGACGGCAGCCGCCCGCCGGCCGAACGCGCCGCACTGCGGCAGGCGATGGCCGCGCTGCGGATGGCCGAACTGCGCGAGGGCAGCTGGCTGCGCCCCGCCAACCTCGACCGGCCCCGCCCGGACGTGGCCACCGCGCAGTGCACCTGGTTCACCGGCACCCCCGACGGCGACCCGGCCGCGCTGGCCCGGAGCCTGTGGGACCTGGACGGCTGGGCGGCCCGCGCCGACGCACTGCGGGCCGCGCTGGACCGCGCCGGCACCCCCGCCGACCGCTTCACCGTCGCGGCGGCGGTCCTGCGCCACCTCCTCACCGATCCGCTGCTGCCGGCCCCCCTCCTCCCCGGCACCTGGCCGGGCGCCGCACTGCGCACCCGCTACGACGCCTTCGAGGCCGAATTTCGGGAGCTGCTCCAGCAGTTCCTCACCCCCGACGACCGGTAGTGCGCTTGCCCCGCGCACGTGCCACCCCGTCGACGCGCCGCGTCCCGGCCCCCGCGACCGGCGGGTCGGCGGGGCGGAGGGGCGCACGGGCGGCGCGGTGACGCGCGGGGAGGCGGGGCACACGGGCACGGGCGGGAGCGCACGGGGCGGGTCGGCCGGAGCGGTGCCGGTGCGCCGGGCCGGTGCGCGCCGCGCGGCGGCCCGGCGGGCCGCGGGCCACCTGCCGACTTCCGCCGAAACCCGGGTGGTTGCACCGTCCGGCCGGCCGTGCGCGGTGTGTGCGGCCCCCGCCGCGCGTATGCATCGACGCCGGCGTGGCCACGGCGGGTAACGGCCCGCAGTCGAACGGCCGGGCGATCGCCGCCCGGTCCGGCACCCCGGTCGCGAGGGGTGCGCCCCTACCCGCCGCGCTCGTGCGCCATGCGGAGGATTCCGTCCCCCTTCCGGCGGCGAGGGGGCAGGCCGGCCGCCGAAAGCGCTACCGCGCGCTCTCCCGATGTCGACGCGGCCCGTGGTTGTCTCGTCCTCGTCGAATTCGACGCGACGGAGAAAGACGAAGAAAACCGCATCGGAGAAACCGCTCAACGATCCAGAATCCCAGAACTCGCCGAAATCGCTGACATCTCTGCGCGCTCGCCGGAATACCGGCCAAGCCGGCATCCCGGAACGAGCGACACATCAGTACGCACAGCACAAGCGACGGGAGCACGCACATGGAAACTCAGCAGGTTCCGGAAACGCAGGAATCGCCGACGGCGCGGGAATGCCCGGCCGCGGAGACCCGCGCAGCGGCGGACCGCGCCGCCCGCGGCGAGGCACTGCGCGGCCGGGGGGCCCGGAGCGTCACCGCGGCCGCCGTCCTGCTGGCCGCCGGCGCGTTGGGCACGGTGCCCGACGAGCCGGCCGAAGCCGTCAGCAGTGGCATCTGGGACCGCCTGGCCCAGTGCGAAAGCGGCGGCAACTGGCGGATCGACACCGGCAACGGCTTCTCCGGAGGGCTGCAGTTCGGCCACTCGACCTGGCACTCCTACGGCGGCGGCGCCTACGCGGCACGCGCCGCCCGGGCCTCGCGCACCCAGCAGATCCAGGTCGCCGAACGGGTCCTGGCCCGCCAGGGCTGGGGCGCCTGGCCCGCCTGCTCGGCCTCGCTGGGGCTGCGCGGAACCTCCCACGGCGGCGCACACACCCTGCCGGCCCGCGGGCACGCCGCACCGCAGCGTCCCCACCACCGGCACCCGGCACCCGGGAAAAACCCCTACAAGAAGCCGCCGCAGCACCATTCCGGCAGCACAGTCGTGGTCAATACCGGGGACACACTGAGCGGTATCGCCGTCGTCCACGGAAAGCCCTGGCGGGAGATCTACCGCAAGAACCGCCAGGTTATCGGCACGGACCCGAACCTCATCTTCCCGGGCACCCGACTGCGGGTCCACGGCACCGGCGGACAGTGAGGAACGGAGCCCTGACGGCCGCCTAAGCGGGGCCTCGTCCGGTCGAATCCACCGGTAAATCGACCGGACGAGGAAGCGGGAAACCCCGGAAAATTCCAACGGAATGGGGAGGGAACACGCAACGCCCCCCAGCGCATCCGGAGGGTTTCCCGGGGAATTCCAGGAGCCTTTTCCGAGGGGGAGGAGGGCAGGCCGTCCGCGGCGCCACGGACGGTCTGCCCCGCCCGCTGTCTCAACCCCGCCGGACCCGCCGCCGGATTTCGTAGGCGGCCAGGACGACACCCAGCGTGAGCAGGCTCAGCCAGAACTGCGCCCGGCTGTCCGGCAGCACCGCCATCGCCCCGATCACCAGCGCCATCAGCGCGATGGTCAGCCGGCTGAGCCACGGATAGCCCCACATCCGCAGGGTCAGCCGTGCCGGCTCGTCGCGTTCCAGACCGCGCCGCATCCGCAACTGCGCCACCGCGATCGCCAGATAGACGAACAGCGCAATGGCGCCATAGGAGTTGATGAGGAAGGAGAAGACGACATCGGGCGAGAGCCACGCCGCGACCACCGACAGATATCCGACCGAGGTCCCGGCCAGCAGTGCCCGGCGCGGCACCCCGCTCGCGCTCACCTTGGTGAAACCGCGCGGCGCGTCCCCGTTGCGGGTGAGCGCGAACAGCATCCGGGAGGAGGTGTAGAGCGCGGAATTCAGGCAGGAGAGCACCGCGATCAGCACGATGGCATTCATCACCGTGCCGGCCGCGGGCACCGCCAGCCGGTCCAGCACCGCCGCATACGGACTGACCTCGATCGCCTTCGACGTCCAGGGCACCACCGCGACCACCACGAAGACCGACAGCACATAGAACGCCACCACCCGCAGCACGATCGACCGGATCGCGCCGGCCACCGCCCGCTCCGGCTCGGCCGATTCCGCGGCGGCCACGGTGACGATCTCCGCGCCGGTGAAGAAGCCGACGCAGGGCACGACGGCGGCCAGCACCGCGCCGATCCCCTCCGGCGCGAAGCCGCCGTGCGCGGTGAGCTGCGACAGCCCGCCGGACGCAGCGGGCCACAGCCCGAGCACATACAGCGCGCCCAGGAAGAGGAACACCACGATCGCCACGACCTTGACCGACGAGAACCAGAACTCGAACTCGCCGTAGGCGCGCGCCGAGACCAGGTTCGTCGCGGTCAGCAGCGCCATCAGCACCAGGCTGACCGCCCACAGCGGGGCGCCGGGCAGCCACAGCCGGATGATCCGGCCCCCGGCCACCGCCTCGACGGCGACCACGACCACGAAGAAGTACCAGTACAGCCAGCCCACCGTGAACCCGGCCCGGTGGCCCAGGGCCTCCCGCACATGCGCGTAGAACGAGCCCAGCGCCGGGCGGGCCACCGTCATCTCGGCCAGCATCCGCATGATCAGCACGGTGAGCCCGCCGGCCGCCAGGAACGACACCACCGCCGCCGGCCCCGCGGAACGGATCACCACCCCGCTGCCGACGAACAACCCGGCGCCGATCACCCCGCCCAGCGCGATCAGTTGCAGATGGCGGCGCGTCAGGCCCGTCCGGAGCCCCGTGCCGGCGGCCGCCGCACCCGGGCCGGCCGGGGCCTGCGGCCCTGGACTGGTGTCCGGCGCGGCCCCGGCGCCGGAGGCTGTGGTTCCCGTCGTCATGGGCTGCGACGCTAACGCGCCAATCCTGCGGCCCTGTTGCCGCAGTGTTTCGGGCGCGCCGGCCGCACTGCCGCGGACCGCCGCGCCCGCGGATCACAGCGGCAGCGCGCAGACCGCCAGCGGCGCCGCGAACGGCTCGCCCACCCGCCCCAGCGCCCCGGTCCGGGCGTCCACCGCGAACACCGTCACCGAGCCCGACTTCTGGTTCGCGGCGAACAACCACCGCTGGTCCGGCGAGAACGCGATCTGCCGCGGGAAGTCCCCGCCCACCGGCACCGTGTCCAGCAGCCGCAGCCGGGCCCCGCCCGCCTCCACGGCGTACCGCGTGAGGCTGTTGTCACCCCGGTTGGCGAGGAAGGCGAACCGGCCGTTCCGGGTGACCAGGAGCTGTGCCGGATAACTGACCCCGGGGCCGGTCCCGGTGGACTGCGGCGCACCGGGCACCAGCCGCCCGCCGAGCGGGTCGTAGCGGCAGACCACCACGGTGTTGTCGACCTCGTTCGCCAGATAGGCGGAGGTCCCCGACGGATGGAAGGTCAGATGGCGGGGGCCGGCGCCGGGCCGCAGCGTCGCGTACGACACCTGCGCCAACGTCCCGGCCCGCAGGTCGAGTCGGTAGCTGTAGACGGTGTCGTTGCCCAGGTCCACGGCGAGCACATGGCGGCCGTCCGGGGCGGTGACGATCTGGTGCGCATGCGGACCGGTCTGCCCGGGACCCGGCGGCGGGTCGGTGTGCACGACCAGGTCCGTGCGCGGCCCCAGCGCCCCGCTGCGGCGGTCGATCGGGTGCACGGCCACGCTCCCGGAGAGGTAGTTGGCGCTCAGCAGCCACCGCCCACCGGGGTGCACCGACAGATGGCACGGTCCGGCCCCGCCGGTGGACCGGCTGCCGAGCACCACCGGCCCGCCGCGCCGCGGCAGCGCCACCGCCGTCACCGCGCCGTCGTCCTGCTCGTCGACCGCGTACAGCGTCCGGCCGTCCGGCGCCAGGGCCAGATAGGAGGGGTCGGGGACGCCCTGGAGCACTCCGGCGGCGGTGAGCGCGCCCGTTGCGGGGTCGTAGTCGGCCAGGCCGATGCCGGTGCCGCCGCCCGGCTGCGAGGTGTACGTCCCCAGGAAGAGCGGTCGCCGCCGCCCGGTCCGCGCCGCGCCGGCACCGGTCGTGAGGGCCACCGCCCCGCCCGCGCCCGCCGCGACGAGCCCGGCGAACCGCCGCCGCCCGATCCCGCCGTGGACCCCTGCCGCCTCGCCCATGCCCCACCTCCGGTGCCGTGCCCGCCAGCGTGACCTGCCCTCCACCACCCCGCAAGAGCGCCCCATTTGACGGGGCGTCAGCCTTCGGTAACCCCGAGGGCCCCGTACATCCCGATGATGACCACCACCCCCACCCGTAGCACTCCAGTCGTACGTCACAACCCATACGTGGACGGATTCGCCGGACCCTCTCCCTTTCGTACGTTCGTGATCACGGGGAAAAGCACGAGGGAGAGGCCACGGATTGATGTACGGCAAGGCATTCGCCCCGGAGTACCAGGGCGAACTGGGCTCGACGCTGAGCGTGAACTCCTCCTACGAGGAGGTACTGGCCACCGCGCAGCGGACGCTCGCCGCAGCGGGCACCGCGCTGGAGCGCTCCAGAGCCCAACTGGCCGTCGCCGAGGCCAACCGGCGACTGGGCAGGGCGGAAGCGGCGGGAGCCGCCTGGCGCGCCGCCTACCGCAGCGGGCGCGCCGCCGGCGAACCGGCCGCCATGGCCTGGGCGTTATGGAGCGGCGGCACCCTGGCCCGCCAGTGCGGCACCCTGCCGCTGGCCCGACGGCTGCTCACCCACGCGGTGGCGCTCGCCGAGACCGGCGGCGACCGCCTGGCGCTCGGCTACTCCCTCGCCGGACTCGCCGAGACCGGCCGCATCCAGGGCGACTACGCCGCGGTCGCCGAACTCCACGAGCAACTCCTGGCGCAGGCCCGGGAGCACGGCGAGGCCCGGCACATGGTCTGGGCGATGTCCGGCATAGCCCAGATGCACCGCAACACCGGCGACCACCGCAAGGCCCTGGAACTGTTCGAGGAGTCCGCCCGTATCGCCGCCGAGGCCGACGACTTCCGCGGCCGGGCCTGGTCGCTGCGCGGCGTGGCCGACGTGCTCTCCGCCCGCGGCGAGCCGGACCGGGCGCTGGCCCTGCTGTCCGAGGCGGAGGCCATCTGCCGCACCATGGACCTCGCCGGCGCGCTCGCCTACAACCACAAGATGCGCGGCAACGTCTTCTACCGCGCGGGCCGCTACGCCGAGGCCCGCGACACCTACACCCTCGCGCTGGGCGAGTTCCGGGAGATGCACGAGCCGCGCGGCGAGGCGCTCTCCCGGCTGGGCCTGACCAAGTCCCGCGCCCGGCTGGGCCGCGACCGGGCCCGCACCCTGACCGAACTCGACGCCCTGGAACGGGACTTCACCCGCATCGGGCTCCGGCACGCCCGCGAGATGGTCATCGCCTTCCGTACAGAGCTGACCGCGACACCGGAGGCAGGAATTCCCGCTCCGCGGTCCGCTGCCACCACTCGCCGGTCTCCCGCAGTTCCCGCCAGGTCGTGAAGCGGTAGCGGAAGACCCGCGCCCGCACCCGGGCCGGCGGCAGATCGGGGAACGGATTGCGGCGCAGCAGCCGCAGGGTGTCCCGGTCGTTCTCCAACAGCCGTGCCACCAGCGGCAGGAACCACGACCGGGCATAGCCCGGCGACAGCGCCGCGAACCACATCAGCCAGTCCAGCCGCAGGTGGTAGGGGGCGAACTGGCGCGGCAGGCGGGCGGTTTCACCGGGCTTGCCGTGGAACTCGTAGGCCTGCCAGGTCGTCCCGGGCCCCGAGACCGCGTCCGCCGTCCCCTCCACGACGATCTCCCGGCGGACCCGGGTGATGCTGCCGAACGCCCCGTAGGAGTTGACCAGGTGCAGCGGCTCGTAGGAGGTGTTCATCAACTGCCCCCGGGAGACGAGGTTGCGCGCCGGGCGGTAGCTGAGCGCGACGACACCGGCCGCGGCCGCGCTCACCAGCACCTCGAACCACACCGGCGGGGCGCCGGGCGCCGCCGGGGGAGTGGCCCACAGGGGGGCGGCGGCCGACAGCGCCAGGGCGATGGTGATCCAGTTCAGCCAGGCGAAGTTGCCGGACAGCACCAGCCACAGCTGGGTGGCGGCCATCCCCAGGGCCGCCCATCCGGCCACCGGCTGCGGGGTGAACAGCAGGACCGGCAGGGCGAGTTGGGCGGCGTGGTTGGCGGCGGTCTCGATCCGGTGCAGCGGCTTGGGCAGATGGTGGAAGAACCAGCTCAGCGGGCCCGGCATCGGCTGCGTCTCGTGGTGGTAGTAGAGGCAGGTCAGCTCCCGCCAGCAGGGGTCGCCGCGCATCTTGATCAGCCCGGCGCCGAACTCCACCCGGAAGAGCAGCCAGCGCAGCAGCCACATGATCAGCACCGGGGGAGCGGTGTCGGCGTTGCCGAGGAAGACCGCCAGCGCCCCCGCCTCCAGCAGCAGCGTCTCCCACCCGAACCCGTACCAGGTCTGACCGACGTTGACGATCGACAGATACATCGCCCACAACACGGCCCACAGCAGCATCGCCACCCCCAACGGCACCGCGTCCGCCGCCCCCGCCGCGACCGCCGCCGCCAGCGCCGCCCCGCCCCAGGCCCATCCCGCGAAGAAGCGGTCCGAGTAGTGCAGCTGGAAGACCGACGGGGACAGCCGGAACGGCACCCGCGCCGTGAACGCGGGGATCGGCAGCATCCCCCGGGCCCCCAGAAGCGCCCGGAACTGCCGGGCCGCGGCGACGAACGCGAGCAGATACAGCACCGCGAGCATCCGCTGGAAGACCAGCCGGCCGAGCCATGAACCAGGATCCGAGAACCATTCCACGCGCCCATGCGTAGCACCGCGGCCCGCCGCGCACGGACATGGCACGCGGGCCGGCGCCCTCGTGCATACGCCCTACCTTTCCACGCTACGGAAAGCCCCGGACCCGGCAACCCGGGGAGCGGAGCGAACGCGGTGCGCAAGGGAAGGCCGACAGCCGGGCGGGTGAGTGACGGAGCGTGCCCCCGCGCCCCGGCGCGCGCCGTGCCGCCGGCGGTCCCCGTGTGTTCCCGAGACGTGCGGTTATCGCCCGAAAAAGTCGAGCGGCCCACCCGGGGCGCCGTTATCCTGAAAGGCGACGGACGACCCACCTGGGAGACGCCAACACCATTGGCCCGTCGCGGGAACGCCACGACCCTGGCCGACCTCCCGGTCTGTGAGAAGGCGCCACCGCGTCGGAACCAATACCTCGAAGAAGGAGTGCGTGGTGGCAGTGCACAAGGCTCAACACAAGCAGCCCCGTCTGAAGCAGGGCGAGCGCCCCGGGCGAATCAAGGAAGTCCGCAACCTCGAGGCGTGGGATCGCTGCGCGCCGGTCCGGCTGGCCGGCTGCGAAGAGGATCCCGTCGAAACGCATATCGTCCGCGGCATCGACTAGAGCGCCCGACCGCATCGACTGGAGCGCCCGCCGGTCCCGACCCCCTGCGCGGGATCGGGGCCGGCCTCCTCCGAGGCGCTCAGGGACGGCGACCGAGCAGGCACAGCAGCCGGGTCAGCTCGTCCGCGCCCGCCGGGGGCTCCACCGGCGCGGCGAACAGCCCGGAGCCCTCCAACGCCTCGGCGTACGGCTCCACCTCGCGCAGCGCCGCGGTCACCAGGCGCTCCGGCAGCCGCTCGTCGGCGCCGATCGCCCGGGACAGGTCCCAGCTGTGCACCACGGCGTCGGCGGTCATCTGCGTGCAGTACGCGTCGGCCGGGGTGGTGCCGTACGAGAGGTGGACCGAGCGGTGCAGGGCGCCCGGCTCGGAGAACGCGGCGACGGCCGCCGCCGCGGCCCGGTCCCAGGCACCCACCGGGTCCTCGCCGAGCTGATCGCCGTCGAAGTCCCCGTCCAGCGCGGCGATCGTGTACCCGTCCCGCACCAGGTGGGGCACCCACATCTGCTCCGCGGTGAGGTGGTTGACCAGATCGAACACCGACCACTGCGTGCACGGGGTGGGCGCCTCCCACTGGTCCTCCCGGACGGCGTGGACCCGGGAGCCGAAGAGCGTCAGCGCCTCCCCGTGGGTGCGCAGGATGTCGTTGTTGTCCATGGCCCCGAGGATAGGAGCGGCCACCGGCGACGGCGCCCCGTGCGGGGCGATCGGAGCACCGGACCAGGCCCGATCGCCGACGTCCCGCCTGCCGGACGGACGAGGGACGCGACGGCGGAGCCGGGCGCGCCGGGGATGGCGCGGGGCGCTCTGGTGGGCGCGCGGCGGTTGGCTGTTCAATGAGCCGGACCGGTGTGCGCCGGTCCTGGCCGCTCCCTCCTGGAGGCACCATGGAAGCCGTCGCACCGTCCGCCGCCGGCACCCCCGCCCTACGTTGCGCGGGGCATGAACGTGGCTATCCGCAACTCCTCGACCGTGCCGCACGGATCGCAACGGGCCTGGCGGAGCTGGGAGTCGAGGCCGGCGACCGGGTCGCGGTGGTGCTCCGCAACGAGCCCGCGCACCTGGAGATCACCACCGCGGCGGCCCTGCTCGGCGCCGCCGCCGTCCCCGTCAACTGGCACTTCCGCACGGACGACCTGCGCCATGTGCTCACCGACAGCGGCAGCGTGGTGGTCTTCGCCCACACCGACCTGCTGCCCGCGGTGACCGCCGTGCTCCCCACCGGCGTCCATGTCATCGAGGTCGCCGTACCGCCCGGTGTGGCCGCCGCCTGCGGGACGGACGCCCCGGCCGCCACCGGCCGGTACCCGCTGCTCGACGACTGGCTGGCCGAGCGCGCCCCACTGGACCGGCCCGCCCCCTTACGCCCGCCCACCGTCATCTACAGCTCCGGAACGACCGGTCGCCCCAAGGGAGTTCTGCGCGAGCCGGTCACCCAGGAGGTGCTGGCCGAGGCGGTCACCGGCTTCCTCGAATACTTCGCGGTCGCCCCGGGCGGCCGGACCCTGATCCCCGCCCCGCTCTACCACGCCTCGCCCAGCCAGCACGCGGTCCTGGCCCTGGCGGCCGGTCTGGACATCACGTTGATGCCGCGCTTCGACGCGGAGGAGTTCCTGCGGCTGGTCGAACGGCACCGCATCGCCCAGACCCAGATGGTCCCCACCATGTTCGTCCGGCTGCTGCGCCTGCCCCGGGAGGTCCGCGAGCGCTACGACGTCTCCTCGCTGACCTCCGTGGTGCACGCCGCGGCCCCCTGCCCGCCGCATATCAAACACGCCATGATCGACTGGCTGGGGCCGGTGCTGCGGGAGTACTACGGCGGCAGCGAGACCGGCGCGGTGACCTGGTGCGACAGCGCGGAGTGGCTGGCCCACCCCGGCACCGTCGGACGCGCCGAGGGCACCTGCGCGGTCGCCGTCCTCGGGCCCGACGGGACGGCGCTGCCGCCCGGCGCCACCGGCGACATCTACGTCCGGCCCGCCGACACCTGGCCCCGCTTCAGCTACCTCGGCGACCCGGACGGGCGCGCCGCCGTGGAGGCGCCCGGCCTGCCCGGATACGTCACCCTCGGCGACATCGGCCACCTCGACGAGGACGGCTACCTCTACCTCAGCGACCGCCGCAACGACATGGTGATCTCCGGCGGCGTCAACATCTACCCGGCGGAGATCGAGGGCTGCCTGCTGTCCCTGACCGGGGTGCGGGACGCGGCGGTGTTCGGCATCCCGGACGAGGAGTTCGGCGAGGTGCTCGCCGCGCACCTGGAGACCGACGCCGGGGAGCGGCTCACCGCCGCGGCGGTCCGCGCCCATGTCGCCGGGCGGCTCGCCGCGTACAAGGTGCCGCGGACCGTGGTGTTCGAGGAGCGGCTGCCGCGGGACGACTCCGGCAAGCTCTTCAAACGGCAGCTGCGGGACCCCTACTGGGAGGGCCACGGCCGCCGGATCTGACTCCGGCGGCCGGCACCGTGCGCCGGGCTCAGCCGGCCATCGCGTCGAGCACCGGGATCAGATGCTCCTCCTCGTAGGTCAGATGGGCCTCCAGCTCGTGCGTCAGCCGCTCGACCTCGGCGTGGAGGTCGCCGGGTGCGGCGGACGGCTCGGACAGCGTGCGCCGCAGCTCCTCCATGAGGGCCGCGATCCGCCGGTGCTCCTCGTCGAGGCGGTCCAGGACCGGGGCGAGTTCCGGCCAGCGGTGGCGGAGCGCGGGGAACATCATGCGGTCCTCGCCGGTGTGGTGGTTGGACAGCCCCAGGCACAGCGTCAGGCAGTTGATCCGCAGCTGCGCGCCGAGCACCGAGCCGGTGGCGGCCAACTCCTTCCGGATCGTGGCGAGTTCCCGCCGGAAGGCGTCGTGCACGAGGGTGAGGGTGGCGCCCGGGGTGGCCCCGGCGAACCGCGGCGGGCCGGTCTCGACCGAGGTCAGCGCCACCACCGGGAGGATGCGGCTGGTCTTCGCCTGATAGGCGGCCCAGCCCGGGTCGGCCTCGACGGCGCGGGCGAAGCCCCCCTCGCGGTCCGCCCCGGTCAGCACCTCGGCGCGTGCCCGGTAGGTGAATGTCCCGTTCTCGACGGTGGCATGGGGGTCGGCGAGGAGGTTGTGGAACCAGGCCGGGTGGCGCGGAGCGCCGCCCGCCGAGGCGATGACGAAGATCCGCTCGCCGTCGGGGAGGTAGCCGAGCGGAGTGGTGTGCGGGGCGCCGCTGCGGGCCCCGGTGGTGGTCAGCAGGATCAGTCGGCCGCCCTCGAAGGGGCCGCCGACCCGGCCGTCGTTGGCCCGGAACTCGTCGATGACCTGCTGGTTGAAGTCATGGGGCATGAAGGTGTGCTCTCCAGGGAGATGAGGTGCCCGGGGCGCGGGCCGCGCGGGCAGGCTGAGGCGACCACGCGACGGCGGTGGCGCGGCGCGGCAGGGCGCGGCACGACGATGGCGTCCGTGGTGAAGGAAGGAAGACGCGCGCGCGGAACAGCCGCGCGGAGCGGAAGGAAGCGCGCAGCGAAGGCGCGAAAAAGAAGAGAAGAAGAGCCTGGGAGGCAGGGGCGGGTCTCTCACCCGCCGCGCGGTCACGAAGTGACCGGGTGCCTCACTCGCTCATGGCCCATGGCCGACCCGGTAGTCACGGTCCCCACGGTACGGGCACATGTGTGCGCCGCGCAATCCGGTATCCGTGTGCGTTCGGGCGTCATGCTCCGGTTCGGGGACGGGAGTTGGCCGTCGGGCTGCCGCCCGCACTCGTGATGCTCACGACGGAAGCGCCTACGGAGGTCGCGCAGTGCCGGGCGAGTCCGCGTGAACTTCACGTGATGCCGGTGGCGTTGGTGTGGGTGGGCCCGTCGGGTGCCCCGGTCGATCGCCGCCCACCCCTGATCCCCGGCGTCCGCCCCCGCTAAAGTCGGCTCACCACAGCAGACCAGGGCAGACCGGCACAGACGTCACCACTGCCGCAGGTTCCGGGGGCAACCGCCCCGGGGGGAGGACGAACCGCGAGATGAGCCGCCGTTCCCAGGGATTACTCGGCATCTGGGCCGAGGCGCAGCGTCAGCAGCAACGCCGGGCGGAGGCCGAGCACCGCGCGCGCCTGCAGCAACAGCGGGAACAGGAACGGCAGGCCCGCACGGCCGAGCGCGCCATGGCCCGGATGCACCGCGAGCGGCAGACCGCCTACCGCCGCCAGCGCGAGGCCGACGCCCGCCGCCGCACCGAGGAACTCGACGCCCGCGTCACCGCCCTGACCGACCTGCTCGCCGACGGCTGCCGGGCACCGGCCTTCACCGCCGACGCCCTGCTCCGCCCCGAGCAGGTCGAACCGTTCGCCCCCGGAGCCCTCGCCACCCCGGTGGCCATGCCCGACCCGGCCCGCTACCAGGTGCCCACCGGCGGGATGCGGTCCGGCGCCCGCCGCGACCGCGACCAGCTAGAGGCCCGCGCCCGCTTCGAACAGGACTGGTACGCCGCCCAGGCCGCCGAGGCCCAGCGCCAGTCCCAACTGGCCGGCTACCGGCAGCAGTACGACCAGTGGGCCGCCGGCGCCCTGGTCGCGATACGCCGGCACAACGCCGGCGTCCAGGAGCTGGTCGCGGGCCTGCGCACCGGCGACGCCGACGCCGTGGTCGAGTACTTCTCCGCCGCCCTGTACTCCGGCACGTCCTGGCCCGAGGGCTTCCCCCGCCAGCTCAGCGCCGGCTACGACACCGCCGCCCGCCAACTGGTCCTCGACTGGGAACTGCCCGGCTACGACATCGTCCCCGCCGTCAAGGCCGTCCGGTATCTGCCCACCGCCGACGAGGAGCGGGAGACCGCCCGCCCGGCCGCCCAGCGCCGGGCCCTCTACCGCGAGGTGCTCGCCCAGAGCGTCCTGCTCGTCCTGCGCGACCTGTTCGCCGCCGACACCTACGGTGCCCTGGACTCGGTGGCGCTCAACGGCTTCGTCGACGACGTGGACCCGGTCACCGGCCGCCCCGCCCTGCTGGTCCTCGCCACCGTCCTGGCCCCCCGCAGCGCCGTCGACTCCTACGACCTGGCCCAGGTCAGCGCCCTGGACTGCCTCACCGACGGGCTCCGCGGCCAGCTCTCCACCCGCCCCGACCAGCGCACCCCGGTGCGCCCCGGACGGCGGCCGGACGACATCGCCGGCGGCGCGGTGGTCTCGCACGGCACCGACGGCGAGGCCGACCTCCACACGATGGACCCGCTCGCCTTCGAGCAGGTGGTCGCCGAGCTGTTCCGCGCGATGGGCATGCAGGCGGTCACCACCGAGCGCTCCGGCGACGGCGGGATCGACGTGGACGCCCTGGACCCGGACCCGATCCGCGGCGGCAAGATCATCGTGCAGGTCAAGCGCTACCGCAACACGGTCCCGCCGTCCGCGGTCCGGGACCTCTACGGGACCGTCCAGTCCGAAGGCGCCAACAAGGGCGTCCTGGTGACGACCTCCCACTTCGGGCCCGGCGCCCACCGCTTCGCCCAGGGCAAACCGCTCACCCTGATCGCCGGCCCCGAACTCGTCGACCTGCTCGGCCGGCACGGACTGCGCGGCCGCCTCGGCCCCGACGGCGACGGCCCCGGTGCCCCGGAGTCCGCCGAGCAGGCGGCCGACCACGTCACCCTCGCCATGAACTGGTCCGGTGCGGCCGCCCTCGATGTCTGCGCCCTGGTCTGCAAGGGCACCGCCGTGCTCGACGACGACCACTTCGTCTTCTTCAACAACCCCGCCACACCGGACGGTTCGGTGCGGATGCTGGCCGGGGTGACGGAGGACCGCGCCGCGCTGCGGGTGCGGTTCGAGGGCCTGCCGCCCGCCGCCGACCGACTGGTCCTGGTCGCCGCGGTCGATCCGGAGGCCGACCCCGACGGCGACCTCGCCGGCTTCACCGACGCCCGGATCCGCCTGCTGGACGCCGCCGGCACCGAACTGGACCGGCTTCCGGTCTCCGACGGACGGCCCGGTGAACGGGCGCTGGTGCTCGGCTCGTTCCGCCGCCGTGCCGGCGACGACTGGGACTTCGTCCTCGGCGGCCAGGGCTACCCCGGCGGACTGGCCGCCCTGGTGGGCGACTTCGGGATCGAGGTGGACTGAGACCGGCACCCGGCCCGCCCCGCGCCGGCCGCCGCCCCGGTCAGCCCTGCCACAGCCGGGTGAGGACCTCGTTGACCACCTCGGGCCGGTCCTGGTGCGGGGTGTGGTCGGTGCCCGGGACCTGCACGTGCCGGGCACCGATCATCTCGGCGAGGTACTCGCCGCACGCGGCCAGCGCATCGCCGACGAATGCCCGGTACTCGGGGTGCGCGGTCTCCCACGTCCCGTTGATCACGGTCTTCGGCATCTCCGCCCGGACCAGGGGCGCCAGCGGGATCTGCGCGTCCCAGACGGGCCGTTCCCGCATGGCCGACCGGACCGCCCGCAGCATCCGGGGCGTGACCTCCGGAAGCCGCATCCCGTACGCCTCGGTGGACTGCCGCAGGTACTCCTCCGCGCTCACCTCCCCGGCCGCCCCGGCGTCGGCGAACGCGGCCCTGATCCGCTCCACCGCCGCCAGCACCACGGGGTGCGCGGCCGCGGTGCGCAGCGGCGACGGCTCGATCAGGGTCAGCGAATGGACCGCCTCCGGCCGTGCCGCGGCGGCCAGCATCGCGGCCGCCGCGCCGTACGAGTGCCCCACCAGATGGGCGCCCTCGCCGAGCAGGCGGCCGAGGTCCTCGGCGTCCACCGCGTAGTCGCTGCACTCGATGTCGGGGCTGTCCCCGTAGCCGCGCCGGTCCACCAGCTCCAGCCGGAACATCCCGGCCAGCGGCCGCTGCCCCGCGAAGCACTCGGTGCCCCAGCTCATCGTGCCGTGCACCAGCAGCGCCCGCGGCGCCCCGGGCAGACCCTCGTCCCACACCGTCACATGGATCGGTTCGTCGTTCATACCCGGCCACCCTAGGGGCGCCGACACCCACCGACCTGTCAACCGGACGGAAGATGCGTGTTGTTGCCCATATGGATACGCAACGGGCGGACAAGAGACCGGAGTTATCGGAGCACGCGGGGGGAAATACGGGTCCGGTGCCGGGGTGGCACCCGTCGCGCGCCGGCCGGAGGGCTGCCGACTACGGTGCTCCCAGGGACTTGACTCCTCCCCCTGCCGCGCTCCGCGGGAGCTCCGCTTCTTCCCTCGGCCGAAGCCGGCGGTATCCACGAAGGAGAACCTGATGAAGATCACCATTGATGCCGACAAGTGCTGCTCCGCCGGGCAGTGCGTGCTGATCGCGCCCGAGGTCTTCGACCAGCGTGAGGAGGACGGCGTGGCCGTCCTCCTCGACGCCGAGCCGCCGGCCGGGCAGCACGCCGCGGTCCGCGAGGCCGTCGCCGTCTGCCCGGCCGCCGCGATCGAGGTGCAGGAGTGACCGCCCGCCCGATCGCGGTGGTCGGCGCCTCGGCCGCCGGCATCACCGCCGCCGAGTCCCTGCGCCGGGCCGGCTGGGACGGCCCGCTGACCCTCATCGGCGACGAGCCCCACCTCCCGTACGACCGGCCGCCGCTGTCCAAGCAACTGCTGCAGGGTGCCTGGGAGCCGGAACGGCTGCGGCTGCGCACCGAGGAGGAGCTCACCCGGCTCGGCCTCGACCTGCGGCTCGGCACCCGTGCCACCGGCCTCGACGTCGCCACCCGCACCCTCACCCTCGACGGCGGCGAGCGGCTGGCCTGCGCCGGCGTGATCGTCGCCACCGGTGTGGCGGCCCGCACGCTGCCCGCCGCCGACGGCCTCGACGGCGTCCTCACCCTGCGCACCCTGGACGACGCGCTGGCCCTGCGGGCCCGACTGTCCGGCGGCGCCCGCCGCCTGGTCGTCGTCGGCAACGGCGTCCTGGGCTGCGAGGCCGCCGCGGTCGCCCGCGAGTTGGGGCACGAGGTCACCCTGGTCGGCCGGGAACCGGTGCCGATGGCCGCCGCCGTCGGCGCGGGGATCGGCGAACTCCTCGCGGCGGAGCACCGGGCCCGCGGCGTCCGCCTGCTGACCGGGGAGGTGGCCGAGTTCGAGACCGCCGCGGACCCGGCACCCGGAGCGCCGGCGGCGGTCGGCGGCGTCCACCTGGCCGACGGCAGCCGGCTCCCCGCCGATCTGGTGCTGCTCGCCATCGGCTCCGAGCCCGCCGTGGGCTGGCTGGCCGACCCGGCCCTGGACACCGCCGACGGACTGGGCTGCGACACCTACTGCGCCGCCGCCCCCGGGATCTACGCCGCCGGCGACGTGGCCCGCTGGGAGCACCCGCTGCACGGCCGCCCGCTCCGCATCGAGCACCGGATGAACGCCACCGAGCAGGCCATGGCCGCCGCCCGCAACCTCGTCGCCGAACTGAGCGCCGAGCGCGACGGCGCCGCGGACGGCGCGGGCACGGAGCGGCCGGAGCGCCGCCCGTTCGCCCCCGTGCCGTACTTCTGGTCCGACCAGTTCGGCCTCAAGCTCCAGGCGTACGGCCTGACCTCCGGCGCCGACCGGGTCGAGACCACCGTCCTGGACCGGGAGGCGCGCCGCGCCGTCGCGCTCTACGGCCGGGCCGGCCGGGCCGTCGGCGTGCTGGCCGTCGCCCTGCCCCCGCGCCAGATACGGGCGCTGCGCGCGGTGGTCGCCACGCCCGTCCCCTGGGAGGAGGCAGCCGACCGGGTCCGGGCCGCCGTCAGCGCCGGCTGACGGGCTCGGCACCGCTCACCGGGGCGCGCCGTGGGCCGGTCGTCACCCGCCCGTACAGGGCCGCCGCCCGGCCCGCGGAGCGCGCGCCCGCACGGGGCGCCGTCCGGCCCGCCTCCGGGCACCCTCCGGCCTGCCTCCGGGCGGCCGACGGGAGCGGAACGGCGGAAGCCGGACGGCGGGAACGGGACGGCGGGACCCGGCACCCCGGACGGTGGCCGATCATGGAGGGATGACCGACTCGTACGTCCGGGTGCGCGGCGCCCGTGAGCACAACCTCCGCGGCATCGATGTGGACATCCCGAGGGACGCGCTGGTCGCGTTCACCGGGGTGTCCGGATCGGGCAAGTCCTCACTCGCCTTCGGCACCCTCTACGCCGAGGCGCAGCGCCGCTACTTCGAGTCGGTCGCCCCCTACGCCCGTCGCCTGATCCACCAGGTCGGCGCCCCCAAGGTCGAGGAGATCACCGGCCTCCCGCCGGCCGTCGCGCTGGAGCAGCGCCGCTCCGCGCCCACCTCCCGCTCCTCGGTGGGCACCGTCACCACCCTCTCCAACACCCTGCGGATGCTGTTCTCCCGCGCCGGCACCTACCCGCCCGGCAGCACCGAGCGGCTCGACTCCGACGCCTTCTCGCCCAACACCGCCGCCGGCGCCTGCCCGGAGTGCCACGGACTGGGCACCGTCCACCGCGTCACCGAGGACTCCCTCGTCCCCGACCCCTCGCTCTCCGTGCGCGACGGCGCCGTCGCCGCCTGGCCCGGTGCCTGGCAGGGCAAGAACCTCCGCGACATCCTCGCCGCCCTCGGCCACGACATCGACCGCCCCTGGCGCGACCTCCCGGCCGCAGACCGCGAGTGGATCCTGTTCACCGACGAACAGCCGGTCGTCACCGTCCACCCCGTCCGCGAGGCCGGCCGCATCCAACGCCCCTACAAGGGCCAGTACATGAGCGCCCGGCGCTACGTCCTGCACACCTTCGCCGACTCCAAGAGCGAGACGCTGCGCAAGCGCGTCCGCGGCTTCATGACCGCCGAGCCCTGCCCGGTGTGCGACGGCCGCCGGCTGCGCCCGGAGGCGCTGGCGGTCACCTTCGAGGGCCGCGACATCGCCACCCTGGCCGGTCTGCCCCTGGGCACCCTCGCCGCACTGCTCCGCCCCACCGCGGCCCGCCCCGGCGACCACCCCGCCCCGACGCTCGCCCGCGACCTGGTCGCCCGCATCGAGGTGCTCACCGAACTCGGCCTGGGCTACCTCAGCATGGACCGCCCCGCCCCCACCCTCTCCGCCGGCGAACTCCAACGCCTGCGCCTGGCCACCCAGTTGCGCTCCGGCCTCTTCGGCGTGGTCTACGTCCTGGACGAGCCCTCCGCCGGTCTGCACCCCGCCGACACCGAGGCACTGCTCACCGTCCTTGGCCGCCTCAAGGAGGCCGGCAACACGCTCTTCGTCGTCGAGCACGACATGGACGTGGTCCGGCGCGCCGACTGGATCGTGGACATCGGCCCGCGCGCCGGCGAGCACGGCGGCCGGGTCCTGCACAGCGGCCCGGTCGCCGCCCTCGCGGACGCCGAGCACTCCGCCACCCGCCGCTTCCTCTTCGCCGCCGAACCGCCCCCCGCCCGCACCCCGCGCACCCCCACCGGCACCCTCGCCCTGCACGGCGTCACCCTGCACAACCTCCGCGACCTGGACGCCGCCTTCCCGCTCGGCGTCTTCACCGCCGTCACCGGCGTCTCCGGCTCCGGCAAGTCCACCCTGGTCACCCGGGTCCTCGCGGAGGCCGTCCAGGACCGCCTGGGCGCTGCGGAGCCCCGCCCCGGCACCGACGACGCCACCGCCGCCGACGACCAGGACACCGGACCGGCGGCCCGCGCCCAACTCGCCGGCGCCACCGGCCTGGACGCCGTCGACCGCCTGGTCCGCGTCGACCAGAGGCCCATCGGCCGCACCCCGCGCTCCAACCTCGCCACCTACACCGGCCTGTTCGACGCCGTCCGCAAGCTCTTCGCCGCCACCGACGAGGCCCGCGCCCGCGGCTACACCGCCGGACGGTTCTCCTTCAACGTCCCGGCCGGCCGCTGCGAGACCTGCCAGGGCGAGGGCTTCACCGCCGTCGAACTGCTCTTCCTGCCCGGCACCTACGCCCCCTGCGCCGACTGCCGCGGCGCCCGCTACAACCCCGAGACCCTCCAGATCACCCACCGCGGCCGCACCATCGCCGACGTCCTGGCCCTCACCGTCGACGACGCCGCGGAGTTCCTCGCCGACCTCCCCGCCGCCGCCCGCAGCCTGCGCACCCTCAAAGACGTCGGGCTCGGCTACCTCCGGCTCGGCCAACCCGCCACCGAACTCTCCGGCGGCGAGGCCCAGCGCATCAAACTCGCCGCCGAACTCCAGCGGCCCCGCCGCGGCCACACCCTCTACCTCCTCGACGAACCCACCACCGGCCTGCACCCCGCCGACACCGAGGTGCTGCTGCGGCAGTTGCACGGCCTGGTGGACGCCGGCAACACCGTCGTGGTCGTCGAACACGACATGGGCGTGGTGGCGGGCGCCGACCACGTCATCGACCTCGGCCCCGGCGGCGGCGCGGAGGGCGGTCGGATCGTCGCCGCCGGCACCCCCGCCGAGGTCGCCGCGGCCCCCGGCAGCCGCACCGCCGGCTATCTCGCCCGCCACCGGGAAGGCCAGGACCGTTCTTGACGGTCCTGGCCCTGTAGGCGGGGCAGTTCACCCCGCGCCCGGTCCTCCCGGCCCCCTCCCGCTCATCCGCCGGCCGGCGTGCGCGCACCGTGCTGCCGCGAGGCCGCGGCCAGCGCCCCCGGGGTGCCCACCGGCGGCGGGGCCGCCTGGTCGCCGGTGCCCCAGCGGGACGGCTCCGGGCCCACGGAGAAGGCCAGTTCGCGGCCGCTGCGCAGGTCGGCGGTGGTGAGGTAGGTACGGTCCCGGGGCGCGCCGTCCAGCCGCACGGACTGGATGTAGCGGTGGGCGGACGAGGTACCGGGGGCCGTGAGGGTGAAGCGGCCCGACGGGTAGTAGCGGCGGTCCAGGGTCAGGTCCACCCGGTCGAAGACCGGGGTGCTCAACCCCCAGGTGTCGGTGCCCGGTTGGACCGGATAGACGCCCATCGAGGAGAGCACCATCCACGCCGACATGGTGCCCAGGTCGTCGTTGCCGGTCATCCCGGACGGGGTGTCGGTGAACAGGGTCAGCGCGGCGTGCACCACGTCCGTGGTCTTCCAGGGACGGCCGGTGGAGAGGTAGGTGTACGGCGCGATCAGGTCGGGCTCGTTCTGCGGGTTGTACTTGTCGGCGTTGTAGTAGTCGTAGGGGCCGTTCACCCACACCTCGCGGGCGGTCCTCGCCGGGTCCTTGAGCAGCTGCGGATAGGCGAAGAAGGAGTCCAGCCGGGCCGTGCCGCCGTCCTTGCCGCCGATCAGCGCCAGCATCCCCGGCAGGTCCTGCGGCACCAGCCACTGGTACTGCCAGGCCGTGCCCTCGTGGAAGCCCTCGCTCTTGGCCGGATCGGCGGGCCCGGTGAAGGCGCCGGCGCCGTCCCGGGCCCGGAAGAAGCCGGTCGAACGGTCGAAGATCTTGCGGTAGTTGAGCGCCCGCGCCGCGAACCGCTCGGCGTCCGCCCGATGGCCCAGCTCCTGCGCCATCTGCGCCAGCATCGCGTCCGACAGCGCGTACTCCAGCGTCGCGGACGCCCCGTGGTCGAAGTCGGAGTCCCCGGACTTGGTGTGCGGGCGGCCCTTGAGGTACGGCGCGTAACCATCCTTCAGATACGCCGCGTTGGCCTCCCGGCCGACGTACGGGGACGCGGCCGGCGGCACCCCGTCGGCGTTCTTCCGCAGCGCCGCGTACGCCTCCTCCTCATGGCCCTTGAGCAGCCCCTGCCGGTGGGCGTTGGTGAGGAACGGGGTCACCGGGTCACCGGTCATGATGTTGGTCTCGGCCGTGCCGTAGCCCCACTTGGGCAGCCAGCCGCCCTCCTGGTCGATCCGCAGCACCGACAGCGCCATATCGCGCGCCTCCCGCGGCGCGAGCAGCGACAGCAGCTGGGTCTGCGTGCGGTAGGTGTCCCACAGCGACCAGTTCTGGAAGTACGTGAACCCGGCCGCCCGGTGCGGGCGTTGGTCCCAGCCCGTGTAGCGGCCGTCCACGTCGCTGCCGATGTTCGGGGCGAGGAAGGACCGGTAGAGGGAGGAGTAGAAGGTGCGGCGCAGGGTGCGGTCGCCGCCCTGGACGCGCACCAGGCCCAGCCGCCGCTCCCAGGCCGCGTCCGCCGCCGCCTTCGTCCGTGCGAAGGAACCCCCGCCCTCCGCCCGGAGGTTGCGCGCCGCACCGGCCGCGTCCACATAGCTCAGGGACGTGGACGCCTCGACGACGCGGTCCTTGCGGGTGTCGAAGCGGACGTAGGCGCCGTGCCGTCCGGGCGCGGTGGAGTCCCGGGAGCCGGGCGTCACGGTGTCGCCGCGCCAGGTCCCGTACGCGGTGAACGGCCGGTTGAAGCGGGTCAGGGTGTGGACGGTGTACGGCCGGGTGTCCTGGCAGAAGCCGCGGCCGGTGATCGTGGTGCGGACGGTGCGGGAGTCCAGCACCTCCACCCGCGTGGAGACCGTCTTGTGCAGCGACTGGCCGGTGTTGAGCAGGACGTTGGCCTTGTCGGTGGCCGGGAAGGTGTAGCGCTGCCGGCCGGTGCGGGCGGTCGCGGTCAGCTCGGCGGTGATCCCGCCGTACGAGGTCAGCCGCACGCGGTAGGAGCCCGGGCGGGCCGACTCGCCGTCGTGCGTGAAGGCGGCGGCGTACTTGGCGTAGTCGGTCTCGGTGAGGTCGCCGGTGGTCGGCAGCACCGGCAGGTCGCCGCCGATCCCGCACCCGACGCCGGAGAGGTGCACCGCGCTGAAGCCCCGGATACGGCTGTCGTCGTAGTCGTAGCCGGTGGTGTGCCCGGTGTCGGGGGAGAGCTGCACCATGCCGAACGGCACCGCGGCCCCGGGGTAGGTGTTGCCGTCGTTCTGGCTGCCGATGAAGGGGTTGACGAGGTCGGTGAGGCGGCCGCCGGACGGTTCGGCCGGCGCGGCGGGCACGGCGTGCGCGGCCGGGCCGATGAGCAGGCTCCCGAGGAGCGCCACCGCCGCCGCCCCCGCGGTACGCGGCCGATTGCGTCTGGTCCAGGGCATGGGAAGACCTCCCAAAGTGGGCCGACAACGTTGTCGAAGCGCGCTCATTCTTGGGCCGGCGCCCCGGACCGTCAAGGGGAGGGAGGGGCCGACGGCGGTTGTGCGGAGGGGACTTGAGCAAGGAGGAGGTCAGCGCTCGGAGCCGCCGGCCCGTCCCTGGTCCCGGGGCCTGCTGGTCCCGCTGGTCCTGCGGGGAAGGCCGGGGCGCCAGGTCGTGATGGTGCTCCGGGCCGGGACGGGCAGACCTGCCCCACCGGGTATCGGCTCCAGCCCCCGCTGGGCGATCCGGATACGCTGGTGTGCCGCCGCGACGGCGCGCTCGCGTCGCCGGAACCCGGGCCGTCAACATCGCAGCCGGCCGTTCTCGCCCCGGACCGGCGGCGCACCTGATTCGCAACGACCCGCGCTTACGCTCCGCGTCGCGCACCGGTTGGCCAGATGACATCCACCGGTACGCCGGCGGTGCGCGCCAGCTCGACCGTGTCCGCTGTGCCCCCGCCCTTTCCGGAAGGGGGCGCGCCGTCCCAGACAGCTACGAGGCGGTCGGCGCGCTTGAGCAACTCACCGTTCGCTGCCTCGTATGCCGCGCGGTTCGCCGTCTCGTGCGGCATGGTCACCACGTCCGCCGCCGCGGCGAGACGGTCGAACGTAGGCGCGTGGTCCGGCTTGACCTTGGCCTGCCGGTAGTCCCGTGAGGGCAGGATGACGACCAACCGCCCGCCCGCCGCAATCACAGCCTCGGCGAACAGGGTGTCCGAGCCGCGTGCGAGGCAGGTAACCCCGATCAGCTCGCCTTGGTGCTTCCGGAGCAGGCTCCTCAACTCCTCCTGCACGAGCGCCACGGTGCTCTCGCTGAGGTCCATGTGGCCGGTCACGGCGATGATGGTCATGCCTTCTCTGTCTCCTACGTCGCCAGCAGGTCGCGAATGCGGTCCCGAGCCTCACGGAGCGGTCCCGGGACGTCTCTGCCGACGGTATACGGGTAGAGCTGCGCGAGTTGCTGACGGACCCGCCCGGACTGTGTGAGCGCAGCAGCGTTCACGGCGTGCCGAGTCGTCTCGGCAGCTCCGGTGACATCGCCGAGAAGAAAGCTGCACTCGGCCAACCCAATCCAGTCGAGCGCGTGACTCCGGCTGGCTTCCGGGCCCCGATGATCGATCGCGGTACGGATTGCGCTCGCTGCGGTCGGCGCGTGCTGGTTGGGGTCGGTACGGGCAAGGTCGAGGAGTCGCCCACCGGTCACGCCAGCGAGTTCGGCTCCGTCGAAGTAGCCGATCCAGTAGGGCTCTTGTTCGGCGGCGGCCGAGGCCAGGGATTCCTCTGCCTGCCTCGTTGCGCGCTCGAAGGCTGCGTGCCTTCCCATCGCCGCATAGGCCCATGCTTCTCGGGTGTGGAGCATGGCGCCTAGCCTCGGCCCTGCCGTGGTACGTACGCCCTCTTGGGCAAGTCGACCAGTTCGAGGGCGTCTTGAGGTTGGTTGACGTAGAGCATGAGAAGCCGCCGTGGCTGTGGATCGTCCTCTCGGAGAACGCGCTGAGACAGCAGATCGGAGGTCCAGAGGTCATGGTCAAGCAGATCGATGTGCTGCTGGAGATGGGGGCCCGATCCAACGTCAACATCCAGGTCCTGCCCAGCTATAAGCCCTCGATCCCTGGCTCCATCAGCCTGCTGACCGGGCAGGTGGGGGAGCGCTCGGCGTATGCCGAAGGCTTCATCACCGGAACGTACTGCCGGGAACCGGACGATGCCGATAGGTTCCAGAGGATCTACGATCAGCTCCAGGCCGGCGCGTTGGACATCGAGGCGTCGGCGCAGGTCATGAGGGACGCACGAAGGAAGCACCAAGAATGACGCAGCAGTCCACCTGGCACATCAGTTCGTACAGCGGCAGTAACGACAACTGTGTCGAGGTGAAGGTTCATGACCGGGCCCTTCCTGGTGTGGTTCGTGCACGAGACAGCAAGGACCGCACCATCCCCGAGGTCAAGGTCACAGCAGCGGCCTGGACCTCCTTCATTGAGCACTTCGCCAAGAACTAATCCAGAACGGTGCGAAGTCCCCCGGCCCTGCGGCCGGGGGCGTTTTTGCTGTGCTGCCGAAGACGGCGAAGAAGACGGTGGCCGCGCCGGTGAACGCGCCGCTCACGCCGAAGGGGAAGTACGGCCGGTAGTTGCCGGTGTCGATGTGGAAGAAGCCGACGCCGATGACGAGGAGGACGACCAGGACCTTCAGCCCGACCACGACGGTTTCGAAGCGGGCGGCGTTCTTGATGCCCAGGGTGAGCAGAGAGGCGATCAGGAGGCAGAGGAGCGCGGCAAAGATGCCGGCGCCGATGATGCCGCCGACGCCGATGGCGGTCAGCTGCCACAGCCCCAGTTCGCGGGTGAGCTGCTGGGCCGCGGTGCCCTCCGGCTCCTCGATGTGCTCGATGGGTTTGCGGCGCCAGACGCCCTGACCCGCGCGCAGCAGGCGTGCCATGGGGGATCCTTCCGTACGCTCGGTACGTGTCCGTCGTGGTTCGACGGCGGATCATCATGGACTGCCGGCGGCGCCCTGCGAAGGCGGCGCGGCGGCGGGGAGCCGATCGGGCGTCAGCCCGCCTCCTCCAGCCGGAAACCGACCTTCAGACCGACCTGGTAGTGGTCGATCCGACCCTCGACGATATGGCCGCGGACCTGCGTGATCTCGAACCAGTCGAGGTTGCGCAGGGTGTCCGAGGCGCGCTTGATGCCGTTCTGGATCGCGGCGTCCACGCTGTGTCGGGACGTCCCCACGATCTCGGTCACGCGGTACGTGCGGTCGGTCACGGTGGTCTCCCTCGTCGGGGCGGCGCTCCGCCCGTCCACCCTCCACCGTGCCTCAGCCCGGCCCGGCCCACCAGCGGAGCCGGGCCGTCTCCGCACACCCCGGGGAGTCCGGCGCCGGGGCTACGGCACGACCGTGACCGGCCACCGGCCGGCCTTCACCAGGCGCACCGCGACCGACCCCATGATGCGGTGCCCGGCGGACTCCGAGGCGCCGACCACCACCGCGTCCGCCTTGAGCTCGTCGGCCATCTGCACCATGCCGTTGTACGGGTCGCCACGCAGGGTGTGGAACTCCCATCGCAGGTGGAATATCCCGTCGAGCCGCTCCGTCGCCTTGCGGATCTCGGCCATCAGCTCCTCGGCCACCTCGGTGGTGGCGTCCATGACCGGCGCGCCCATCGCGGCGCCGGTCGCCAGCACCGGCTGGACGTAGACCATCACCAGCTTCGAGCCCTGGCGCCTGGCCAGTCCGGCCGCGTACGCCGCGGCGCGCCAGGAAGAGTCGGAGCCGTCGACGCCGACGACGATGACTTTCGGGCCGTCCGTTCCGCGCTCGAAGGGCGCGGTCGCGTTGTCCTCCACACCTGTGAGGTTATCCGTACGCACGTGCTGCCGGACTCAGGGGCCGGGCGGTTGCGGGCCGCCGGCCTCCGGCGCGGCGGGCGCGGGCGGCCAGCGGCCCGGTGCGAGCACCCCCAGGACGTAGGCCTTGGCGACCAGCGCGGTGCGGCCCTGGACGCGCCAGCGGCGGGCCAGCCGGGTCAGGTGGTAGTTGACCCCGTCCACGGTCAGGCCCAGGGCGCTGCCGATCGCCGCGGTGGTCGCCCCGCCGGCCGCCAGCGCCAGGATGCGGGCCTCCACGGGGCTGGTGGCGGTGGGCGGTGGGGCGGGGGGCGCGGCCCCCGGGTCCACCCGCAGCAGTGCCAGCAGCGCCGGCGGTTCGGCGGAGGCGTCGCCGACCGGATCGATCGTCAGCTCCCCCTGCTGCTCCGGTCCTCCGGGCGTGGTCCGCCAGCGCACCTCGACCGGGTAGCGGGACCGGCGGCCCAGCCGCAGTGCCTCCATGATGCGGGCGACCTGTGCGCGGTCCCGGGGCCGGAACCGGTCCAGCAGGTTGCGGCCGCGCAGTTGGCCGGGGGCCGCGCCCCACTGCGCGGCCATCGCCGGATTGGCGATCAGCACCTCGCCGTCGGCCCGGCACACCGCGATCGGCGTGGGGATCCGGTCCAGCAGCATCACGAAGTAGCCGCGGAAGAGGCTGACCTTGGGCGGCCCGGACGCGTCCGGCGATCCCGCGCACTCCTGTGCCGCGCCCGTGCCGTCCTGCGGCGCACCGCCGTCCTCCGGCGACCCGCCCGTGCCGTCCTGCGGCGCCTCGCCGTCCGTCGCCCCGTCCATCGCCCTGTCCCGCCTTCTCTCATGCCGCGGCGCTAGCCCCATCCGCACCGCATGCGCAAGGGTGCCCGGCGAAGAACCACTGCACAATCATGCAGTTGCCCGGGCCGGGGGCGGGCGCCGGGCCGGTCACGCTGGAGTCATGACCGACACCATCGCGCCCCAGTCGGGCGACCGCGCCGCCACCGCGAGCCTTCCGGTCGCCGATCTCACCGAGACCGGTCTCAGCAACACGCCCATCCAGCAGACCATGGAGCTGGCCCGGACCCACGGCCCGGCATTCCTGCGCAAGTTGGGCGACCGCGAGACGCTGTTCCTGACCTCCCTCGACCTGGTCACCGAGGTCGCCGACGAGACCCGCTTCGCCAAGGGCATCTCGGTGATCCTGGAGGACGTGCGGGAGTTCGCCGGTGACGGTCTGTTCACCGCCTACAACGACGAGCCGAACTGGGCCAGGGCCCACGAGGTCCTGATGCCGGCCTTCGCGCTGGGCTCGATGCGGACGTACCACCCGGCGATGCTGAAGGTCGCCCGCCGTGTCATGGCGGCCTGGGACCGGCGGACGGCCGAGGGTCGGCCGGTCGAGGTCGCCGACGACATGACCCGGATGACGCTGGACACCATCGGACTGGCCGGTTTCGGCTTCGACTTCGAGTCGTTCTCCCGGGACACCCCGCACCCCTTCGTCGAGGCGATGGTCCGCTGCCTGGAATGGAGCATGACCAAGTTCGCCCGGACGCCCGGCACCGACCACTCCGCCGCCGACGCGGCGTTCCGCGCGGACGCCGACTACCTCGCGTCCGTCGTCGACGAGGTGATCGCGGCCCGCACGGCCGGCGGGGAGCGCAGCGCGGACGATCTGCTGGGTCTGATGCTCGGCGCCACGGAGGGCGACGGCGCGCACGAGGGACCGGTGCTCGACCTCGCCAACATCCGCAACCAGGTCATCACCTTCCTGATCGCCGGCCACGAAACCACCTCCGGCGCCCTCTCGTTCGCCCTGTACCACCTGCTCAAGGACCCGCTCGCGCTGCGGATGGCGCAGCGCGAGGCGGACGAGCTGTGGGGCGACGACCCGGACCCGGACCCCACCTTCGAGGACATCGGCAAGCTGGCCTTCACCCGCCAGGTGCTGGCCGAGGCGCTGCGGCTGTGGCCCACCGCCGCCGCCTTCACCCGCCAGGCCCGCACCGACACCGTCCTGGGCGGCCGCTACCCGGTCGCGGCCGGCCAACTGGTCACCGTGCTCACGCCGATGCTGCACCGCGACCCGGTCTGGGGCGACAACCCCGAGGCGTTCGACCCGTTCCGCTTCACCCCGCAGGCCGAGGCGGCCCGCTCCCCGCACGCCTACAAGCCCTTCGGCACCGGTGAACGCGCCTGTATCGGGCGGCAGTTCGCGCTGCACGAGGCGACCATGCTGCTGGCGCTGCTGGTGCACCGCTACCGGCTGATCGACCACGCCGACTACCGGCTGCGCATCAAGGAGACCCTCACCCTCAAGCCCGACGGCTTCACCCTCGCCCTGGCCCCGCGCACCGCCGCCGACCGGGCCGCGGTCCGCGCCGCGCTCGCCGTGCTGCCCGGCGGCCCCGCCGACCAGGCCGCCCCCGGCGCCGCGGCGGACGACGGGCTGCCCACCCGCGTCCCGCAGGACACCGGTCTGCTCCTGCTGCACGGCACCAACTACGGCACCTGCCGGGAGTTCGCCGAGCGGCTCGCCGACGAGGCCACCGGGCTCGGCTTCGCCACCGAGGTCGCGCCGCTGAACGCGTACGCCGGCGGGCTGCCCACCGACCGCCCGGTCGTCCTCGTCGCCGCCTCCTACAACGGCCGGCCGACCGACGACGCCACCGCGTTCACCGCCTGGCTCACCGAGGCGTCCGAGGGCGCCACGGCCGGCGTCCGGTACGCCGTGCTGGGCGTCGGCGACCGCAACTGGGCCGCCACCTACCAGCAGGTCCCCACCCTCCTCGACGACCGGCTGGCCGCACTCGGCGGCGCGCGGCTGCTGCCCCGCGCCGAGGCCGACGCCTCCGGCGAACTGGCCGCCGCCGTCACGGGGTTCGCCGCCGCGCTGCGCACCGAACTGCTGACCCGCTACGGCGACCCGGCGAGCGTCGGTGCCACCGGCCAGGACGACGCCGACACCGGATACACCGTCACCGAGCTGACCGGCGGCCCGCTCGACGCGCTCACCGCCCGGCACGACCTCGTCCCGATGACCGTCACCGAGGCGCACGACCTGACCGCCGAGGGCTGGCCGCGCCCCAAGCGCTTCCTGCGGGTGGCCCTGCCCGACGGCGTCGGCTACCGCACCGCCGACCACCTCGCCGTGCTGCCGGTCAACTCCCCCGAAGCGGTGGCCCGCACCGCGCGGGCGCTCGGGGTCGACCTCGACACCGTGCTGGCGCTGCGCCCGCCCACGGGCCGCCCGGCCCGCGCCGCGCTGCCCGTCGACCGTCCGCTGACGGTGCGCCAACTCCTGGCCCATCATGTCGAGCTGGGTGCCCGGCCGACCGTTGAGCAGACGGCGCTGCTCGCCGCCCACAACCCCTGTCCGCCCGAGCGGCACGCCCTGGAGAACCTCCCCGAGGACGATCGGCGCACCCTCGTCGAGCTGATCGAGGCACATCCGGCGCTGCGCGGCGCGCTGCCCTGGCCGGTGGTCCTGGAACTGCTGCCCCCGCTGCGTCCCCGCCACTACTCGCTGTCCTCGTCGCCCGCCGCCGATCCCCGGCACGCCGACCTGATGGTCTCGCTGCTGCCCGGCGGCGCCGGTTCGACCTATCTGCACTCCCTGCGGCCCGGCGACCTCCTGTCGGCCCGGGTCCAGCCGTGCCGGGAGGCGTTCCGCCTGGACCCGGCCGACGACACCCCGGTCATCATGGTCGCCGCCGGCACCGGCCTGGCCCCGTTCCGCGGTGCCGTCGCCGACCGCGTCGCGGCCGGCCGACGCGGCCCGGCCCGGCTCTACTTCGGCTGCGACGACCCGGACGGGGACTTCCTGCACGCCGCGGAGCTGGCCGCCGCCGAGCGGGCCGGCGCGATCGCCCTCCACCCGGTCTTCAGCGCCCGCCCCGAGAACGGCCACCGCTTCGTCCAGCACCGGATAGCGGCCGAGGCCGAGGGGGTGTGGGAGCTGCTGCGGGCCGGGGCCCGGGTCTATGTCTGCGGCGACGGCAGCCGGATGGCGCCCGGTGTGCGCGAGGCGTTCCGCGCGGTGCACCGGGACCGGACCGGCGCCTCGGAGCAGGAGTCGGAGGCGTGGCTGCGCGAACTGACCGCGTCCGGCCGCTACATCGAGGACGTCTACGCGGCCGGCTGACGTCCCGGAGGCGGCGGGTGCGGGCCGGCGCCCGCACCCGCCGCCGCCTCGTCACTCCCCGCGGGGCGAACGGCCCGCCGCTCCCGGGAGCTGCACCACCACCAGTGCCACGCCGGCCATCAGGAAGTTCCGCACCGCGGCCTCCACCCCGTTCCACTGCTTGGACTGCCACATCGAGAACCACTCGCCGCCGATCGCCCAGAACCCGGCGCCGAACAGCAGCATCATCATCAGCAGCCCGAACGTGGCCAGGCGCCGGGCCGGCCGGCCGCCGGACCCCCGGCGCAGCACGCCCACCGCGGTGGCCGCCAGCAGCACCAGCGCCGTCACCGACTCCCAGGCGATGACGGCCACATACGCGGCGTCCTGGACCGAGCGCGAGGTGATGGCCCGCCACATCAGGTCGGGGTCGTGGAAGGTGGTGTCCATCGACAGCACATGGCGGACATACGCCTGGTTGGTGCCAAAGTCGGTGATGTTGCCGAAGGCGACCAGCGCGATGTAGAGCGCGACCGTCCCCGTCAACACCACTGCCGCCCACGACAGTCCGCCCGAGCTGGGTCCGGCGTTCCCCCGGTTCCGCATCCGTACACCCTTTCGTTCATGCGTTCGTGTCGCTGACCGTATCGTGCCCGGGGATGATCCGCCCGCCGGCCCAACTCCCGTACCCTGCTGACCCGACCAGGCAGAACACCAGGAAAGCGGGGCACATGACCAGCAAGCGGTGCGCGGGAACGGTCGCCGTCGCGGCGGCCGCGGTGATCGCGGCGCCCGGCGTTGCGGCGGCCGGGACGACCGCCACGACGACCTCCACCACCTACGGCACCAGCACCGCCGTCGGCGTCCACAACTCCTACGAGAAGGCCAAGTACCCCTACTTCGCCGATGCGTTGGACTCCGGCGCCGGGCTGGTCGAGGTGGACGTCTGGACCAACGGCTTAGGCGGCAACTGGCGCGTCTCGCACGCCAACCCGCTGAAGAGCAACAGCAACTGCGTGGGCGCGGCCACCGCCGCCGAACTGCGCACCAAGGACCGCAACCAGGACTTCGCCGGCTGCCTCGCCGACCTGCGGGCCTGGCACGACGCCCACCCCGGCCACCGCCCGATCCTCGTCAAGGTCGAGATGAAGGACGGTTTCAACGCCCAACGCGGCCGCGGACCCGCCGAGTTCGACGCGCTGGTGCGCGGCAAGCTCGGGGACGCGGTCTACGGTCCCGGCGACCTGGCGGCCGGCCGCGCCACCCTGGACGAGGCGGTCCGCTCCGGCGGCTGGCCCTCGCGCGCCGCCCTGGCGGGGAAGTTCCTCTTCGAGCTGATACCGGGCACCGTCGAGGAGCACAACCCGTTCGACAAGCTGTGGACCGACGTCGAGTACGCCACCCACCTCAAGGATCTCGCCGCGCAGGGGCAGTTGGGCAAGGCCGCCGCGTTCCCCGCCGTGCACGGCGCCGCCCCCGGCGACCCCCGTGACCGCTACGACCCGGCCCTGCGCCCCTGGTTCGTGGTCTTCGACGGCGACGCGGCCGCCTACCTGGGCGGCACCATCGACACGTCCTGGTACGACACCCGCCACTACCTGCTCATCATGACCGACGCCCACAAGGTCCCCCCGGTGCTGGACGCCACCCGCCCCACCGAGGAGGCCGCCCGGGCCCGGATCGGCCAACTCGCCTCCGCACACGCGAGTTTCGCCACCGTCGACTGGTACCCGCTGCCGTCGGTCCTCGGCACGGTGCTGCCGCGCGGCGGCGCCTGACCGGCCGGCGCGGCGCCGGCGGCCGCCCGGTCAGGCCCGGGTGGCCCGCCGGTACAGCGCCGCCACGTCCGCCCCGAAGCGGCTGCTGTACGACGTGGTGTCGTCGCCGCCCTGGTCCTGGCCGCCGATCACCCCGATCAGGGAGCCGGTGCCGCTGACCGGATCGAGGTCGGTGAGCAGCGGACCGCCGCTGGTCCCGGCCGGGAAACCGGCGCAGGGGAAGCGGACCTGGCCCGGCCCTTCGGCCTCCGCGGTGTGCCGGCAGCCGACGGGGGTGTCGCTGTCGCCGGGGTAGCCGGTCAGCTGCGCCGGCCGGCCCGGCGGGGCGCCGAAGCGGATCCGCTCGGCACCGGTGACGTCCTCGATCCGCTGCTCGGTGCCCCCGTGCCGGCGGACCCGGAGGAACGCCACGTCGTGGTCCGGGTCCCGGTCGCTGATCCAGCGCGGGTCCACGTCGATCCGGGTCGGCACCCACAGGCCGTAGGGCGCGATCCCGTCGTGCAGACCGGGCGCGAACACCAGCCGGGTGCGGAAACCGCCGTCGTGGACGCAGTGCGCGGCGGTGGCGACGAGGTTGCCGGCGGGGGAGTGCACCACGCTCGCGGTGCAGTAGTGCGCCACGTCGCCGCCGTCGTCGCTGCCGTCGTCGTCGGGGGAGAAGAGCACGCCGACCGGCGGTGCGGGGGTGGCCGCGGTGGCGACCAGGGGCCGGGAACCGGGCAGCGGGAGCGGGGTGCCGCCGGCCGGGCGCGCGGCGGTGGGCGAGGGGCCGGGGGACTCCCGGTAGTGGCCGGCCAGCACCGCGGCGGCCGCCCGGTCGCCGGCGGCCCGGGACGCGAGGTACGTCCCGGTCGCCGGGTCCCCGGGCGCCACGTACGGATTCTGCCGGGCGGCCCGCAGGGCCACCGCCGCACCGCCCACGACGAGCGTCAACACCCCGAGCGCCAGGGTCACCCGAAGTGGCACACCGGCCCGGGCCCGGCCGGTGCGGACCGGTCCGCCGGGCACCGGCCGCCGCGCCGCCGGCCCCGAACCGTCCTGTGCCGCCGCTCCGGGCCCGCGTTCGCTCGTCTCCACCAGTGCCGCCTCGCCGCATCAGCCGGCACCGCCTCCCCAGCGGGCGCAACGGTGCCGGAACCAGACATTTCAACCAGTCTGATGCACGACGGCCCGCGGAGGTTCGGTCCGACCGCCGATCACGCCCGCGGCTGGGCCACCAGGGTGACGCCGCGATCGGCCAGGTTGTGCCGGATCAGCGTCTGGGCCATCCCGAACTCGTTGGGGAAGTCCATCGGGACGATGCCCAGGCCCCGCCATGCGCCGCCCTCCGCGCCCTCCAGCAGGCTCTTGACCCGCGGGTTGAGGCGGTCGGCGTTGGAGCGCGGCGGGAGCAGGGCGGCGGTGGACACGTAGTTGACGAAGAGTCTGCCGGGCTGGGCGACGGCCTTGCGGAACTGGGCCTCGACCTTGGGGTACTTCCCGATCGGCTCGGTCATGTAGTCGTCCTGGATGTCGAACAGCGCCGGGTCGGCGTAGCGCACCCCGCCCAGCCCGTCGGCGTCCGCCAGCAGCACGACCCGGCCCCGGGCCTCGCCCAGCGCGGGCAGCCCGGGGTCCAGCCGGAACAGCGAGCGGTAGCCCTTGCCGTCCAGGTAGATCCCGAAGATCCGGCGGAACTCCTCGGCGGAGACCTCCGAGTACTCCTGCTTGACCCGCATCAGCACGGTCTCCGACGGGTGCGCCCGGAGGAAGTCCCGGCAGGCGTTGAGCACGTCGCCGAACATCAACTCCTGGTAGAACGCGCCGTGGTGGATCGCGAACACGTCGTCGATGGCACGGCAGCGGACGTCCAGGAACCGGATACCGGAGGCCAGTTGCTCGGCGATCGGCGTGTTCTGGCACGCCACCCAGGGGCCGCCGATCCGGGCCCCGGAGTCATGGGTGCCGGGGATGCTCAGCCGCTGCACCGGGGTGCCGTCGCCGAGCGCGGACATCCAGTCCGACGTCCCGACCGCGGCCGGTGCCGCGGCGACCGCGGTGCCCCCGCCGCCCAGGCCCGCCAGCACCCCGGCGGCGGACAGCCCCGCCGCGCCCCTGAGGAAACTCCGCCGATCCAGCACCGCGCCCATGCCCTGCCCCTCCGTCGAGCCCGTGTCGTTCCGTACGCGGCGGGCGGGCCCGACCGTGCGTACGCATGTGCGATCGGGGCATCGAACCACATCGGAGGGGGCGTCAGGCACCCCGGCGACCGGAAAAGGTCAGGTCCGCAGCGCCAGCGACAGCGCGAACCGGCCGGCGCGGTCGGTCCACCACTCGGTCAGCTCCAGCCCGGCGGCGGCGAGTTCGGCACGCACCCCCTCCTCCCGGAACTTCGCGGAGACCTCGGTGCGCAGCTCCTCGCCCGCCGCGAACGGCACCGCCAGATCGACACCGGCGACCTTGACGGTCAGTTCGGTGCGGGCCCGCAACCGCATCTCGATCCACTCCTCCTCGGCGTTCCACCGTGCGACGTGGTCGAAGTCCGCCGGGTCGAAGTCGCCGTCCAGCTCGCGGTTGACGACCTCCAGGACGTTCTTGTTGAACGCGGCGGTCACCCCGCGGGCGTCGTCGTACGCGGCGACCAGGGTGGCCTCGTCCTTGACCAGGTCGGTGCCGAGCAGCAGGGCGTCCCCGGGGGCGAGCAGCCCGTGCACCGAGCGCAGGAACGCGGCCCGCTCGTCCGGCAGCAGGTTGCCGATGGTGCCGCCGAGGAACGCCAGCAGCCGCGGGCCGGGCGTCGGGGGCAGGGTGAGGCCCTGCTGGAAGTCGGCGACCAGGGCGTGCACGGTCAGGCCCGGGTGCTCGGCCAGCAGCCCCTCGCCGGCCGCCCGCAGCGCGGACTCGCTGACGTCGACCGGCAGATAGGTGTGCAGACCGGTCAGGGCGCGCAGCAGATGGCGGGTCTTGTCGGACGAGCCGGAGCCCAGCTCGATCAGGGTGCGGGCGCCGGTGGCGGCGGCGATCCGGTCCGCGGTGCTGAGCAGGATCTCGCGTTCGGCGCGGGTGGGGTAGTACTCGGGCAGGGTGGTGATCTCGTCGAACAGCTCGCTGCCGCGGGCGTCGTAGAACCACTTTGGCGGCAGCTGCTTGGGCGTGCGGGACAGCCCCCGGGCGACATCGGCGCGCAGGGCGGCCGTGGTGGCGTCGGCGGGCAGGGTGCGGGTGATGCTGAGGGGGCTCACGATGCGGGCTCCTTGAGCGGGGTGAGATGGACCTCGGTGCCGCTGGCGCGCAGCAGGGTGCGGTCGGGGACCTCGGTCCAGTGGGGGGACGCGTCGTAGGGCTCGGAGGCGACGACCTGTCCGCCGTCGGGCAGGGCGCGGTGGAACAGGGTGTCGCCCCAGGTGGTGGCGGCGATGCCGGTGCCGTCGGTGAGCAGCAGGTTGAGCCGGGAGCCGGGCGCGGCCGCGGCGACCTCCTCCACCGTGTCGGCCAGTGCCCCGCCCGGGTCGTCGCCGCAGGCCAGCCGGTGCCGCACCAGCGCCCACAGGAACGCGGTGTCGTTGCGGGCGGCCAGCCGCAGCAGCTCCTCGGCGGGCAGCCCGGCGGCCAGCGGCGCCATGGTGTCAGGCCAGCCGGCCACCGCGCCGTTGTGGCTGAAGAGGTACCGCCCGGCGGCGAACGGCGCGGCGGCCGCCTCGGCGTCCGCCCCGGCGACGGTGGCGTCCCGGACGGCGGCGAGCAGCGCCCCGGTGCGGATCACCCGCCCGAGGTCGGGCAGTTGCTCATCGGCCCAGATCGGCCCGGCCCGGCGGTAGCGGGCCGGCACCGGGTCGCCGGGCGCGTACCAGCCGACGCCGAAGCCGTCCGCGTTGACCGTGCCGTGCCGCTGGTGGCGCGGCGCCCAGGACTGCCGGTAGAGGCCGTGCGGCGGCGCCAGGACCACCTGCGCGAACGGTATCTCCGGCCCCACATACGCCAGATGACGGCACATCAGGCCAGATACCTCTCCGTCGGGCCGGCGTCCCGGGCGGTGCGGAACCCGGAGAAGATCTGCCGCCGCACCGGGAGGTCCCAGTTGCGGAAGGTGCCGCGGCAGGCGACCGGGTCCACGGCGAACGAGCCGCCGCGCAGCACCTTGTGCGCGCTGCCGAAGAACACCTCGGAGTACTCGCGGTAGGGGAAGGCCGCGAAGCCGGGGTAGGGCAGGAAGTCGCTGGCCGTCCACTCCCAGACGTCGCCGATCAGTTGGTGGACGCCGAGCGGCGAGGCGCCCTCGGGATAGCCGCCGACCGGGGCCGGCCGCAGGTGCCGCTGCCCGAGGTTGGCGCGGTCCGGGGTGGGGTCCGCGTCGCCCCAGGGGTAGCGCCGGTCGCGTCCGGACGCCGGGTCGTGGCGGGCGGCCTTCTCCCACTCGGCCTCGGTGGGCAGCCGCCGGCCGGCCCACCGCGCATAGGCGTCCGCCTCGTACCAACTGACGTGCAGCACCGGCTCGTCCGGCGGCACCGGCTCGGTCGCCCCGAAGCGGCGGCGCAGCCACTGCCGGCCCTCGCGGCGCCAGAACAGCGGCGCCCGCAGCCGGTGCTCCCGCACCTGGGCCCAGCCCCGCGGGGCCCACCAGCGCGGGTCGTCGTAGCCGCCGTCCTCGATGAAGCGCTGGTAGGCGCCGTTGCTGACGGGCGTGGTGTCGAGGAAGAAGGACGGCACCGTCCGCCGGTGCGCGGGGCGCTCGTTGTCCAGCGCCCAGGGCTCGGTGGAGGTGCCCATCAGGAACGGGCCGCCGGGGACGAGGACTTCGGCCGGCAGCACTCCGGCGGGCGCGGCCGGCGGCTCGGGCGCGCTGAGCACCGGCGGGCCCGTCCGCAGCTGATGGGTGATCAGCATCGTCTCGTCGTGCTGCTGCTCATGCTGGGCGATCATGCCGAAGGCGAAGCCGTCGGCCAGCAGCGGCCCGCCGTGCAGCGCGGTGCGCTCCAGGACGTCCAGCACCCGGCCGCGCACCTCGGCGACATAGCCGCGGGCCTCGGCCGGGCCGAGCAGCGGCAGGGTGGGGCGCTCGGCGCGCGGATGCTCGAAGGCGTCGTAGACGGAGTCGATGTCCGGGCGCAGCGGGTCGCGGCCGCCGACGGTGCGCAGCAGCCACTGCTCCTCCTGGTTGCCGATGTGCGCCAGGTCCCAGACCAGGGGGGACATCAGGGGGGAGTGCTGGGCGAGCAGGTCCGGGTCCTCGACGCAGCCGGTCAGCAGGCGGGTGCGGTCGCGGGCGGCGAGCAGTGCCGTGGCGGCCCGCTCCCGCAGCGACTCGGGGTCGATGGTCACTGGCTGTCCTTCCCGGGGAGGGGGCGGCCCTCGGCCGCGGTGCCGGGTCCGTCGCCGGCCGGGTCCGGGCCGCCGCCGGCGTCCGCCGCGGCCAGCGCGTCGAGCTGGTCGTCGGCGGGGCACCGGCCGCGCGCCACATAGCGCTCGACGAACTCCGCGACCGCCGCGCGGATACCGGGGGCGGCGCCGAGCCGGGGCAGCGCCTCCTGCGCGGCGGTGAAGCAGGCCACCGCGGCGGCGTGCAGTTCGGGGTCGGCGAGCCCGGCGCGGGCGGCGTTCCGCCACAGCGGGTTGTCGGGCGCCGGGGCGCAACCCGCCGTCTCCGCAAGGGGCTTGACGGTGCGGTAGGCGAGCTCGGCCGCCTCCGGATCGTCGAACAGGGCGGCCGTGACGGCCAGCGGCACGATCCACCCGTCCGGGCCCGGCTGCGCGTCGATCATCCGCAGCTCCAGATGGCCGCGCGGCCGCACCGGCGGGAAGAGGGTGGTGACGTGGTAGTCGAGGTCCTCCCGGGTCGGCGGCCGGGGGGCGCCGGTACGGAACCACTCGCGGAAGGTCAGGCCCTCCGGCGCGTCCCAGGGGCCCTCCGGGCGCCGGACGCACATCACCGGGGCGTCCAGGGCGTAGCGGACCCATGCGGTGCGCGGGTCGTCGTCCAGGGGCGGGGCATGCGTGCGGCCCGGGTCGAGCTGCGCCCAGATGGCCTGGCGGGTGGTGCGGTAGCCGGTCGGACGCCCGTCGGCGAGCGGGGAGTTGGCGAACGCGGCGGCCAGAACGGCGCCGAGCAGGTGCGCCAGCAGCCACCGGCGGCCGAGCCCCAGCGGCCCCGGCTCCTCGTGCCCGGCGTCCAGGCAGACCTGGACGGAGGCGGTGCCGCACATCATGGACCGGCCGGCCGGACCGCGCCGGTCGAAGTACGCCTCCATGGCGTCGTAGCGGGGGGCGGACAGCACCCGCCGCGGGGGGTGCCAGGGGTTGTGACCGTGGCCCGCGAGCGCGAGGCCCAGCTCCCGCAGTGCGGGCCGGACCCGGGCGAGGTCGGCGGTGACCGCCTCGACGCAGGCGTTGAGCGAGGTGGCGGGCAGCGAGCTGAGCTCCAGCTGGCCGCCGGGTTCGAAGGTGAGGAGGGAGTGCAGTGGCAGGGCGCGCAGGGCGTCCGCCGCGGTGTGCATCCGGGACGGTGCGACCGGACATCGGGGGTTGCGGGCGTCGTAGACCAGGAGCTCGATCTCCACGCCGGTGCGGCGCGGCGGCCCCGTCTTGAAACAGATCCCGCTCAGGTGGGCCTCAAGTTCCGCTTCCGACACTGCCGGTCGTACGGGCATCGCTTCCCTCTCCCCTTCGGGGCGGCGGCTGGTTTGCCGCCCTCCACCTAAGCCGCTGCGGACGGAGCGCTCAAGGGCGCCTGCCCGCGCCGGGCGGCCCGGTGCGGGAGACCGGGCAGGTGGGAAGGGGAGGGGGCCGCAGAATCCGGTGCGTCCGTTCGGGTGTCGCGGGGCCGCGTCCGGGGAGGCCGGGCACCCCCTCCCCGGCCCCTGCGGACGTCCGCGCGGCCCCCCGCTACTGCCGGTACCCGGCCAGGAAGCGCCCGATCCGGCTGATCGCGGCGTCCAGGTCGTCGGCGTGCGGCAGGGTGAGGATGCGGAAGTGGTCCGGGCGCGGCCAGTTGAAGCCGGTGCCCTGGACGACCTGGATCTTCTCCCGCAGCAGCAGGTCGAGGACGAACTTCTCATCGTCGTGGATCTTGTGGACCGCCGGGTCCAGGCGCGGGAAGGCGTAGAGCGCGCCCTTGGGCTTGACGCAGGAGACGCCCGGGATCTCGTTGAGCCGCTCCCAGGCGCGGTCGCGCTGCTCGCGCAGCCGGCCGCCGGGGAGCACCAGGTCGTCGATGGTCTGCCGGCCGCCGAGCGCGGCCTGGATGGCGTACTGCGCCGGGGCGTTGGGACACAGCCGCATGGAGGCGAGGGTGCCCAGGCCCTCCAGGTAGTCCTTGGCGTGCTCCTTGGGGCCGGAGACCACCAGCCAGCCGGAGCGGAAGCCGGCCACCCGGTACGCCTTGGACAGGCCGCTGAAGGTCAGGCAGACCAGGTCCGGGGCGAGCACCGCGGCGTGGTGGTGGACCGCGTCGTCGTAGAGGATCCGGTCGTAGATCTCGTCGGCGAAGACCATCAGATGGTGGCGGCGGGCCAGGTCGAGCATGCCCTCCAGCACCTCGCGCGGATAGACCGCGCCGGTGGGGTTGTTGGGGTTGATGATGACCAGCGCGCGGGTCCGGTCGGTGATCTTCGAGGCCAGGTCGTCCAGGTCCGGCAGCCAGTCGGCGGACTCGTCGCAGAGGTAGTGCACCGGCTTCCCGCCGGCGAGCGAGGTGACCGCCGTCCACAGCGGGAAGTCCGGCGCCGGGATGAGGACTTCGTCGCCGTCGTCCACCAGCGCCTGGACGGCCATGGAGATCAGCTCGGAGACGCCGTTGCCGAGGTAAATGTCGTCGACGCCCACGTCCGTCAGCCCGGCCTCCTGATAGCGCTGGGCCACCGCGCGGCGGGCGGAGAGGATGCCCCGGGACTCGGTGTAGCCGTGTGCGCGGGAGAGGTTGCGCATCACGTCCTGGAGGATCTCCTCGGGGCACTCGAAGCCGAACAGCGCGGGGTTGCCGGTGTTCAGCCGCAGCACGCTGTGGCCGGCCTCCTCCAGGGCGTCCGCGTGCTCGATCACCGGCCCGCGGATCTCGTAGCAGACGTCGGCCATCTTGCTGGACTGCTTGAACTGCATGCGGCGGCCTCCCACTTCGCGCGCCCACCGCGGGATGCGGCAGCACTCATGAACCGTACTTGGTTTTCCCAACTTCCAACTTGGAAAATCCAATCACATGTCTATGCTGGTGTCATGCCGCGCCGAAGTTATGACCAGTACTGCGCCATCGCCCGGGCCCTGGACGCCGTGGGCGACCGCTGGACGCTGCTGATCGTCCGGGAACTGCTCGGCGGCTCCCGGCGCTACACCGACCTCCACGCCGACCTCCCGGGCGTCAGCACCGACATGCTCGCCTCCCGCCTGAAGGACATGGAGCGCGAGGACCTGCTCACCCGCCGCCGGCTGCCCCCGCCCGGCGCCGCCTCCGTCTACGAACTCACCCCGCGCGGCCGGGCGTTGCTCCCCGCCCTGACCGCGCTCGCCGACTGGGGCGCCCCCGCCCTCGACGAGCAGCGCCCCACCGACGCGGTCCGTGCCCACTGGTTCGCCGTCCCGCTGATGGCCCGGCTCGCCCGGCACTTCGCCGGCGAACCGGAGCGCGTCATCGGCATCGCCCTGGACGAGGGCGCCTTCCACATCGTCCTGGACCCGGACGATGTGGAAGGCGCCCGCTACGCCGACGGCCCCGCCGCCCGCCCCGACACCGTTCTGCGCATGGACACCGCCACCTGCGCCGCCCTCGCCCACGACCGCTTCTCGCTCGCCGAGGGCCTGGCGGCCGGCTGGATCGAACAGGCCCGCCCCGACGAGCGGACGGCGGACCCCGCCGCGGTCTGAACCGCGGCCCCCTTGCCGCCGCCCGCACCCGTGCCACCGTCCCTTCGATGACGACCGACCGGACGCCGCCCGGCCCGCCCTCCGGGGCGGGCCCCTGGCACACCCACGACCTCACGCTCCACCCCGACCGGGTCGTCAAACGCTTCCGCGCCGCCGAAGGGCCCGGCCCCAGCGCCTGCGAACGGCGCGCACTGACCCTCCTCGCGCGCGCACGCCCCCGGCGTCGCCCGGTGCGGCGAGAGTGCGTGCCGGGCGCCGCCCAGCAGGTGGGAGTTCGGCGACAGGACCGAATCAGGCCGCAGCGACCGGGCCTACGAACTCGCCGAGATCGTCGAGCACATCGCCGCCCGGGTGCCGCGCCCCTTCGACACCGGCGCGTTCCTGCGCCACTTCCCGCTGACCCCGGCCGAGGCGGCCCGCCTGTGCACCTGCCGCACCCTGCTGGCCCCCGTCTGGCTCTGCCCGCTCGCCCACGACGACCCCGCGCACCCGAGGAACCCGCCCGGCACCGCCGAACGGCAGGCCCGCCGGCTGCTGCGACTGCTCGACGGCGACCTGTCAGAAGCGTCCTAGCCGCGCCGTCCCGCGGACCCGTGTCTCGTCCGTACGGCATTCCGCCGCGAGCAGACCGAGCGCGGCCTCGGCGGGCGAGCCCGGCTCGGCGGTGAACATGATGACGCCCTGGCCGGAGCCGTCCGGCGTCTGGAGCACCTCGAAGTCCAGGGCCAGATCGCCGACCAGCGGGTGGTGGAAACGCTTGGTGCCGAAGGTGCAGTTGCTGACCGCATGGCGCGACCACAGGGCGCTGAACTCGGTGCTCTTCATGCTCAACTCCCCGATCAGCTCGGTCAGTTCCCGGTCGTCGGGGCGCTGTCCCGCGGCCACCCGCAGCGCGGCCACCGCCCGCCGGGTCTCCTCCGCGCGGTCCGGGTAGAGCTCGCGGGTGTGCGGGTCGAGGAAGAGCAGCCGCTGGGTGTTGGGGCGGTCCAGGGGGCGGGCGGGGCTGTCGAAATCCAGGTGCCCGGCGAGCAGGGCGTGCCCGAGGCGGTTCCAGGCCAGGACCTCGTAGCGCGGACCGAGGGCGACGGCCGGCACGTCCTGGACGGCGGCGAGCAACTGCCGCACACCGGGGCGGGCCTTGTCGGGGCGGGGTGCCGGACGGCGCCGGGTCTGCGCGGGGCGGGCCAGTTCGCGCAGGTGGGCGCGCTCGTCGGGGGTGAGCCGGAGCGCCCGGGCCAGGGCGTCCAGCACGCCTTCCGAGGCGTTGTGGCTCTGGCCCTGTTCGAGGCGGGTGTAGTAGGCGACGCTGACGCCGGCGAGCTGGGCGAGTTCCTCGCGGCGCAGTCCCGGGACCCGGCGCCGGGACCCGTAGGAGACCAGGCCGACGTCCTCCGGCTGCAGCCGGGCGCGGCGGGTGCGCAGGAAGCTCCCCAGCGCGGAGGGGCCGTTGGCGGGTGTGTCCATGCCGGCCAGTGTGCGTGATGCGGCGGCCGGGGTGCCTGTCCCTGTCAGGGGCAGGCTGCCGGGGAGGGCGCCCGCAACGGGCCCGGCCGGAACTGTTCCTCGACCGATACCGACCGCTTAGTATGCCCCGTGGTGAGGGCCGGATCCGGCCCCGTACCAGCCGTTCGACCGAGGTCTGTGGAGGCATCAGGTGAAGGCATGGCGCGTGCACGCGAACGGGGAGCCGCGAGCGGTGATGCGGCTGGAGGAGGTGCCCGACCCGCAGCCGGGCCCCGGCCAACTGCTGCTGCGGGTACGGGCCGCCGCCGTCAACTTCCCCGACGCGCTGCTGTGCCGGGGCCAGTACCAGGTCCGGCCGCCGCTGCCGTTCACCCCCGGTGTGGAGATCTGCGGCGAGGTGCTGGCCGCGGGCGAGGGCGCGGCCGGTGCCATCGGCGCGCGGGTGCTGGCCCAACCGGCGTTGCCCGGCGGCGGGTTCGCCGAGCTGGCGGTGGTCGACGCCGCGACCGTGCGGCCGGCCCCCGAGGCGCTGGACGACGCCGAGGCCGCCGCCCTGCACATCGGCTACCAGACCGGCTGGTTCGGCCTGCACCGCCGGGCCCGGCTCCAGGCCGGCGAGACGCTGCTGGTGCACGCGGCCGCCGGGGGCGTCGGCAGCGCCGCCGTCCAGCTCGGCAAGGCCGCCGGCGCCCGCGTCATCGGCGTCGTCGGCGGCCCCGAAAAGGCCCGCACCGCCCGCGAGTTGGGCTGCGACCTGGTCCTGGACCGGCGCACGGACGACCTCGTCGCCGCGGTCAAGGAGGCCACCGGCGGGCGCGGTGCCGACGTGGTCTACGACCCGGTGGGCGGCGACGCCTACACCAGGTCCACCAAGTGCATCGCCTTCGAGGGCCGGATCGTCGTCGTCGGCTTCGCCGGCGGCACCGTCCCCGCCCCCGGCCTCAACCACGCCCTGATCAAGAACTACGCGATCCTGGGCCTGCACTGGGGGCTCTACGCCACCAAGGACCCGGCCGCCGTCGACGCCTGCCACGAGGAGCTGACCAAGCTCGCCGCCCAGGGCGCGATCGCGCCGCTGATCGGCGCGCGGGTCCCGCTCGCCGCGGCCGCCGACGCGGTCCAGCGCGTCGCCGACGGCGACTCCGTCGGCCGCCTCGTGGTGGTCCCCGGAACGGAGGCGACCCGATGACCGACGCCGCCGACCTGCGCCGGCGCACCGCCGACCTGCTCGCCGCCCACCCTCCGGGCGCAACCGACCGCCTGGACTTCCTCCGGGCCCGCTTCGACGCCGGGCTCGCCTGGGTCCACTTCCCCGAGGGGCTCGGCGGCCTGGGCGCCCCGCGTGCCCTCCAGGCCGTCGTGGACGCCGAGTTGGCGGCCGCCGGCGCCCCGGACAACGACCCCGGCCGGATCGGCATCGGCCTGGGCATGGCCGCGCCGACGATCCTCCGCTACGGCACCGAGGAGCAGCAGCGGCGCTTCCTGCGGCCGCTGTGGACCGGCGAGGAGGTGTGGTGCCAGCTCTTCAGCGAACCGGGCGCCGGCTCCGACCTCGCCGCGCTGGCCACCCGCGCGGTCCGCGACGAGGGCGGGGCGGACTGGCTGGTGGACGGGCAGAAGGTATGGACCTCCAGCGCCCATCTGGCGTGCTGGGCGATCCTGGTCGCCCGCACCGACCCGGCCGTCCCCAAGCACCGGGGGCTGACGTACTTCGTGTGCGATATGTCCGACCCCGGCGTCGAGGTGCGCCCGCTGCGCCAGATCACCGGCGAGGCGGAGTTCAACGAGGTCTTCCTCACCGGCGTCAGGATCCCCGACGCCCACCGGCTCGGCGCGGTCGGCGACGGCTGGCAGGTGGCCCGGACCACGCTGATGAACGAACGGGTCGCCATCGGCGGCGCCCGCATCCCCCGCGAGGGCGGGATGATCGGGGTGGCCGCGGCCGCCTGGCGCGACCACCCCGCACTGCGCACCCACGACCTGCACCAACGGCTGCTGAAACTCTGGGTGGAGGCCGAGGTCGCCCGCCTCACCGGCGCACGCCTGGGCCAGCAGTTGTCCAAGGGGCAACCCGGCCCGGAGGGCAGTGGCATGAAGCTGGCCTTCGCCCGCCTCGCCCAGCAGATCAGCGGCTGGGAGGTGGAGTTCCGCGGCGAGGCCGGCCTCACCTACGACGACTGGACGCTGCGCCGCCCCGAGGGCGTCGACTTCACCGGCCGCGAGGCCGGCTACCGCTATCTGCGCGCCAAGGGGAACTCCATCGAGGGAGGCACCTCCGAAGTGCTGCTCAACATCGTCGCCGAGCGCGTCCTGGGCCTCCCGCCCGAACCGCGCACCGACAAGGACGTCGTGTGGAAGGACCTCCCCCGATGACCGCCACGACCCCGGCCCCCGAACCCGACCTCCTCTACTCCGAGGAGGAGGACGCCCTGCGCGCCGCCGTGCGGGCGCTGCTCGCCGACCGCTGCGCCCCGGACGCGGTGCTCGCCGGCCTGGAGAGCGGCCGGCCCCACGATGCGGACCTGTGGCGGGAGTTGGCCACCGGGATCGGTGCCGCCGGGCTGCTGGTGCCGGAGGAGTACGGCGGCGCGGGCGCCGGCCCCCGGGAGGCCGCCGTCGTCCTGGAGGAGCTGGGCCGCGCGGTGGCCCCGGTGCCGTACCTGACCAGCGCCGTGCTCGCGGTGACCGCACTGCTCGGCTGCGAGGCCGACCGCGACGAGGCCGCCGGCCCGCTGGCCGCGCTCGCCGAGGGCCGCACCCTCGGGGCGCTCGCCGTCCCGCTGACCACCGGGCCCGGCGCCGCAGGCCCCGCCCCGGTACGGGCGGACGCCGCCGGCCGGCTCACCGGGCACGTCACCTCGGTCGCGGGCGCGGCCGGCGCCGGACTGCTGCTCGTACCGGCGGAGGGCCCCGACGGCCCCGCGCTGTACGCGGTCGACGCCGCCGCGGACGGGGTGCGGATCGAGCCGGTCACCCCGCTCGACCTGACCCGGCCGCTCGGCCACCTCGCCTTCGACGGTGCCGTCGGCCGCCCGCTGGCCCAGGGGGAGCGGGCCCGCGCCGCGGTCGGCCGCGCGCTGCTCACCGGCGCGGGGCTGCTCGCCTCGGAACAGCTCGGCCTCGCCGAGTGGTGCCTGACCGAGACCGTCCGCTACACCCGCGAGCGCACCCAATTCGGCCGCCCGGTCGGCTCGTTCCAGGCGCTCAAGCACCGGATGGCGGCGCTGTGGCTGGACGTCGCCTCCGCCCGGGCCGCGGCCCGCAACGCCGCCGACGCACTGGCCCGCAACGCCGCCGACGCTCCCGTGGCGGTCGCCCTGGCCCAGGCGTACTGCGCGCCGGTGGCGGTGCGCGCCGCCGAGGAGTGCATCCAACTGCACGGCGGCATCGGGATGACCTGGGAGCACCCCGCGCACCTCGCCCTGAAGCGGGCCAAGAGCGACGAACTCGCCCTCGGCACACCGGGGCACCACCGGGAGGCGCTGGCCGGGCTGGTCGACCTGGCCGCGCCCTAGGTGTTCTGTCCGGGGGAGCACCCGGCCCGTAGGGGGCGCCGACACGGCTGCCCCCCTACGGGCCGAACTCCCGCGCCCCTACCGTCAGTCGGTCACCGCGAACGGCCGGCTGAAGGCGTGGGCGGCGCCGTTCCCGGCGGCCACCTCCAGGGCGTACGCCCGGCCCGGGACCACCGCGGGCAGGGTCACCAGGGCCTCGCCGGCCGCGGCGGCGCCGGCCCGCGGGGAGACCAGCGCCAGCCGCTGTATCCGGCCGCGGCCGGCGGCCGCGCTCAGCCAGACGTCCACCTCGGCGCCGGTGGTGTTGGTCCACGTCACCGGGAGGCTGCCGTTGGCCCGCAGGCTCATCGGGCCGGCCGGTGCGGTGACGCGGATCCGGCCGGCGCGGCGGAGCGGGGCTCCCGGCAGCGGCGCCTTCGCGGCCGCGCCGAGCGCGGCGGTGGCGGCCCGGGCCGCCGGGTCGCCGGGGCCGCGACCGCCGCGGGTGGCGGTGGCGCGGGAGGTGGCGCGCCCGGTGTCGGAGTGGTGGGTGGGGGACAGTTCGAGGACCAGCGTGCAGCCGACCGCGGTGGCGGCGACGGCGAGGGCGAGGGAGTTGGCCGCCTCGGCGAGCCTGCCCATCGCGTCCTCCTTTCCTCAGGGAGGGACGGGTCGTTCCTCGGGTCCCTCCGCGGGCGTCGACCGCGGGTATGTCCGGGCCTCGCCGGGAAGGGACGAGCCGGAACATCCCCGGCGACCTTGATCATCAAAAAGCCGCGCCCGGCGACCACCTGCATGGGCAGCTCCGGCGCGACAGGGCCCGCGACCGGGGGCGATACTCCCCGGCACACCGGGGCGATCAGTAAAAATTCCGTAAATTGGCGAGGGTGTCTGGAAAGTGCGGTTCAGGTAGCGTCGGAGCCATGACGACCGCACCCCGCCGTGTGCTGATCGCACCGGTGCTCCTGCTCCTGGCGGCCCTCCTCGCGATGGTCACCGTGGCCGCACCCGGTGCCCACGCGGCAGGTGGGCTGGATGAGGCGGCGGCCGCCCTGCGCAAGGGCCCGGTCTATGTCGACCCCCGCGCCTCAGGTCAGTTTTCGGCCAGCCAGGCGGACGCCCTGGCGAAGAAGATCAAGGACTCCGGCAAACCGGTCTTCGTCGCCGTCCTGCCCAAGACCTCCGACTACCAGCCGGCCACCCTCCTCCGCGACCTGCGCACCAAGGTCGGCATCAGCGGCGTCTACGCCGTCGAGCTCGGCGGCGGCTTCAACGCCGGCGCCGACCCCCGGGTGATGCCGCACACCGCCGTCCAGAACCTCGTCGGCGCCGTCAAGCGCTCCCAGTACCCCACCGTCTCCGAGCGCCTCAACAGCTTCGTCGACACCGCCGTCACCGAGGCCCGCGGCCACGCCCCGGCCTCCTGGGGCGGCGCCGGCGACGGCTTCGAGACCGGCACCGCCGTCGGCCTCGGCGCACTGATCGTCATCGGGGGCGGCGGCGCCTACGCCGTCGCCCGCCGCAACCGCCGCCGGCGGGCCGAGGAGGAGCGCGCCGCCCTTGAGGACCTGCGGGTCGTCGTCGACGAGGACATCACCGCCTTCGGCGAGGAGCTGGACCGGCTGGACTTCGACCCGGGCGAGCCCGGCGCCGACGACGCGATGCGCGCCGACTACGCCCGCGCCCTGGACACCTACGAGGACGCCAAGTCGGCGATGGCCGCGGCCCAGCACCCCGGCGACGTCCAGGCGGTGACCAAGCAGTTGGAGGAGGGCCGCTTCGCCCTCGCCACCCTCGCCGCCCGCCGCGCGGGGCGGCCGCTGCCCGAGCGCCGGCTGCCCTGCTTCTTCGACCCCCGGCACGGCCCGTCCGTCACCGACGCCGCCTGGGCCCCGCCCGGTGGCGCCCCGCGCACCGTCCCGGTCTGCGCCGCCGACAAGAGCCGCCTGGACGACGGCCGCGAGCCGATGGCGCGCACGGTCCGCACCCCGCAGGGCGACCGCCCCTACTGGGACGCGGGTCCGGCCTACGCCCCCTGGGCCGGCGGGTACTTCGGCGGCGGGCTGCTCCCCGGCCTCCTCGTCGGCACCGCGCTCGGCCACATGATGATGGCCACCCCGGCCTACGGCGCCGACCTCGGCGGCTACCAGGGCGCGCAGGGCGGCGACGTCACGGGCGCCGACTTCGACCCCAACGGCTTCGGCGGCGGCTTCGGCGACGGCGGTTTCGGCGGCGGGGACTTCGGCGGCGGGGGAGACGGGGGCTTCGGCGGCGGTTTCTGACCGGCCCGCCGGGTCCACTCCTCCCGCGCCACCGCGGCTACCCCTCCGGGAACGCGCCCGGCACCACCCGCTTCGCGCCCAGGAAGCGGGCGTACCGCGGCCGCGCGGCGAAGTCGGCGTACGACCACACGGCCGGGCGGCCCACCTCCCGGCACAGGTGCAGCACCCGGTCCGGGCCCAGGTGGAGGCCCACGTGCGCGCCGTAGCCCTCGGGCCGCCCGGTGACCGGACCGCCGTCGAACAGCACCAGGTCCAGCGGGCCCGGCGGGTCCGCCGGGCCCGTCGCCCGCCGGTCCGCCCAGAGTTCGGAGGACCGCAGCGGCGGCACCCACCGGCCGAAGTGGGCCAGCACCGCATAGGCGTAGCGCTGGCAGTTGGCGCCCCCGGTGAGGTCCCAGGGCGCCGCCCCCGCGCCCGGGGGTGATGGGCATTCAGGTGGCCCGGCTCCCGGATGGCGGGCCGCCGAGTAGGCGACGTTCCACAGCGCCATGGGCAACGCGTCGATCCCAACCGGGCTGTCGGCGCAGGGGACTTGAGGACGTTCGGCGGAGTTCACCGGGCCATGATGCCGGTGCTCTCCCCCGTGCCGCCCGGGACGGTGTCGAGGAATCTCACGGTGCGGGCTGACCCCGCACACGCCCCGGTCCGGGGCGGGGCCCGACGTGTACTCGACACCGCGAGGAGACCCCGATGGAACGCCGCACCTCCCAGGCCGCACTCTGGAGCGCGGCCGCCGCCGTCGTGCTGGCGGCCGTCCTCCCGAACGGCCCGGCGCGGGCCCTGCCGCAGCCCGACCCCACCCCCCAGCCCGCCCAGCGCGGCAACATGCTCGACGCGATGCGCCGGGACCTGGGACTGTCCCCGGCCCAGGCCCGGATCCGGCTCGCACAGGAGGCCCAGGCGCAGCAGGCCGCCGGCGTGGTGCGGCGGGCGCTGGCCGCACCGCCGGCCGGCATGTGGTTCGACAAGGCGGCGGGCCGGCTCGTGGTGGCGGTCACCCAGGCCGCCGACGCCCGGCGGGTGCGGGCCGCCGGTGCGGTGCCCAGGACCGTCCGGCACAGCCGGGCGGCGCTCGGCAAAGTGGTGCGGCGGATCGCCGAGCGGGTCGGCCGGGGCATCCCCGGCGTCACCGGCTGGGGCATCGACGAGCGCGCCAACGGGGTGGTGGTACAGGTCGACCGCGCGACGCGCACCCTGCGCACCGCCGGCTTCGAGCACGCGGTCCGGCGGATCGCCGCCCGCACGCGGGTCCCGGTCGTCGTCGAACGCCGCGACCAGGCACCGCGCCAGCAGAACCGCACGGTCATCGGCGGCGAGCGCTGGATGCCGGGGACCGACGGGATCTGCTCGATCGGCTTCTCGGTGACCGGCGCGGACGGCTTCCGGGGCTTCCTGACCGCCGGGCACTGCACCCTCAAGGCCGACCAGCCCGCGTTCGGCAAGGACGGCAGCCGGCTGGGGACCGCCAATCCGCACGGCGCCCGCAGCGTCAACGGCTACGAGGGCGACTTCGGCCTGGTGGCCGTCGACCGGCCCGGCTGGGAGCTCAGCCCCCAGGTGGCCGCCGAGGGCGGCCGACCGGTCGTCGTCACCGGTTCCCAGGAGGGCCTGGTCGGGATGTCGATCTGCCACTCCGGCCAGACCAGCGGCTGGCACTGCGGCGAGATCACCCGCGCCGACCAGACCGTGGACTACGGCACCACCGTCATCTCCGGGCTCTCCTTCACCAACGCCTGCTCGGCGGCCGGGGATTCGGGCGGTTCCTACGTCACCCAGCCCGGTGCCCCCAAGGCCGTCGGGGTGCACTCCGGCGGCGGCGCGGCGACCTGTGACATCGGCGGCGACACCGTCACCATCTTCCAGCCCGTCGACAAGCCGTTGGAGAAGTGGGACCTGAAGCTCGTGACCGGCACCCCCTGATCGGACGCCCGCCCCGGCCCGCCGGACCAGCACATCCCGGCCACCGGGGACCGGTTCATGACCACACTTTTACGTACTGTTTAATGGCATCCGCACAATTGCGAGCCGTTCGCAACAACAGTCGATCTCCAAGAGGGGTGTGGGCATGACCTCCCGGTCCATACGGCGCGTGGCCGCCACGGCGCTGGCGGCCACGACGGCGCTCACTGCGGCGGCCTGCGCCGCTCCGGACGAGGGCCGCGGCAGCGGCAGGCTCACCGACACCGCGGTCGTCGGTATCGCCTTCGAACCCGAGACGCTCAGCCCGCTGCTGGGCTACGGCAAGGACGGCAACTCCAAGATCTTCGACGGGCTGCTCACCCACGACGCCGGCATGCGCCTGGCGCCCGCGCTCGCCGCCGCCCTGCCCAAGGTCACCGACGGCGGGAAGACCTACACCTTCACCCTCCGCAAGGGCGTGACGTTCAGCGACGGCAAGCCCTTCACCGCCGACGACGTGGTCTTCACCTACGCCACCATCCTCGACGAGAAGACCAACAACGCCTCCAAGGCCGAACTGGACGCCCTGGACAAGGTCGAGAAGAAGGACGACCGGACCGTCGTCTTCCATCTGAAGTACCCCTACGCGCCGTTCGCCGAGCGCACCGTCCTGCCCATCGCCCCCGAGCACATCGCCGGCAAACAGGACGTCAACACCGGCGACTTCGCCGCCCACCCCGTCGGCACCGGCCCCTACGTCCTGACCAAGTGGTCCAAGGGCGAGAAGCTCAGCTTCACCGCCAACCCCCACTACTGGGGCGGCGCGCCCAAGGTGAAGCACCTCACCATGGCGGTCATCAAGGACGACGACATCCGCGCCACCCGGCTGCGCTCCGGCGACCTCGACGGCGCCATCCTGCCGCCCGAACTCGCCGCCACCTTCAAGGGCGACAAGAGCCGCACCACCCTGGCCGCCAAGACCTTCGACTACCGCAACGTCACCCTGCCCAGCGCCAACCCGGTCACCGGCGACCGCGCCGTGCGGCAGGCCCTCGACCTCGCCGTCGACCGCCAGGCCATGGTCAAGGGCATCCTCAGCGGCGCCGGCAAGCCCGCCTACGGGCCGGTGCCCACCGACAGCCCCTGGTTCGCCAAGGGCACCGAGCGCCCCCACGACCTCGCGGGGGCCCAGCGCATCCTCGACGACGCCGGCTGGAAGAAGGGCGCCGACGGCATCCGCGCCAAGGACGGACAACGCGCCGGCTTCACCCTCTGGTTCCTCTCCGGCGACAAGCTCCGCCAGGAGCACGCCCTCGCCTTCGCCTCCGACGCCAAGAAGGCCGGTATCGAGGTCAAGGTCGAGTCCGGCACCTGGGAGGCCATCGAGCCGAACATGAAGCACGACGCCGTCCTCGCCGGCGGCGGCAGCCCCGCCGACCCCGACTTCGACCAGTACCTGCTGCTGCACTCCTCGCTCGCCGGCGACGGCTTCAACAACATGTCCCGGTACGCCGACAAGACCGTCGACGAGCACCTCGTCGCGGCCCGCCGCACCGACGACCACCAGGCCCGCAAGGCCGCCTACGACACCGTCCAGCGGGAGCTCGTCAAGAACCCCGCCTACATCTTCCTCACCCACGTCGACCACGTGTACGTGACCGACGACCGCTGGAAGGACCTGACCACCCAGGTCGAACCGCACGACCACGGGCTGGCCTCCGGCCCCTGGTGGAACGTCGAGGACTGGCAGCCCGCCAAGTGACCACGCGCCACCGCCGGTTGCCCTGGGGGCCGATGGCACGGATGACGGCACGGCGGGCACTCGCCGCCGTGCCGGTCCTCCTCGCCGTCACCCTCGGGGTCTTCGGGCTCGCCGCCGCCTCCCCGTTCGACCCGGTGCGCGCCTACGCCGGCACCGCCGGACTCACCGCCTCCCAGGAGAACCTCGACCAGCTCCGGCACAACCTCGGCGTCGACCGACCGCTGCTCACCCGCTGGTGGGACTGGCTGACCGGCGCCCTCACCGGCGACCTCGGCGACTCCACCAGCCTGCGCGCCCCGGTCGCCCAGGTCATCGGCGAACGCCTCGGCTGGTCCCTGCTGCTGTGCGGACTGGCCTTCGTCCTCGCGGTGAGCGCCGGCACCGTCCTCGGCGTCCTGGCCGCGCGGCGCCGCGGCGGCCTCTTCGACCGCGCCGTCACCTCCGTCGCCTACGTCCTGGAGGCCGCCCCGCCGTACTGGCTCGGCCTCCTCGCGGTCTGGCTGGGCGCGCTCAAACTCGGCGTACTGCCGGCCGGCGGCCTCACCGACACCGGCAGCCAACTCGCCACCGCCGGCCAGATCGCCCGCCACCTCGTCCTGCCCGCACTGGTGCTGGCCGTCTCCCAACTCCCCTGGTTCGTGCTCTACGTCCGGCAGGGCGTCGGCGACGCCCTCGACGAGGACCCCGTACGCGGCGCCCGCGCCCGCGGACTGCGCGAGCGCACCGTCCTGCTCCAGCACGCCCTGCGCTCCGGCCTGCTGCCCGTACTCACCCTGATCGGCTCCCGGGTGCCCGAACTCATCACCGGCGCCCTGCTGGTCGAGACCGTCTTCAGCTGGCCCGGTATCGCCGCCGCCACCGTCCAGGCCGCCACCAGCGTCGACTTCCCGCTGCTGGCCGCGCTCACGGTGCTCGCCACCGCCGCCGTCCTCGCCGGCAACCTGCTCTCCGACCTGCTCTACGGACTGGCCGACCCGAGGGTGGGCTTCGATGGCTAGCACCACCGCCGCCGGCACGGCGCCGCGCCGCCGCGGCACCGCCCCGCGCCGCGCCCGCCGGCTCCGCGCCTGTGCCGCGGTCCTCGCCCTGATCGTCCTCGTCGTCCTCCTCGTCCCGGCGCTGTTCCCGCTGGACGAGCAGGCCGTGGACCTGGCCGCCAAGCTCCAACCCCCCTCCGCCGCCCACCCGTTCGGCACCGACGAGGTCGGCCGCGACCTGCTGCTCCGCTGCGTCTATGGGCTGCGGGTCTCCCTGCTGGTCGGCGTCGTCGCCGCGCTCGCCGCCACGGTCGTCGGCACCGCCGTCGGCGCGCTGGCCGGTGCGCTCGGCGGTTGGGTCGACCGCACCGTGATGCGCGTGGTCGACCTCTTCTCCGCCGTGCCGCACCTGCTGCTCGGCATCTTCATCGTCGCCATGTTCCGGCCCGGCGTCTGGCCGGTGATCATCTCGGTGGCGCTCACCCACTGGCTGTCCACCGCCCGGATCGTCCGCGCCGAGGTGCTCTCGCTGCGCTCCCGGCCCTACCTGGACGCGGCACTGACCGGCGGCGCCTCCCGCTGGCGGATCACCACCCGCCACCTGCTGCCCGGCGTCCTGCCGCAGGCCGGACTCGCCGCCGTCCTGATGGTGCCGCACGCCATCTGGCACGAGTCCGCCCTGTCCTTCCTCGGCCTGGGGCTGCCCGCCCACGAGGCGAGCCTGGGCATCATGGCCAACGCCGCCCGCAGCTCCCTGCTGGCCGGCGACTGGTGGCCCACCCTCTTCCCCGGCCTGTTCATCATCGTCCCCACCCTCGCCGTCGCGGGCCTGGCCGGCGCCTGGCGGGAGCGCCTCAACCCGCGCCGCCGATCGGAGCTGACGCTGTGACCACCGACGGCACCCCGCACGACGCCGGCACCGCCGCCGCAGAGCCGCTGCTGGCGGTACGCGGGCTGACCGTCCGCTTCCGGATGCCCGGCGGCCGGTCCGTCGCCGCCGTCACCGACGCCGCCTTCGACCTGGCACCGGGCGAATGCCTGGTCCTGGTCGGCGAGAGCGGCTGCGGCAAGTCCGTGCTGGCCTCCGCGCTGCTCGGCCTGCTGCCCGGCAACGCCGAGGCCACCGGCACCGCGCTGCTGGCCGACCCCCACGGCACGACCGACCTGCTCACCGCCCCCGAGGCCGAGCTGGCCCGCTCGGTACGCGGCCGCCGCATCGGCCTGATCCCGCAGAGCCCGGCCGCCCACCTCACCCCCGTCCGCACCGTCCGGTCCCAACTGGAGGAAACCGTACGGGAGCTGACCGGCACCCCCCGCGGGCCCGCACTGCGGGCGGCCGCCGAACGGGCCGCGGAGCGCGCCGCCTTCCCGCCCGGCCACCTCGACCGCCACCCGCACCAGCTCTCCGGCGGCCTCGCCCAGCGCGCCGCCACCGCCCTCGCGCTGGCCGGCGACGCCCCGCTGCTGCTCGCCGACGAACCCACCACCGGCCTCGACCGTGACCTGGTGGACCGCACCGTCGACGAACTGCGCCGGCACACCGGAGCCGGCCGCGCGCTGCTGATGATCACCCATGACCTCCCGGCGGCCGAGCGGATCGCCGACCGGGTCGCCGTGATGTACGCCGGGCGGATCGTCGAACTCACCGCCGCCCGGCGGTTCTTCGGCACCCCCGGACCGCGGCACCCCTACGCCCGCGGCCTGCTCGACGCCCTGCCCGACCGCGCCTTCACCCCCATCCCCGGGATGCCGCCCGAACTCGGCGACCTGCCGGCCGGCTGCGCGTTCGCCGCCCGCTGCGACCGCGCCACCGACACCTGCGCGACGATCCCCGCACCGCGCGAGGGCGTCGCCTGCCACCACCCGGTGCCGTCACAGGGGCCGATGCCGCCCGAGAAGGAGGACGATCGTGCTCGAACTGCGTGACATCACCGCCGGATACGACCGCCGCGCCCCCGTCGTCCGCGGCGCGTCCCTGACCATCGCCCCGGGCGAGGCGGTCGGCCTGCTCGGCCCCAGCGGCTGCGGCAAGTCCACCCTCGCCCGGGTCGCCGCCCTGCTGCACCGCCCGGACGCCGGCACCGTCACCCTGGACGGCACCCCCGCCAAGGGCTGGCGGCACCGCGCCCCCCGCGCCCAACGCACCGCCTTCGGCGTCCTCTTCCAGCAGCCGCGGCTCTCCGTCGACCCCCGCCTGCGCCTGGCCGACCTGATCGCCGAGCCGCTCCGCGCCACCGGCCGTACCCCCGAAGTCCCGGCCCGCCTTGAGGAGTTGGCGCCCCGCGTCGGCCTCACCGCCGACCTGCTCGCCCGCCGTCCGCACGAGGTCAGCGACGGCCAGCTGCAACGCGCCTGCCTGGCCCGCGCCTTGGTGCTCCGCCCGCGCTGGCTGATCTGCGACGAGATGACCGCGATGCTGGACGCCTCCACCACCGCGGCGCTGGTCGCCGTCGTCGAGTCCTACCGCCGCGAGAGCGGCGCCGGACTCCTCGCCGTCGGCCACGACCGCACCCTGCTGTCGCGCTGGTGCGACCGCACCGTCGGCTGGGCGGAACTGGGCGCGGAGACCGGAATGCCGGGCGCGGCCTGATCGTTGCCCCCTACGATGGGCCGGCAGTCGGTCCCTGGGAGACAGGAGCGCATCGTGACCGAAGTGGCACCTGAGGCGACAGCGGCGGGCACCGACGGGCCCTTCACCGTGCCGATCACCGTCCGCGGCTACGAGACCGACACCCAGGGCCACCTCAATCAGAGCGTCTACCTCCAGTACGCCGAGCACGCCCGCTGGTCCGCCCTCCAGGCCGCCGGCATCCCGCAGAGCGCGATGGTCGCCCGCGGCATCGGCCCGGTGACGCTGGAGACCACCATCCGCTACCGCCGGGAACTGCGCGCCGGCGACGAGGTCGAGGTCAGCTGCGCCTTCGTCTGGCGCACCGGCAAGACCTTCGTGATCGAACAGACCGTGCGCAAGACCGACGGCACCCTCTCCGCCGAGATCAGCGCGGTCTGCGGGCTCCTCGACCTCACCGCGCGCCGCCTCCTCGACGACCCGCGGTCCGCCCTGCGGGAACTGGCCACCGCGCCGGAGGTGCTGGGGCTGGGAGCCTAGGGCCGGCCGCGGCCCCGCTCATCCCCGCTGCGCCACCACCGTCACCTCCGTGCCCGCCGCCCGGACCGCCCGGACCTGCTCCGCCGGCAGCCCGTCGTCGGTGATCAGCAGGTCGAAGTCGGTCAGCGGCGCCAGCGCGTACAGCCCCTCCTTGCGGAACTTGGTGTGGTCCGCGACCAGCACCCGGCGCGCCGCGCTCTCCATCATCGCCCGCTTGACCAGCACTGTCTCCGGCGAGGTGTGATAGCAGCGGCCCTTGGCGACGGCCGTGGTCGACAGGAACAGCACATCGGGCCGATACGCCCGGATCGCGTCCGCGGTGTGCAGCCCCATGAACGCGTCGTACGCCGGGAAGTACGCCCCGCCCAGCGTGATCAGCGAGATCCCCGGCTCCTTGGCCAGCGTGGTGATCGCCGGCAGCGAGTTGGTGAGCACGGTCAGCGGGGCGTGCCCGGCCATCTGGTGCGCCAGCATCAGACAGGTGGTGCTGTCGTCCAGCATCACCGTCTGCCCGGGGACCAGCAGCTCGGCGGCGGCCCGTGCCAGCACCTGCTTGGTCGCCGCCATGGTCGCCATCCGCTCCGCGACCGACCCGTGGAAATGCGCCGACGGCAGCCCCGTCGCCCCGCCCCGCACCTTCCGCAGCCACCCCTGCGCCTGGAGCGCGTCCAGGTCCCGGTGGGCGGTCATCAGGCTGATCCCGAACTGCTGCGCCAGCTCCGAGGTCCGGACGAACCCCCGGGAGATCACCGACTCCCGGATGTGCCGCCGCCGTTCCTCCTGGGCCTCGACCCGGTCCATCGACCCGTTCCCTCCGGTTCGTACCGCGGTCGCCTTCAGTGAAGCGCCGCGTGATGTTCGCACGAATGTAACGCGGCAGCCGGGGCCCGTGTGCCCACCGCATGCCCTCCCGCCCCGATGCATCACGGCAGGTCGCCGCCGTGATGGGAAGATTCCGGCCACTCTTGACGCCCCTTTTACGCCAGGGATTCCATCACCACGTCGTCCACCGGCAGTGCGCCCCGCCGCACCTCCCGCCGGCCCGGACCCACCGCACCCGACCCGCCGCAGAAACAAGGGGAGCTTCGATGACGAAACCTCCGCTGTCCGCGCCCCGCGCACTCCTGACCCGCCTGGGCATCCCGCCGACCCTCGCCTGGGGATACCTCGGCCTGCTCCTCTTCATGATCGGCGACGGTGTCGAGTCCGGTTACCTCTCCCCGTACCTCATCGACCGCGGCATCCCCGAATCCCGCGTCGCCCTCCTCTTCACCGTCTACGGCATCACCGCGGCCCTTGCCGCCTGGCTCTCCAGCGTCCTCGCCGACCTGTGGGGACCGCGCCGCGTGATGGCCGCCGGGCTGGCGGTCTGGGCCGCCTTCCAGGTCCTCTTCCTCACCGCGGCCATCCCGCTCACCAGCTACCCGCTGATGCTCCTCGGCTACGGCCTGCGCGGCCTGGGCTACCCGCTCTTCGCCTACGGCTTCCTCGTCTGGATCGCCGGCGTCGCACCCCGCGCCCGCCTGGGCACCGCCATGGGCTGGTTCTGGTTCGCCTTCACCGGCGGACTGCCCACCCTCGGCTCCCTCGTCGCCAGCGGCCTGATCCCGCAGATCGGCGCCTACGCCACCCTGTGGGCCGCCCTGGCACTGGTCGCCGCCGGCGGACTGATCGCCCTGCTGCTGGTCCGCGACGCCAACGGCGCCCCGCGGCCGCGCGGCGCGGGGGAGGGGCCGCTGGCCACCCTCGCCGGCAGCGTCACCATCCTCTGGCGCAACCCCCGGGTCGGCGCCGGCTCCGTCGTCCGGGTCATCAACACCGCCTCCCAGTTCGGCTTCTTCGTCATCCTGCCCGTGTACTTCACCAAGACCGTGGGCTTCTCCCTCACCCAGTGGCTGCACCTGCTCAGCGCGATGTTCGCCACCAACATCTTCGCCAACCTGGCCTTCGGCGTGATCGGCGACCGCATCGGCTGGCGCCGCACCATCGCCTGGTGCGGCGGCGCCGGCTGCACCCTGAGCACCCTGCTGCTGTTCTACGTCCCCACCGCCGCGGGCCCGAACTTCCCGCTCGCCCTCCTGGTCGCCGCGTTCTACGGCGCTACGCTGGCGGGATACGTACCGATATCAGCGCTGATGCCCTCTCTGGAGCCGCGGCACAAGGGACAGGCACTGGCGGCACTCAACCTCGGCGCCGGCGCCAGCACCTTCGTCGGACCCGCCGTCGTCGCCGCCTTCGTCGGGCCGCTCGGCGTCGAAGGGGTGGTCTGGATCTTCGCGGGGATGTATGCGGTGAGCTGCGCCCTCACCTTCTTCCTGAAGCTGCCGGACGGGCCGGAGCCGGCAGCGGCCGGCGAGCCCGCCGCCGCGCCGCACACCGCCCCGGCCTCGGCGTGAAAGGACCCCGCTGATGTCCGTACTGACCATCGACGCCGGCACCACCGTCATCAAGTCCGTCGTCTTCGACGACCAGGGCAACGAGATCGCCGTCTCCCGCGTCGCCACCGACGTCCACCGCCCGCACCCCGGCTGGGCCGAACAGGACATGGAAGCCGTCTGGCAGGCCGTCGTCCGCACCGTCCGCGAGGTCCTGGCCGACCTCACCGACCCCGTCCGGCTGGTCTCCTTCACCGCCCAGGGCGACGGCGCCTGGCTGGTCGACGACCACGGCCGGCCCACCGGCCCCGCCATCCTGTGGTCCGACGGCCGCGCCGGCGACCTGCTCACCACCTGGCAGCGCGACGGCCTCCTCGAAGCCGCCTTCCGCCGCAACGGCTCACTGACCTGCGCCGGCATGCCCAACGCGCTCTTCGCCTGGCTCGCCGCCCACGACCCGGACCGGCTCGCCCGCTCCGCCACCTCCCTCACCGCCGCCGGCTGGCTCTTCCTCCGCCTCACCGGCGTCCGCGCCACCGACGAGTCCGACGCCTCCGCCCCCTTCCTGGACCACGCCACCGGCCAGTACGACCCGGCGATCCTGGAGCTCTTCGGCCTCACCGCCCACGCCCGACTGCTGCCCACCGTCCTCGCCGAGGACCAGCGGATCGCCGAACTCACCCCCGACGCCGCCACCCAACTCGGCCTGCCCGCCGGCCTCCCCGTCGTCATGGCCCCCTACGACATCGCCGCCACCGCCCGCGGCGTCGGCGTCGTCAACCCCGGCCAGGCCTGCAGCATCCTGGGCACCACCCTGTGCACCGAGATAGTCCGCACCGGCATCGACACCACCGGCGAACCCTCCGGCGTCCACATCGCCTACCGCGGCCGCGAACGCGTCCTGCGCGCCTTCCCCACCCTCAACGGCGCCGAAGTCCTCGGCTGGGCCGCCCGCCTCCTCCACCTCCCCGGACCGCCCGAACTCGGCCGGCTCGCCTTCGAGTCCGAGCCGGGCGCCCACGGCCTGATGTTCCTGCCCTACCTGTCGCCGGCCGGCGAACGCGCCCCCTTCCTCGACCCCGGCGCCCGCGGCTCCTTCTGGGGCCTTTCCCTCGAACACACCCCCGCCGACCTCGCCCGCGCCGTCTTCGACGGGCTCTCCCTCGTCCTGCGCGACTGCCTGGCCGCCGCCCGCACCGACGTCACCGAACTGCGGCTGTGCGGCGGCGGCGCCAACAACGACGCCTGGTGCGCCCTCATCGCCGACGCCACCGGCGTGCCCACCGCCCGCTCCGGCGACACCGAGATCGGCGCCAAGGGCGCCTTCCTCACCGGCCTGGTCCGCACCGGCGCCGAAAGCAGCATGCACCGCGCCGCCGACAAGTACGTCCACATGCAGCGCAGTTGGCAGCCCGACCCCGAGCGTGCCGCCTTCTACGCCGCCCTCCACGAGGACTTCCTCAGCTGGCGGGAGCTCGCCCGTACCGCCGGCTGGCGCGGCGCCACGGCCCGACGCCCGGCCCCCAGCGCCCGCACGCCCCGCCCCGCCGAGACCCCCGCCCCTGGAGGCATCCGTGTCTGACCCACACGCACCCGGCCCAGGACTCGCCCCCGACGACATCTGGCTCGGCCTCGACCTCGGCACCCAGAGCGCCCGCTGCCTCGCCGTCGACGGCACCGGGCAGCTCCTGGCCACCGCCGCCCGCCCGCTCACCAGCAAGCGCACCGGCAACCGCCACGAGCAGGACCCCCACCAGTGGTGGACCGCGCTCGCCGACGCCTGCCGCGAGGCCCTGACCGGACTCGACCCGCACCGCATCCGCGGACTGGCGCTCGACGGCACCTCCGGCACCCTCCTCCTCGCCGACCGCCACGGCACCCCGCTCACCCCCGGCCTGATGTACGACGACGGCCGCGCCGCCGACCAGACCGACGCGGTCAACACCGCCGGCTCAGCCGTCTGGCAGGAACTCGGCTACCGCAGCATGCCGCCCTCCTGGGCCCTGCCCAAACTCCGCTGGCTCCTGGAGCACGACCCCGGCCTGCGCACCGGCACCCGCCTCCTCCACCAGGTCGACCTCATCACCTGGAGACTGGCAGGCCGGCAACTCCCCAGCGACGCCAGCCACGCCCTCAAGACCGGCTACCACCTCATCGACGAACGCTGGCCCCACGACGTCACCGACTCCCTCGGCATCCCCGCCGACCTGCTGCCCGACGTCGCCCGCCCCGGCACCGTCCTCGGCACCGTCTGCGCCGACGCCGCCGAGGCCACCGGCATCCCCGCCGGCACCACCATCGTCGCCGGCATGACCGACGGCTGCGCCGCCCAGATCGGCGCCGGCGCCCTCACCCCCGGCGCCTGGAACTCCGTCCTGGGCACCACCCTCGTCCTCAAGGGCAGCAGCGACCACCTGATCCGCGACCCCGCCGGCGTCGTCTACTGCCACCGCGGCCCCGGCGACACCTGGCTGCCCGGCGGCGCCTCCAGCAGCGGCGCCGGCGTCGTCTCCCAGTACTTCCACGGCGAGAACCTCGACGTCCTCACCGACCAGGCCGCCGCCCTCGACCCCGACACGGTCGCCTACCCCCTGGTCTCCACCGGCGGCGAACGCTTCCCCTTCCACGCCCCCGAAGCCGAACCCTTCCTCCTCGGCGACATCCCCAACCGCGCCACCGAGTTCCACGCCTACCTCCTCGGCGTCGCCTGCCTGGAACGCCTCTGCTTCGACTACCTCGACCACCTCGGCGCCCGCACCGACGGCCCGCTCACCTTCACCGGCGGCGGCGCCCGCAACGCCTACTGGTGCCGGCTGCGCGCCGAGGTCCTCGGCCGCACCGTCCACGTGCCCGAACACGCCGAAGGCGCCCTCGGCATGGCCGTCCTCGCCGCCACCTCCGCCGGCGTCACCCTCGCCGAGGCCGCCGCCGCCATGGTCCGCCCCGGCACCGAGATCCGCCCCGCCCCCGACCGCACCGCCCGCCACCTGCCCACCTACCACCGCTTCGTCGACGAACTCACCCACCGCGGCTGGCTCGACCCGGCCGTCGCCGACCACGCCCTCAGGAGGGCCACCCCGTGACCGACTTCCTCCTCGTCCGCCACGGCGAGACCGTCTGGCACGCGGAGAACCGCTACGCCGGCCGCACCGACGTCCCGCTCACCGACCGCGGCCGCGAACAGGCCCGCAGCCTCGCCCAGTGGGCCGCCACCGCCGACCTCACCGCCGTCTGGAGCTCCCCGCTCTCCCGCGCCCGCCTGACCGCCGCCCCCGCCGCCGACGCCTGCGGCCTCCCCCTCCACGTCGACGAACGGCTCTACGAACTCGACTTCGGCCAGGGCGAGGGCCTGACCCGCGACGAGATGCGGCAACGCTTCCCGCAGCACGTGGCCGCCTTCCTGGCCGACCCCGCCGACCACCACCTCCCCGGCGGCGAACACCCCCGCCACGCCGCCGAACGCGCCGCCGCCTGCCTCGCCGACATCGCCCGCGACCAGCCGCACGGCCGCGTCCTGGTGGTCGCCCACTCCACCCTCGTCCGGGTCCTGCTCTGCCATCTGCTGGGCATCCCGCTCGGCGCGTACCGCCGGGTCCTCCCGCAGCTCCACAACGCCGCGCTCACCGAGATCCGGATGACCGACGACACCACCGCCCTGCTCCGCCTCAACGCCCCGGCCCTCGCCGCCGCCCCCGCCCTGCCCTGACCACCGCACCGCACCGACTCCCAGGAGAAGAGCCCCGCATGACCACCACCGTCCTCGCCGCCGGCAACCACTTCATCCGCCCCGGCCTGTTCAGCGCCGCCGTCCGCGAGGCGGCCGGGGACACCCCGCTCGCGATACGCGAGATCCAGTTCGGCTGGCCGCACACCCCGTTCGGCCCGGTCGCCGAGGTCATCGAGGCCTCCGGCACCGAAGACGAGATGATCGAGGCCCTCCAGGGCGTCGAGATCTGCGTCACCGAACACGGCCCGCTCACCGAACGCATCCTCGCCAACTGCCCCGACCTGAAGCTCTTCTGCACCAGCCGCGGCGGCCCCGTCAACGTCAACCTCGAAGCCGCCACCCGCCACGGCGTCGCCGTCTGCAACGCCCCCGGCCGCAACGCCACCGCCACCGCCGAACACACCCTCACCCTGCTGCTCGCCGCCGCCCGCGGCGTCGGCGACACCCACACCGACCTCCGCCGGGGCGTCTGGCGCGGCGACTACTACGACTACGACAACTGCGGCATCGAGATCGACGGCACCACCGTCGGCCTGATCGGCTTCGGCGCCATCGGCAGCCGCGTCGCCAAGATCCTGCGCGCCATGGGCGCCCACGTTCTCGTCCACGACCCCTACGTCCGCCCCGAAGCGCTGGCCGGCCTCGCCGAGCAGGTCACCCTCGACGAACTCCTGACCCGCTCCCGGATCGTCTCCCTGCACGCCCGGGTCACCCCCGAGACCACCGGCATGATCGGCCGCGCCCAGATCGCCGCGATGCCCCGCGGCTCGGTGCTCGTCAACTGCGCCCGCGGCGCCCTGCTGGACTACGACGCGGTCTGCGACGCCCTGGATTCCGGCCAGCTCGCCGGCGCCGGCTTCGACGTCTTCCCCGAAGAACCCGTCCCCGCCGGCTCCCGCCTGCTCACCGCCCCCGGCGTCGTCCTGACCCCGCACATCGCCGGCGGCAGCCAGCAGGTCGCCCACAAGGCCGCCGGGATCGTCGCCGGCGAGGTCGGCCGCTACCTGCGCGGCGAACCCCTCCGCCACCAGGCCACCAAGTAACCGCACACAAAAGCGCCGGGCGGGCCGGATTTCTCCGGCCCGCCCGGCGCTTTTCTGCGATCTGGCGCGGTCAGCGCCTGCGCACCAGCGGGAACGGCAGCGTCTCCCGGATCGACAGACCCGTCAGGAACATCACCAGCCGGTCCACGCCGATACCCAGACCACCCGTCGGCGGCATCGCGTACTCCAGCGCCTGGAGGAAGTCCTCGTCCAGCTCCATCGCCTCCGGGTCACCGCCGGCCGCCAGCAGCGACTGCGCGGTGAGCCGCCGCCGCTGCTCCACCGGGTCGGTCAACTCCGAGTAGGCGGTGCCCAGTTCGGTGCCGAACGCCACCAGGTCCCAGCGCTCCGCGACCCGCGGATCGGCCCGGTGCTGACGCGTCAACGGCGAGACATCCGTGGGGAAGTCCTTGTAGAACGTCGGCAGCGTGGTCTTCTCCTCCACCAGCCGCTCGTACATCTCCAGCACGATGTCGCCCCGGCCCATCTCCGGAGTGACCGGCACCGAAGCGGACAGACACAGCCGCCGCAGCCCGTCCGGCTCGGTGTCGGCGGTCACTTCCTCCCCGAGCGCCTCGGAGATCGCCCCGTACACCGTCTTCACCGGCCAGATGCCCGAGATGTCGTGCTCGACCAGCCGCCCGTTCTTGTCCGCCTTGCGGGCCGTGGCGCTGCCGAACGCGGAGACGGCCGCCCCCTGGATCAACTCCCGGGTCAGGTTGAGCATCACGTCGTAGTCGGCGAACGCCTGGTACGCCTCCAGCATCGTGAACTCGGGGTTGTGCTTGTAGGAGATGCCCTCGTTGCGGAACGTCCGCCCCATCTCGAAGACCTTCTCCATACCGCCCACGCAGAGCCGCTTGAGATACAGCTCCGGCGCGATCCGCAGATACAGGTCCAGGTCGTAGGCGTTGATGTGGGTCTGGAACGGACGGGCGTTGGCGCCACCGTGGATCTGCTGGAGCATCGGCGTCTCGACCTCCAGGTAACCCCGGTCGATCAGCCCCTGCCGCAGCGCCTGCACCGCGGTGCTGCGCGCCCGCACCGTCTCCCGCGCATCGGGCGAGACGACCAGGTCCACATACCGCTGACGGACCTTGGCCTCCGGGTCGGACAGCCCGCGCCGCTTGTCCGGCAGCGGACGCAGGCACTTCGCCGTCAGCCGCCACCGGGTCACGAACACCGTCAGCTCACCGCGGTCACTGGTACCGACCTCGCCCTCGGCCTCCACATGGTCACCGAGGTCCACGTCCGTACCGAAGCGGTCCAGCAGCTCACCGGCGTCGTCCCGGGTCAGCGCGATCTGGAGGTCGCCCGACCAGTCACGCAGCACCGCGAACAGCACCCCGCCGTGGTCCCGGACGAGCAGCACCCGCCCGGCCACCGTGACGGTCTTGCCGGTACGCTCACCGGCCGCCAGATCCCGGTGCTCCTCGCGCACCTGGCCGAGCGTGTGCGTCCGCTGCACGCCCACCGGATACGGGTCGGTACCCGCCTCCCGCAGCCGCTCCAGCTTCTGGTGCCGCACCCGCACCTGCTCCGGCAGCGCCGCCAGCTCCTGCGCGCGCCGCTCCTCCTCGGTGGCCGGCTCCGCCGCCACCAGGCCCAGCTCGTCCAGCGACGGCAGACCCGCCGTGCTCGCCGGGGCCAGCACCCGCTTCTTGTGCCCCTTGCCCCACAGCTTGCCCAGGCTCGGCACCGCCACGAAGCCCTCGGCGATACCCGAGGCCATACCGATCCGGGCCAGCGCACCGGCGTCCGCGTAGCACAGGAACCGCGGGTACCACTCCGGGTGGTACTTCGAGTTCGACCGGTACAGCGCCTCCAGCTGCCACCAGCGGGAGAAGAACAGCAGCAGCCGCCGCCAGACCTTCAGCACCGGACCGGCACCGATCCGGGAACCCTCCTCGAAGGCGGACCGGAACACCGCGAAGTTCAGCGAGACCCGGCGCACCCCCAGCGAACCGGCCTGCGCACACAGCTCCGCGACCATGTACTCCATGACGCCGTTGGGCGCACTGCGGTCGCGCCGCATCAGGTCCAGCGAGATGCCGTCCTTGCCCCAGGGCACGAACGACAGCAGCGCGATCATCTTGCCGTCGGCGTCGAACGCCTCGGCCAGCAGGCAGTCGCCGTCCTGCGAGTCGCCGAGCCGGTCCAGCGCCATCGAGAAACCGCGCTCGGTCTCGGTGTCGCGCCAGGCGTCGGCCCGCTGGATGACCTCCTGCATCTCCGCTTCGGACAGCTCCGCGTGCCGCCGCACCCGGAAGGTCGCACCGGTCCGCTGGACACGGTTGACGGCCTGGCGGGTGACCCGCATCTCCCGGCCGTCCAGATCGAAGTCCGCGATGTGCAAGATCGCCTCGTCACCGAGCTGGAGCGCACCCAGCCCGGCCCGGGCGAACGCCTTCGCGCCGTCCTCGCTCGCGCCCATGACGGCCGGCTGCCAGCCGTACCGACCGGCGACCTCCAGCCACGCCTCGATCGCCGGACCCCACGCCTCCCGGTCACCGACCGGGTCGCCACTGGCCAGGCAGACACCGGTCTCGACCCGGTAGGTGACGGCGGCCTTGCCGCTGGGGGAGAAGACCACGGCCTTGTCGCGACGGGTGGCGAAGTAGCCGAGCGAGTCCTGGCTGCCGTACTTCGACAGCAGCGCCCGGATGCGGGCCTCCTCGTCACCGTGCAGCGCGGCTTCCATCCGCTGCGAACGGAACAGCGCGGCGGCGGCGTTGAGCAGCGCCAGCGCGCCCAGCAGACCGAGGAACGTACCGATCCAGTGCGCCGGGTGCCCCTCGACGATCCGGCCGCCGACCAGGCCGCCGCAGACGCGGTTGGCCGCCCACAGCAGCCGGTTGCCGCCGCCGCTCTCCAGCGAACCGGGCGCCAGCGACACCAGGCCCCAGCCGATCAGTACCGCGGTCACCAGCCCGCCGGCGAGCACCAGCGCGGCCCGCAGGAACGCACCGCGCCGGGTGATCGCGTAGAACTCCCGGTGCGAGACCAGCAGCAGCACCAGCGAACCGGCGCACAGCGCCAGGGAGAAGCCGAACTCCCAGTACCCGCCGGCCAGGAACAGCGCGTCGGCGAGGACGTTCAGCACCATGTACGCGACCACGAACCACAGCGCCACCCGTTTCCGGGCGGTCATCGCCGCGGCCAGGAGGAAGAGGAACGCGGCGTAGGCGAAGTTCGGCGCCACCGGGATGGTGAGCGTGTCCAGCCAGTAGATCACTGAGTGGAGACTGCGCCGAAGCGGCCCGATCAGCGCCGTCAGGGCACAGAAGAGCCCCAACAGGCTGAAGATGATGGCGAAGCCATTGGGGACGCGGCGCCGGAAGCGCCGCCACCCCGTGAGTTGATCCTGGTCCTGCACGGTGCTCATTCCGTCACATTAGGCTCTGAAAGGGGTCGGCAATCCCACGTGAGGCGCGAGCTCCCCGCCTCCGTGCCACTGCCGCTGCGACCGACCGACCATCCAGTCTCCGGCCCCGCCCCTGTGTTGTCTGTCCCTCGCTGGGAGGGTTGGGTGACCACCACGGGTCAACCACCTGGACCTTGACCTTGCCATAAAGCCGGCGTGAGTCCGAGTCCAGGTGTGATGTACGCGTCAGAATCGAGTTCCGCCGGGACGGCGGCGCTCCGGCCCACGACGAACCGCAGCCCGTAGTCCTTGGTGAAGAACCGCCCGCCACCGGAGTCCACGCCGTTCAGCTCGGCCCGCAGGACGACCTTGGTTCCCGCCTTCCACTCCTGCTCCGGACGCCAGGTGATCCGGTCCTTGCCGTGGTGCGCGGTCTCCCACGTCCACGCCCCGGCGGTCCGGTCGTCGGTGGTCACCTCCAGCCGCCGCTCCACCGCCGCCCGGTCCTGCACCGGGAAGGCGAAGGTCAGCGAGATCGGATCGGCGGCGCCGACCACCGCGCCGTGCGGGCGGGGACTGAGCATCAGCCGGTTCCGCTTCACCACTTTCCCGGTGGTCAGCGACTCCTTGGCCTCGCTCATCGTCCCCTGGGTGTCCCGGGTCCGGGCGAGCACGGAGTACTTGGTGTCCGGCGCGGCCTTGGCCCGCGACGTCCACACCGTCCCGCCCTGGCTGAACCCGCCGACCAACTGCCGCCCGAGGGGGTCGGTCACCGTCACCTCGGTCAGCACCCCGCCGTTCGCGCTGACCCGCAGCCGGTCGCCGGCCTGCACCGTCGGTTGCCCGTCGGCCGACCCCAGCCCCACCTTCACGGGCTTCACCGGCCGCTCCTGGCTCGCCGAGGCCCGGGCCGCGGCGCACGCCGCGAGCCCGCCGACGCCGAGCACCGGCATCAGCGCGAGGGCGACACACAACGACCGGGACGGCCTGGGCGGCCGGGCGTGGCTCAGGGGCATGGGGCGGGCTTTCCGTCGGCGGTACGGGAGCGGCGTCAATGTCGGCCGCTAAGACGGTCAATCCCCGCACTCCGTTGCGAGGGGTGGGGTGATCCATGCCACTTCTTTACCGGCGGCCCGAATCCCCCTTGAACGTGTCGCTCCGGTGAGGGACTTGAGCCGCCCCGCAGGCACCACGCCCACCCCGAACACCATCAATGCCACCCGCCTCGCAGGTCACCCCGTAACCCGCAGTGACCACCCGTTCGGAGCCCCCTGCCGCGGGCCGCTTATACCCCGAAATGCGCCAAACTGGCCACCGCTTGCCGCCCGTTCGGGCGCTGGTCGAGGAGGTGTGGTGTCCATGGCTGTCTCCATCTCGGTGATCCTCTTGCTGATGATCCTGATCGTGATCTTTCTGCGCAGCGGAAAGCTGAAGCTCTCGCACGCCATCGTGTGCGGACTGCTCGGCTTCTATCTGGCGGGCAGCAGCCTCGCCCCGGACATCCATCACGGCCTCGCCGGCGCCGCCGACGTCGTCAGCAGCGTCCGCCCCTAGGAGCCACCCCGGCAATCACCCTAAGTAGCAATATCGGGGAGGATGGACAGCTCTCCGTGATTGGTGCTGAAGCGAGGGCGCGCGTCAGTCGGCGGAGAGGACCCCTACCGCGTTGGCCACCGGGCGCTCCTTGCCGTCGGTGGGGTGGTTGCGCACCTGCGGCGCGCCGTCCTGGTCGCGGGTGACGAAGGTCGTGGAGCCGCCGCCGTCGAGGTCCATGGCGTCGCGGGCGCCGAGCCGCGCCATCAGGTCGGCCAGTTCGCGGACGGTGAGGCCGGTCTGGTGCTGCTCCTTCTCGCCGTCCAGCGCCATCAGGAACAGCGTCCGGCCGCGGTCCGCGATGCCGGCGGAGGTGCGCATCGTCACCGCGGCGGTGTCCAGGCCGTCCGCCGGGCGGCCGTGCCGGAGGACCGGGAAGCCGCCGACGGCGCACCGCAGCCGGCCCGGCAGCCGGCCGACGAGCCGGCTGCTGATCCGCACCCGCTCGCCGACGTGGAGCGTGCGCAGCCGCCGGGCGCCCTCCTCGCGGCCGACCAGCACCACCGCCCCCGGTTCGATCTCCCCGGCGCCGGGTCGTCCGGCGGTCTCGGCCACCCGCCCGCCGCGGATCGTCACCTCCGCGGTGTCGGTGTCGCACCCCGCGCCGCGGTCGGTGTCGGTGCCGCAGACCGCGCGTTCCCGGGACACCTGGCCCCACCGGGCGGTGTACGCGCCGATGCCGCCCTCCGGGAGCGCGTACTGGTTCAGTCCGCGCAGCGGCCAGGCGGACCCGGGGGTGCGGACCGTGCCGCGTAGCGCGAGCCGGTCCAGTCGCGCCCGGTGGTCGTAGCCGATGCCGAGCACGTCCTTGGTGGTCGCGCCGGGCGGCAGTGCCGGGCCGAACCGCTGGCCGTCGGGCACCGGGCCCTTGAGGTCCCGGCCCGAGGACACCTCGGGGCCGACGGCGGAGCCGGTGGCCGCCACGCCGGGGTGCTGGGCCTCGCTGATGTTGAAGAAGTCGCCGTTGACCGCTCCGACCGCGTCCCGTGCCCCGGCCAGTTCGGACACCGGGGCGCGGGCGGCGACCGCCGCCGGGTGGAGCAGGTCCACCGAGACCTCGGGGGCGGCGAGGTCCACGGTCAGCAGGTGGCCGTGGACGATGCCGCGCGGCAGCGGCATGCGGAACTCGGTGTAGGTCACCCCGGGCGCCAGCCGTACCGGGGACGACCGGGTGAGTGTGTCGTCCGCGGCGGCCGCCCGTGTCGTGCCGACGGCGCCGCCGCCGACCAGGACGCCCCAGGTGACGGCGACCGCCGCCGTCGTCCGGACCTTGCCCAACCGCTGTCTCACAACAGCCCCCTGACGTCGCGTCAACTGTCCCAGGTGGTGGCAGCGTTCACTATGGCCCGCGGATGGCGGTGGGCCGAACATCCGCGGAACGGTGCCGTGTCGCCCGGTTCGGGCGGCGCGGTCGCCGGGCCCGCCGAGGCGGCCGGCGAGCGGTGCGCCGCATCCCGGCCCCGGCCGGCCGCCGTTGGCCCCGGCCGCACGGCAACGGGGCCTGGCCGGGCGTCACATGTGCAGCAGGCCCTCCCAGAAGGGCATGCCGTTGACCAGTTCCATGTAGTGGGCCCAGTCCCAGTACTGGCCGGGGTCGGTGTGGTCGGTGCCGGGGACCTCGACGTGCCCGATGATGTGCTTGCGGTCCTTGGGGATGCGGTAGCGGTCGCAGATGGCGGAGGTCAGCATCGCGGAGTGGGTGTAGAGGGACTCGGTGAACCATTTCGGCTCGTCGACCCAGCCCTCGTGCTCGATGCCGATGCTGCGGGTGTTGTAGTCCCAGTTGCCGGCGTGCCAGGCGACGTCCCGTTCGCGGACGCACTGGGCGGTGTAGCCGTCGGCGGAGCGGACGACGTAGTGGGCGGCCGCCTTGTGCTCGGGGTTCTGGAAGAGGCGCAGGGTGTCCGGGAAGGTCTCCTGGGTCACGTGGATGACGACGGTGTCGATGGCGTACTGGGCCGGGCGGTTGGCGGCGGTGTAGTTGGCGGGGTCGGCCGGGTCCCAGTGGAGGGTCGGGTAGCCGGCGGGGTGGGTGGACCGCTTGCGCGGCGCCGCCGCGGCCGGGGCGAGGGGGGCGAGGGCGGCGGCCGCGGCGAGGGCGGCGGCGCCGGTGAGCAGCCGCCGACGGGCCGGGAAGCGCTGGTCGGGTTCCATGTGAACTCCTGACAAGGACCGAGGGGTGGTCGCGTACATGTCACGCACATGCCGGTGCGTTCATCATGCGCAACAGTGCGCGCCCTGCCAAGGGAATGGCCGTTGCGTCAATGGCTTGACCAAAGAAGCCCCACGGCGGATCAAAAGCGCGTCACGCCCCCTGATCGGCCCAACGGTCTCGCGGGCGACCGCAACGCGCGGCACCCGGGTGCCGTGCCGCGTCCGGACCCTGACGGAGGGGCGGCGCGGTCGCGACACCCGGGTGACGGGGTGTCCGGTCCGGTCGGTCAGCGGCCGATCTCGACGTCCTCCAGGATGCCCAGCGCGTCCGGCACCAGGACCGCGGCCGAATGGTAGGCGCTGACCAGGTACTTGATGACGGCCTTGTCGTCGATTCCCATGAAGCGCACCGACAGGCCCGGCCGGTACTCGTCCGGGATGCCGGTCTGGTGGAGCCCGACGACGCCCTGGTTCTCCTCGCCGACCCGCATCGCGAGGATGGAGCTGGTCTGGTCCGGGTTGATCGGGATCTTGCCGCAGGGCAGCAGCGGGATGCCGCGCCAGGCGCGCACCGGCGTCCCGTCGATCTCCGTCATCGCCGGGTAGATGCCGCGGGCGTTCCACTCCCGGCCGATGGCGGCGATGGTCCGCGGGTGCGCCAGCAGGTACTGGGTCTTGCGGCGCCGGGAGATCAGCTCGTCCAGGTCGTCGGGGGTGGGCGGGCCGCTGTGGGTGCGGATGCGCTGCTTGAGGTCCGCGTTGTGCAGCAGCCCGAACTCGCGGCTGTTGACCATCTCGTGTTCCTGGCGCTCGCGCAGCGCCTCCACCGTGAGCCGCAGCTGCTGGTCGAGCTGGTTCATCGGGTCGTTGTAGAGGTCGGCGACCCGCGAGTGGATCTTCAGCACGGTCTGCGCGACGCCGAGCGAGTACTCCCGCGGGGACTGCTCGTAGTCCACGAACGTGCCCGGCAGTTCGGGCTCGCCGGCGTGCCCCGCGGCCAGCTCGATGGCCGCCTCGCCGTGCTTGTTCTGCGCCGGGACCAGTGCCGTGCGGAAGCTCTCGACGTGCTCGCGGAGCGCCGCCGAACGGCCCAGCACCTCTTCGTAGTCACCGCGGGAGAGGGTGAGGACCGTGCCGCGGGTGGTGGCCCGCACGGTGAACTCCCACTCCGCGTCCGGCGCCAGCAGCGCGGCCTCACCGGCCGACCCGCCGCCGGACAGCTGGCCGATGACCTTCTCGTCGCCGTACTTGCCGGTGCCGATGCGCTCGAACCTGCCGTGCGCGATGAGGAGGACGCGGTCGGTCGGCGTGCCCTTCTCGGCGAGCACGTCACCGGGGACGACCTCGCGCTGGACGAACCGCCCGGCCAACTCCTGGAGCGTGGGGCCGTCGGTGAAGCCGCGCAGCGGCGCAAGCTCGCGCAACTCCTGGGGGATCACCCGGACTTCGGCGCCCTCGGTGACGAACTCCACCTCGCCGTCGCCGAGGGTGTGGGTCAGTCGCCGGTTGACGCGGTAGGTGCCGCCGGAGACCTGAACCCAGGGCAGGATCCGCAGCAGCCACCGCGAGGAGATGCCCTGCATCTGCGGCGGGGTCTTGGTGGTGGTCGCCAGATTGCGGGCGGCCGTGGGGTCCAGGCTGGACCGGAGCTGCTGGATGCCGTCGGTCTGCGGGCCGGACGTGGGGTCCACGGATGTGGTCATGACGGGGGGTCACCTGTCCTGGTCGGTGCGTGAAACTCGGTGCGTGAGATGCGGAGGAAAGCGCGGAAGAGAGGGGGAAGAGGTGGGAGGTGTGCTGCCGGTCCGCGCGACGACGGCCGTTACCTGCCGCGGGGGCTCCGGTCAGCGCCCGATTTCCACGTCCTGGAGGACGCCCACCGCGTCGGGCACGAGAATGGCCGCCGAATAGTAGGCGCTGACGAGGTAGTTGACGATGGCCTTGTCGTCGATGCCCATGAAACGCACCGAAAGGCTCGGCTCGTATTCATCGGGAATTCCGCTGCGGTGCAGCCCCACCACGCCCTGCTTGTCCTCGCCGGTGCGCAGCAGCAGCACCGAGCTGGTGCCCTCCTTCGTCACCGGGATCTTGTTGCAGGGGAAGATCGGCACGCCGCGCCAGGACGGCACCGAGTGGCCCATGAAGTCCACCGCGTCCGGGTAGAGGCCGCGGGCGCTGCACTCCCGGCCGATCGCGGCGATCGCCTTGGGGTGGGCCAGCAGGAAGCTCGGGTCCTTCCATACCGTCGACAGGAGTTCGTCCAGGTCGTCGGGGGTGGGCGGGCCGCTGTGGGCGTGGATGCGCTGGTTGAGGTCGACGTTGTGCAGCAGCCCGAAGTCGGGGTTGTTGACCATCTCGTGCTCCTGGCGCTCGCGCAGTGCCTGCACCGTGAGCTTGAGCTGCTCCTCGACCTGGTTCATCGGGTCGCTGTAGAGGTCGCCGACGCGGGTGTGGGTGCGCAGGACGGTCTGCGCGACGCTGAGTTCGTACTCCCGCGGCGCCCGCTCGTAGTCGACGAACGTGCTGGGCAGCGCGGGCTCGCCGTGGTGGCCGGAGGCGAGCGCGATCTCGGACTCGCCGCTGGCGTTGGCCGGCCGGGCCGTGCCGTCGGCCTCCGCCGCGAGGTGGTCGCGCAGCGCCGGGGAGCGGCCGATGACCTCCTGGGCGTCCTGACGCGCCAGGACCATCGCCGTCACCCGCGTCACGGCGCGGTAGCCGAACTCCCATGATCCGGCGGCGCTGTTGAGGGGGGCGTCGCCGAGGTGGTCGCCGCCGGCCAGGGCCGCCAGGACGGTCTCGTCGCCGTACTTGCCGGTGCCGATCCGGTCGACGCGGCCGTGGGCGATCAGCACCACGCGGTCGTGCGGGGCGCCGGCCTGGGCGATCACCTCGCCGGGCGCGTACTCGACCTGGGTGAACCTCGCGCCGAGCGCGGCGAGCACCTCGGTGTCGGTGAACTCCCACAGGGCGGGGAGCTCGCGCAGCTCGTCGGGGATGATCGCGACCGATGTGCCGTCGATGTCGAAGTCGATCCGCCCGTCGCCGACGGTGTACGCCAGCCGCCGGTTGACGCGGTACGTGCCACCGGAGACCTGCACCCAGGGCAGCAGCCGCAGCAGCCAGCGGGACGTGACGCCCTGCATCTGCGGCGCGGTCTTGGTGGTCGTCGCCAGGTTCCGCGCGGCCGCGGTGCTCAGGCTGGAAAACTGGCTCTCTTCGGCGCTTCCGGACAGCGTCTCGCCGGCAATCGTCACCAATGTCACCCATCTCGTGGAGGCGGCGGCACGGTACGCCGGGAGAAGGCAGGAGTGTCCCCGGCTGCTCGCCGCCGCGTCGAAGATAGTCGCGCTGTTTTTATCCGCACAATCGCTCGAATGGGTGGCATGGAAATAAGCTTTTGTGGAAAGGGTTTAGCAATTTCCGTACTGGTCAAGATGTGCCGGGAGGGGCCGCCGGGGCCGTCTTTCAACCTCCCTGCGGTGCCTCCCCATTGACCTCATCGACCGTCAACTCCCCAGCAATGCCACCCCGTTGGTGAGCGTGGCGGTCAAGCGCTCCCAGGCGGCGAAGTCCCGCTCCCGGGACGGGTATTCGGTACCGCGGGCCGTCCCCCAGCGGCGCGCCACCGCCGCCGGATCCTCGCCCAGCAGCAGCCCGGCCGCCTGTGCCGCCGCCCCGAGCGCGGCGAGTTCGTCCGCTTGGGGCACCACCACGGGGCGACCGGAGAGCCGGCGCACGGTCTCCCGCCAGGCGCGCCCCTGGGCCCCGCCGCCGATCAGCAGCAGCGGCGCCTCGGACGTGCCCGCCGCCCCCGGCAGATGCTCCAGTGCCCGCAGCAGGGTGAACACCGCGCCGTCGTAGGCGGCTTGGAGCAGCTGGCCGGCCGTGGTGTCGTGGCGCAGCCCGTGCAGCAGGCCGGTGGCGTGCGGCAGATTGGGCGTCCGCTCGCCGTCGAGGAAGGGCAGCAGCACGGCGTCGCCGCGCGGCTCGACGGCCTCCCGGTCGCGGCCGAGCAGCGCCGCCACCCGGTCCACGGCGAGCGTGCAGTTGAGAGTGCAGGCCAGGGGGAGCCAGTCGCCGCGGGCGTCGGCGAAGCCCGCGACGATGCCGGTGGGATCGGCGGGCCGGCGGGTGCTGACCGCGTACACCGTGCCGGAGGTGCCCAGGCTCAGCACCGGCTGTCCGGGGCGCAGGCCCAGCCCGAGCGCCGCCGCCATGTTGTCACCCGTGCCGGCGGCCACCAACGCCCCGTGCGGCAACGGGAGTTCTTCGGTCCGCACGGTGCCCGCGGCCTCCCCGGGGAGCGCCACCCGCGGGAGTTTCTCCGGGGGCAGCCCGACCCGCTCCAGGACCTCCGTGTCGTAGGCCCCGGTGGACGCCGACCACCAGCCGGTGCCCGAGGCGTCGCCGCGGTCGGTGACCGCCTGGCCGGTCAGCCGCTGGACGAGGTAGTCATGCGGCAGCCGGACGGCGGCGGTGGCGGCGGCCGCCGCCGGCTCGTGGGCGCGCAGCCAGGCCCACTTGGCGACCGTGAACGCCGGGCCGGGCACGCTCCCGATCCGCTCCGCCCACGCCGCCGGCCCGCCGCCCTCGGCGATCAGGCGCTCGCTCTCCCGGGCGGGGCGGACGTCGTTCCACAGCAGCGCCGGCCGGACCGGCCGCCCGGCCGCGTCCAACGCCACCAGGCCGTGCTGCTGCCCGGCGACCGAGACCGCGGACGCCTGCCGCGCGGCGGGCCCGCACTGCGCCAGCGCCTCGCCCAGCGCCCGCCACCACTGCTCGGGATCGCTCTCCTTGCCCGGCCCCTCGCTGACCGTGTGCGGTGCCTGGCCGCGGGCCAGCACCATGCCGGTGGCGGCGTCCACCACCAGCGTCTTGGTGGACTGCGTCGAGCTGTCCACCCCGACGACCAGCGGTCCGGCCGACTGTGCGCCCATCGAGCACTCTCCCTCGGCGGCCGGGGCCGGGCCCTGCCCCGGGGCTCCCGGCCGCTTCGGACCCCGGTGCGCTGCCGCATCGTAATGCGCGCACGACCGCTCGCGGGCGGCCTGTGGACGACCCGCGTGGCGCCCGTCGGCGGGGCGGATCAGGTGCCGAAAAGGTCGCGGAGGAAGCGGATCTCCGCGGTCCGCTGGGCGCCCCCGCCGCCCTCGTGGGAGTTGAACCGCCACACCTCCAACTGGGCCTCGCCCGCGTAGTGGTGGTAGGCGGCGAAGCCGGTGGACGGCGGGACGACGTCGTCGCGCAGCGCGGTGCCGAACAGCGCCGGGACGCTCGCGCGAACCGCGAAGTTCAGGCCGTCGAAGTGGTCGAGGGTGTGCAGCGCGGTGTCGATGTGGCCGCGCTGGCCGGCGAAGTAGCGGGCCAGTTCGCCGTAGGGGCCCTGGTCGGTGACGTCCAGGGCGCGCCGGATGTGGGTCAGGAACGGCACGTCGATCAGCGCGCCCGCCAGGCCCGGGACCAGGCCCGTCATCGCCAGGGCGAGGGCGCCGCCCTGGCTGTGGCCGGCGACCACGATCCGCTCGGCGTCCACCGCGGGGTGTCCGCGGGCGGCCTCGACGGCCCGTACGGCGTCGGTGTACAGCCGCCGGTAGTAGTAGGTGCCGGGGTCGAGCAGCCCCTGCGTCATCTTGCCCGGTACCCCGGGGTGGGCGGCGGCCACCGGGTCGGGGGTCTCACCGGGCCGGTCGGGGCCGCTCTGGCCGCGGCTGTCCATGACCAGCGTGGCGTATCCGGCGGACGGCCACAGCAGCCAGTCGTGCGGCAGCAGCCGGCCGCCGCCGTAACCGAGGTACTGCACGACGCACGGCAGCGGTCCGGGGGCGGAGCGCGGGCGCAGGAACCAGCCCCGGATGCGGTGGCCGCCGAAACCGGAGAACTCCACGTCGTCGGTGTGCAGTTGGGACAGGCCGGTGTCGGTCGCGGTGAAACGGGGGACGAGGTCATGGGCCCGGGCCTCGTCCAGGGTCCGCTGCCAGAACGCGTCAAAACCGGGCGGTTCGGGCAATGGGGGGCGGTAGCGGCGCAGTTCGTCCAGGGGAAGGTCGGTGAACATGGTGCACCTCCGGGCAGTGAGGCGTACACGTCGGGCACGTTAGGGTCTGTCCGGGCCCGCCAGGACCGGGGCCGGCCGTCCCGGGCCACCGGGCGTCAACGGTGCCCGCCGGGCGGATGTTTCGCCTGGAACGGTCCGGAGCGGTCACCGCGTTCTTGACTCCACACCAAAGGAGCGATCTTTTCCGCCATGAGCTTTCCCCCGCCTCCGCACTCCAACCAGCCGCCGCAGCCGCCTCCGGGCGGAGCGGGCGGTTTCGGCCCGCCCGCGGGCGGGGCGTACGGGCCCGGCGGTCAGCAGCCGGCGCCGGGTGGCTACGGCCCGTCGGCGCCGCCGGCCGGCCCCTACGGCGCGCCCGCGGGCGGCTTCGGACCGGCGGGGCCCGGTGGTCCCGGCGGTCCGGGCGGTCCCGGTGGTCCGGGCGGTCCGGGCGGTGGGAACGGCGGCTGGCAGCAGCCGCCCCCGCCGCCCTCCGGCGGTGGCAACGGCGCCACCATCGCGCTGATCATCGGTATCGGCGTGGTCGTCCTGGGACTCGTCATCGGCGGCTTCATATGGGCCAACGGCGACGACGGGAGCCGCAAGCAGGCCCGGCCGGGCCCGAGCACCAGCGCGAGCGCCACCCCGTCGGACGACCGCGCCGCCCCGAGCCCGTCGGACTCCGCGACGCCGGACGACCGGGAGAGCCCCTCGCCCACCACCGACACCCTCCCCTTCTACCGGCTGAAGACCGGCGACTGCTACGACATGCCCCCGGCGGCGCACGGCGGCAACAACACGGCGGCCCCCTGCCACGGCCCGCACGACGCCGAGGTCGCCTTCGTCACCACCCTGCCCAACGGCCTGGCCCCCGGGGGCGAGATCAAGGAGCGGGCGGCCGCACTGTGTTCGTCCGGACTCCGGGAGCGGGCGGCCAAGCAGCCCGCCGGGACGGCCGAGGGCACCTATGTGCAGTTCCCCAGCGCCGAGGGCTACAAGGTGGGCATCAGGACCGTGGTGTGCAGCCTGACCGGCAACAGCAGCGCCACCAAGAAGCTCACCCAGCCGCTGCGTTGACAGGGTCGGCGGGCGCCGAGGGGGGGCGGTCGGCGCCCGTCAGGCGGGCCGCCCGGTGACCTCCTCCGCACCGTCCGTCCCGGCGGCCACCTCGGTCGCCGCCGGGTCCAGGACGCGCGCCAGGAACGCCCGGGTCCGCTCGTGCCGGGGCGCGCCCACCACCTGTTCCGGGGTGCCCTCCTCGACGATCTGCCCGCCGTCCATGAAGGCCACCCGGTCGGCGACCTCCCGGGCGAAGCCCATCTCGTGCGTGACGACCAGCATCGTCATCCCGTCCCGCGCCAGCGACCGCATCACCGCCAGGACGTCGCCGACCAGCTCCGGGTCGAGCGCCGAGGTCGGCTCGTCGAAGAGCATCAGCTCCGGCTCCATCGCCAACGCCCGGGCGATGGCGACCCGTTGCTGCTGTCCGCCCGACAGCTGCGCCGGATAGGCGGCCTCCTTGTCGCGCAGTCCGACCCGGGCCAGCTGGTCGCGGGCGACCCGCTCGGCCGCCGCCCGGTCGCGGCGCAGCACCCTGCGCTGCGCGATGGTGAGGTTCTCCAGCGCGGTCAGGTGCGGGAAGAGGTTGAAGGACTGGAACACCATCCCGATCCGGCGCCGCACCCGGTCGATGTCCACGTCCGGGTCGGTGACCGAGGTGCCGGCGACGGTGATCCGGCCCGCGGTCGGCTCCTCCAGCAGGTTCACGCAGCGCAGCAGCGTCGACTTCCCCGATCCGGACGGCCCGATGAGGCACACCACGTCGCCCCGGGCCACCGACAGGTCGATGCCGCGCAGCACCTGAAGCGTCCCGAACGCCTTGTGCAGTCCGCGTACGTCGATCGCGCTGCCGTCCCCGCCGCCGGTCATCGCGCCGCCTCTCTGCCGCCGTGTCGCCGGATTCCGCACCCGTTCGCCGCCCGTCCCCTCATCTGGCCCTCGCCGTACGGGCCTCCAGCCGCCGGACCACCTGGCCCAGCGGGAGCGTGATCACCAGATAGAGCAGCCCGGCGACCAGCACCGGAGTGAGGCTCTTGTGCTCGTTGAGCGCGTCCCGCCCGAAGTTGGCCAGTTCGAACTGGGAGAGCGAGAGCCCCAGCAGGTACACCAGCGAGGAGTCCTTCGTCAGCAGGATCAGCTCGTTGGTCAGCGGCGGCAGCACGATCCGGAACGCCTGCGGCAGGACGATCGAGACCATCGCCCGGCCCTGCGACATGCCCAGTGAACGGGCCGCCTCGGTCTGCCCCTTGGGCACCGCCTGGATGCCGGCGCGCAGGGTCTCCGCGATGTAGGCGGCGCCCACCAGGCCCAGTGACAGCATCACCGTCGCGCTCTGGTCGAGCGCGACCTGGAAGGCCAGCGGCACCCCGAAGCCGAGCGCGAGGAACACCAGCAGGGCGGGGATGCCGCGGAAGAACTCGATGTAGGCCACCGCGAGCCAGCGGTACGGCGGCACCGACGACAGCCGCATCAGGGCGAGCACCATGCCGAGCGCGAGTCCGAAGCCGAACCCGAGGAGGGTGTACCGCACGGTGTTGACCAGTGCGGTGGTGAGGACGTCGGGGAACAGCGCCTTGGCGACGGAGACGTCGAAGAACGCCGTCCCCAGCCGGTGCCAGTCCGCGGCCAGGGCGAGCGCCGCCGCCGCGGCGACCAGGAGGCCGTACTGGACGCCGCGGACCAGTTGGGTCCGGCGTCTGCGGGTGAGGGGGTGGGGCATCAGCCGAACCACTTCCGGTGGATGCGGTCGTAGCTCCCGTCCTTCTTCGCCTTGGCGAGGACCGCGTCGATGCGCTTGCGCAGCGCGTCGTTGCCCTTGCGGACGGCGAATCCGTAGCGCTCGCCGGTGTCGAACTCCGCCGTCACCTGGGTGTCCTTGTTGTGCTTCGCGTAGTCCAGGAGCACGCCGTTGTCGTTGATCGCGGCGTCGACCTGGCCGGACCGCACCGCGGTCACCAGCAGCCCGACGTCCTCGAACTCGACCAGTTCGATGCCCTTCCCGTGTGCCTTGGCATAGCCGGCACCGGTCGTGGTCTTGAGATAGCCGAGCTTCTTCCCCTTCAGGTCGGCCAGCTTCCTGACCGGGGTGCCGCGCTTGACCAGCAGCGCCTGGGTGGCGTCGAAGTACGGATCGGAGAAGTCCATGACCTTGGCGCGGGCGGGGGTGATGGTCATGCCGGCGGCCGCCAGGTCGCAGGTGCGGACGGCGAAGTCGTTGCCGGTCTCGATGCCCTCGAACGGGGTGTTGACGAGCTGTTGGGTGGCGCCCAGGTCCTTGGCGACCAGGTCCACCAGGTCCACGTCGAACCCGACGACCTTGCCGCCCTTCGACATCTGGAACGGGGCGTAGGGCAGGTGCGTACAGGTCAGCAGCGTGCCGGGGCGGATCAGTTGCGGTCCGGCGCCCTGTGCGCCACCGGGGGCGGTACTCGTGCAGCCCGCCAGGAGGGCGGCGGCCGCGACGGCGGCTGATAGGGGCAACGCGGAGCGAGCGGTCACAGATCCTCCAAGAGTGCCGTGCCGTGCCGGGCAACCGGGCCGCGGGGGCGCCGAGTTGGCCTGCATCCTGCCATCGGCCGGCGGCGCTGTCGCCGGTGCGTCCGTTGCGGCTGGATAACACCTGCCCCATGCGTTACCGGACGGCCGGGGGTCAGCGCAGCGTCCAGAGCCAGCCCAGCGGGGTCAGGCCCAGGGTGCGGGCCACCGAACGGGAGGCGTGGTTGGCGGCGGTGGTGCTGTAGAAGAGCACCTGCCTGTGGTGGGCCGCGCGCCGGGCCCAGGCGGCGACGACGGCCGGTGCCAGCCGGCGGCCGCGGAAGTCCGCACGGGTCCAGATCCCGGCCTCCGCCGCGGTGGCGTTGGCCTCCGGGGTGTGGCAGATGGAGACCGGCGCGGTGCCGTCCACGGCCATCGCCCAGTCCCCGGCGGCACCGGAGATCAGCTCCGCCCATTCGCCGGGCTCCCAGTTGCCGGGCCGGTCCAGGCGCTGCGCCGCCAGGCGGCCGGCGGCATCGGAGACGAGCACCGGCAGCGCCGCCGGGGGCGGGTCCGGGAGCCGCTCGGGGAAGACGTAGGTCGGGCCGCCCTCGATGGCGGTGTCCGGGTCGGCCACCCCGAGGGCGCGGGCCAGCCGCACCAGTGCCCGGGGGGCCTTCTCGGGGGCGTAGGGCTGCTCCGGGGTGTCGAGGGCGGTGGCCGGCGGCTGCGCCGGGGCGGTCACGCCGGGGCCCAGGGCCAGCAGCCGGGCCCGCGGCGACCAGGCCCAGACCGCCTTGACCGGCTTGTCCGTCACGGTCGCGGGGCGGCCGGCCGCGGCCGGCACCAGCCCGTAGACGGTGTCCACTTCCAGGGCGAGTAACGCCGCGTCGTCCCACTCCATGGCGGGAGGCTAACCGGCGGTGCGGGCGGACCGCGCCTCGTTTTCCGGTGGCCCGGTCAGCGGCCCAGCGCGGCGGCCAGTTCCGCGATGGTGTCCGGGCCGACCCGGCAGCAGCCGCCGATCAGCCGGGCGCCTGACGCGACCCAGCCGGCGACCCGGTCGGTGTGGAACGCCGGGCGGCCGCGCCAGGCCCGGGCCGCGGCGTCCCAGCGCTCGCCGCTGTTGGGATAGACCACCACCGGCTTGCCGGTGACTTGGGCCGCGATCGCCACCGCGGCGTCGGCGTCGTCCGCTGCGCAGCAGTTGACGCCGACCGCGATCACCTCGTCCGCCTCCGCGAGCGGGGCGAACGCCTCGGCCAGCGGCTGCCCGGCGCGGGTGCGGTCCCCGGCGATGCTGTACGAGAGGTAGGCAGGGACGCCGAGGCCGCGCACCGCCCGCAGCAGCGCCCGTGCCTCGTCCGCGTCCGGCACCGTCTCCAGGGCCAGGACGTCCGGCCGGGCGGCGGCCAGCACCTCGAGGCGCGGCCGGTGGAAGCGCTCCAGCGCGTCCACGGACAGCCCGTACCGGCCGCGGTACTCGGAGCCGTCGGCCAGCATCGCCCCGTACGGTCCCGCCGACGCGGCGACGTAGAGCGGCCCGGCGGCCCCGCCGGCGCGGGCCCGTGCGGCCGCCTCGCGGGCCAGTTCGACGCTTCGGCGCAGCAGCCCGGCGGCCTCCTCGGGGCCCGTGCCGCGCCGCGCGAACCCCTCGAACGTGGCCTGGTAGCCGGCGGTGATGGCCACCTGGGCGCCTGCCCGGTAGTACGCCAGGTGGGCCCGTACGACGGCCTCCGGCTCCTCGGCGAGCAGCCGGGCCGACCACAGGTCGTCGCTCAGGTCGTGCCCGTCGGCCTCCAGTTGGTTGGAGAGCCCGCCGTCGAGGACGAGCGGTCCGGCGGCGAGCGCCGCGGCGAACGGTGGTGGGGACGACGGGCCGGTCATGGGGACACCTCTTCGCGTTGCTATTCGGGCCGGACTGCCTGGATGTCCAGCTCGATCCGGATCGTAGCGCCGATCGCGGCGATGCCCCTGGCCAGCATCGTGCGCCAGTCCAGGGTGAAGTCCTCGCGGTGCAGTTCGGTGACGGCCTGGCAGGCGGTGCGGGTCTCGCCCGCGATGCCGGTGCCGATGCCCAGATAGCGGGTGTCCAGATGGACGGTGCGGCTGACACCGTGCAGGTACAGCATGCCCTGCACCGCCCACCGGCCGCCTCCCTTGTGGACGAACCGCTCGCCGGCGAACTGGAGATGGGGATATCGGGCCACGTCCAGGAACTCCGCCGACCGCAGATGGTCGTCCCGCATCCGCACCCCGGTGTCGATGCTGGCCGCGTCGATGGTCACCTCGACCCGGGAGTCCTCCATCCGTTCGCCGATCCACAGTCCGCCCTCGAAGCGGTTGAACCGGCCGTGGATCTGGGCCAGTCCGATGTGCCGGGCGCTGAAGCGGATGGCGCTGTGGTCGGGGTCGAGCCGCCACTGGCCGGTGTCGGGCAGCGGCAGCGCGGGCGCCGGCACCAGGGTGACCGGGCGGGGCGCGGTCCGCTCGCCGGCCACCACCTCGACCTCGAACCGGGCCGGCCGGAAGCCGTCGGAGGTCACCACGACCCGGTAGGGCCCGGGCGGCAGCGTGACGGTCAGCCGGCCGTTGGGGTCGGTCCGCCCGAGTGTGACGTCCCGGCCGCCCGCGTCCCGGACCGAGATCTCCACCCCGGCCATCGGCAGTCCGACGGGATCGTTGACGCTCAGGTCCAGCGCGCCCGCCCCCTGGGGGAGGGACGGCTGGGGGCTGTGCGGCGTGCGGTCGCGCAGGCGGCGGAGGATGGCGAACGGCATGGCAGGACGGGCCCTAACGGTCGAATCGGTCGGACGGGGGCGGAGGCGGACGTATGCGGACGGTGCCAGGGAATGAATCGCACGAAAAGGGTGCGGATTCGGCTCCATCCTGTCATTGGTGACGACCTGAAGTGGCCATCAGGTGTCAAGGGTTGAGGAAAGGTGATCTTTCTCGCATCGCGCGGGGATTCCCCCGCGGGTGCGCATCCGGTAGTCGCGTCGCGGGTTCGGCCGGGGCCGCCGGCCCCCTCGTCGCGGCACGGTCACCGGCGGCCGCCGCCCCGCAGCGGCGTCGTGCGCCCCGCCCGTGGCCTGCCGGCGGTTGCGGACCGCCGACGCACCCGTTAGGGAGCACCTCTAGGGGGCACCTCGTCTTCCCGGGCGGCCGCAGGCCGGCCCCGGCCGACGCCTGAACGGGCGTGATCGCCGGAAGCGGGAATCCACCGGAACGATGCCGCTCACCTGCACCTACCGGGGCGTAGCGAGGCCGTGGGCGCCGGGCGGCCCGGCCCACGAGGGAACCTCCGGAGCCGAACCGGCGTTCAATGGAATACGACAGAGCGCGGCACGCGCCGCGGAAAGGGCGTGAAGGATGTCCACACAGGCGAAGGTCGCGATCGGCGGCGTCGCGGTGGGAGTGGTCCTGCTGTGGCTGCTGCCGTTCTGGGCGGCCGTCTTGGTCATGGTCGGGATCCCGGCCGTCGCGTATCTGACGCTCGACCCCTCCCAGCGGCGCCGGCTGCGCCGGGCCGGCCGCAAGCAGATCGGCGGCTGAGCCGGCGCTCCCGCCGGGCCGCCGGGGAAGCCCGCCCCGACGCGGACCGGCCCGCCCGCGGCCGTCAGGCGGGGCGGGCCGCCAGTGCGTCCAACGCGGCCAGCAGCCGGGGCAGTTCGGGCCCCCGGCCCACCGGGTGCACCTGCCCCGGCTTGTCGTCCAGCAGGACGAACGCGAGGTCGTCGGTGCGCGCCACCATGCTCCATCCCGGGCCGTCGACCCGCAGCGTACGGGCCCCGCCCGCGGCGAACGACGACCGCACCCGGCCGGGCGGCGGCGGATTCGCCACATAGCCCCGGGCCTCGGCCAGCACCCGCCGCACGCCCTGGTGACGCTCCTCGCCGGGCTCCGCGAAGGTGACGTCCGCGTCCTCGATCCGGGCCCGCCAGGAGGCCCACTGGAGCGCGATCTCGTCCGCCCCCAGCCGCCGCTGGGCGGGCCCCCAGCCGTCGGCGTCCGGCGGTGCCAGCGGCGCGCGGCCGCACTCGGACGGCTCCGGGTCGTGCGGCCGCGGGACCCCGGGAGCCGACACCGCGAGCGCCAGCGGCCAGCCCGGCAGCGCCGCGACGATGCTGTCCTCGCCTGGTGAGAGGTCGTAGTCCATGCCGCAGTCCCAGGCCGCGACCGCGCACGCCACCAGGGACACGTCCTCGGTGGCCACGGTCCAGCGCGCCCCGGTGCCGTCCTGGCCGAGGACCAGGCCGTAGCCCTCCGCATACGGTGCGAGGCCGAGCCCCGCGCACACCTCGGGGTAGTCGTCGCCGAGCACGCTCGGGAACTGCGCGGGCGTCAGCAGCACCGCCGTCAGCACGAACAACTGGTCGCTGTCGGCGCTCTCGGTCGTCGGCACGCCGGGCCTCCCTCCCTAGGGGTCCGCACTTCGCCGCGCACCCTAATCGGCCGGGCGCGCCCATGTCACCAGTCCTACGCTGCGACGATGCCCGCGGCCGCGGGCCTGGCCCGTCGTGGGCGTGCGTCCTGCGCCCGTACTGTGGGCGCTTCGGCGACGAAGGGACGGACCACAGGTGCGGCGCTACGACTGGCTCAAGGAGATCCTGCGACTCGACCCGGAGCGCGACTTCTTACGGATCCACCGCATCACCTACTCCCATGAATTCCCCTGGGACATCACCAGGGCCCTGGAGTTGGCGCTCTACCGCACCTACGCGGTGCCGAGCATCGGCCGACTGCTCGCCGAGACCGCCGAGTTGACCGACCGTGCGCAAAAGCGCTACGACGACACCGCCCTGCTCCTGGACACCGTCATCGAGCACGGCTTCGACGCCGACGAGGGGCGGACCGCGATCCGCCGCATCAACCAGATGCACCGCAGCTACGACATCAGCAACGAGGACATGCGCTATGTCCTGTGCACCTTCGTCGCGGTCCCGATCCGCTGGATCGAGAAGTACGGCTGGCGGCGGCTGAGCGAGCACGAGAAGCGCGCCATGGCGGCGTACTACCGCACCCTCGGCCGGCACATGGGCATCCGCGACATCCCGCAGACCCACCAGGAGTTCATGGACTGCCTGGACGCCTACGAGGAGGCGCACTTCGGCTGGGACCCCGGCGCCCGCCGGGTGGCCGACGCCTCCCTGGACCTGATGGCGGGCTGGTACGGCCCGCTCGCCCCCGTGGTGCGCGGCGCCAGCATGGCCCTCCTGGACGACGCGCTGCTGACGGCCTTCCGCTACGACCGGCCCCGGCCCGCGGTGCGCACGGCGGTGCGGACGGCCCTGAAGGTGCGCGCCAAGGCCGTGCGGCTGCTGCCGCCGCGCCGCACTGCGCACTTCGCCCGCCAGAACCCCGAGATCAAGGGCTATCCGAACGGCTACCGGATCGCCGGACTCGGGACGTTCCCCGCGCCCCGCCGGGGCGGCGGCTGCCCCGTGCACCCCGTCGGCGACGCTCCCGCCGGGGAGGGTCCGGCGGCGTCCTGAGGTGCGGCGGTCCGCCCGGGAGCCTCACCCTCGGCGGACCGCCAGCGCCAGATAGCGGGTGTCCTCGTCGGTGTACTGGACGAGGTCCCAGCCGCTGCGGGCCAGGAGGGGGCGCAGCTGGGGCTCGGCCCGCAGGTCGTCCGGGGTGAGCCGGCGCCCCTTGCGGGCGGCGAGGGCGGCCCGTCCCACGGGATGGAAGAGCGCGAGCCGGCCACCGGGGCGCACCACCCTGGCGAGTTCGGACAGTCCGGCCGCGGAGTCGGGCAGATGGGAGAGCAGTCCGGCGGCGAACACGGCGTCCAGTGCCGAGGACGGGAGCGGGAGCCGGGCCACGTCGGCGAGCAGCAGGTCCGCGCAGGCGTCGCGGCCGGCCCGTACGGCGGCCGTCAGCATCTCCGGGGTGAGATCGGCGCCCAGGACCGTCCCGCGGGCTCCCACGGCCGCTCTGAGGGCCGGCAGGGCGCGTCCGGTGCCGCAGCCGGCGTCCAGCACCCGCTGGCCCTGGCGAAGGCCCAGTTCGGCCACGCCGGCAGCGTAGGCGGGGCCGTCGCCAGGGAACTTGGCGTCCCAACCGGCGGCGCGTACGCCGAAGAACGCGCGGACCTCGTGCGGAAGACTGCCGTGCGGGCCGGTCATCGGTCTCCTTCGGGTGCGGTGAGGGCGTAGAGGACGCCCGCGACGAGCAGGGCGGCCACCACGCCGAGGTTCATCGCGCCCAGTGTGCCGTGCGCGGCGCCGTCGGTGAGCAGGAAGCCGACGACGCGGGCGATGTTGGGGTCGGCGGAGGTGATCAGGCCGAGCCCGACGCCGGTGGTGACGGTGAGCGAGAGGACCGCGGGCCACCGGACGGCGGGCGCCGCGGCCGGCTCCGTACGGGAGTGGCGGGCGCGCCACCGCGCCACCAGGAAGACCGCCGTCCACGCCGGCTTTCCGGAATCCGAGGACATCGCGATCAGCGGGCGGTACGGTCCTCGCCATGGATCTCCGGACGGCACGCGGTGCCGTCGCCGGCCCCATCGCTGTGCCCTGGAATCCGCACGCCCGCGTCGCGCGGGATCTCGCACCCCGGAGGAGACGGCCGATGAACGCCGTACAAGGGCCCCCGAAGGACCTGGCGCAGGACGCTGCCCCCGACGTGGCACTGAAGGTCCTGGTGGCAGGCGGCTTCGGGGTGGGCAAGACGACCCTGGTGGGTGCGGTCAGCGAGATCCGGCCGTTGCGCACCGAGGAGCGGCTCAGCGCGGCGGGCGCGGCGGTCGACGACATCGGGGGAGTGGTGGGCAAGGACACCACCACCGTGGCGATGGACTTCGGCCGCATCACCATCAGGGCGGGGCTGTCCCTGTACCTCTTCGGCACCCCGGGGCAGGACCGCTTCTGGTTCCTGTGGGACGACCTCTCGGAGGGGGCGCTGGGTGCGGTGGTGCTGGCCGACACCCGGCGGTTGCCGGACTGCTTCCCGGCCGTCGACTACTTCGAGCGCCGCGCCGTCCCGTTCGTGGTGGCCGTCAACTGCTTCCCCGGAGCCGGGGCCTACGGTGCCGACGAGGTCTCCCGCGCGCTGGACCTGGACCGCGGGACGCCCGTCGTGCTCTGCGACGCCCGGGACCGCGACTCGGGCAAGGAGGTGCTGGTCCGGCTGGTCGAGCACGCCGGGCGGCGGCACTCCGACCGGCGGGTGGGCTCGGTGGGCTGACCGGCCGACGGGGGTGCCGGACGGCCCGCGCCCCGCCCCTCACTCCGCGAGCCGGGCGACCGCCACCACCTTGTCGATCCGGACCCGCACCAGCAGTTGCCCCGGGACGCCGTTGCGGGCGCCGAACTCCTCCGCGCGCTCCTCGCCCACATAGCGCACCGCGATCCGGGTGGTCCAGCGCCGCAGGTCCGACAGTTCCTCGCTGAGCTCCGCCGTGCCCTGCACGACCGCGAACGCGTACGGCGGCCGCTCGTCGTCGACGCACAGCGCCACCCTGTTGTCGCGGAGGAGATTGCGGCCCTTGACCGAGTCGCGGCCGGTGGCGAACACCAGCGTGTCGCCGTCCATGAGGAAGCACACCGGGGCGATGTGCGGGCTGCCGTCGGACCGCACCGTCGAAAGTTTTCCGGTTCTGGTGCCCTCGGAAAGGAACGCCCGCCACTCATCCTTCGTCATCCTGTGTGCCATGCCGCCATCCTTGCCGCCGGAGCGATCCGCCGGCAGCCGGCACACCGGATGCGGAGCCGCTTGCCGAGACGGCAGAGGTGGGACAGGCTGGCACGGCAGCCCGCCGACGGGCTGCGAACTGCCGTCCGGCCACACCGCGGACGGGGATACGGGGAGGAAGCGGCATGGCACTGAGCAGCGGACTCGACTGGCTGCTGGACGATCTGACCAAACGCGTGGAGAAGGTACGGCACGCCCTGGTGCTGTCCAACGACGGGCTGGTGACCGGCGCGAGCCAGGAGCTGACACGGGAGGACGCCGAGCATCTCGCGGCGGTCGCGTCCGGACTGCACAGCCTCGCGAAGGGGTCCGCCCGCCACTTCGGCGTCGGCCGGGTGCGGCAGACGATGGTCGAGTTCGATGACGGGATGCTGTTCGTGACGGCGGCGGGGGACGGCAGCTGCCTGTGCGTGCTGGCCGGCGCCGACGCCGACATGGGGCAGATCGCCTACGAGATGACGCTGTTGGTCAACCGCGTCGGGGAGCATCTCGGCGTCGAGGCCCGCCGGCCGGAGAGTTATCCACAGGCTTGAGGCGGGCGTTGACGCCCCGTCACCGTCAGCGGCTAACGTCGTGACCGTCAGTGATCGACGATCGAGTCGCAGGGGGACCCACCATGACGGTGACAGTGATGTGCGACGGGCGGCAGACGCTCTCGATGGGGCGCGCGGCCCAGGAACTCCAGTTGCGGACCGGCGAGTTGGAGCTTGCCACCCAGCTCGGAGAGGTCCGGACGGTCCCGGCAGGGGCCGATGACCGGACGGGAGGTTCCGGGCCGCCCGCCCGGCGCCGGGTGCCGGCCGAGGAGGTCGCCCGCCTCCGGTCCGAGTCCGGCTTCCCTGAGGCGCTCCGTACCCGCCTCCGCACGGTCGGCACCAACGAGGCCGCCGCGCTGATGGGGATCGGCCCCGGCCGGGCCCTGCGGCTCACCCGGGCCGGCTGCGTCGGTCCGGTCCGCTTCTATGTGAACCGCTTCGGTGCCGTGGTCTGGCTCTATCTTGCCGCGGAGATCGCCGAGTTCGCCGACCGCGAGCCGGAGCTGCTGCGGGGCAACACCCCGGTCGCGATGCGGGTGATGCTCACCAGCGGCCAGGACTGGCGGGCCCGGCAGTGGCGCAGCCGCCGGGTCGCCCAGCTCATGGGGCACGCCGACGATCCGTGGGAGTCGGCGGCGGTGATCGCCGCCGTTCTGCCTCCCGAGGAGCTGGCCTCGGTGGCCGAGGACCCACTGGAGCGCGCCGTGCTGCGCCGGCTCCGTCCTGTCCTGGCCTCCGCGCTGACGGCGACCCAGGCGGCCCGGGAGTCCTTCGAACGGACCCTGGTGGCCGAGGAGTTCGACGAGGTGCTGTGGTACCGCGTCAATCTCTCCCGTGCGCTGGAAACCGCCCGCCGTGAGGACCCCGGCCGGGTCCGCCCGGCGGCCGTCCGCCGCGCCGGGCAGCCCCCGAGCCTGCGGAACCACCCCACGTGGACGGCGAAGGCCAGAAGCCTCACCGCGCGCTCATGACCCCGCCCGCGCGGGGCGGGGCTCGGCCGGTGAGGCGCGCGACGGGTGAGGCGGGGCGCGGCGGGTGTCGGGGTCGCGTTTCGCGATGGCTGGCGGGTCGCGTTCGCGGTGGGCCCCGGCCGGGGGTGCCGCCCGCCGCCCGCCCTCACCGGTGGGACTGCCCGACGTCCCCCTCGTCCGACACCACGGCCCGGGCGATCGTCGACAGGCTCAGCACGCGCCCCTCACCGACGACCAGCCAGCCCTTGTCGACCAGGGACTGCAACAGCGGGCGGGCCTCGTCGCCCAGTTCGTCGGCCACGTCGTCGTCCGTAGGCGGCACGCCCGCCCGGAGCCGGGTGGCGATGTGGCGGACGGCGGCCTGCTCCGCCGCGGTGAGGGTGAAGTCCATGAGCCGAGCCTAAGGCGGAGCGAGGCCCGTCGCCCGGGCGCCTGCGCCTGCGGGCCTCCGCCCGCGCACCGTCATGCGCCGGCTCGGGGTCGGTTCGCGCCGGTGTCTGTGAGGGGCCAGGCGGTGGCGCGATCCCGTTGCCGGTGATCTTCAAATGGATCCTGGTTGGGGGTCTCCGTGGAAGGTGGTGGCTATGCGGAGAACGGCAACTAGCCCCGCGCGCACGTGAGTTGGAAGGCGGCGGCGCCGGTCGATGGCATCGAGGCTCGGGCGGACGGGGTCCGATGCCGTTGGCTGGTTCGAGGGCCTGTGTGACGTTGGGCTTCCGTTTGAACGGTGGGTGTGTGTGGTGGGTGAAGGGAGTGGTGTTTCGCTCTTCATGCACCACGCGGGCGTGCAGTCTGGCGCGTGGCGGGAGTCGTTCAAGGGGCTCCCGTTGCAGTGCCGTATGCACTGCGACTCACCACTAGGAAGAAGGACGCTCATCATCATGAGCAACACCTCCGGCATTGAGACCCGTGAGATCGCCGACGACGAGCTCGACGGCGTTGCGGGTGGCCTCTCCGCCAGCGGCTCCGTGGAGGACCTGACCGCCAACTTCGTTCCGGGCCCCAACGGCCTGCCCATCCTGAAGGACGGCTCCATCAAGTCCCTCAGCCTCACCGTGAAGGACATCCCCCTGGGGCCGATCGGCGGCTGAGCCAGAGCTTCGGCGGTACGTCGGCCTTCGGGACCTGGTTGGGGTCTCGGAGGCCGACGTTGTCGTGGGGGCGAGGTGATGTCTGCGTAGGGGGAAGGGGGGAGCCCTTCGCCGTGTGTCGGCTAGGGGGGCGTCCCCGTAGTGCCCTCTTCGCCGGACCCGTCCATGTGGCGCGGGCCGTAGGGGCGCAGCAGGCCCTCCTGGACGACGGAGACGAGGAGTCGGCCGGTGCGGTCGTAGATGCGGCCGCGGGCCAGGCCCCGGCCGCCGGTGGCGATCGGGGACTCCTGGTCGTAGAGGAACCACTCGTCGGCGCGGAAGGGGCGGTGGAACCACATCGCGTGGTCGAGGGAGGCCATGTCGAAGCCGCGCGGGCCCCACAGCGGCTCGATGGGGATGCGGACCGCGTCCAGCAGGGTCATATCGCTGGCGTAGGTCAGCGCGCAGGTGTGCACCAGCGGGTCGTCGCCCAGCGGACCCACCGCGCGCATCCAGACCGCGCTGCGCGGCTCCGCGCCCTCGATCTCGTCCGGGCTCCAGCGCAGCCGCTCGACGTAGCGGATGTCGAACGGCTGGCGGCGGGCCATCCGTTCCAGGGCCTCGGGCAGACCGCCGAGGTGCGCGCGGACCTCTTCGGCGACGTTGGGCAGCTCCTCCGGGTCGGGGACCGGGCGCATCGGCAGCTGGTGCTCGAAGCCCGGTTCCGGCTGGTGGAAGGAGGCGGTCAGGTTGAAGATCGTGCGGCCCTGCTGGACGGCGACGACCCGGCGGGTGGTGAAGGACCGCCCGTCCCGGACCCGTTCGACCTCGTACACGATCGGCACGCCCGGCCGGCCCGGCCGGAGGAAGTACGCGTGCAGCGAGTGGACCGGGCGGTCCCCTTCCGTGGTCCGCCCGGCGGCCACCAGTGCCTGGCCGGCGACCTGTCCGCCGAAGACCCGCTGGAGGTTCTCCTGGGGGCTGCGGCCCCGGAAGATGTTCACCTCGATCTGTTCGAGGTCCAGCAGATCGACCAGCTTCTCGGCCGGGTTCGTCATGACCGGTGGCCCTCCGTCGTCTCCTTCGGCGGCTTCGGGCGAAGCCGCCGCCTCACAGACTCACAACTGCCCCACGCCCGTGACCCGCACGACCGCGCGTCCCTCCTCGTCGGAGGCGGCCAGGTCGACCTCGGCCGAGATGCCCCAGTCGTGGTCGCCGTTGGGGTCGGCGAAAGTCTGCCGTACCTTCCACAGCCCGTGCGCGGTGTCCTCCTCGATCTGGAGGAGCTTGGGACCGCGGGCGTCCGGGCCGGTGCCCAGATCCTCGTACTCGTCCCAGTAGGCGTCCATCGCCTCGCCCCAGGCGTCGGCGTCCCAGCCGGAGTCGGCGTCCATCTCGCCGAGTTCCTCGACCTTGTCCAGCGCCGCCAGTTCCACCCGCCGGAACATCGCGTTGCGGACCAGGACGCGGAACGCCCGCGCGTTGGCGGTGACCGGACGGACCTGGTCGGCGCGCTCGGCCGCCTCCTCCGCGGTCTCCTCCTCCGGGTTGGCCAGCTGCTCCCACTCGTCCAGCAGGCTGGAGTCGACCTGCCGGACCATCTCGCCCAGCCAGGCCACGATGTCCTGGAAGTCCTCCGACTTCAGGTCGTCCGGCACGGTGTGGTCCAGCGCCTTGAACGCACTGGCCAGGTAGCGCAGCACGATGCCCTCGGTGCGCGCCAGCTCGTAGAAGGAGGTGAACTCCGTGAAGGTCATGGCGCGTTCGTACATGTCGCGGATGACCGACTTCGGCGACAGCGGGTGGTCGCCGACCCAGGGGTGGCTCTTGCGGTAGAGGCCGTAGGCGTGCGACAGCAGCTCGTCGAGCGGCTTGGGGTACTCGACGTCCATGAGGCGCTCCATGCGCTCCTCGTACTCGACGCCGTCGGCCTTCATCTGCGCGACGGCCTCGCCGCGCGCCTTGTTCTGCTGGGCGGCCAGGATCTGCCGGGGGTCGTCCAGCGTCGACTCCACGACCGAGACCATGTCCAGGGCGTAGGAGGGGGATTCGGGGTCGAGCAGGTCGAACGCGGCGAGCGCGAACGTCGACAGCGGCTGGTTGAGCGCGAAGTCCTGCTGGAGGTCCACGGTGAGGCGGACGATCCGGCCCTCGGCGTCCGGCTCCGGGAGCCGTTCGACGATCCCGCCGTCCACGAGCGAACGGTAGATCGCGATCGTCCGGCGGATGTGGCGGAGCTGGTTCCGGCGCGGCTCGTGGTTGTCCTCCAGGAGTCGCCGCATCGCCTCGAAGGCGTTGCCCGGCCGGGCGATCACCGACAGCAGCATGGTGTGCGTCACCCGGAAACGGGAGGTCAGCGGCTCGGGGTCGGAGGCGATCAGCTTCTCGAAGGTGTTCTCGCCCCAGTTGACGAAGCCCTCCGGCGCCTTCTTGCGGACCACCTTGCGGCGCTTCTTCGGGTCGTCGCCGGCCTTCGCCAGCGCCTTCTCGTTCTCCACGACGTGCTCGGGGGCCTGTGCGACCACGAAGCCTGCGGTGTCGAAGCCGGCCCGCCCCGCGCGGCCGGCGATCTGGTGGAACTCCCGCGCCCGCAGCGTGCGCACCCGCTGCCCGTCGTACTTCGTCAGCGCGGTGAACAGCACCGTGCGGATGGGGACGTTGACGCCGACGCCGAGGGTGTCGGTGCCGCAGATGACCTTCAGCAGGCCCGCCTGGGCCAGCTTCTCCACCAGCCGCCGGTACTTCGGCAGCATGCCGGCGTGGTGGACGCCGATGCCGTGCCGGACGTACCGGGAGAGGTTCCGCCCGAACTTGGTGGTGAAGCGGAAGTTCCCGATCAGCTTGGCGATCTCGTCCTTCTCGGCGCGGGTGCACATGTTGATGCTCATCAGCGCCTGCGCCCGCTCCACGGCGGCGGCCTGGGTGAAGTGCACGATGTAGACCGGCGACTGGCGGGTCTCCAGCAGCTCGGTCAGCGTCTCCGTCAGCGCCGTGGTGCGGTACTCGTACGACAGCGGCACCGGCCGGGTCGCGGAGCGGACCACGGAGGTGGGCCGGCCGGTGCGCCGGGTCAGGTCCTCCTCGAAGCGCGACATGTCGCCGAGGGTCGCCGACATCAGGACGAACTGCGCCTGCGGCAGCTCCAGCAGCGGGATCTGCCAGGCCCAGCCGCGGTCCGGCTCGGCGTAGAAGTGGAACTCGTCCATCACGACCTGGCCGATGTCGGCGTGCTTGCCGTCACGCAGGGCGATCGAGGCGAGGACCTCGGCGGTGCAGCAGATCACCGGGGCGTCGGAGTTGACCGACGCGTCGCCGGTGAGCATGCCGACGTTCTCGGTGCCGAAGAGCTTGCACAGGTCGAAGAACTTCTCCGAGACCAGTGCCTTGATCGGCGCGGTGTAGAAGGTGACCTGGTCGTTGGCCAGGGCGGTGAAGTGCGCGCCGGCCGCCACCAGGCTCTTTCCGGAGCCGGTCGGGGTGGACAGGACGACGTTGGCCCCCGAGACCACTTCGATCAGCGCCTCCTCCTGGGCAGGGTAGAGCGTGATGCCCTGCTGTTCGGCCCAGCCCGAAAAGGCTTCGAAGAGGGCGTCGGGGTCGGCGGTGTTCGGCAGATGATCGATGAGGGTCACGCCCCCCATACTGCCTGCCTTCCCCTCGGATCCGGGAACCGGTGCTCCGGATGGAGATCAACTGGAGACAAACAGGGGTGGGGAGGGCCGCTCCGCGCCCCGGCGCACGGGCGCGAGCGCGCTGCGTACGCGGCCGTGTGCAGACCGTACGCACGCCGTCTGCCGATGCCGGGCGGCCGCGGAACCCGCCCCCGGTACGGAGATCGTTTGACGCTACGCTGAGTCGCCGACCAGGCGTCAGAAGCAGAACAAGGGGTGGGGAACAGCCATGATGGGACCGGCGCACTCGCTGTCGGGAGCCGCGGCCTGGTTGGGGGTGGGAGCGGCGGCCTACGGCGCCGGCTCTCCGATGCCCTGGCCGGTCCTGGTCAGCGGCGCGCTGATCTGCGCCGGGGCCGCGCTGGCACCGGACCTCGACCACAAGGCCGCCACCATCTCGCGCGCCTTCGGACCGCTGTCGCGATGGCTGTGCGACGTGGTCGACACCCTCTCGCACGCCGTCTACAAGGCGACCAAGATGCGCGGCGACGCCAACCGCGCCGGCGGGCACCGGACGCTGACCCACACCTGGCTGTGGGCGGTGCTGGTCGGCGCCGGGATGTCGCTGCTGGCCACGGAGGGCGGGCGCTGGGCGGTGCTCGGCATCCTCTTCGTGCACATGGTGCTCGCCATCGAGGGGCTGCTGTGGCGGGCGGCGCGGGTCTCCAGTGACGTGCTGGTGTGGCTGCTCGGCGCCGCGACCGCCTGGATCCTGGCGCAGGTGCTGGACGAGCCGGGCAACGGCGCGCACTGGCTGTTCACCGAGCCGGGGCAGGAGTACCTCTGGCTGGGCCTGCCGATCATGCTGGGCGCGCTGGTGCACGACATCGGCGACGCCCTGACGGTCTCGGGCTGCCCGATCCTGTGGCCCATCCCGATAGGCCGCAAGCGCTGGTACCCGCTGGGCACGCCCAAGCCGATGCGCTTCCGGGCCGGGAGCTGGGTGGAGATGAAGGTGCTGATGCCGGTGTTCCTGCTGCTGGGCGCCATGGGGGCGCTGGCGGCGCTGGGTTACGCCTGATCCGCGCCGGCCCGGCGCAGGAGTGGCGCCCCGCCCTGTTCGCGGGGCGCCACTCGCGCGTCACCGGCTCAGCCGTGCCATGAGCGCCACAGCGCCGCGTACGCGCCGCCGGCCGCGACCAGTTCCCGGTGGCTGCCCAGTTCGCTGATCCGGCCGTCCTCGACGACCGCGATGACGTCGGCGTCATGGGCGGTGTGCAGCCGGTGGGCGATGGCCACGACGGTGCGCCCGTCCAGGACCTTGCCCAGGGAGCGCTCCAACTGGCGGGCGGCGCGCGGATCCAGCAGCGAGGTCGCCTCGTCCAGGACCAGGGTGTGCGGGTCGGCCAGGACCAGGCGGGCCAGCGCGATCTGCTGGGCCTGGGCCGGGGTCAGCGCGGTGCCGCCGGCGCCGACCTCGGCGTCCAGATCGCCGGGCAGCGCGCGGGCCCAGGCGTCCGCGTCCACCGCGCCCAGCGCCGCCCAGAGTTCGGCGTCGGCGGCGTCCGTACGGGCCAGCAGCAGGTTGTCCCGGAGCGTCCCGACGAAGACGTGGTGCTCCTGGTTGACCAGCGCGACATGCTCCCGGACGCGTTCGGCGGGCATCGCCGAGAGTTCGGCGCCGCCCAGGGCCACCGAACCGGCCCGCGGGGTGTAGATACCGGCCAGCAGCCGGCCCAGGGTGGACTTCCCGGCGCCCGACGGGCCGACCAGCGCCACCCGGCTGCCCGGGCGGACGCTCAGCGACACCTCGCGCAGGACGTCGACGCCGGCGCGGTAGCCGAAGGTGACGTCCTCGGCGCGCATCTCCCGGCCGTCGGGGGCCGCGGTGGCGTCGGCGGCCTCGGGCTCGATCTCCCGGACGCCGACGAGCCGGGCGATCGACACCTGGGCCACCTGGAGCTCGTCGTACCAGCGCAGGACGAGGTTGACCGGTTCGGTCAGCATCTGCGCCAGCAGCGCGCCGGTGGTCAGCTGCCCCGGGGTGAGCCAGCCGCGCAGCACGAACGCCCCGCCGAGCACCACGACCGCGCCGAGGATCAGGACGTGGGTGACGTTGATGACCGGGAAGAGGACCGAGCGCAGCGAGAGGGTGTAGCGCTCCCACTGGGTCCAGGTGCGGATCCGGTGCTCCGAGAGGGAGATCCGGCGGGCGCCCATGCGGTGCGCCTCGATGGTGCGGCCGGCGTCCACGGACTCGGTGAGGACGGCGGAGACCGCGGCGTAGCCGGCGGCCTCGGAGCGGTAGGCGGCGGGCGCGCGCCGGAAGTACCAGCGGCAGCCGACGATCAGCACCGGCAGCGCGATCAGCACCGACAGCGCCAGCGGCGGGGCGGTGACGGTGAGCCCGCCGAGCAGCAGACCGATCCAGACCACGCCGATCGACAGCTGCGGCACGGCCTCCCGCATCGCCTCGGCGAGCCGGTCGATGTCGGTGGTGATCCGGGACAGCAGATCGCCGGTGCCGGCCCGCTCCAGGACGCCCGGCGGCAGGGCCACCGACCGGACCAGGAAGTCCTCGCGCAGGTCGGCCAGCATCCGTTCGCCGAGCATCGCCCCGCGCAGCCGCACCATGCGGACGAAGACCGTCTGGACGACCAGGGCGAGCGCGAACAGGCCGATGGTGCGGCCGAGTTGGATCTGTCCGCCGCGGCCCGCCGACAGGTCCTCGACCAGGTCGCCCAAGAGGTAGGGCCCGACCATCGAGGCGATCACGGCTATGGCGTTGACGGTGACCAGGACGGTGAAGGGGCCGCGGTGGCGGCGGATCAGCTCGGCGACGTAGGCGCGCACGGTCGAGGGCGAGCCGACCGGCAGGGTGTCGGCGGTGGTCGGGGTGTCGGGATCGTGCTCCGGCGGGGCCAGGCCGATCATGCGGTCTCCTCGGTGGTGGTGGCGGTGCGGGGCGCCGGTGTGCCGGCCGCGGGCTCGGGGTCGCGGGTGACGACGGCGCGGTATTCGGGGTGGGTGTCGAGCAGTTCGCGGTGCGGGGCCTCGCCGGAGACCTTGCCGTCCTGGAGGAACACCACCTGGTCGGCGCGGTCCAGGAGCAGCGGGCTGGAGGTGAGGACCACGGTCGTGCGGCCCGCCCTTATCCCGCGCAGCCCGTCGGCGACCCGGGACTCGGTGTGGGCGTCGACCGCGCTGGTCGGTTCGTCCAGCACCAGCACCTCGGGGTCGGCGACCAGCGAGCGGGCCAGGGCCAGCCGCTGCCGCTGGCCGCCGGAGAGCGACCGGCCGCGTTCGGTGAGGTGGCTGTGCATCGGGTCGTCGCGGTCGTCGGCGGAGGTCCGGGCCAACGCGGCCAGCACGTCGCCGCATTGGGCCGCGTCCAGCGCCTGGGGCGCGGTCACCCGGCCGGACGCCGGGACGTCGAGGAGTTCCCCCAGCGTCCCGGAGAGCAGCACCGGGTCCTTGTCCTGGACCAGTACCGCGGTCCGGGCGGTCTCGCGCGGGACGTCGTCCAGCGGGGTCTCGCCGAGGACGACGGAGAGCGGACGATCGGGCTCGGCCAGGGGGACGGGCGTGCCCCGGTCGCCGGTGTCGACGGCGGCGTCCCGCGGTCCGGGCGGGGCCGGCTGCGGGGCGTGCCCGCCGAGCCGTTCGGCGAGCCGGCCCGCGGCGTCCGGGTCGCCGCACACCACCGCGGTCAGCCGCCCGGCCCGGGCGGTCAGCCCGCTGACCGGGTCGTGGAGGTCGCCCGAGGGCGGCTGCGGGTCGGTCGGGCGGCCGCCCGTCGGCCGGCTCAGTGCCAGGACGCGGGCCGTGCGCCCCGCCGAGGGAAGGGAGAAGGACCAGGCCATGGTCAGCTCTTCGAAGTGGCGCAGCGGGTACAGCAGGAAGGACACCGCGCCGTAGACGGTGACGAGTTCGCCGATGGAGATCCGGCCCGCCAGGGCGAGGTGGACGCCGTACCAGACCACCGCGATCAGCAGCAGGCCCGGCAGGGCGACCTGGACGGCCGAGATCAGCGACCACATGCGGGCGCTGCGGACGGCGGCCCGGCGGACCTCCTGGGAGGCGTCGCGGTACCGGCCGAGGAAGAGGTCCTCGCCGCCGATGCCGCGCAGGACCCGGAGTCCGGCGACGGTGTCGGAGGCGAGTTCGGTGGCGCGCCCGGCCTTCTCGCGCTGCGCGTCGGCCCGGCGGGTGGCCGGCGGCAGCAGCGGCAGGACGGCCAGCGCCAGAACGGGCGTGCCGAGGGCGACGATGAGGCCGAGCGAGGGCTGGTAGGCGACGAGCGCCACGCAGACGCCGATCGAGGCCACCAGCGCCGCGGCGAAACGGGAGAGCGCCTCGACGAACCAGCCGATGCGCTCCAGGTCGCCGGTGCTGACGGCGACGATCTCACCGGCGGCCACCCGCCGGGTCATCGCCCCGCCCAGCTCCGCGGCCTTGCGGCTGAGCAGTTGCTGCATCCGGGCAACGGTGACGATCCAGTTGGTGACGGCCGAGCGGTGCAGCATGACGTCGCTGATCGCGACGGCGGCGCCGAGCAGCGTCAACACCCCGCCGGCCAGGGCGAGTCGGGAGCCGCGGCCGTCGACCGCGGCCTGTACGGCAAGGCCCACCGGCAGCGGGAACGCGGCCAGCGCGCCCATGTGCACAAGCCCCCAGAAGAGGGCCTTGGTCAGTCCGCCGCGCTGTTGCCGGCACAGCCACGCGAGGAATCTGCCGCCGGTGCGGACGTCGGGGACACCGGGATCGGGATGGGGAAGGTCGCGAATGTGCATGATGTCCAGGGGAGTTGTCGCGGTGAGTGGAGGGTGGGCCGCGCGCTCGGCGGGCCGGGAGGGGCAGTCGTCGGCGGGGAGTGGTGCGGTGTCGTCCGGGCAGGCCGGAGCCCTCGCGCTCGTAGGTGACGGGCCCCGGCGCGAGCGGAGGCACAGGGAAGGGTGGCGTGCGGAGGGGCCCGGCTTCAAACGGTTTTTCCACAGAAAGCCGATAAAGCCGACGCGTCGTCCGTACCGTACCTCCATCACCCGGGGGCCGATCGTCCGTCAGGGTGAGGTGGGAACATGGACGGCATGCGGACAGCGGGTGGAGTGATACGGGCGGCGGCGGTGGTCGCGGCGGCGACGGTTCTCCTGGCGGGCTGCGGCGCCGGCGCAGGTGAGACGGACGGCAAGGGCGGTGGGGACGCCGAAGGGGGCGGGACGGCGGCGCGGGAGCGCCCCGGCGGTCCGGCCCGCGGGGGTTCGACCACCACCCGCCACAAGGACATCCCGGAGGTCGGCGCCGCGCTGCGGTCGCGGATCCCGGCCGACACCCGCCAGGTCCTCGCGGTCTACGGCGCCGGGCCGAACTCCCCGGACGCGACCGTGGTGCTGTACGACCGGGACGACAACGGCTGGGAACAGAAGGGAAGTTGGCCGGCGCACAACGGTCGGCGCGGCTGGACGGCGGATCACCACGAGGGCGACAAGCGCAGCCCGGTCGGGGTCTTCGGGCTGACCGACGCGGGCGGGGTCCGCGCCGACCCGGGGGCCCGGCTGCCCTACACCCACTCGGCGGCCTTCACACCGCCCCCGTACTGGTCGAAGAACACCCGCCACGACTTCGACTATGTGGTGGCGATCAACTACAACCGGGTCGCGGGGGCGTCCCCGTTGGACCCCACGCGCCCCGGGGGGCAGTCCAAGGGCGGCGGGGTCTGGCTCCACGTGGACCACGGAAGCGGGACCTCGGCGTGCGTCAGCGTGGCCGAGCCCGTGATGGCCACGCTGCTGCGGGCGCTCGATCCGGCCCGCCACCCGGTCGTGGTGATGGGGGACCGGGCGAGCCTTTCGGGCTGAGTCCGGTGCCGTGGGCCGGGGACGGTTCGCGGCCGGGCCGCGCTCCGGGAGGGGCGGGCAGCGCCTCCCGGGGTCCGGTGGCGGACGGCCGGCCGCCGGACCCCGGAAGCGCGCCGGGGGACCGCGCCCCCGTTACTCGGCCGGCTTCGCCGAGTCCATCCCGGGGCGCGCCTTCCGCCACAGCCCCCGGGTGAAGTCCGGGATCTCCTGCGGGGTGCCCTGCGCCTTCAGCGAGCGGTCGCTCAGCGGCACCGGCGCGGACCAGGTCGCCGCGTCATAGACGTCGAAGTCCGGTACCAGGCCCAGCCGCAGGCACTGGGTCAGCCGGAAGACCAGCATGTAGTCCATGCCGCCGTGGCCGCCGGGCGGGTTGGCGTGCTCCTTCCACAGCCAGTGGTCCCAGTCGGCGTACCGGCCGAAGTCGCCCCACTCGTCGTTGCTCTGGTCGCCCTCCAGGTAGATCCGCTCCGGGTAGTCCTCGAAGAGCCCCCGGGTGCCGCCGAGGCTGTTGATCCGGCTGTACGGGTGCGGGGTGGAGACGTCGTGCTCCAGCCGGATCACCCGGCCCTTGGCCGTCTGGAGCAGGCTGATCGTCCGGTCGCTCTCGACGTACGACTCCTTCCAGCTGGGGTCGCCGGCCGGCATGTGCTCCTTGCGGTACGCGGCCAGGCCCAGCGCGGGCGTGCCGAAGCTGGAGATCCGCACCACCCGGTCGCCGCGGTTGACGTCCATGTAGTTGGCGACCGGCCCGAAGCCGTGGGTGGGGTAGAGGTCGCCGCGCAGCCGGGTGTGCCACAGGCGGCGCCAGGGGCCCTCGTAGTACGTGGGGTCGAACATCAGGCCGCGCAGGTCGTGGATGTACGCGCCGGCGCCGTGCAGCAGATCCCCGAAGAGGCCGGCGTGCGCCATCCGCAGCACCCGCATCTCGTTTCTGCCGTAGCAGCAGTTCTCCAGTTGGAGGCAGTGCCTGCGGGTGCGTTCGGAGAGGTCGACCAGTTCCCAGAGCTGGTCCATGCGCAGCGCCAGTGGGCATTCGGTGCCCACGTGCTTGCCGTTGAGCAGGGCGGTCTTCGCCATCTCGAAGTGCAGGTCCCAGGGCGTGGCGGCGTAGACGAAGTCGATGTCGGAGCGCTTGCAGAGGTTTTCGAAGTCGTGGTCGCCGTTGGTGTAGACGGCCGGGGCGGGCTGTCCGGCCTTGGTGACCTTCGCCGCGGCCTGGGCGGCCTTCTCCTTCACCGGGTCGCAGACCGCCACCACTTGGACGTGGGGGACCGCCAGGAAGAGGTCGATCATGCTGCCGCCCCGGTTGCCGAGGCCGATGATGCCGACGCGCACCGTGCTGCGCCGTTCGAACGGTACCCCGATCATGGTCTTGCCCTGGGGTCTGGGCGTGGTCGCGGCCGCGGCGGAGCCGGCCGCTCCGGGCGCGGCCGCGGCCGCCGGGCCGGTGCCCAGCGCGGCGAGTCCCAGCCCGGCGGCGCCGGCCGCGCCGGCGGTCCACAGGACCGAACGGCGGCTGGGGCCGGCCTCGTCGGGCTCCTGGTTCTGCTGATGTGCCTCGTGCATCGGTCCTCCAAGGGAGCGGATCGAACGCGGGACAGTCGTGAACCTCGCTGAGGACCCTGGCGGTTGGGCGGCCTGGGGCACAAGAGGGCCCATTGGATTCTTGTTGCGCGTATGTGGACTCTTTTTTACCCGGTTGTCGCAGCGGGGCCGCGCTGGCCGGTCCGCTGCCGTCAGTGTCTTTCGCAAGAGCCTGAAAAGCCTTGCCGAAAGTCTTGACGTGTCCACGCACGAAACGGCAGGCTCCGGTGCGGAAATCCCCCACGGCGGCCTGGCGCGTGGCTGCTCTTGTGGGCACGGTCCCCGTGCCCCATGACGAAGGAGCCGCAACAATGCAACGACGAAGGAGCCGCACCGGGCAGCGACGCGGGCGCGGCACGGTGCGCCGCCGCTCCCGTGTGCTGGGCGGGGCGCTGGCCGGAATGCTCACCACGGTCGGCCTCGCCGCCCTGGCCCCCTGGCCCTCGCAGGCCACCCCACCGGGCGACCGGACCGTCACCGCCACCCTCTTCGAGTGGAAGTACGCGGACGTCGCCCGGGCCTGTACCGGCCAACTGGGCCCGGCCGGCTACGGCTACGTCGAGGTCTCGCCCGCCTCCGAGCACATCCAGGGCGACCAGTGGTGGACCTCCTACCAGCCGGTCAGCTACAAGATCGCCGGTCGGCTCGGGGACCGCGACGCGTTCGCCTCGATGGCCGGCGCCTGCCACGCGGCGGGCGTCAAGGTCATCGCCGACGCCGTCATCAACCACATGTCGGCCGGCTCGGGCACCGGCACCGGCGGCACCCAGTACACCAAGTACACCTACCCCGGCTACTACCAGGACTGGGACTTCCACACCTGCCGCAAGCCCATCTCCGACTACACCAACCGCGACGACGTCCAGAACTGCGAACTGGTCGGCCTCGCCGACCTCGACACCGGCAGCGACTACGTCCGCACCACCCTCGCCAAGTACCTCGACGATCTGCGGTCGTTGGGCGCGGACGGCTTCCGGATCGACGCCGCCAAGCACATCGCCGCCGCCGACCTCGCCGCCATCAAGGGCAAGATGAAGGACCCGGGCTACTGGGTGCAGGAGGTCATCTACGGCGACGGCGAGGCCGTCCGGCCCGACGAGTACACCGGCACCGGCGACGTCGACGAGTTCCGCTACGGCACCCACCTCAAGAGCGCCCTCCAGAGCGGCAACCTCGCCCAGCTCAGGTCCGTCGCCGACGGCAAGCTCGGCAGCGACCGGGCCCGCACCTTCGTCGACAACTGGGACACCGAGCGGAACGGCTCCACCCTCACCTACAAGGACGGCGCGGCCTACACCCTCGCCAACGTCTTCATGCTCGCCTCCCCGTACGGTTCGCCGAACGTCTACTCCGGCTACGCCTGGACCGACAAGGACGCCGGCCCGCCGCCCTCGGGCAGCTCCGACTGGACCGGCGAGCACGCCGAACGGGAGATCACCGGGATGGTGGGGTTCCGCAACGCGGTGGGGTCGGCGGAGCTGACGAACTGGTGGGACAACGGCGGCGACGCGATCGCCTTCGGGCGCGGCTCCGCGGGCTTCGTGGCCCTCAACGCCGGGGACGGCGAGGTGAACCGGACGTTCGCCACCTCGCTGCCGGCCGGGACGTACTGCGACGTGGTCGCCGCCGACCCGGCGTCCTGCGACGGGCACACGGTGACCGTGGGCGCGGACGGGCAGGCGCAGTTCACCGTGCCCGCCCACAGCGCCGTGGCCCTGCACATCACCCGCTGACGCGGCCCCGTGGGCGACGCGCCCGCCGTCCTCAAGTACCGGACGGGCCGGGCGCGTTGCCGGGGCGCGTCGCCCACTCCAGTGCCAGGAGGGCCGAGCGGTAGCCCCGGCCCCCGGTGGCGTGGTCCATGCCGATCTCGCACATGCGGTTCGCCGAGAGATGGGCGTCGAAGGGGCGGGCGGTGACCTCCGCCGCCTCCCTCGCGGTGGCCGACTCGGTCAGTTCCGGGTGGAGCATGCCGCGGTCGCCGGCGAACGCGCAGCAGCCCGCGTCGTCGGGGACCACCACCTCGTCGGCGCACGCCTCGGCGACCCGGCGCAGCTGCTCCTCGTCCCCCAGGTGCTGCATGGAGCAGGTGGGATGGAGGACGGCGGAGCCCAGGGTGCGCCGGACGTCCAGGCGGGGGAGGAGCTCCGCGGCCCAGACCACGGAGTCGACGACGGTCAGCTCGGCGTGCAGCGAGCGGTTGAACGGCGTGAGGTAGGGCACCACTTCGCAGTCCATGCCGAGGGCGCAGGAGGACGCGTCGACGATCAGCGGGAGCCGGCCGCCGGCGGTCCAGCCCCAGGCCGCCTCGACGATGCGGTTGGCCATCAGGCGGTTGCCCCGCTCGTAGCCCTTGGAGTGCCAGATGGTGGCGCAGCAGGTGCCGGTGACGTCCGGCGGGATCCACACCGGGCGGTCGGCCCGCCGGGCGAGCGCCACCACGGCCTCGGGGAGCGAGGGCCCGCGGTGGCCGGCCGGTTCGCCGAAGATCCGGTTCACACAGGCCGGGTAGTACACGGCGGCCGCGTCCGCCCGGCGGGTCGCGGGCAGCCGGCGGGCCGCGGCGCCGGGGATCTGCGGCAGCCACTGGGGCACCAGGTCGGGCCGGACGGCCTTGCGGGCGGCGCCGGTCAGCGACGCCAGCCGCCGGTCGTCGAGCCGGTGCGCGGTGGCCACCGCCAGCCGGGCGGCCCGTTCGACCGCCGCGAAGTGCCGGGCGGTGCGCTCGGCGATCCGCTCCTCGCGCGGGGAGTGCCGCCGGTGCCGGAAGACCCTCATCAGCGCGCCGGTGTCGATGCCGACCGGGCAGGCCAGCTTGCAGGTGGAGTCGCCGGCGCAGGTGTCCACCGCCTCGTAGCCGTAGGCGTCCAGCAGCGCGTTGCTGACCGCGGAGCGGGCCGGCTGGCGCAGCATCTCGCGGCGCAGCACGATCCGTTGGCGGGGGGTGGTGGTCAGGTCCTCGCTGGGGCAGGTCGGTTCGCAGAAGCCGCACTCGATGCACGGGTCGGCGACCGCCTCGACCTGCGGGATCGTCTTCAGCCCGCGCAGGTGCGCGCGCGGGTCGCGGTCGAGCAGGACGCGCGGGGCGAGGATGCCGCGGGGGTCCACGGTCTCCTTGATCCGCCACATCAACTCCGTTGCCCGCGGCCCCCATTCGAGCTCCAGGAACGGTGCGATGTTCCGTCCCGTGGCGTGCTCCGCCTTCAGCGAGCCGTCGAAGCGCTCGACGGCCAGCCGGCAGAAGTCGTCCATGAAGGCGGCGTAGCGGGCCACGTCGGCCACGTCGGCGGCGTCGAAGGCGAGCAGGAAGTGCAGGTTGCCGTGGGCGGCGTGGCCGGCGACCGCCGCGTCGAAGCCGTGCCGGGCCTGGAGCTCCAGCAGCGCGGTGCAGGCGTCGGCGAGCCGGGCCGGCGGGACCGCGAAGTCCTCGGTGATCAGCGTCGTACCGGACGGCCGGGAGCCGCCGACGGCGGTGACGAACGCCTTGCGGGCCTTCCAGTAGCCGGCGATGGTGGCCGCGTCCCGGGTGAAGGCGTTGCTGACCGAGGGCACCGGGGCGACCAGTTCCAGCTCCGCCAACACCTGGGCCGCGGCCTCCTCCTGCGCCCGCTGGGCGGCCTCGTCCGGCGCCCGGAACTCCACCAGCAGCGCGGCGGTCTGCCGGGGCAGCTCCGCCCAGTCAGCGGGGACCCCGGCCACGCTGACCGACGCGCGCAGGGTGTTGCCGTCCATCAGCTCCACGGCCCGGGCGCCGGCCTCGGTGAAACGCGGGACGGCGCGGGCGGCGGCCGCCAGGGTGGGGAAGAACAGCAGCGCGGTGGAGGTGTGCCGGTCCAGCGGCACGGTGGTGAAGACGGTCTCGGCGATGAAGCCCAGGGTGCCCTCGGAGCCGACCATCAGGCCGCGCAGGATCTCCGCCGGTGTCCGTCCGTCGAGGAAGGCGTCCAGGCGGTAACCGTTGGTGTTCTTGATCGCGTACTTGGCGCGGATCCGGGCGACCAGCTCCGGGTCCGCCTCGATCTCCGCCTTGAGGGCCAGCAGCTCGGTGCAGAGCACCGGTTCGGCCCGGGCCAGGTGGGCGTCGGCGTCCGGGCGGCCGGTGTCGACGACGGTGCCGGAGGGCAGCACGAAGGTGAGCGAGGCGAGCGTGCGGTAGGAGTTGCGGGTGGTGCCGGCGGTCATGCCGGAGGCGTTGTTGGCGACCACACCGCCGACCGTGCAGGCGATCGCGCTGGCCGGGTCGGGGCCGAGCAGCCGGCCGTGGCGGGCGAGTGCGGCGTTGGCCCGCAGGACGGTGGTGCCGGGCCGGATCCGGGCCCGGGCGCCGTCGTCGAGCACCTCGATGCCGGCCCAGTGCCGGCGGACGTCCACCAGGATGTCCTCGCCCTGCGCCTGGCCGTTGAGGGAGGTGCCGGCGGCCCGGAAGACCACATGGCGGCCGTGCGCGCGGGCGTAGGAGAAGACCTTGGCGATGTCGTCGGCGGTCTCGGCGACCACCACGACCTGCGGGAGGAAGCGGTAGGGGCTGGCGTCGGAGGCGTAGCGGACCAGGTCGGAGACGGTGTGCCGGACCTTGTCCGCGCCGAGCAGGGTGATCAGGTCGCCGCGCATCGGCTCGGGGGTGCCGCCCGCCAGCCGCGGTGGCACCCGGTCCGGTGCGGGGCGGTTCGCGGTGGGCCGCAGGGCTTCGGGCGTGGGCTCCAGCAGGGGCACGGTCGCCTCCAGTTGACGGTGCGTCAGGCCGGGCGGTGCGGTCGGTGCGGTTTTTCGCCCGGTCCGTCGACGAGGGTGGACAGCAGGCCGCCGAACTCCGCGCGCTGGTCGGCGGTCAGTGGAGCCAGGATCTCCTCCGCGGCGGCCCGGCGGGCGCCGCGCAACGCCCGCAGCGCGGACCGGCCGGTGTCGGTCAGCTCGATCCGGACCACCCGGCGGTTGGTCGGATCGGGCACCCGGCGCACCGTGCCGTTCGCCTCCAGTGCGTCCACCAGCGTCGTCACCGCCCGGGGCACCACCTCCAGGCGCTCGGCCAGGTCGGCCATCCGGGGCGGGGTGTCGCGGCAGTGGCCGACGATCCGCAGCAGGCGGGACTGCGCGGGGGTGAACGCGGGCTCCAGGTGGGCCATGTGGCGCTTCTGGGCGCGCTGCATCCGGCGGGTCAGCCGCACCAGCTGCTCGGCGACGTTGGTGCTGACCGACGGCTCGGGGGAGGGCATGCCCCCAGGGTACAGGACAAGATTCATTGTGAGTCTAGGTAACAATGAGCTAAGCTCGGAAAAATCCCTGCCCCCGTCCCTTCGTAGGAGCCCATGCGTCCCGAAGCACCGGCACCGAACTGGACCCCGCCGCCCAAGGACCCCGACGCCCCGGTCCAGCTGCGGCGGATCCTCGCGCTCTTCCGCCCCTACCGCGGCCGCCTCGCCGTGGTCGGCCTGCTCGTCGCCGCGTCCTCCCTGGTCTCGGTGGCCTCCCCGTTCCTCCTCCGCGAGATCCTGGACGTCGCCATACCCGGCCGGCGCACCGGCCTGCTGACCCTGCTCGCGCTCGGCATGATCGCCACCGCCGTCACCACCAGCGTCTTCGGCGTCCTGCAGACCCTGATCTCCACCACCGTCGGCCAGCGCGTCATGCACGACCTGCGCACCGCCGTCTACGCCAAGCTCCAGCGGATGCCGCTTGCGTTCTTCACCCGCACCCGCACCGGCGAGGTCCAGTCCCGGATCGCCAACGACATCGGCGGGATGCAGGCGACCGTCACCTCCACCGCCACCTCCCTGGTCTCCAACCTCACCTCGGTCACCGCCACCGTCGTCGCCATGGTCGCCCTCGACTGGCGGCTGACGCTCGTCTCGCTGCTGCTGCTCCCGGTCTTCGTCTGGGTCAGCCGCCGGGTCGGCAACGAGCGCAAGAAGATCACCACGCAGCGGCAGAAGCAGATGGCCGCGATGTCCGCGATGGTCACCGAGTCGCTCTCGGTCAGCGGGGTGCTGCTCGGCCGCACCATGGGCCGCGCCGACTCCCTCACCAAGGACTTCGCCGCCGAGTCCGAGCGCCTGGTCGGCCTGGAGGTCCGCGCCAACATGGCCGGCCGCTGGCGGATGGCCACCATCGGCATCGTCATGGCCGCCATGCCCGCGCTCATCTACTGGGCGGCCGGCATGGTCCTCCAGTTCGGCGGACCGTCCTTCTCCCTCGGCACCCTGGTCGCCTTCGTCACCCTCCAGCAGGGCCTGCTGCGCCCCGCCGTCTCCCTGCTGTCCACCGGTGTCGACATGCAGACCTCGCTCGCGCTCTTCCAGCGCATCTTCGAGTACCTCGACCTGCCGGTCGCGATCACCGAACCGGCCGCACCGGTCCACCTGCCCGCCCCGCGCGGCGAGCTCCGCTTCGAGGACGTCACCTTCGGCTACGACCCGGAGGCCGCCCCCACCCTCGACGGCGTCGACCTGACCGTCCCGGCCGGCAGCAGCCTCGCCGTCGTCGGCCCCACCGGCAGCGGCAAGACCACCCTCAGCTACCTCGTCCCGCGCCTGTACGACGTCACCGGCGGCCGGGTCACCCTCGACGGCACCGACGTGCGCGACCTGGACTTCGACACCCTCGCCCGGGCGGTCGGCGTGGTCTCCCAGGAGACCTACCTCTTCCACGCCTCGGTCGCCGACAACCTCCGCTTCGCCAAGCCCGACGCCACCGACGAGGAGATCGAGCGCGCCGCCCGGACCGCCCAGATCCACGACCACATCGCGGCCCTCCCCGACGGCTACGACACCGTCGTCGGCGAACGCGGCTACCGCTTCTCCGGCGGCGAGAAGCAGCGCCTGGCCCTCGCCCGCACCATCCTGCGCGACCCGCCGGTGCTCGTCCTCGACGAGGCCACCAGCGCCCTGGACACCCGCACCGAGCACGCCGTCCAGAAGGCCGTCGACGCGCTCTCCGCAGGACGCACCACCGTCACCATCGCGCACCGCCTCTCCACGGTCCGCGACGCCGACCAGATCGTCGTCCTGGACGGCGGCCGGGTCGCCGAACGCGGCACCCACGACGAGCTGTTGGCCGCCGACGGCCGCTACGCCGCCCTGGTCCGCCGCGACGCCCACCGGACGACGGCCGGCGCCGGTGACGACCACGACACCCCGCCCGTGCTGGTGTGACCGGGGCCCGCCCGCCCCGGTCACCGGCGCCGGCCCGCCGCGGCCGGCGTCAGAGCACGGCCGGATCGACCGCCTGCGCCATCGCCCGGTACCCCGCGTCCCCCGGGTGCTTGCGGTCCCCGCAGTCGTACGCGGGCCGCAGCGCGTCCGGGTCGGCCGGATCGGCCAGCGCCGCCGCGAAGTCCGCCACCGCGTCGAACGCCCCCGCCGTCCGGATCCACTCGTTGACCGCCCGCCGCTTCGCCTCCGCGGCCGGCGAGTGGTACTCCGCCCCCTTGAACGGCAGGATCGTCCCCCCGACGACCCGCACCCCGACCGCATGCGCCCGGTCGATCAACTCCCGGTAACCCGCGATCAGTTGCTCCGCCGAGAGGTCCGGGGCGGGCTTGTACGTCGGCAGGTCGACCTCGCTGAACCCGATGTCGTTCAGCCCCACCAGGACCACCACCGTCCGCACGCCCGGCTGCGCCAGCACGTCCCGGTCGAAGCGCGCCCCGGCCCGCTCCCCGAACCACGCCGAGTCGTGCAGCAGCAGATTGCCGCCGATGCCCGCGTTGAGGACCCGCAGCGGACGGCCCTGCGCGGCCAGGCGCTCGGCCAGCGCGTCCGAGTAGCGCCGGTCGCCGTCGACGGTCGAGCCGAAGCCGTCGGTGAGCGAGTCGCCGAAGAGCACCACCGCGTCCCGCCGCGCCGCTCCGCCGTCCGCCAGCTCGACCGCGGCCAGGTGGTACCACGACACCGAGGTCTCCCCGAACACCGCCGGGTCCACCTCGCCCAACTGCTCGCCGGCCGCCCGGTACGCGGTGGCCCACGCCTGCGCGTGGAAGGTCGCCGGACCGGTCGGCCGGGCGTAGTACAGCGAGACGGTGAGCGACTGCAGCGCCGCCACGGTCAGTTCGACGGGGTCGCTGTGGACCTCGCCGCCCGCCGGTATCCGCACCGACTCCCGCCCGCCGAAGGCCAGCCGCCGGGTCGAACCGGCCGCCACCGCGGCCCCGGCGCCGGCCCGGGCCAGGCTCGCGCCGGACACCTCCAGCGGCGCGGTGCCGTAGCGGTTGGAGAGCCTGATCCGGGCCCAGGTCCCCGCTCCGGTGACCCGCACGGTCTGCCGCACGGTCTGGTCCGCGAACCCCTCCTCGGCCCAGTTCTCGTGGAACCCGCTGCTCGGGGCCTGTACGGAGGTGGCCCAACCGGCCTGCCAATTCAGGGAGTTGTGGTCGACGCTCATGGGATGCTGCCTGCCTCTCGGTCCTGCGCTCGGTGGCGATGGCTAGGGCGCTTCTGACGGATCTCCGTGGAGGAAGTCGCGGCGTCTGGTGCGTGCGATCGCAAGGCGCCGGGATGTCTTCATAGCGGAGCTATGGAGACATCCCGGCAACGCCGCGAGCGCGCGTGCCAGACGCCGCGACGCCGCGGAGATCCGTCAGAAGCGCCCTAGGAGTCTGCCGACCGGCGCACGGGCCACCCAGACACCCGCGACTGGTACGCACCGGGTGCGTACCACCGCCAGGGTCACCCTCCGCGCCCTCGCCACCGCCGTTGCACAGGTCACCACCACACCCCTGGCGGTCGGCCGCCTTGTCGGTACATGATCACGTGTCGGGTCACCCTGCCCCAGCGGCAGGCTCAGACGAAGGACCGGGGAGCTTCACCAACCATGTCGAACACACAGCCCGTAGCCGAGAGCCAGGCGCCCGGCGATGCCCGCCCACCCTCCCGCGTACGGCAGTTGGCCGCCGCCTCCATAGGCAACGCCGTGGAGTGGTACGACTGGTACGCCTACTCCTTCCTGGCCGTCTACTTCGCCGACCAGGTCTTCCCCAAGGGGGCCGGCAACTCCCTGGTCCCGCTGCTGTCCACCTTCGCGGTCTTCGCCGTCGGCTTCTTCATGCGCCCGATCGGCGGCCTCCTGATGGGCGCGGTCGCCGACCGGCGCGGCCGGCGCGCCGCACTGACCGTCACCATCCTCATGATGGGCGCCGGCAGCCTGCTGGTCGCGCTCACCCCCACCTACGCGAGCACCGGGCTCCTCGCCCCGGTCGTGCTGGTCATCGCCCGCCTGGTGCAGGGTGTTTCGGTCGGCGGTGAGTTCGCCGCCTCCTCCATCTTCCTGGTCGAGTCCGCCGGGCCGGGCCGGCGCGGCCTGTTCTCCAGCTTCATGTACGTCTCCACCACCCTCGGCCAACTGCTCGCCTCCGGCATCGGGGCCCTGCTCGCCGCCGCGCTCACCGAGGACCAGATGGGCCGGTGGGGCTGGCGGATCGCGTTCCTGGTCGGTGCCCTGCTGAGCCTGATCGGCCTGTGGATCCGCCGCGGCGCCCAGGAGACCCTCGACCTCGCCCGGGACGGGGAACCGGCCGCCCGCCCCGGCCTCTTCGAGGCCCTGCGCCGCTACCCCCGGCAGTCGCTCCTCATCTGCGGCATCACCGCCGGCAGCACCCTGGCCTACTACACCTGGACCAGCTACCTGCCCACCTACGCGCAGGTCAACGCCGGTTTCGACAAGGGGGACGCGCTCATCGTCAGCACCCTGTCGCTGGCCTTCTTCGCCCTGCTGCAACCGCTCGGCGGCCTGCTCTCGGACCGCGTCGGACGCAAACCGCTGCTGCTCACCTTCGCGTTGGGCTTCGCGGTGACGGCGGTTCCGCTGCTCCACCTGGTCACCGACGCGTTCTTCTCCCTGCTGCTGGTGCAGTGCGCCGGCATGGTGCTGCTCACCGGCTACACCTCGATCGCCGCCGTGGTGAACGCCGAGCTCTTCCCGGCCCGGGTGCGCGCCGCCGGCATCGGTTTCCCGTACTCCCTGACCGTCGCCCTCTTCGGCGGCACCGCCCCCTACATCGGCACGTGGTTCAAGCAGGCCGGCCATGCCGACCTCTTCCCCTGGTACGTCGCGGCGCTCTGCCTGGTGTCCTTCGTCGTCTACCTGGTGCTGCCGGAGACCGCACGCAAGCCGCTGGAGCGGTAGCCGGTCCCCCGTCAAGTCACGTGCCTGGCACGTCCGTTGACCGCCGGGCACACGGAAGGCGCCGCTCCTCCCGGGACGGGGAGGAGCGGCGCCCGTGGTACCGCACGCGCGTCAGACGACGTTCCCTTGCGGCGGGCGGACGACGTGCCCCGGACGGTGCCGCACCGCGCGCCCGCCGCCCGCGCCGGTTCCGGTCAGCGGCCGCCCGCCACCAGCAGCGGCGCACCGCCGGGGGCCGACGCCGGCCGCCCGTTCGCCGCCGGCACCCCGGCCAGCGGCGACGGCCCGGCGTCCAGCAGCCCGCGCGCGGCCAGCTCCGGCCGGACCCCCTCCCCGAACCAGTACGCCTCCTCCAGGTGCGGGTACCCGGACAGCACGAAGTGCTCGATGCCCAGCGCGTGGTACTCCTCGATCCGGTCCGCCACCTCGGCGTGGCTGCCGACCAGCGCGGTGCCGGCACCGCCGCGCACCAGCCCCACCCCCGCCCAGAGGTTCGGCGAGACCTCCAGCTTGTCGCGCGAGCCGCCGTGCAGCGCCAGCATCCGCTGCTGCCCCACCGACTCGCTCTTGCCCAGGGCCTGTTGGGCCGCGGCGACGGTGTCCGGATCGAGGTCGTCCAGCAACCGGTTCGCGGTCGCCCACGCCTCCTTGGAGGAGTCCCGTGCGATCGTGTGCAGCCGGATCCCGAACCGGACCGTCCGCCCCTCCCGCTCCGCCAGCCCGCGGATCCAGTCGACCTTCTGCCGCACCTGCTCCGGCGGCTCGCCCCAGGTCAGATAGACATCGACGTTCCGCGCGGCCACCGGCCCGGCCGCCGGGGAGGAACCCCCGAAGAACACCTCCGGCAGCGGGTCCGGCGGCAGCGCCGTCAGCCCGCCCTCGACCCGGTAGTGCTCCCCGTGGAAGTCGAACGGCTCCCCGCCCCACACCCCGCGGACGACCTGGAGGAACTCGTCCGTCCTGGCGTACCGCTGATCGTGGTCCAGATGGTCCCCGAACCGCCGCTGCTCGGTGGCGTCCCCGCCCGTCACCACGTTCAGCAGCAGCCGCCCCCGCGAGACCCGCTGGAAGGTGGCCGCCATCTGCGCGGCCAGCACCGGCGAGATCACCCCCGGCCGGAACGCCACCAGGAACTTCAGCCGCTCGGTGACCTGCGACAGCGCCATCGTCGTCAGCCAGGCGTCCTCGCACCACGTCCCGGTCGGCGTGAGCACCGCCTCGAACCCCAACTGCTCGGCGGCCTTGGCGATTTGGGCCAGATACTCCACGTCGGGCGCGCGGACCCCGCTCAACGGGGTGATCCGGTCCCGCCGGACGCCGCCGTCGGTGTAGGCGTGCCGGTCGACGAGCGTCCGCCCGTCGCCGCCGGTCGGCAGGAACCAATGCAGGTGTACGGACATATCACTGGGCCTTTCCATAGCTACGCGGTGCCGTACCCGAAGGCGGCAGCCCGCCGTTGAACCGGGGATCGACCAACTCCCCGAAGTCGAATGCGCGCGGTATCAGCCTCAACTGCGCGAAGGCGTCCACGATCCGCTGCTCGGAGGCGACGGCGCCCTTGTCCACGGCGACCGGCACCGCCGTCCCCCGGGTGCGCCGGACCGCTTCCAGCGCCGCCTTCTCCGGCAGCCCGGTCGCCTTGGACCACGCCTTCGCCCAGACCGCCGGGTGCCGGAACACCCAGTCCTGGGCCCGCCGCAGCCGTGCCGTGTAGTCCTTCAGCGCCGCCGCCTTCCCCCGGTCGGCCAGCGCGGCCGGTGCCGCGACCTGGAAGCCCAGCCCGTTCACCAGGCCCTGCCCGGTCGTCAGGACGCGGGCGTCCGCCTGGTCCAGCGCCTGCGAGGTGCACGGGTCCCACACCGCCCAGGCATCGACCTTCCCCCGGCTGAACGCGGCCAGCGCGTCCGCCGGTTGGAGGTAGGTGAGCGTGACGTCCTTCGGGGACAGCCCCGCCTTCTTCAGCGAGGCGATGACCTCGTAGTGCGCGGAGCTGCCCTGCGCCACCGCGATCGACTTCCCCTTCAGCTGCTCCGGGGAGGTCAGCGGTGAATCCCTCCGCACCAGGATCGCCTCACTGTCCGACCGGCTGTGGGTCGCGGCGATCACCTTGATCTTCGAATGCGCGGCGCCGGCGAAGACCGGCGGGGTGTTGCCGACCGCGCCGACGTCCACCGCCCCGGCGTTGACCGCCTCCAGCAGCGGCGGACCGGAGGTGAAGGTCGACCACCTGATCCGGTACGGCAGGTCTTTCAGCTCGCCCGCCGCCCGCAGCATCGCCTCCGAACCGCCCTTCTGGTCCCCGACGTCGAGCGTCACCGCCCCCTTGCCGTCGGTGCGGCCGCCCACCCCGCCGCCGCCGGCGCCGTCGGCGCGCGCGCCGCCTCCGCAGGCGCTCAGCAACGACACCAGCGGCAGCGCCGCCAGCGCGAGGGCGAGTCGGCGGCGCTCCGTCGCCCGACCGGTTCTGCGTGCAGGTCTCATCAGTTGTGTTCCGTTCTGCCGTTCCATGCCTACGGCGGGTGTGCTGTCGTGCTGCGCCTACGGGGTCTGCGCTGCCGCTATGGCGCCCACGGGGGCGCTGCTGTCGGGCGTTCCTGCGGCCTCAGACGGCGGCCGTCTCCCGCCTCCCGTCCGCGTCCGCCGCCGGCGAGAAGCCCGCCCCGCCGTCCGCGCCCCCTCCTCCGTCCGCATCCGCATCCGCATCCGCCACGCCCAGCCGGCCGAGCAGCCGGGCGCGCAGTTCCGCGCACCGCGGGTCGGTCACCTCCCGCGGTCGGGGCAACTCCACAGCCGTCTCGTAGGCGATCCGCCCCTCCTCCATCACCACCACCCGATCGGCCAGCAGCAGCGCCTCCTCCACGTCATGCGTGACCAGCAGCACCGCGCAGCCCCGCTCCCGCCACAGCTGCGCCACCAGCCGCTGCGCCCGTATCCGGGTCAGCGCGTCCAGCGCCCCGAACGGCTCGTCGAGCAGCAGCAGATCGGGGTCGCGCACCAGCGCCCGCGCCAGCGACGCGCGCTGCGCCTCGCCCCCGGACAGCGTCTTGGGCCAGGCATCCGCCCGATGGCCGAGCCCGACCTCCTCCAACGCCCGTATCGCATCGGTCCGTTGGGGCTTGCGATCCAGTCCCAGCAGCACGTTCCGCCAGACCCGCTTCCACGGCATCAGTCGCGGTGCCTGGAACGCGACCGCCCTGCGCCGCGGAACCAGCACCTCGCCCTCGATCTCCCGGTCGAGCCCGGCCAGCACCCGCAGCAGCGTCGACTTCCCGCACCCGCTGCGCCCGAGCAGCGCCACGAACTCGCCCGCCCCGACCTCCAGTTGCAGCTCATCGATGACCCGCCGCCCCTCGAACTCCCGCACCAGTCCCTCGACCCGTACCGCGACCCCACCACCGGACGACGCCCCGGAGGGGGCCCCGGCGGCACCGCTGGCCTCCGCGGCCCCGGCCGGACCACCCGCCGCACCGCGCGATCCCGCACCCTCGGGACGGGAACCGGACTTCACTGCCCCATGAACGTCGGTCGCCACTGCAACAACAGCCTTTCGAGGGTTCGGACAAGGAAATCGGCGAGCAGCCCGAGGACCGCGTAGACCACCAGACACACCACGATCACGTCGGTGCGGAAGAACTCCCGTGCCTGGTTCATCAGGAAGCCCAGCCCGTCATCGGCGTTCACCTGCTCCCCGAAGACCAGCGCCAGCCAGGCGGTCGCCAGGGAGTACCGCAACCCGGTCATCGCGCCAGGCAGTGCCCCGGGCAGCACCACATGCCGGATCAGCCCCCACCGCCCCAGCCCGAGCGAGGACCCGGCCTCCACCAACTGCGCGTCCACGCCCCGGATTCCGGCGTACACGTTCAGATACAGATGGAACGCCACCCCGACCGCGATCAGCGCGATCTTCGGGGCCTCCCCGATCCCCAACCAGATGATGAAGAGCGGAATCACCCCCACCCAGGGAATCGACCGCAGCATCTGCACCGTCGCGTCGACCAGGTCCTCACCCAACCGGGACAGCCCCGACACCAGCGCCAGCGCGATCCCCGCGAAACCGCCCAACAGCAGCCCCACGACGACCCGTTGGAGGGAGACCCCCATCGCCGACGGCAGCGTCCCGTCCGCGATCAGCCCGCCGGCCGTCCGGGCGATGGCCGCCGGCGACGCCAACATGTCCGCCGGCAGCACCCCGCCGGAGCTCAACGCCTGCCACAGCACGACCAGTCCGACCGGCCCCGCGGCCCGCCGCATCCACCGCGGCACCGCCCACCGCCGCCCCGACACCGGCACCACCCGGGACAACTCGACGGCCCCGGACACCGCCCCCGGCACCCCGACCGGAACCCGCCCGGCCACGGCGACCTGCTCACCGCTCATCGACAACAACCCCACACAGTCACAGGGGCACCGGGCCACGCCGCACCGCACCGCGACGCCGCGTCACCGCGCAGACATCACGTGTCCGGCGCCGACGCGCCCAGCACACAAGGGAGGAAACCCAACGAAAGACCCGGCCAAAAGCCCGGCGAAAAGCCTGGCGTGAACCGCAGCAGGCAGACGTGGAACGGAACGAACGTCAGCAGCGGCGGCCGCGGCGACAACACGCGGCGGAGGCCACCCGCAGCAGGTCGATATGACCGCGCGTGGTGAGCAGGGCTGACGTCAACATGCCGACGAACGTAGCCCCGTCCGCGAAGAGGGGTCAAACCCCCGTCTCGCCTGCTGGACCTTTGTTTCCGCAGCATTGACCGGCCGTTGCGCGCCCCCACGGCCGGTTCCGGAGCCCGGCCGTCGGCCCCCGCGGGGGCTCCGCCGGCGATCGGCCGGACTGCGGGGGAGAGAGCGCGGCCGGTGCGCGTCCGTCGGGGCCGTCGCCGGACGGCCCGGGTGCGTCCGGGTGGCGGCCGGACGCGGACTCCTCATCGGGAGCCGAGGTGCGGGGCCCGTCGTCAGGGGCGCTGCCGAACGCCTACGCACGTCCGGGATGCGCCCCGCAAGCGGTCGACGGGATCAGATCCGATCGGCAGCGATCAGCAGGTACTGGAAGCTGCCGTTCTTGTACGCGGTCAGGAACGCGTCCTCGATGCCGGTGGCCAGGGAGGACTTGGCGCGCAGTTCCCAGTACGGAATGGTCGCCGCGGTGAGGTCCACCACGGAGATCGGCACCAGCCGGTTGTTCGCCATCTCCCGGAAGTAGGCGGAGCGGGGGTGGATGTCGCAGATGTAGTGGGCGTTGATGGTGGAGACCTCGCGGGAGGGCAGCCCGTATCTGTCGTTGTAGCAGCCGGTGATGGTGACGTACCGGCCGCCGGACGCCAGGAGGCGGGCGTACTCGGCGAACAGCAGCGACAGGTCGACGTACATCGTGGACTCGTTGTTCCAGATGGCGCGGAACGAGCCGGGCGCGAAGCCGGTGTCGAGCATGTTCTTCAGGTGGAAGCGCACCTTGTCGTGCACGCCATGCTTCTTGGCCTGCGCGGCGGCGAACGCCACCTGGGTCTCGGAGATGGAGATCCCGTCCACCTGGCAGTCGAACCGCTTGTTGGCGACCAGGCTCCCCCCGCCCCGGCCGCAACCGGAGTCCAGGAGGCGGTCGTCGGGGGAGACGGAGCCGAGGTGGTCGGCCAGGAAGCCGGCCTGGGCGCACTCCAGGCGGTGCAGTTCGGCGGTGATGCGCTCGTCGCGGGTGCCCTCCGGGCCCTCCAGGACCGACCAGTCGACGTCGCCGATGCCGTAGTGGTGATGGTAGAAGCCGTCGATCTCGCCGAGCCGGAGGTTGACGGGGTTCTGCTCGCGGTTCCAGTAGTCGGCCACCGATGCCTGGTAGGCGCTGACGGTCGGGGCTGCGGCCGCGCCGGGTCGCTCTGTTGCCATGGTCATGGGGTTTCCCTCTCTCACCAGTAGTTGGGCAGGGAGTAGCGGTAGGTGTTGGTGTGGTGCCATTCATGGTTGCCGGCGACCCAGGCAGCCAGGCCGGTGGTGTAGCGGGCCAGGACCGGGTCCTCGGCGGCCAGGACGGCGGATTCGTCCTCGAAGGCGTGCATGATCTCGTTGTGGATGTCGACGGCCTTCAGATAGGCGTTCTTCAGGCCCCGGCGCTCCTCGGCGGCGATCACCACCGGGAGGTTGAGATGGTGCTCGTCGACGGCCATCTCCTTGGTGAAGGAGTACAGGTCGTTGACGAGCGTGGTGGCGTTGCAGGCCAGCGCCGTGACGCGCTGGACCTCGGGGCGGGAGTACAGCGGCTCGGGCAGCTCGTAGCCGTCCACCGCGTCCACGATCGACAGACAGGGCCGGAAGTTGTTGAACTGCCGCATCACCAGGTACTGCCACACCGGCGGAGTGGTCCCGATCTGCGCCCAGGCACCCTCGGCGAGGTACCCCAGGTGCAGCCGCGCCATGTCGTGGACGAACCGCGTTGCCTGGCTGGGAGTCGCCATGTCCCGGTAGGCACGCATCGCCTCGGCGTAGGACCGCAGCGGAGCGTCCGCGCCCAGTCCCTCGCGCCACTGCTGCTGGTAGCCGTCCGCGGTGTGCAGCGGGTCCAGTGCGCTCTGCGCGATGACGAGCCGGCCGCCCAAGCCGATGGGGGACCCGCCGTAGTCCTCGCAGTAGCAGTCGTCGACGACGTTCTCCGCGACCAGCAGTTTGCCCGCGACGACCAGGCGCTCCAGCTCGGCGGCGCCGGGGTGCTGGAGGACCACCGCCCGGCCGACCTGGAACCCGGCGAAGTCCCCCGCCCACTCAGGGGGGAACAGGGCCAGCTCATGGGCCCAGGCTTCGAGCCGCCGGTCCACCTCGGCGACCTTCGCCGGATCGGCCGGCACCGCGGGCGGGCAGTGCAGGCCCGGAATCGGGTCACCGGCGCGGGGCGCGCCCGCAGGCGCAGGCGCGGGCGCGGACCGGCCGTCGGCTGCGGGCGGCGGAAGGAGAGCCCTGGCGGCTGACGTGCCCAGGCCCGTCGGGCCACCGGGACGCCACGCCGCGGCCCGCAGCGCCGGGGGAGCGGGCCGCTCGGCCGTCGGCTCCGCCGGCAGGGCGGCCGGACCCCGACTCCCGGGACGTACCGGATCGGACAGCAGGACGCCCACCAGGCCCGCCACCTCGGGGGTGGCGGGACCAGCGAACACATGGGACAGCAACGACACCGCCTCAGCCCTCCTCTACTCGCCGGACCGGGAGCTCAGTCACGCTGTCGCACCTCGACGTTCTCCAACATGCCGATCGCATCAGGCACGAGGACGGCGGCGGAGTAGTAGGTGCTGACGAGGTAGGAGATGATCGCCTTCTCGTCGATCCCCATGAACCGCACGTTGAGCCCGGGCTCGACCTCGTCGGGCAGGCCGGTCTGGTGGAGGCCGATGACGCCTTCGTTGTCCTCGCCGGTACGCATGGCGATGATGGACGAGGTCTGGTGCTCCGAGATCGGGATCTTGCCGCACGGCAGGATCGGCACGCCCCGCCAGGCGGGGATGTGGTGGCCGTCGACGTCGACGCTGCTCAGCGAGATCCCCCGCTTGTTGCACTGCTTGCCGAAGGCGGCGATGGCGCGCGGGTGGGCGAAGAGGTACCGGGTCCCGCGCCGCATGCTCAGCAGGTCGTCGAGGTCGTCCGGGGTGGGCGGGCCGGAGTGGGTCGGGATGCGCTGGTCGAAGTCGGTGTTGTTGAGCAGCCCGAAGTCGGGGTTGTTGACCAGCTCCTTCTCCTGGCGCTCGCGCAACGCCTCGATGGTGAGCCGCAACTGCTGCTGCGTCTGGTTCATCGGCTGGTTGTAGAGGTCGGCGACCCGGCTGTGCACCTTCAGCACCGTCTGCGCCACACTCAACTCGTACTCACGCGGGTTGAGTTCGTAGTCCGCGAACGTCGTCGGCAGGATCGGCTCGCCGTCGTGACTGGACAGGAACTCGATCGCCGCCTCACCGGCCTTGTTGGTCGGCTTCTCCGCGTCGGCGCTGCGCTGGTGGACGTGCGACCGCAGTGCCTCGTACTGGCCGGCAACCGCCTTGTACGCGCTGTGCGGCAGCGTCAGGATCGTCGTCCCGGTCGCCGCACGGGCGGTGAAGTCCCATTTGCCGTTCGCCCCCGCCAGCACGTTGCCGCCGAAGCTGTCACCGTCCGACAGCCGGCCTACGACGTCCTCGCCCTCGTACTTCGCGGGCCTGACCTTGTCCACCTTGCCGTGCACGATCAGATAGACCTGATCGGCCTTCTTGCCGCCCTGCACGATGACCTGGCCCGGGTCGAACTCCTTCTGCACGAACTTGTCGGCCAGCGCCCCCAACGCCGTGCAGTCGTCGAACCCCCGCAGCAGGGGCAGTTCGGCCAGCTCCTGCGGGATGACCCGGACCTTGGACCCGTTCTTCTCGAACGACACCTTCCCGTCCCCGACCGTGAACGACAGCCGCCGGTTCACCCGGTACGCGCCGCCCGGCACGTTGACCCACGGCAGCATCCGCAACAGCCACCGCGAGCTGATCCCCTGCATCTGGGGCTCGGACTTGGTGGTCGTCGCGAGATTCCGCGCCGCCGCTGTACTGAGGCTGAGCTGCTCCTGTGCTTGTTCCGGCGCTTCCACGGCTTCCGACGGACGCGTCTCGACAGTCATCGACTACCTCTCCCAATCCACGAGACGACCCGCCTGGCTCCCTCGGGGCATACGTCACCCAGGAGCAGACGGGATCACATTTCGTGCACATTGCTAACGCATCGTGACAAAAGGGTGTGGTAGGCGCGCCTGCCAACGGCGAGCCCCGCGCGCCGCACGACGACAACTCCGGTACGTAGGTGCGACTAACGACCTGCGCCTCTCCCAACAGAGGGACATCCATGGCAAAGCAACAAGCGCAGTAACTTCCGCGGCTGCCGTGGCGTCCGTGGCGTCCGTGGCGTCCGTGGCGTCCGCAGCGTCCGTGGCGTCCGTGACTTCCCTCGACGTTCTCGCCGTCGCCTCGACGGCATCCCTCGCAGCCGGCGCCCCCTCCCACGTCGGGGGTGACGAGCCGACGCGTCACGCACGCGCGGAGGTGTTCCCGGCGTGCCTTAGGGCCCGGACCCTCCACTGGCGCGACGAGCAACTCTCCTCGGAATCCGGCGAAATGCCTGCCGCACCTGCATGTTCGCCGCCCGGAGCACGGACAACTGCTGTGGCCGCCGTGAACTGCGGAGGCCCGGCACCCCGCCGAACGCGTGAGGGAACGCGCCGCGCTCGCCCCGAGGGTGATCCTGGAGGCAGGGAAACGAGCCCTGCCTCCAGGTTTCGCTACTCCGGCTAGTGGTGGTCGAAGAGCACCGCCACCAGGACCCTCGCCGTAACAGCGATGGTGAGGCGAGGGGCCGGTTCGGCCGTGAGTGGCCGCTCCTCCTTTGTAGCCATGTGCCGTACCTCCAGTTGCAGGGCTTGGACTTCCGGGTTGATCAGACCCGTCCGTCCGGGGCCGGGCAGCGGCCCCGCCTGTGGAGGGGGTAGCCGGGGCCCCACCACTCCACTCCTGAAGGGTGGAGCCCCGACTGGACGGCCTGGATGTCCCCGGGGTACCACCCCGGCCGCCTCTTGTTTCCCCCGTAACTGCCCTGCCCAACTGGAGGGTTGGCGCTCTCAGCGTAACGCCGACCCCAGCCAAGTTGCCCTGGAATCAAGCTACTTGATTGTGTGAATGCCTCGAAGGCCGAGTGAAGCTCGCGCCCTGGCGATGGCGCGGGAGCGATGACCGGGGAGAGCCCCGCCACCCGCCGGCGGGGCCCCTGCACCGGCCGCCCGTCCGCGTGTACTGACCCCCCTCTGAGAAGATCACCTCATGTCCCAGAACTTCACAACACGAGAAATCGACGTCAGGACCGGCTCCCGGGAGACGGTCCACGACCTGACCCGCGAGTGCGCCTCCTTCCTACGGGACGCCGCCCACGGACGGGACGGCCTGCTCAACGTCTTCGCGCCGCACGCCACCATGGGCGTGGCGATCCTGGAGACCGGAGCGGGGAGCGACGACGACCTGTTGGCGGCCCTCCGCGATCTCCTCCCGGCGGACGACCGCTGGCGCCACAAACACGGAACCCCCGGCCACGGCCGCGACCACGTCCTCCCGGCCTTCGTCCCGCCACACGCCACGCTGCCCGTCGTCGGTGGCGAACTGGCACTTGGCACCTGGCAGTCGGTGTGCCTGGTTGATACGAACGTGGACAACCCCGACCGCCGGGTCCGGTTGAGCTTCCTCGGCTGACCTAGATCGCCCTGGGGGCGGCCGCGCTTTCTCCGTACCCTTCGCGCCCGAGACGGGGAAGCCTTGCACGGTACGGACCAGATCGTGTTCGAACGCCCCTATGACGGTTGCGGAAAATGCCTGCTCGGGGTGCGCCGGCTCTCCCGCGTCAAGGCGGCCGCGTCCTCTCCCGAGCGCCAGTGGGAAGACGTGCTGGCGGCCGCCGCGTCCGTCGGGGCGCACATCATCGGCTGGGCCGACGACTGGGAGGTGTCGGGCGCCACCGACCCGATGACCCGGCCCAAGCTGGGCCCCTGGCTCCGTGACGAGCGGGGCTCGTACGACGGTCTGGTGGCTGCCGCCGTCGACCGCCTCGGCCGCAACGTCGTCGATTGCCTGAACACCGGCTACAAGATGCGTGACGAGGGCAAGCTGCTCGTCACATACGGTCACGACGGCCCGTGGGATCTGGACGACCCCACCGACGAGAACGGCTTCACCATGGAGGCATGGGGCGCGCACTCCAGCGTGACGGCGCCCGGGTCAAGTCTGAGGTAGACGAGAGTCACCTCGTGCTTCGGGCGAAAGATTACCGACGCCGCGTTCACCAACCGCCGGTAGGGGATGTAGTGACGGAGGGGCGCCACCTCGACTTCGCCCCACGCCGTGAGAGCGTCGTCCAGCTCCGCGTACAGGTCCCGCAGGCAGTCCGGGACGAGGCCAGGCCCCGGCGATGCGGCAACCACCGGAGCCGTCGGCACACTGTCGGCCGCTGCGTCCCGCCCCCTGCTCTGCCGAGACGAAGCAGCGCTCGGCGAACCAGGCGAGGAGTCCACGAGCGGCAGACTCAACAGGTCCCCCTCGAAGACGCGATAGCGCACCAAGTCGATCCGCTCGGGCAGCCGCTGCACGGCCACACGGTCGTGAGGGGAGAAGCTGGCCGCGATGCAGACCATCCGCGGACGACGCCAGTCGATGGACTCGGCGGCCTCCGGCCCCAACACCGTCCGGACGAGCGCCTCGACCTCGTGGTGCGCCGACTCCAACCACGACAGGGAGGAAACGGCCTGCGACAGCACGCCGGTGTCGGAACCCTTCTTGTACTCGATCACCACTGGGGCGCTAGCCGGGCGGGCCGAAGCCTCAGTACGCGTCAGCTGTCATCTTCCTGCAGGTCTTCCTGAGCCGCATGAGGGCCTTTCAGGGGCTTTCTTGAGATAACGTTCACATTTCCACCCCTCTCCCGGATCCAACGTTCAAGATCAGCGCCGCTGACCTCCTGAGCTCCCCCCGCCTCTCCAATGAATTCGACTGGTCCAAAAATTGAACCCGAGAATCCGTGCAGGATCGTTCTATCGTCAACCCTGACGTGAAAAGAGTTTTCCTGAACTACAGCATTCGTCAGGTCTGCTCCGCAGATACTCGCGTCCAGAATGGATGCGCCCATCAGTCGAGCGCCGCGGAAGGTTGCATCCGAAGCGTCCACCCCATAGAGTGACGCTTTTACGAAATCGGCTGCGTCTAGGTTTGCGCCCCGCAGGACCGCATCATCTAGATTGGTGCGAATCAGTGAGGCGCCAGCCAGATTGGCCCCTGAAAGATCGGCGCCCTGCATGTCGGCGCGGTAGAAGTCCGCCTCCGCAAGGTTCACATTGGTCAGTTTCGCGTCGGTGAACCACGACTCGCGGAAGTTGCCACCCGACAGGTCTGCGCCGCTGAAGTCCAGACCTACCGCGTCGAGTCCTTGTTCATCAGTCGCAAGCAGCCATTCCTGCAGGCGCTCCGCGGCAACGGGGTCGGCAGGAAGCGCGCGCGGCGCCCAGCCGTTACGGGTACCAGATGACATCGTCTTTCCGGGTCGCCGATCGGCATCCATGTCCGCACCGGGATCGCCGACAACGCTATCGCCTTCCAGACGTACTGGAGAGTGCTCTTCGAGGGTACTTGGACCACCCGTCCCATGAGCGTCAGCAGTCGAGCCTCCACCACTCTCGGCATCATTTCGCGCCGTGCCAAACCGGATGGAAATCAAGCACTTGGTATTTCTGGTTCAGGTGTCGTTGCGGCGCCAAGAGGTCAACTGAACTCCGTGCTCATCCCACGTGTCCTCCTCGCGGAGAGAAGCGATGGAACTGTCGAAGAACTTTCGGGACTTCAAGGCTCCGTTGGGATGCCACTCCTTGAACTCGCCCACAGCCTGGCCGTCCCGGACAATCCCCTCGGAACGCAGCGTGCCGTCTTGGTACCACTCGCGAGAATGTCCGTTGAGGATTCCATCGGTGTACTCATCCAGGCTGATCAGGTGTCCGCTTTGATGTTCGGCTACTTCTCCGGTGAAGGGCTCACCTCGATAGAGCAAACGCTGAGCGTCATCCATGTCAACGTCCGGACCATCAACGTCGATTCGCAGTGCAGGAGTCATCAGGGAATCCAGTTCTCGTCATTCGGTGGGAAGCCGGTGAACCTCCCGTGGCTGCTGGGCAGCCCTTGCAGCATATGGTTGCAGTTCGCGCAGAAGGGAGCTCGCCTGCCAGGAAGACCCGTTGAGGCGTCGTTGAGGTAGGGGAAGTCGACCGACGCGCGCATCTCGGCGAGAACAGAGGCGTCGTCCGGCAGTCCCTGTCGCGTACGCATCCAAAGCAGCTCGTTGGCCGCCTTCACCTCGGCATGGCCCAGCGGGTTGTCCTTGTGCGGCGGGGGATCCCCAATCGTTTCCAACCTCTCCCGCAGGGTGGGGTGCAGGTCGTCCAGCTTGATGACGACATCCGCCTTACCGTTGATGCCTTCGATGATTGTGCCTGTCCGGAGGTCCATCACGGATCCGACACAAGCCCCTGTCTGCTTCCTGGGAAAGGCACCTGAGTCCCTGGCGTCTCGGTACTCAGCTCCGCGCTTTTGGGCCAGCTCATCTAGGTAGTCAGCGATTGGTTTCTCGTCGATGTGGGTGATGAGGCCGTCCTTCCTGGCCACATAAGGCTGGTTGACGTCGATCTGCTCCAAGAGCTTCTGACCCTGCCCAGGAGGTGGAACAGTTCCGTCTTCGCCCACGTGTGTATCGGGGGAGAGCGCTTCTTCCGGGCTGGAGGCAGAGCCAGCGGCGCCGTGGTCGGGTGTCCCGCCCGAACGCTCCGGGACATGCGGGTCGTGCCCGGCCGCCCCGACACCGGCCCCGTGCTGACCTTGGCGCGGGACCGTCGGGTCGTCTGAGCCATGGCCTCCGGTGGACGGGGTGTCGCCACCGTGTGTGGACGGGGCGCCTGTGTGGCCGTCGCCAATCGTGGGGGCGGTGTCACCAGTGCGGCCTGCTCTACCTGCCTCATTTTCCACGTTGTTCGTGGGCGTGTGGTCGCCCGCGTGGCCCCCAAGGCTGTGTCCTGCGGTGCCGCCCGGAGTTGTGTCGGTGTGGACGACTGAGGCGTCGTCCACGGCGCGGGCCGGTTCGGAGATTTCCGAGCCGACGCGTGCGACATCGTCGCCCCGTCCGCCAACGCCGGCTAGGACCGGCTGATCCTGACGGACCGGTGTCTCGAACCGCGGGTTGTCCGCTCCTGTAGCCGGTTGTGCGGGCTTGTTCTTGGGGGCGTCGTCGGCGTGTTGGAGGAGGGTGCCGTCCTTGTTGTAGAGGTGGCCGGCGCCGTCTGTGTAGTTGCCGGTGAAGGGGTCCTTGACGGTGTTGGGCGGGAAGACGGTTGTGCCCTCGGGCAGTTTGATGGTGCCGTTGGGGAGCTTGGTTGCGCCCGCTGGTATGGCCGTGTCCTTGGGGAGTTGGACGGTGCCGTCCGGCAGCCTGGTGGCGCCTTCGGGGAGGCTGAAGGCGCCTTCGGAGATCTTGGGGGTCTGGAAGTGGCCGGCGTCCTTGAGGCGGGCCACCACGTCGCCGAGTCTCGACAGGCCGGCGCCTGCGCCCTTGAAGACGTAGGTCATGGGGTCGATGGCCTGGCCGACCTTGCCGGCGATGTTCAGGGCCCTGGTCGCTGCGGCGGCCTTGCCTGCGCCTTCCACCGCGGCGCCGCCGCCGCGGGTGAGGATCGCGGTCACGATGTTGAAGGCGACGGCGCCGGCGGCCCGGGGGCCGTTGGATTCCCATTGGTCCCAGGCCACGAACGCCTTGCCGGCCTCCAGCATCGCGGTACGTGATTCTCGCAGCCAGGAGGGGAGCATGTGCCCCGGCGTCATCAGGTACATGGGAGCGAGCGGCAGGGTGGTGAGGATCAAGGAGCCGGTGGCGAGCTTGGCCAGACCGGACCATGCCTGGCCGGCGGCCTCCGAACCGTCGACGCCGAGCAGGGTGCCCAGGCCCCTGATCGTGCCCCACACGCCGTCGATGACGACGCCCTTGCCGAAGTCGTAGGCGTGGACCCAGACCTTCCACCAGGGAGCGGATTCCTCGACCGCGTCGCCCCAGGGAAGGCTCTTGGATTCTTTGAGGGTTTCGGCGTCGTAGCCGTAGCCCTGTTTGTGGGAGGCGTCGATGGCGTGGAGGGACTTGCCGCCGACCAGGCCGACGATCTTGGCATGGCAGTCGCGTTCGGCTGCCTGGAACGCGGCCCAGACCTCGGCGATCTTGTTGCGGCGGGCCAGGTTCTCCTCGACCAGGTCGCCGTCTTCGCGCCAGTCGTCGTCGCTGCCGTCGACCTTGTGGCGGAAGTCGGCAGCGTCCTGCTTGAGTTGCTGGAGCTGGTGGACCAGCGGGCGGACCTCGTGGGCGTAGGTGCCCAGGGCGCCGGCGATGACGTGCATGTCGTGGCTGACGTCGTGGGCCTTGTCCGCCACGGGCTTGGTGACGGCGAACAGCTGCTCCGCCTCGGGTGCCTTGTAGTAGGCGGACAGTCCACCGAAGGAGGAGTGGACGTCCGAGCCGGCGGTCTCGACCTTGGGCCCGCTGTGGGACAGCGACTTGACCTTGGTTTCGAGGAGGTCGAGATCGCCGGTGAAGACCGGCACCTCGGACGGGTCGACCGGTGCGTTGCTCATCTCTGCTTCCCCCCGGCGTCCTTGAGCGCCTCCAGGCGAACTGCCCGGGCGGCGTTCTGGGCGTTCCTCGCCGCCTCCAGATCGCCCTGGACGTACTCATTGGTGGCTTTGACCGCGCCCAGGACGGCTGCCTGGCAACGGTCGGCCATCGCCTTGAAGTCGTTCTGGCGGCGTGTCGCATACTCGGACAGCGCGGCGGCGACCGGCCCCGTCGACGTCTGCGACAGCAAGGGCGTGCCCGAGGGATCCCGCACTCCGCTCCCCGCCGTCACCGGCCCGTGTGGTGCGGTCGCGGCCTGTGAGCCCGGTACGGCCGTGCCTGCCGCCTGCGCTGCCTCCCGTAGGTCCGCGAGCAGGGTGCTCAGAACGTCCCCCAGGTCCTCGGCGTGCGCGCCGACGACCTTCAACTGGCCCTGCACTCCCTGCGGCTGAATGTCCCACGACGCCATGAACGCCCCCCTGCATACCTCTCTGCCGTACCGCCCCCGTTACCCGCGCGACGCTGCCACCGCCAGGGGATCCCTTCCCCAGGGCGATGCGCCCGGGCGGCTCAGCCGATGTTGTCGACCGCGGACTTCGCGCGCGCGAGCGTCTGGTGCGCGGTCGCGTCGTTCTTCTCCAACGTCGTCTTCAGCAGGTGGATGATGTTCTTGACCTCCTGGGAGGCGCGGTTCCAGCGCAGTTCCTTGCCGTGGTACTCGTCCGCGACACCGTCCGCGGTGAAGTCCGCCATCGCCTGCTTGACCTGCGAATCACGGGCCGCGATCACCTGCTCCAGGCGCGCGATCACCGCCTGGATGTTGCCCTGGGCCTCCGCCGACGCGCCCGAGTCGTACGAACGCCGGTCCATGCCAGCAGCCATCACAATCCTCCCCGTGGAAATCTGGTCTTACGTTCCTCTGCCGCGGCCGAGTGGTCAGCGGCCGGAGAAGCGGGCCGCGTCGAAGTTGGCCGCCGACATCTGCGTCCGAGCGTTGTCGGCCTGCTCCTGGACGCCGGAGCCGAAGGCCGACTCCATGCCCGACTGACCACCCACGATGGCCGACAGTGCGCTGTTCAACTCGGCCGTGATCTCGTCGGCGTGCGTTTTGAACGAGTCGAAGGCGGCCTTGCCCGCGCCGTTGAACTTCCCCTCCAGCGGCTGGGCCGCCTGCACGAGCTGGTGGATCAACGTCCCCAGCTCCGTGCTCGACCCCTGCGACTGCGACCTCAGCGTCGAGAGCGTCTGCGCCCCCATGTCGAACTTCATCGGCTCCCCCACCAGACTCGACGTGCGTATGTACGGTCATGCCTATCAACCGAGGCGCAACCGGTGCAATTCACAATCCCGATGTTATGACGAGGGTGTGACAACCGCTCAAGGGCCAGGTCGGCCCGAGAAGTAAGGCACCAGGAATCAGTCAGACACGCCTGAGTCCGTGACGGCTTCCCTGGGAGCAGCCGTGCGGATCCCTCCCCAGGCGAAGTGGGTGGAACTCTCTTCGTCCGTAAGGCGCTCCGTTGGGCGCTGGTTCCGACCTCCGTCGTCTGCGCCGACGCTCCTTGGCGGAATCCCGTAGGGCGCAGGGGTGGGTGTGCGGGCGCTCGTACTGAACAACGGCAGCGGGCGGAGGTGGCAGAGCAGAGCCATTGTGGCCTTGCTCTGCGCCCGGGGCGGGCCGGTGTCTCCATGCCCTACGGGCGTTCCGATTCGATGCGGCCCCTGCGGGCGTTCGGAGTCGTCGCGACGCTGTGTGAGCTGCGAGTCTAGCGGTTGGCTAGAAGGCTCGAGATCAAGGGCCCGCCGCCAGTAGCGTCCATATGCGACATTTTCCTTCGGTGTGATTGGCCTGTCGCGTGTGCACTTGAGGCTCCGAAGTAGAGAGAGGCCAGACCCTGTCCGATAGATCGGCCCGCGCATTCTTCGGCGAGAGCGATGTCAGAAGCGCCTAGTGACGGGACCCTTCGGACAATCCCGGCTTGGCGCCCGGGCCGTCACCGTCTGCGGTGTGTTGGACGTGTAGGCCCTTGCTTGGCCCGACAGGTTAGTCCCTCTCAGGCGCCTTTGAGGTGTCGCATCAGGCGTTCGAAGTCCTGCCAGCCCGAGAGGTCCGACGGGTCGCCGGGGAACGGGTAGTACAGCGCGGGGCGGTTCTTCGGGCCGAGGGGGACGGGTGCCTGGGCGAGCGGGGTGTGGTGAGTGCGGTCGTCGGGCATCTGGCGGACTTCCTCCGCGCCGAGGACGAAGGCCAGGGGGACGCCTGGGCCTTCGAAGCGGGGCGGTACCGCCAGGTCGCGGCGGGCTTTGCGGATCTGGACGAGCATCGACTGGAGGCCGTGCCGGGTGGCGAGCAGTTCTGCGGCCGCGGGCAGGGTGTCCACGGGTGGTTCTTCGTCGGGGCCGTAGCCGAACTTCAGGGTGACGTGTTCCTCCACGCCTGCCTTCGTACGGCTGATGCGGGCGGTTGCGAGGCCGGGGCGGTCCGGGCTGCCGACTACGACGATCCAGGTCGGTTCGGGTGCTCGTTCGCGGGCGAGGTCGGTGAGGTGGCGCGGTGACCAGGGGAGGTTGGCGGGTTCGGCGGTGCCCCAGCCGGCCGGGGGCCGGCCGGTCAGTTCGCGCCATAGCGACTCCAGTGCGCCGCCGAGTTCCAGGTGGTCGGAGGCGGGGTGGACCGTGCGGAACGTCACCGCCAGCTGACGCTCGTCCGTGGCCGAGACGTCCTGGTAGGAGGCGGCCACCGGGGTGCGCGGGTCGTCGGCGGTCGCCTCGGCCGCTGCTACGGGGGCGAACATGCCGTCCTGCCAGCGCAGTACAGCTCCGGTCAGGCCGTCGTAGTAGCCGTCGTGGTCGTCGCGCATGACCCAGCGGGAGGGCCAGTTGCCGAGGCTGTCGCGGACGGCAGGGGAGAGGGTGGTGCCTGGTGGGGTGACGATCTGGAGGCCGAGCCCTGCGGTGGCGGCGGTGCGGAAGGCGTCCGAGAGCCAGGCGGTCATGGCGATCACTGGGCGGTCTTGGATGACGACGGCGACCTTGTCGGTGAGGACGTCGACGGTGGGTTGTGCGGTGGCGGGCGTGGGGGCCACGGTCACGCCTTCGGTCTGCACCACGGCCAGGGAGCGCGCGGCCTCGGGTGGCCAGGCGGAGCCGTCGGCGAGGGTGGCCAGGCGGGCGGCGAAGGTGCCGGCGAGTTGCTCGGCGTGTTCGACGCCGGTGGTGGCGCGGGCTTCGGTCCACCAGTAGGGGAGCGGCGGTGGGGTGGCTCCGAGGAGTCGTTCGGCTTCGCCTTCGACCTGGACGAGCAGCGGCGATTCGACGGCGACGAGGGGGCGGCCTTCGGCGTCGCAGAGGCGGATGACGGCGCCCTCGCCGGTGGTGTCCATCAGGTTGTCGGGGCCGCCGGAGAGTAGGCCGGCGAGCAGGGTCCACGGGTCGGGCATGCGCTGGGTGAGGGCGATGACGTCCTTGGTCATGGGGTCGACGGGTCCTTCGTCGTTCGTGTGTGGAAGCCGCGCGTCCCGTGGCTCGTGTGCGGGGAAGTCCCCTGTGCGGCACAGCTCGGTTGGCGGATCCATCCTGGCGCCTTGTGGCCTCGTCGCAATCCTGGACCATGAACGTGATCCCGCCCAACTTGGCCAAGGCAGGGGGGCGGACTCGGGCAGCGCGGGTTGTTCTGACCTCAGTGCTTCGGAGCCATGCGGTGCTGCGGCTACTCGGCGAGGCCCTGCGAGGAGAGCTCGGCGACCACAGCGTGGAGGTCGATGGCGAGTTCGTGGAGGAGTTGAGGCGCGCTGTGGCCGCGGGACCAGGCGACGGCGGTGTGCCCTTCCAGTTGCCAGTGCCGGCCGGCCAGTTGCGGCCGGCCGAGCACCTCGGGTGTTGTCACGGCGCGGTAGACCCGTTCGTCGGCGACGATCACGGTCGTGTCCGTGTGGCCGGGCACGTGCACGGGCCATAGGCGCAGGTGGCGCTTCGGGGCGGCCGGGAAGTCGCCTGTGGTCGCGGGCCAGTAAGGACTCCGCGGGTAGACGCCGAGCAGGGGGAGAGGCCGGGGGAGAAACAGGATGACGCCGGAGGAGGGGAGTTCGTAGGAGCTACGTCCGGTGGGGCCCCATCGGCGCTGGGTGCGCTGCCACAGCAGTGCTTCGACGGGGCCGTCGGCGGCGGTCGGAGCGGGTAGTTCGCCGGTGGCGGCGCGTTGGAAGGAGCAGGCGTAGAACAGCGGGCGCGGGGCCCGGTCCTCCGCGGCCCGCCGCGCCTTACGGTCCCTCAGCGCCCGCCAACCGGGGCCGATCTGGTCCCATTCGGCGTCCAGGTCCTCGGGCGTGCGTGATGCGGGCCGGGGTGCTCCCTCCGGCCGCCTGCGCCGGCCGTTGCCCGGCCGCGGTCCACTCCTGAACGGCCACACGCCCGTCTACCTCCCGGAGCCGGTTCCGCCGGCGCTCGCTGCTTCGTCGGGAAGCTGGACGGCTCCGTCCTTGTCCGTCATCTCTCCTCCCGCTTCCGGGAGGTGGCCGTTGGTGAGGGTGTGTTCGACGATGCCGCCGCCGGCGTAGGCAGTGCCGTTTGCCGCGATCTTGAAGCCTTCGCGAAGGGTTCCCTGCAACGGGCCTTTGGCGTCCTCGCGGGGGTACGCGTGCGCGTGGTGCGCACCCCAGGCGCCCGAGACGAAGCTGGTCGCGGTGTCGGCCGCGGCGGAGTCGTCGCCCCACTCCGCTGCCGCTGTGCCGCCCGCGCTGGTGACCGCGCCGGAAGCGATGGCCTGGGCCTTCGCTGCGCCGCCCTTCAGGCCCTCGCCGCTCAGGACCTTCTCGAAGGCGTTGGGCGCGCCGTGCCTGCCCAGGGAGCCGAGGCCCTGGCCCAGGGCTCCCGGTCCGGCGGCGACGGTCCCGGCGATTGCCGCGTTCTTCAGGTCGTCCCTGGTCACGGACTGCCCGGTGGCCAGCTTGGTGCCCACGGTGCCCGCGTAGTTCATGGCGGTGTTCTTGACGGCGTCCGCGACCAGTTTGGACAGGCCCTTGATCGTCCGGGTGAGGAGCCGGGAGCCGCGGGCCAGTTCGAGGACGGCGTTCTCGGCATCCTCCGCGAGCTTGCTGAACCGCTCCACCAACTTGACGATCTTCAGGGCGCGGGCCCCGGAGGCGGCCGCTGCCACCGCGTCGGAGATGCCGACCGTGACCACCGTCAGCAGGGCGCCCGCGAGTTCGGTCTCCGCGATCTCCAGGGCGATTTCGGTGATCTCCTTGACGATCGCCTCGGCCTCGTCCGCGTAGGCGTCGAGCTGCTTTTGCACCTCGGCGAAGTTCTTCGACGTCGCCTGGAGGGACTCGTACTGCTGATGCCAGTGCGCCTTGAACGCGTCGGCCGCATCGCCGTGCCAGGTGACGCTGACCACTCCGTCCACCCGCCGGTTGAGATGCTCGGCGGTCTCCAGAAGGTCCTGGCTCATGCGTTTCCAACGGCCGGCGAGGGCGCGCAGGGTCTTGGGATCGCCGCCGGGCCAGGGAATGTTCAGCAGCTCCAGGACGGGGACGACTTTGTCGACGAGGTAGCCGTTGAGGTCCATGGTCAGACCTCCATCGTCGAGCTGGTGTGGGTGTCGACCGATGTGTAGTTGTCGGCGGACGTCTGGAGCCCGGATGCGGAGTTGGCGAGTAACTGGGCGATTTCGTTGAGACCTTCGCTGGTGTTGTTCACCATCTCCGTGTACTGCGAGGTGACTCCGGTGCACGCGCCGAGCAGCCCGAAAGCCTCGCCGATCTCGATGGCGTCGCCGACGAAGCCCGCGATGTGTGCGGTGAGTTCATCGACCACGGAGGTGAACTCACCTGCCAGGTCTCGTATCTCGTCCGGATGTGCCTGGAAGTGCTCTGCCGTCATGCTGGCTCCCCCGTCAGGTGTTCGTCGACCCATCCGCGGGTGTCGGTTCGGCGGATGAGCGACTCGACCGTATGAGCCTGGGGCTCGAAGGTGTTCGGGCCTTACGTCCCTCTGACGCGCTCCATACGACTCCTTACGCCGGTGCCGTCAGGCGGGAGTCCTCGTGACGGGATTTAGTTGTCGATGCACTGCCTGGGGATGTCGTGGATTTGCCGGCGGTGCCGGGTCAGGTGGGTGAGTACGCGGTCTGGATGAGGCGGTTGGGTCGCCCTCTGCGGATGAAGACGCCTCGGCCGGGGGGCTGTTGGGTGGCGTAGACGCCGGGGAACAGTTGGCCTTCGCTGCGGTCGCCCGTCATGACGAGCGCCGAGGAGCCCGACTCGCGCAGGCTCTGCACCAATGGCTCGTACAGGCCGCGTGAGGCGCCTGCGACGCGGCGGGTGAGGACGAAGTGGAGGCCGATGTCGATGGCGGAGGGGATGTAGGGGAGGAAGGGGGCCAGGGGTTCTTGGCCGGCGGTGGTCAGGACGTCGTAGTCGTCGACGAGTACGACGATCCGGGGGCCGCCGCCCCAGCTGCCGGGCTGCAGGTCCTCAGGGCGTGTGCTGTCGTCGGGCAGTCGCTTTTCCAGGACGCCGGCGACGCCGGTGGCAAGGCCCGCGCACATCTTGGCGTTGTAGGCGTAGCCGCCGTTGAACTCCTCAGGGATCGCGCCGCGCAGCGAGCGCCTGGGGTCCATGACGGCGAAGACCAGCTCGTCTTCGCCGTAGCGGTCGATGAGGCCGTGGGCGATGGTCTTGAGGAGGTTGGTCTTGCCGCATTCGCTGTCGCCCAGGATCAGCAGGTGCTGGTCGTGCTGGAACAGGTCGAGCAGGACGGGTTGGAGGGCGGTCTGGTCCAGGCCGATGGGGACCTGGTGGGGTTCGGCGGCCGGCCCCGGCAGGAGGTGGGGCTGAAGGAGGTGCGGCAGTACGCGTACGGGCTGGGCGACGTCGCCGCTCCAGGTGGCGCGGATGGTCCGGGTGGTGCGTTCCAGAACGGTGCCCAGGTCTGTGGTGTCGGCGATGCCGTCGGTGCGGGGGAGGGCGACCTGGGCGAAGAGCTTGCCGTTGGTGAGGATGCGGCCGGGCTCGTCTGGGGAGAGGGTGGCGGCCAGTTTGTGGTCGATGCAGGACTCGCTGGGGTCGTTCAGACGCAGCTCGATACGGGTGCCGAAGTTCGACTGGATGGCGATGCGGGCGTCGTTCCAGCGGAGCATGCCGGCGACGATGTGGATGCCGTAGCCGCCGCCGCGTTTGAGGAGGTCGGTGACGTCGTCGTCCAGCTCCTCGAAGTCGTCGCGCAGCGCGCCGAAGCCGTCGATGACCAGCACGATCTCGGCGGAGGCCAATTGCGGGAGTCGGCCTGCGGCGTGGAGGTCGCGGAGCTGGGTGAGGGAGTCGATGTTGTGTTCGCGGAAGAGGTCCTCGCGGGCGGCGAGCATGGTGCGGACTTCGTCGACGGTGCGGGCGGCGCGTTCGCGGTCGGCGCGGCCGGCGATGCCGCCGACGTGCGGCAGGCCGGACAGGGCCGCCAGGCCGCCACCGACCAGGTCGAGGCCGTAGATGCCGACTTCGCGCGGAGTGTGGGTGAGCGCGAGGGAGAGGACGAGGGTGCGCAGGAGGGTGGTTTTGCCGGACTGGGGGCCGCCGATGACGGCGGCATGGCCGCCCGCCACGGTCAGGTCCAGGTACCACTGGCCTTGCCACTGCCTGGTGGGGTCGTCGAGGAGACCGAGGGGGACTTCGAGTGGGCCGCGGCGCCCGGAGAGCTGCGTGCCGCGGGCGCCGACGTCCAAGGGGCCGGCGACCTTGTCCAGGGGGAGCGCGTCGGGCAGCGGGGGAAGCCAGATGCGGCGCACCGAACCGGAGGCGTTCGCCAACTGGTCGACGACGACGGCCAGTTCAGTCGGGCCGGATTCGCGGTGCCGCATCGCCAGCTCCGGGGCGTCTGCTTCCTCTGTACCGGCTGTGGTGTTGAAGGTGGTGTAGGGGAGGGCGAGGGGGCCGGTGTCCTCGTCCTCGTTGCGTTGTGCGGGGCCGCGGTAGGGGCCGGAGACGTAGCTGGCCTTGAAGCGGTCGTAGTGGCTGGTGTCGACCTTGAGGTAGCCGAAGCCGGGCAGCGGCGGCAGGTGGAAGGCGTCGGTGGTGTCCAGGACGGTGCGGGACTCGTCGGCGGAGAAGGTGCGCAGGCCCAGACGGTAGGAGAGGTAGGTGTCCAGGCCCTTGAGGTGGCCGCCCTCGATGCGCTGGCTGGACAGCAGCAGGTGCACGCCAATCGAGCGGCCGATGCGGCCGATGGACAGGAACAGGTCGATGAAGTCCGGTTTGGCGGTGAGCAGTTCGCCGAACTCATCGATGACGACGAAGAGATGCGGCAGCGCCTCCAGGTCGGGGCGCTGGCTGGCGCGCAGGGCTGCGTAGTCGCCGATGTCGGCGATGTTGCCGGCGTCCTTGAGGACCTGCTGGCGGCGCTTGACCTCACCGGCGAGCGAGGCGTGGACGCGCTCGACCAGGCCCGCCTGGTTCTCCAGGTTGGTGATGACGCCCGCGACGTGCGGCAGGTTGGTGAACGGCGCGAAGGTCGCGCCACCCTTGTAGTCGACCAGGACCAGGGAGAGGTCCTCGGGTGGGTGCGTGGCCACCAGGGCCAGGACGATGGTGCGCAGCAGTTCCGACTTCCCCGAGCCGGTGGCGCCCACGCACAGGCCGTGCGGACCCATCCCCAGCTCAGAGGACTCCTTCAAGTCCAACAACACCGGCTCGTGGGTATCGTTGATGCCGATGGGCACGCGCAGGAAGGCGCGTTCGCCGCGCGGCGCCCACAGGCGGGTGAGGTCGAGTCGCGCCACGTCGTCGATACCGAGCAGGTCGGCGAAGTCGATCGGCCCGGTCAACGGGGCGTCGGCCAGTGACTCCGCGGACAGGCGCAGCGGCGCCAGCATCCGAGCCAGCCCCTCCGCGAACGGAACGCTCACTTCGTCCGTCGTGCCGTGGGCGCCGATCGGCTCCTGCCCACGCAGATCCTCGATGACCACCTGATCGCCCTCGACGGTGATCCGGACCCCGACCTGGCCCGGCTCCTGCACCCGCTGCTCCAGCAGGTGCAGCACGGTGACCCCCATCTCGCGCAGCCCGACCGCCTCGTCGGGACGCGGTAGATCCACGGCGTCCTCGCCGTGCCCGTCGGCGACGACGAGCAACCGGGACGTCATCGACAGCGCGTCGTTTCCGGACAGGCCGCGGCGCACCTCGGCCGCGTAGGAGGCGCGGCGACGCAGTTCCGGGCCGAGCTGCCGGGCGAGCTGGAGCGTGGAGGGGGCGATACGGCGAGCGGCGACGGGGCCATCGAGCTGCTCGGCGTCCAGGAGATGCGGCAGCCACTTGGCCCACTCCCAGTCGGCAAGCCGATCACCGGGCACAGCAAGGGCCATCGCCACATCGTCAGGGGCGTGCATGGCGGCAGACTGCACAAGCAGGGCCCGCGCCACGCGCAGGCAATCTTCGCGGGGACCGATGAGGCTGACGTTGCCGACCCGGTCCAGCGGAACAGTGAGCGGCAGATCGGTACCGGTGCGGAAGCGTCCTATCAGCGCCGACGCCTCATTCAGCATGAACCGGTCGGGCGGGGTCAGCACCGACGACCCCTGCTGCGCGATCTGCATCCCCCGCACCGGCATCTCCCCGGTCCCCACCCGCACCCGCAGGAAGTCGCCGTCGGCGCGACGACGCTCCCACAGACGGGCCGGATCGCGCACGATGTCGTAGAGAGCGGCCGGCGGCGGGTTGAGGACCTCGGCGCGCTCGCGGCGCCCCCGCTCGTCGGCGGAGAGCTCCTCACGCAGGTCCTCCAGATAGGCCAGATACGCCTCGCGTTGGGTGCGGCGGGTGCGCTGGGCCTTGCCGCGCTGTGAGAAGACCAGCGCCATGGAGCCGATGACGGTGACGACGAGGATGATCGCGCCGAGCCCGGCGAACTGGCTGTTGCGGACCACCGTCATCATCACCACCGACGACATGACTCCGGCGACGGGCAGCAGCGACATCGCGATGTTGCCCGCCTTGCCCTCGGGGAGGTTGGGCGGGGCCTCGATGACGCGTGGCTCGGTGGCGGCCGGGGGCCGGGTGGTCCGGGCCGGGCGGTGGATCAGTCGGGTACTCATCGTCGTCCGTCATTCACGGTTCGTCGTCCGTCATTCACAGTCGGGTACGGCAGGGCGGTCAGTGACGCGTTTGGGCGAGCTGGAAGACATCCGCGGCGATGCGGGCGGCGGCTTCCCTGGTCGGCGGAGCGAGCAGTGCGGTGTCGACCGACCCACCGCCCGCCAAGTGCCGGTCGTACGGCAGCACTTGAACACTCACGCCAGCGGACCTGAGCTTCTGCGCGGCCTCGTCGAGGTCGATTCCGGCGCGTGGCATCAACTCGGTGAGCACGACGACCGTGCCGGCGGTCACCTGCCGGGGCAGCTTCTGCATCCACTGGAGCACCGCATACGTGCTGGTGACGCCCTCCGGCGTGGCCGGTGCGGTCAGCACGCGACCGTGGGCGGAGGCGAGCGCGACCCGGGCCACTTCCGCCGGCAGTGTCTCGCAGTCGACGACCATCACACCGAAGTAGCGGCGCAGCGCCACCACGGCCCGCTCGTACGCCCGGCTGTCCAGCATCACACCGATCTGCCCCTGGCTTGCCGGCAGCAGCCAGGCATTGTTGGGCAACTGCACGAGATAGCCGGTCACATCGAGCAGCGTCATGTTCGGCTTGATGATGTCGGCGACATCGCTGGTGGTCCAGCGCAACGCCTGGGCACCAAGACGCTGCGGCAGCGAACCGAGCGCAGGATCGGCTTCGAGCACCAGCACCGGATCCTGCCGGTAATGCGCGTACGTGGTGCCCAGCAACGCCGCGACGGTCGACTTGCCGGAGCCACCCCGGATGGACGTCACCGCGATCTGCCGCCCGGTCGTCACCGGCTGCTGAAGCACCTGAGCGGTCCGAGTGGCCTCGGCGACCTCGCGCGCCGCCGACGAGGAGAGCGTACGGCGCACAGCCCGTACGGCACGAGCGGTGAAGGACTCGCCGCGCTGCGGCCGGTGCCGCACGACGCCGGCCAGGGCCTCATCCACCGCGGGGCGGGAGACGGGGGCGCTTTGCGGTGGCGATTGGGGGCCTGGGGCCTGCTGTTCCTGGTACGGGTACGGAGCCTGCTGCGGCCAGCCGCCCTGAGGAACCCTCTGCCTCTCGTACTGCGGGTCCTGGTACGGGTAGGCAGCCTGACCAGGCTCACCACCGCTCCCACCGGCCGCAACCGGCCCCTGGGCGCTCTGCGCAGAAACGTGCGCAGACGCAGACGGGCCCGACCCGGGCATGGAAGCCCGACCTGCCTGGCCATTGGGAGCCTGCGCATCCAGTTGGGCATCCGCCCTCAGATCGCGCAGCACCTCACCCTGCCAGCCGTCTCCGTTCGGCATGCCTACCCTCTACCCCCACCGGCTGCCCACCCGCAGCGCCTGCACAACAACTCAGAACTGATTGAGCAACTGCCCATATACACCGAAGACACCGAAGGCGAGCGGGAAGAGCCCCACCATGCCAACGGACTCGACGAGATCCGCCATGCGCCGCATCCGCACCTGCACATGCTCGGGCAGCTCCACCGCCAGAACGACCAGCGGCAGCACCGCAGCCACACACAGCACGACAAGCGGCCCAACGCCCCCGCCATGCTCCATCCACACCATCACCAGGCGCACGACGAGACACGATGCGGCGGCAACCAGCGCGACGACCTCGGCGACCAACGGGAAAGCCCGCGCCCTCGACACCAACACCACAACAACGAGCGACGTCAGCACCACGGCCCACACGCTCGGCCCGCCGGCCGCGGTGAGCAACCAGCCGGCACCGGCTGCCGACACCGCAGTGACGATCGTCGACAGCGCCAGGCCACGGTGCGTCGCGGCCAGCGCGGTACCCACCTGATGACGACTGACCGACACGCCCCCCGAACGGCGATCGTCAAGCGAAGTGAGCCCCGACGCCATCAGCGCCAACCTCGGCAGCACACCGAGCAGCACCAGCGACACCACCGCCATCACCGCGCCGAGCCGCGCCGGATCGCCCTGAACGCCGGCAACCGCCTCCCACACCAAGGTGATCGTCGCGGTCGTCACGGCACCGACGAGCCCGCCCTTGCCCAGCGGCGAGAAAAATCCGAGGAACACCAGCACCAACACCAGCGCACCCGCAACAGCGGCAAGCCGCGCCATGCCCGGCCAGCCGTACGCATCGGCGGCCGACCACGCAGCAAGAACGCCAAGCCCACCGGCGGCAAGCAACAGCGCCGTCGCCAAACCCCTGTTGCCCCGCCCGACCTTGGCAACGAGCGCACCCGCCACCAGCAGCACGAGCACCACCACCGCCAGTCCGCCGGCCAAGGCGCCGAGCGCGAACTCCCGGCGGGCAAGCACCGCGGCGACCACCGCGAAAGCGACGGTCGCCACACCCGCAGCAGCCCTCCGCGCGGCCGGACGCCAACGCCAAGACCGCAAGTCCAGATCGTCAGCCACCTGATCAGTGACATCGTGCACAACAGGAGCAGGCGGCGCCGAATGCGTCCGGACCAGCCGAAGCACCGCACCATCGGCAACCCCGGCCGACGCCAACGTGCTGTCATGCGGCAGAACGGAACCATCAGACGTCATCAACTGCCGCGTCAAAGGACGCGACGCAGGCCGGTCGTCCAACAACTGCAGGACATCCGGGAGCAACTGCCCAATAGGCGTATCGGACAGCAGGACGACATCGGCCCGACGTCGCTCACCGACCAAGGTCACTCGGCTCAGTTGCGCCTGAGAAGTCGCTGTTCTGCTCACCACTTACGAAAACCTATCATCGCGCCAACGAGAACTCTGGGGCATTCCGCATCCATCGGCCTCTAGGAATTCGCCGGCGTCGGGTGCTCGTACTGCTGCACCTGACGCTGCTGTTTCTCCTGCTCGGCCTTCTGCTGCGCCAGTGTGTGTTGCAGGAAGGACCACCCCACACAACCCGCGCACAGGACGGCCGTGATGACGATCCCCGCGAACACCTTCCCCATCCGCTCGTCCGCCGTGCGCCGCCCCCGCTGCCCACCGAACAACAGGGCATCCCGCATCCTGCGCCGGCGCACCGCCACCGACTCCAGCAACTGACTGTCGTAATCCCGCGCCATTTCCTCGCCCGTCGCGTCAATCGCCCGCGCATGGGCCATGGTCGATGAACCTCGACCCTATGCAGCGATGCGCCGGCAGTCACTCTGAGGTTCTCCCACATGATGGCGCACTTCTGGGGCTGCTGCCGAGCAGATCGCCCATCGAACGCGGGCCCCGCAGGCGGCCGTCGCCACCGATTTGACGAGCCTGACGTTCGTCTGTGCAGCCCGGGGGACCACACCGGGGACGGGCTCTGCTCCACGCCGAGGTCGGAACCGCTCCCGCAGGTGCGCGGCTGCACCACCAGCTGCGGGCGGGGCCTCGACTGTGCGCCCACCCGCATGCGCGCACAGCAGACGATCAGAGCACAGAGATCACTCGGGCTTCGGCTCACGGGAAAGTTGCCCCTCAGCTGTTCGCCGGTGTTTGGAGCCTGGGGAGGAACAAAGTGAAGGTGGAGCCACGGTTGGGCTCACTCACGGCGTGGATCTCGCCGCCCAGCAGCTGTGCAACTTCCCTGCTGATGGAAAGCCCCAGGCCGGTACCGCCGTACTTACGGCTGGTGGTGCCATCTGCCTGTTTGAAGGCCTCGAAGACGACATCCAACTTGCTCGGATCTATGCCGATTCCAGTATCGGTTACGGAGAAGGCAAGCAGGTCGGCATCTGGGGACGGCAACGTACCCCTCTCCAGGAGCAGTTCGCGGATGGCCGCGGGGGCATCCGATCCGGCCGACCGAATGACTAGCTCTACGGTGCCCTCGTCGGTGAACTTTACTGCGTTGGATAGCAGGTTGCGCAGGATCTGCAGCAGCCGCCGTTCGTCGGAGTGCAGCACCGGGGGCTGGTTCGGGGACACGCGCACGAAGAAATCTAGTCCCTTCTCGGCGGTCAGGGGTCGGAACGTCGCCTCGATGTAGTCAGTGAGCTGCGTCAATATGATTCGGGTTGGGAAGACCTCCATTTTTCCGGCCTCGACCTGCGACAGGTCGAGAATATCGTTGATGATCTGGAGTAGATCGCACCCGGTGCCATGGATGGTTTCGGCGTATTCCACGTGCTTCGGTGAAAGGTGTCCTTCGGAGTTTTCGGCCAGCAACTTGGAGAGGATCAGTAGCGAGTTGAGTGGTGTCCGCATCTCGTGCGACATGTTTGCCACGAACTCCGTCTTGTGGCGCATGGCTATTGCGAGCTGCTCACTCCGCTCTTGAAGGACCTCCCGCGCCTCCTCAATATCTTGGTTTATCACTTCGATGCGTTGGTTCTGTGCACGTAGTTGCTCTGCTTTTTCCTCCAGTTCAGCGTTCGAAGCTTCCAGCGCGTTTTGCCGCTCCTCCAGTTCACTGGAACGTTCCCTCAGCTGTTGAGTCACCTCCAGCGACTGAACGAGCAGCGACTCGGTGTTCTCCTGCACTACTACCTGACGGTGACTCTCATCAATCAGGTCGGCCACGCTGGGTGGGATGTCCTGAGCCCGCTCGCTTAGCCAACCCTGAGCCTCGGCCACGCGTTGCGCTGAGAGGAGGTCGCCTTCAACGGCTCTTTCTTCCATCATCGTCAGCCACCTCTGGAAGTCCGCATCGGCGTCTACCCAGTTGGCGAGCCTTCGCCACTCGCGGATGAGTGCTTCATGGGCGATTTCAGCAGTACCCGGGCCGTGTGACCCCAGCACGACGAGGCGGTGTTCCGGGGCAGCCAACTGTTGAGCGACGTGCCAGTCATGCTGAAGGTGAGCTCGATGCACCGTGGTGCGTACTGCGTCCGCGGCCCCGGTGCGCGCTCTCACCATCGACAGCAGCACGCGGCGGATGCGGTCCTCTTCCAGATGCCGTGTCAGCGAGGAAAAGGCTTGCTCGGCATGCCGGTTCAACGCCCCCGCGACGCCTCCGACGCGATGGTAGCTGTCATATGTGATGTGGCGCCGCCTTTGCTGCGACCAAAGTTCAGTCAGGGCGAATTCCAAGAGCGGTAGACCACCGGGGCCCTTGCATGCGTCTGCCGAAATCATTTCGGGCAGCCCTTCGGCGAAGGTAACCCCCGTCATCCGGGCCGGTTCGACGATCACCCGGGTCATGGCGGCCTCGTCCAGAGGCGAGACGTTGAGTTGCCGGTCCTGTAGACGCGAGCCGATGTCCGGGAGGTCCAGCAAGGTGGGGAGGAAATCAGATCGCAATGTGCACACCAGGCGCACGTCCGGCGCTTGTTGACGCTCCTGAGGAGGTAGGAACCTTTGCAAGAAAGGTAGCGCTTCCCCTGCCTCCCCGTGCGCGGAACTGAGAACTTCTTCAAACTGGTCAGCGACAAGAATAAGTCGCTGCTTTGAGACGAGAGCAGTCTTTGCCGCAATGGGCCAGAACCCCTCGTCGCGCAGGCTCTTCGCCATGCTGTCGAGATCCTTCACACGGTCGCGCCCGGCACTTTCGATCTCCAACAGCGCGCGGGCGGCCGCATGGAACGGCGACGTGCCGGGCCGGAACGTGACTACTCGCCACCCCTCAGATTGCAGCGCGGGCTTCAATCCGGCGGCTACAAGGGAGGTTTTCCCCACTCCAGAGGGCCCCGTCACCATGGCCAATGGCTGTGCCTTGACCATCTCATGCAGTCGGGATACTTCATTTTCCCGTCCGACAAAGAGGCCGGCTTCCGCGTCTTCCGGGGTGAAGGCGTGGAGTCCGCGATAGGGGCAGGCAGGAAGCATGCTGCGCCCAAGGGCCTCTGGCCAGGCCGCTGCGACCTCTGCTGCCGGCACGGCGTATGCATCGCCGGCAGCCTCGATCCGGCTGGCCACCGCGAGCATGGCTACAACAGCATCGCCCCACTGGTCCCGGATCACGACCGGAGCACCGCTGTAGCCGGGCTGGACTCGTAACGCAGACTCCGATTCCCGATCCAGCTGAATCATGCCGCCGCCAACGGCCCCACGGAGCACGCAACTGCTCCAGGCGCCGGTTGCCGGTCGCGCGGGTGTTGCGGGATAGCCAAAGACGTCGGCTTTGTCGGTACGACGTGCAGGGGCATCCAAGAGCCGTGCCGCGCCGGCGCCGGCGGGTAACGGCTCGCCTCCCACCATCACCAAGCCGGCAGTATCACGCCCAGATTCCCCGTCGACTGCCGGTGGATCCCAGGCATCGATCCGGCAGTTCCGCAACGGCGCACCCTCAGCGTCGCCGAGCAGCGCGAACTCAACCTGGACACGTGCATCGGCATGAGGGCGGGTTCTGGTGGCCTTGTCGCGGCCCAGCGCCACGTTCACTACGTGGGCGCAGGTCGCAATGTGCTTCTCGCCGACGACGTAACCGACACCCGCGGCTTGCCCACTCGTGTTCTGCCGGACCTTGACGATGAAGCCTTCTCGCTTCGTCGACACTTCCTCAGCTGGCGTCCGCCGTGCGCGCCCACTTGAGCCGAACAGCGAAATTCACTTCGGCTGTCCCCTTCGCGATAATCACCGAGGTGTCGCCGCCAACTTTGAGCCCGAACTCAACCTCGGCCTCATCAGGCCCGAGTTCCCGTAACGTGTCAACCACCCGGGTGAGTGTTGGCCGGACCTGAGCCATGGCATCGTCAAGGGACACGCGCGCCCGCGCCACCACACCGGCATCTCCCGATGCAAGCTCAAGATCTGAGCCGACGAGCTCGATGTCGGTCTCGAACACTGTGGGCTCTTTGTCCTCATCGTTCAGCGGTACTGCGATAAGTCCCATGTTCCACCCCCCTGTTGCGCGACGCCCTCGTGTCGCCGCGCTTCCACTGGCTGACGATCAGGGTAGGCAGCACTGGACGTGGACGTGGCTGTTTTGGCCAATCGGCGCCGTTGCGACGGTCTCGAACCAGAGCGTGCGCACGGAGAAGCTATACGAGCAGGTCCCAGCGGTCACCGAACTCAGTCGACCTCCACGCCCACGTCGAAGATGGCGAGAAGAGAGAGGGCGCCCTGGTCACGGCTGTGCTCCGGGATAGCCCCTTGCAGCGATTTGAGGTTCCCCCCCCAGAGACGCAGAGGAAGTTGACAGAGATTCAGATGGGTCTCATGAGAGGAGAATCGACCATGGCTGCCCCCAGCAAGTACTCGCTGGAGTTGCGTGAGCGTGCGGTTCGGATGTACGGCACCGCGGATCCGAAGCCGCAGATCTCGAGGCCCAGCAGCTGCACCTCGAGGACCGGGTGGGCGTTGATGCGTTCCTGGCCGGCATCGACAGCCTGGCCGGTGCCCGGCTTCCGGTCGTCGTGCTATACACCAACCGGCTCGGCGCCGTCGGCCCCGCTGTCATGTGCCGTTCAGCAGCCACGTCTATCTTCACCCGCCTCGGCGAGGAGCAGCGCCATGCGGTCCTCACTCAGGCGCTCGGCATCCGGCCGGAGACTGTCCGCAAGGTCGTCGAGCTCACCGGCCCCGCTACACATTCTCCGAGCTCATTCAGCGCCGGGTCCCGGCCGCCGCCCTCCGAGCCTTTCCCGGCCGGCTGGTTACCGACGAAGACCTACTCGCCCCCACCGAGGAACTGCAGCCCACCCTGTATTCACTGAGGAGCACTGATGGCCCACCTTCCCGCCGCCGGCCCCACCAGCGTTCGCACCACCGGCGACTACTACCAGTGGCTCATCGCATGGGAGGCTTGCCTGATCCTCCTCCGCGAGACTACTGGCCGCCTGCACAACCCTGTCCGCGCGGTCGGCGTCGAGCTCGACGGCGTGGGCAACTTGGACGACGTCGTACTGCTACGTGACGTTCCGCCGAACACCTACACACAGGTCAAGTACGCGGTTGACGCCGCCACGCCGGTCAACGAGGAGTACTTGACCAAGCCCAGCGCCAACGGTGGTCCGTCGATCCTCAATAAGATCGCCAGGACGTGGAAGGGACTGACCGCGGACGGCGGCATCGCCGACTTGCGGCTGGTCACGAACCGGGCGGCCGACCCCGCGGACGACCTGATGGCGGGCCGTGACGCCCGCACTGGCCTCCTGATGCCCAAAGCGGGCGTCGGCGGAGTCAGGTCGGATCGGGGTAAGGCCCGTGCCCGGTGGGCGCAGGAGGCTGGGCTGACCGAGGCCGAGCTCATGGATCTCCTGTTGGTGCTGCGCTTCGACCTGGCTCTGGACATCGTCCGGCACGAGGAGAAACTTCGAATCCTGATGGCCAACATCGGGCTTCGCGACGATCAGCGGGCACTTGAGGAGGGAGCCGGCTGGGTCGCCAAGATGGTCCGCGAGGGTCGACGTGAACTCACCCTGGCGATGATCGAGGCTGCCGTCGCCGAGCTCGGCCTAACGGCCGGCCCCGCTCGGGCCGTTCTGTCGATCGCTACTCTCAAGCCGGACCCGCTGGCATCAGACGCCGACCATGCCATCGACTGGGTCGACCGCTTCGACGGCGACTCCGACTACACCAAGCGTCGCCCCCTGTGGCCGAACACCTGGGCCCAGCTGCAGGCAGACATCGAGGCCGCGCCGGGACGCCTGCCCGCCGGGACCACCGCCGTCACCATCACGGGCAGCATCCGTCTCGCGCCGGCTTTCCTGGTCGGCACCACCTTTCGCATGGTCACCGGTACCGACCTCGGGACAATGCAGCGCGGGAGGATCGGCAGCCAGCTCTGGTCCACCAACGATCCATTCGACACCGCCCTGGCCCCGGGAGTCATCGAGCGGGAGATCGGCCAAGGTGACGAAGTCGCTGTCGCCATCGCCGTCACGACGAACCCCACTGAGGACGTTCTGGAGTATCTGCGTGAGCAGCACCTCCCTGTCAGTAAGCTCATTGTCCTCACGCCGGCGAGCGACATTCCGAACGACAGCTCCGTCCCCGACAGCACCGCCGCCAACGCCCTGGCCGTCGGCATCCGCGACTACCTTCGCCGCTCCACCCGCCGGGTTCGGCGCATGCACCTCTTTCTCGCCTGCCCCATGGGACTTGCTCTTCTTTTGGGCAACCGGTGGAACCGGCTATGTCAGACCGTCGTGTACGAGGACATCAAGACCGACGCCGGATACGAACCGGCATTCACCGTGGAGGCATAAGAGACCCGAGTTGAAGAACTCTGGGCTTCGTGTTTTCGGAGGGTTGAGGCTCGGCTACAGCCAAGAGCACTGGCGCAGGCGCGCCCGAGGAGTGCCCAGGAGGGGCCGCCCTACGCAGGACCCGGACGCACTTGGGACGGTCGACCATTCAACTCAGGGCACCTGCGACCCCGGGAAAGAACCCGACAGTCGACAGTGCCGCCGAGACGTGAAAATAGCGGCATCTCCGCCCGCTTCGGAAGCGGAAGCACACGGATGACACGCCAATCACACCCAAGAGAAATGCCCCATATGAATGCTATTGATCACGGGGCTGATCCCTGAACCTGCCGGCCAACAGGTAACATCGCAGCCCACATTGCGCCGCAACGGTGCTGGATGCCCGTAGGGCATGGAAACCCTTTGGCTCGACGGCCTTCGCCGGTGAAGGTGATGCCGCACCGGTTCTAAATGCCCGCAGAACAGGGGGCACTCGTCAGCTGGGCAGCAGTGGGTTGCGGAGTTGACCAATGCTGTGCCATGGGAAGGGTCACGAGCCGCTGCCGCCGACCGTCGCCCCTGCCACCGATGCAGGGCTCGAAAGCGCTGGTCGGACTGGCCCGGGGCCGGAGTTTTCCAGGGACTTTTCGCCGAGTAAGTGAGAATAGCCCCGACGGCTCTGAAATGGATGTAAAGCCCCAGGTCGGTCATTTCCTGCTAGCTGATGACGCTCATCGGGCTCCACCGCTCGGCAGGTTGCGCTGGCCGGGTAGGGCTGCGTGGGTGGGGCCGCCGGGACAGCGTAAGTCTCCCGAGCGCGACACCGCTGTTGGCGCTGCTCGGAGGGCGAATTTCCCCTGAAACAGTGTCACTTCGCGGTCCCATCACATGTGCTGTAGGAGTGGAGACCGGGCCCGGCCTTGCGGCCCAGCCAGCCCGCGTCGACCATCTGCTGGAGCAGCAGGGGAGCGGCGTTAGAAGGGCTCCTTGCACTCCTCGTACATGGATACCGATGTGCTGGCCTACGGATCTGGCCAGGCCGCGAGCTACCCTGACGGTTGTCCTAACGGAGCTTCGCGGACACGAACGTGGACAACCCCGACCGCCGGGTTCGGTTGAGCTTCCTCGGCCGATCAAGATCGCCCTGGGGGTGGCCGCGAGACCTCCGTACCCTTCGTGCCCAAGACGGGGAAGTCCTGCACGGTAGGGGCGACGCCGCATGGTTCCGCGAGCGGTATGCCGCGCTGGGCCGTTAACTTTCGGGCTTGAAGGCCGCGCCGTGGCGGCCCGCAGGCATGGTGCAGCGGCCCACGGGTGAGATGGTCGCCGACCGCAGGTTCAACGCCCCCGGCATCCAGGTCCGCAAGCAGATACTCATGGACTTCGGAGCGCCGTTTGACGCTGTGGCGGCCCCGCTTCTCGGCCTCGATGAACGGGGAACGGGTGCACGCTCACCGGGTCTCCGTCGTGAAGAAAGCCGTCGCACGCTTGAGCACCTCTACGCCCTCTCGAAGTCGGCGGTTCTCGCGCCGCAGTGCAGCCAGCTCCTCACGCTCGCTGTTGGTCAGACCCGCCCGCCCGCATCGACCTTGTCCTGCTTCACTCAGGCCTGTACCGCTGTCTCGGTCAGCTCGAAGTCTCTCGCGACCTGGCCGATCGAGGGGTCACCACGGCGGCACAGCTCGACGATCTCGGCCTTGAACTCCGGCGTGAACGAGCGGGGAGGACGCGGCTTCTTCTTCGGTTAGTTCGCCCTTGTGCCGGACGTCCTTCGAATCGGAGGCGGCGGGTTCGACTCCGGGGTGGGTGATGGCGGTGAGGCTTGCGACGGAGCGCCAGGCTGTCGGAGTTTTCCCCGCGGCTCCGTAGTCGCGGTCGGTGGCCGCGACCTCGCTGGACGATGCCGATCGGGTGTGCTCGGACCCTCCCGTGTCCACCGTGGTGCTTCTTCAGCCGGGGAGGCTGATTTTGGACCCACGACCTCTTCGTCCCGAATGGGTTCGGGCGGGACGGCAGTAGCCGCTGAGTCTGCCCGCCGCGCCGCATTCGCGAGGCGAGTGGCTCCATCCTCCGCTGAGACAAGCAGAGTTGATCTGACGTTCCATAGCAGGCGTGAATCACGGGATACCTGACGCAAGGGAAATCTTGCCAGCCCTTGAGCTGGCATGGAAGGTCTCCTGTGCCAGGTTCGTGACCCAGTGCTACGCCCCCTCGCGTTTGCAGGGGCATGTGCCACAGACAGTGATGTTTCTGGCTAACTGGCCGTCGGGCCAGTATGCGCCGCTCTGGCTGAGTCCCGCCCTACCTGGGAACAATCCGGTCTGCTGCCATGGCTGTGGGACCGGGGCGGGACACCATCAGGTTGGGGGCGCATTGGGGACATCCACACGATGGAAAGGGCCGAGCGGCGATCGGTGGAGCTCCGCCGCGAGGCGGCTGTCGCGCTGGCGAGAGCACTCGCGCAACGCTGATCAGCGGCTGGAGCAGATCGCCGCGGACTATCTTGGGGCTCTGCACGAGACGCTTCGTGCCGATCAATCGGCTTTCGGGCTGTACGACACGGCCTGCGCGGCCGGTGAACGGCTGGTCAGGGCCTTGGGCTCGCTGGCCGTCGGCGGCGCGGAGTCGGAGGAGGCGCTCGTCGCGCGTCTCGTGTCGGAGGTCGGCGGAAACGGTGGCACGCTCGCCGATGCCGCGGTACGCAGAGGGGCGGCCGCTGCGGTTCGCGATGTCCGTGAACGGCACCCCGAGTTGGACGTCGCCATGGGCACGGGTGCAGCGGGCGGCGGCTTCGCCTCGGACATCCTGTGCGATCTCTACCAGGTGTTCTTCGCCCACATGGCGGGGGAATTCCTTCGGTCTGTCGTCGCAGAGCACATCAATCTGGCCGTTCCTGTCCTCATCGCGATCGATCCGGAAGGCAGGATCGCCGACTGGGTCGCGGAGAAGGTGGTGGAGCTGGTGCCGAGTCCCTGTGAGGAGTCCGCTGGAGCGACGGATCTCGCACAGGCCGTGGACACTGCCCAGCTGGCAGCGGGCGCTGCGCAGGATCCGTCGACGACGCTTCTCAAGACCGCCGAGTCGCTGGTGCCGCGGGCGGTCGGAAGGGTACTTGGCTTGATCACTGAGGAGGCCACCGGGGAAGAGGGAGCCGCCGCATGACCAGTTCGGACCGTTGCCTGTGGTGGCGCGGCCCTCAAGGGGACCGGCCTCGTGATGACAGCTGGACAGAGATCGGCGAGGAAGCCTTCCAAGAAAAGGAGCGCCGCATCATCGGCCGCGATCGCCTGCCTGGTCCTGTCCCTGACTGGGCCGAGGACCTGTTCCGCATTGCCAGGGCCGCGTTCATCGCCGACAAGTACGTACGCCGGAGCGTGGTTCAGGACCGGTGGACCCGTCGCATCAGCCTCGCCGTGCCCGTCACGGAACATGAACGGTGGCAGACCGCAGTTGTCCGTACCCATCTCACCGCACTCCTCCAGACCCTCACCGGGGACCTCTGGGACGTGGAGTTCCGGCCTCTCACCGGTCACTACGTCCAGGAGGCCATGGTCTGTCCCGAAGAACCGCGTGCCTCGGAAGTGGCACTGTTCTCCGGTGGGCTGGATTCCCTCAGTTGGGCCGCCACCCGCTCGCACGCCGACACCCTTCGACCGCTGCTGCTCGTGATGTTCCGCGAGATCGGCCTGCTGCGACTCCAACGGCAGGTGTTCGAAGCCGTCGAGCGACTGGACGGACCACGGCCGGTGATGCTGCTACCGATGAGCCAGACTCCGGCGGGCGACGGCTCCGGGCTGCGACTGGAAACCTCCTCCCGCACCCGCGGTCTGCTGTACGCGGCGGGCGCGATCCGTGCCGCTGCCGCGCACGGAGTGGGCATCGTGCACATTCCCGAGAACGGCCAGCTCGCCCTCAACCCGCCCTTGACGCCGGCACGTTCGGCCGCCTGCTCCACGCGTTCTGTGCACCCGTGGACGCTGGACCGTCTGAATGCTTTGGTAGCCGCCGTGGGCGACGCCGGGAGCGCGATGCGGGTGGTCAACCCGTTGGCGCGGCTGACGAAAGGCGAGGTGTGCATGGCCGGCCGTGATGCGGGCCTCACCTCGTCCGACCTGGAATCCACTCTGAGCTGCGGCAAGCCGCCAGCCCGACGCAGCGGCGGCCCTCCCCTTGCCAACTGTGGTGTTTGCTTCCCGTGTCTGGTACGCCGCTCCGGATTACTCCACGCAAACGGCACCGACGGCACTCGCTACGAGGCATTGCCGTGGGCGGGTGACCTACCCTTCGACCGGAGCACCGACTGGCGTGCGCTGCAGCGGTGGTTGCTCAACCGATACACCCTTCCGGATCTCCTCACCGATACCCCGCTGCCGCCGGGCACGGACCCGATCACGGCGCTCGACTTGATCAGACGAGGGCGGGAGGAGCTGGCCCAGCTGCTTCGGCTCTCGGACGCAGCCGGGTCCGCTGACGCGGCGTAGGCGACGCAGGCAAGAATCAGCTCGCACCAGGCCACCTTGGTGGTCATGGACGGCATCTCACCGGACGTAAGCCCACCCGGTGCACGCCCTGAGGTGTCGAAGCCGCGATACCGCTCGCAGGCGTCGAACGGTATCGCGATCTGCCCGGGCGGTAGGAACCGTAGCGGCGGTACGCCCAGCTCGATGACGAACCGGCCGCCGGGCGTCAGGTGACGTGCGGTGTTTCGGAAGTACCCGAGAAGGGCGCTGCAGCCATCCGCGCGATCCGGCCCGGCTTAACCAGGCAGCGGTCCGCGCCCGGCGCGGCACCATCGCTGAGATGCGTGGCGTGCAGCTCCCCAAGGTCGGCACGGACCAGGTCCACTCCGCCCGACGCGCCCACGACGCACTGCCGCCCACCGCATGACCGTATGACCGTATGACCGTTGGCACATGACCATCGCACCAGCTCAGGGGATCCGACTCTGCTCGGGCTGGCTCACCAGCCCGAGTGCTTCAGGTTGTAACGTGCATTACTTCTATCCAATCTAATGGCCTCCGTGTAACTTTCCTTTCGTGCTCGTCGTCGGCGACTCTCGCCGGCAGTACGTCAGAGGAAGGATTCGACCGTGGTGCACACCAGCCCGACCCGTCACGTGACCGCCGCAGCCGTGCTGCCGGCCGTGTCCGTGGCAACACTCACCGCGTGCGGCGGCCAAGCCGCCAGTACGGCGGCGCCGCCGGACCGTGTCACCGGCGACGGCGACCTCGTGGGCTACCGGCAGCAGGGCGGTAGGTTGCACGAACTGCGGGAGAGGGAAGTCGCCCGGCGCCGCCGCGACATCGGCATGGTCTTCCAGCGCTTCCACCTCTTCCCGCACATGACGGCCCTTCAGAACGTCATGGACGCCCCGGTCAAGGTGGCCGGTGCCGACAGCGCACAGGCGCGGCTCGACGCCGAACGCCTGCTGGACCGGGTCGGTCTGGCCGACCGGGCGGGCCACTATCCGGCCCAGCTGTCCGGCGGCCAGCAGCAGCGGGTCGCCATCGCCCGCGCCCTGGCGATGAAACCCAAGCTCATGCTCTTCGACGAGCCCACCTCCGCCCTCGACCCGGAACTGGTCGGGGACGTCCTTCAGGTCATGCGGCAACTCGCGGCGGACGGCATGACCATGGTCGTGGTCACCCACGAGATCGCCTTCGCCCGCGAGGTCGCCGACACCGCCGTCTTCATGGACGAAGGCGTCGACGTCGAATCCGGCCCGCCGCGGCAGGTCCTGGCCGATCCGCAGCAGGAGCGCACCCGCACGTTCCTGTCCAAGGTCCTGTGAGCGCCCTCTCGCGGCAGCGCCGCGACACACCCGCCGACGACCCGGCCGTCACGACCGCGCTGCTGGCCCAGGCCGAAGCCCGGCTCGACGGCTACCTCCGGGACCTGGCCGAGCTGGTGTCGATCGACTCCGGTTCGTACAGCCCCGACGGCGTCAACCTCGTCGCCGCATGGACCGCCGCCCGGCTGGAGGCGATCGGCTTCGCCACGCAGCGGATCGCGCTCCCGCCGGCCCATGGCGAACGGTCCGGTGACGTCCTGGTGGCCCGCAAGGCCGGCCGCCTGCCGCAGGCCGACGGCGGCCGGCGGATCCTGCTGGCGGCCCACATGGACACCGTCTTCGAGGACGGTACGGCCGCCGCACGGCCGTTCCACGTCGCCGGCTCGCTGGCCCACGGCCCCGGCGCCAGCGACGACAAGGGAGGGCTGATGGCCGGCCTGACCGCCCTGGAGATCCTGCACGCCGCCGGCCTGGACGACTACGCCGAGGTGGTGTTCCTCGCCACCCCGGACGAGGAGATCGGCTCGCCGGCCAGCCGTCCCGTCACCGAACGCACCGCGCACGGCATGCACTATGCGCTGGCACTGGAGTGCGCACGGGAGAACGGGGATCTCGTCGTCGCCCGCAAGGGCGTGGCGGACTACCTGCTCCGCGTCACCGGCCGCGCCGCGCACGCCGGCATCGAACCCGAGCGGGGCGCGAATGCCGCCCTCGCGGCGGCTCACCTGGTCCTCGCCCTTGAGGGACTCAACGACGACGGGGGAGACATGACGGTCAACGTCGGTGTCGTGCGCGCGGGCAGCCGGGCCAACATCGTCTGCCCCGAAGCGGAGCTGCGCGTCGAGGTGCGGTCGCCGACCGCCGCGGGTCTGGACCGTGCGCGCGCCGCGATCGAGGCCGCCGCGGCCCGCCCCACCGTTGCCGGCACCACGGTTCAGGTCCAGGAGCTGGAGGTCTGCCCGCCCATGCCGGACACGCCCGCCTCCCGGCGCATCTTCGCGCACGCTCTGCGGGCCGGGGAGCAGTTGGGCCTGCGGATGGGCGCCGCGGCGACCGGCGGCGTCGGTGACGCCAACCTCATCGCCGGATGCGGTGTGCCGGTGCTGGACGGGCTCGGGCCGGTCGGCGGGGCCGACCACTCACCGGAGGAATGGCTCGACGTGGCATCCGTTCCCGCCCGGATCGCCCTGCTTGCCTCCCTCGTCGTCCGCCTCGGTGATGCCCGCACCGGCTGACCCCTCGGCCTCCCGCACCGGCGGCGCACCCGCCGGCCGGTGCGGGAGCCCACGCCTGCCGTCGTGAAGCCCGCCCCGTGCACACAGCCGCACCACCGCCGCGGAGGCGAGGCGGACAGCCCTTAGGCTCGACGGGACAGCGGTCCGGCTCACGACAGGAAGGCACGACGATGGACTCCAGCGCCCTCGCCGAGGAGATCCGGCAGAAGCTGGGGGATCTCAGCCCGGCTGAACGCAAGGTCGCCCGCGTGCTGCTGGCCGGCTACCCGTCCGCCGGCTTCGAGACCGTCGCGGTGCTCGCCGAACGCGCGGGGGTCAGCGCTCCCACCGTCATCCGCTTCGTCAACCGCCTCGGCTACCGGGGCTTCCCCGACTTCCAGGCCGCACTGCGCACCGAGCTCGACGAACGCAACGCCTCCCCGCTGTCGCTGTACGCCACCCCCGGATACGGCCGCGAACCGCAGGCGCGCGAGCTCACGGCGGATCGGATACTCGGCACGGCGGTCACCCGCACGCTCGCCGAACTCCCGCCCCACGACCTGGAACGGGCCATCGAGCTCCTGGCCGATCCCAAGCGCCGGATCACGCTGGCCGGCGGCAGGTTCACCCACCTGCTCGCCCAGTACCTCGGACTGCATCTGATGCAGCTGCGCGACGATGTGCGCTTCCTGCCCGACCGCCACGTGGAACGCACCGCGGTCCTCACCACGCTCGGCCGCCGCGACGTCCTGGTCGTGTTCGACTACCGGCGTTACGAGGCCGACAAACTGGTCATGGCTCAGATGGCGCAGGAACAGGGCAGCCTCATCGTCCTGTTCACCGACACCTGGCTCTCCCCGGTCACCCAGCACGCCGAGGTCGTCCTGCCCAGTCAGGTCACCGCCCCCTCCCCCTACGACAGTTTCGTGCCGACCCTGGCAGTCACCGAGACGATCGTCGCCGGCGTCCTCAACACCCTCGGTGAGGACGCCCGCCGCCATCTGCAAGCCGCCGAGGAAGCTGCCGACAGCGCCGGGCTGTACCGCCGCTGACCCGGGCCCGGGGCCGCCGCGCCTTCGGAATCGATCAGCAGGCCCGAGCCAGCCACCCAGGACGGCCGATTGTCCGCCCGTTGCCGCCGGGGCGGCGCGACCTGGGGCGGGGTGGGACCCGTACGTCAGGTGACCGGGGTCGCTGCGTGGCGTGCGTGTCTTCGCTACTTGGCCGGCTTGCCCGGCTGGTCGTGGGTCGAGCAGTGGATGCCGCCGCCGCCCGAGGCGATGGTGTCGATCTTCACCTGCACGATGTCGCGCTGGGGGAACTGGTCCTGGAGGATGCCCTTCGCGCGGTCGTCGGCCTGGGCGTCGCCGAAGCGGGGGATGAACACGGCGCCGTTGGCGACGTAGAAGTTCGCGTAGGTGGAGACGAAGGAGTCGCCCCGGCCGGTGATCTTGTCGAGGTCCGGCTGCGGCAGGTCGACGACCTCCAGGCCCTTGCCGCGGGCGTCCGTCGCGTTCTTGAGTACGGACCTGGCCTGATCGGCCGCGCGCGACCAGACGTCCGGAGGGCTGTCCGGGAAGGCGCGGTCCACGAGGACGACGCCGGGCGCGGTGAACCGGGCGATGCTGTCGACGTGCGCGTCGGTGATGTCCTTGCCGCGCACCCCGGCCAGCCAGAGCACCTTTTCGATGCCGAGGCTGCTCTTGATGTCGGCCTCGATCTGGTCGCGGCTCCTGCCCGGGTTGCGGTTCTTGTCGACCACCGAGCTCTCGGTGATCAACAAGGTGCCCTCGCCGTCCGTCTCGAAGGAACCGCCCTCGGCGACCAGCGGCGCCTTGGCGCGCGGGATGTCGTACCTGTCCAGCAGGAGGCGGCCGACCTGGGCGTCGTTGCGGTGCTCCTGCTTGTTCCCCCAGCCGCTGAAGTCGAGGTCGACGCCGAGGAGGCTGCGGGAGTCCTCGACGAACAGCGGGACGGTGTCGCGCGCCCACAGGTCGTCCACCATGAGGGGGATCACCTCGACCTGGGAGCCGCAGGCCCGTTGGGCCGCGTCCTGCTGCTCGGGGCGGGCCATCAGCACCACCGGCTCGTACTCCGCGACCGCGCGGGCCACGCGCGCGATGTCCTCCCGTACGGAGGGCAGTTGATCACCCCAGACCGACTCCAGAGCCGGCCAGGACATGAAGGTGCGGGTGTGGCTGTCCCACTCGGCGCCGAACCGTCGTCCCGTCGTCTGCCGGGAGGGGGAGGCGGAGGTACTCGGGGTCTCGCGCGGACCGCAGGCCGCCGCGCCGAGGGCGAGGGCGCCGATGCCGGCGACGGAACGCAGGGCGGTGCGGCGGGACATGGGGGAATCGGGCACGGAGAACTCCGGAATTCAACTGGCGAGCGCATTCAGGGGGAATCGATCCTGAATTTCAGCTGCTGCGGGTGAAGGGTATACGAGGGTTGTGGCGCATTCGGCAGGTCCGGATGTGCGGCCGGTTACGGGACGGGTTGGTGCATCGTGGAGCAGTGAATTCCACCGCCGCCGCCCATGAGGCGGTCGACGTCCAGTTGGATCACCTCGCGGCCGGGAAACGCCTCGGCCAGCGTCCGGCGGGCCGCGGCGTCCGTCCGCGCGTCGCCGAACTGCGCGGTGATGACCGCACCGTTGACGAGATGGAAGTTGAGATACAAATCCACGAACGTCGAGCTGCGGGAGCGCACATGGTCCGGCCCGTCCACGCGGATCACCTGGAGGCGCCGTCCCTTGGCGTCGGTCGCGGTGGACAGGATGGCGTACTGCTCGCGGGCGTCCCTGGCCCAGACGTCGTTCCGGTCGTCCGGAGGGAGCTGTACCAGGACGACGCCGGGGCGGACGAAACGAGAGGTGACGTCGATGTGGTTGTCGGTGATGTCCCGGCCGCGCACTCCGGGGACCCAGATCATCTTCTCGGCGCCGTATGCCGCCAGGACCGCCTCTTCGATGACGTCCCGACTCAGGCCGCGATTACGGTTCTTGTTCACCAGACTGCTTTCGGTCGCCAGCACCGTGCCGTCACCGTCGGTCTCGATGGAGCCGTCCTCTCCGACGAATTCGGCCTCGCTGAAGGCGATTCCGTTGAATTCGGCGACGGACCAGGCCACTTCGGCGTCGTCGCGATGCGCCTGTTTGCGTCCCCACCCGTTGAAGTTGAGACCGACGGCATCGAGGTTGCCGCGGCCGTCGCGCCGGAAGACCGCACAGGTGTCGCTCCCGGTACGGACCGTGCTCCTGCTCATGGCGGGCATCGCGGAGGCCCTCCAATCGATCCACGGCGCCGGTGTGGTCCACCGCGACCTCAAACCGGCCAACGTCCTCGTGGCCGTCGACGGTCCCCGGGTCATCGACTTCGGGATCGCGCGCGCCGCCGACGCCGTCGCCCTCACCAGCACGGGGCTGCGGATCGGCACGCCCTCCTGCATGGCCCCCGAGCAGGCACTGGGGCAGAGCGCCACGCCCGCCACCGACGTCTTCGCGCTCGGCGCACTGGCCGTGCACGCCGCGAGCGGCACGCCGCCCTTCGGCAACTGCCCCGAATCCGTGGCCCTTTACCGGGCGGTCCACGAGCCGCCCGATCTCGCCCGCGTGCCGGTCGAGCTGCACGACCTCCTGGGGCAGTGCCTGGCGAAGGACCCCACCGCCCGGCCCACCACCGGTGCGGTGATCGAGGCCGTGCGGTCCCACCCTGCCGTGGGCGCCCAGGTGCGGTTCACCGAGGGCTGGCTGCCGACCGCCCTCCACACGGAGCTGATCGGCCACCGCGAGCCGTCCTCGCCGGCCGAGGCACCCCACGCGCAGCCCACCGTCACCGCCACCGCCCTGCCCCTTCCTCGGGACGAGGAGCCTGGCCCCGAGGTGCCGCCCGCCCCGGCCCGGCGCGGGTGGCGCGCTGTTCGCTGGTCGGTACCGGCGGTGGTCGCCGCGCTGCTGCTCGGCGGCGGTGCGGTCTATTACGTCGACTACCCGCCGGAGGACTCGACATCGTCCGCCGGATCCGAGCAGTCGCAGAGGGCGCCCGAGGACGCGTACGGCCCGGGATACGCGGGCGTGGAACTGACCTCGCCGGATCCGGATGACGAGTTCGACCTGCAGAACGGCAAGGTCGTTCCGGCGTCCAGTGCCGATTGGTATCTGGCGCGTTCGGCCACCGAATTCGCGATCCCCAAGGACAGCGACGCCTACGTCGCCCCCGGGGACAGTCTGACCCTCGGTGACTGCCTCGCGGGGATCGACGGCGACCCGGCCGCCTCGCTGACGTTCGACGCGCTCGAAGACCAGCACCCGTTCTGCGTCCGCAGCGCCAACGGCCGGGAGGTCGTGATCGTGCGGTTGGCCGAAGTCGCTCCCGGGGGCGGTGAGGTGACGATCTCCCTCAGCCAATACCGCGACGACAGCTGACCCGGTCCAGCCCTTCCCTCGAAACGCCGGGCAACTCTTCGAGGGCGTGCCTGTGTTCCCGGAAGGCGCGTACCGGGCAACCGAGTTATCCGTTCTCGGGCCGGTTTCGATCCCATGGGGTGGGACCGCGTAGCCGTCCGTCCGGCCGGTGCTCTCCGGGCCGACACCGCCCGGACATCCGCAAGTTGACGATCAACGCCAGAATTCCACTCGACGTGAAAGGGCGAGGTCAAAGCTCCTGCGTGAAGGAATGGGCCGGACGCCTCTGGTGCTTGTGGCCCCCGCTGCCGGGGCTCGCCGGCCTCGCGGGGCCGGCGAGTCGGCGGGCAACTTCCCTTCGGAGGGCGGGACTTCGACTCGGCCGCCCATGCACCGCCGAGGCTTCCTGATGGTGTGACGGATCACGCTCCGAAGGAGGCGATTCGGACGGTGTGAAGTGACCATGGCTGGATACGTCCTGTCGTGGGCCCACTTTCGTGCGTCAGGCTCGATCTTGCCATCCGGCTATCGCGATCTTTATGGCGGTAAAAGCGATATGCGGAATCTGTCTAGTCTTTCGAGAAAGGTGGACCACGCGGTGCTGGTCGAGTTAGCGACGCGGGACTACGCGCGCATCGAGCCGTTATTCGGGTCCTCGTGCCCGAATCTGGCGTTTGTGCGCGCTGTCCTGCACGAGAAGATACCGGGCCGTGTCTGGGCGGATCTCGGTCAAGACGTCCCCGCGGCGTGCTTGGTCGCCACCACGTCGCCCTTCTGTTTCGCGGCCGGATCGATGTCCCCGGACTTCTTCCATGCCGCATACGACCTGCTCAAGGGGCATGGGGCGGTCCAACTCGTCCGTCCCCCCGAGCCGGGTGTCGACGCGTCGGCCGTGGACGCCGGCTTCACGCCGGCCCGTCGCCTGCAATGGGGCCAGCCGTCCTCGCGGCACTGGAGCGCGCCCGCGGTGGACGTTCCCAAAGGGTACGAACTGGCCAGGATCGACGGTCCGGCCTTCGGTCGGCTCGACTCGCCGATGGCTCGGAGCATCTTCGGCTCCGCGGCCAACTACGCCGAGCACGGTGTCGGGTTCGCCCTGCACCGGGACGGGCAGATCGCGGCCGATGCCCACGGCGTCATCGGCGGGGACCTGATCGAGCTGGGCTTCCACACCCATCCGGACCACCGCGGCCGGGGGTTGGCCACGGCGCTGGCGGCGCACGTCAGCCGCTGGGGCACGGAGAACGGCCTGCGGTCCGTCATGACCTTCTCCGAGCACAAGCAGGCGAGCAAGGCGATAGCCCGCCGGATCGGCCTGGTCGAGGAATTCAGCTACCCGACGGTCGAGTTACCGTGACGGACTTCCCGACCCCCGAGGCCATTTCCCCCGCGGCCGTCAGGCGCATCCACGAGCTCATCGGCCCGCACGTGCGGCACACACCGCTGCTGCGGTCCAAGGCGCCCAGCTCGGCGGACGTGTACCTCAAGTGCGAGAACTTCCAGGTCACCGACTCCTTCAAGGTCAGAGGGGCGCTGAGCGCGCTCCACGGCCACCGCAGGTTCCAGCCCGAGGTGTGGCGCCACATCCAGGACCACGGAGTGGTGACCTGCAGTTCGGGCAACTTCGCACAGGGGCTCGCCTACGCCACTGCGGAACTGGGGCTCGACTACACCGTCGTGGTGCCGGAGTCCATCCCGGCCACCAAGCGCACCCAGATCTACCGCTACAACCCCAAGTCGCAGATCGTCGAGGTCCCGTACCCCACCTGGCGACAGACGATGGTCAGCTCGCGGTACCCCGGGCACCCCGGCTTCTTTCTCTCCTCCGAGAGCAACCCCTACGCCTCGCTGGGCATCGCCACCATCGGGCTGGAGATCCTGGAGGACCAGCCGTACATCGACGCCATCCTGGTCCCGTACGGCGGCGGAAACCTCGCCTACAGCCTCGCCTCGCTCCTGCGCGAAGCCGGCAGCGCCGTGCCGGTCTACGCCGTGGAGGTCAGCACCGGCGCCCCCTTGACCGCGTCCATGCGGGCAGGCCGCCCCACGGACGTGCCGTACGAGCGCAGCTTCGTCGACGGCATCGGTGCCAGCTTCGTCCTCCCGTTCCAGTTCCACCGGGTCAAGGACATGCTGGCCGGTGTCTTCACCGTGACACCGCAGGAGATCGCGGACGCGCTGTCGTCACTGGCGTTCACCGACAAGATCGTCTGCGAGGGCGCGGGCGCGGCCGCGTACGCCGCCCTCAGGAAGTACGCCCCGGCGCACAGCTGGAGTCGGCCCTGCGCCGTCGTCAGCGGCGGGGTGATAGACCCCGCCGTCCTGCTGCGCACCTTCACCACCTCCATGGAGCCGGGGATCACGCTCGCGGGACCCGCCGCCGCGCCCCTGGAGGCGGCTGTCGCCCTGCCCGCGGGATAGGCGCCGCGAAGGCGCCCGCGCCCCGGTTCCTGGGACGCCCCCCCGCATTTCCCGGTCCGCGAACGGCCGGGACCACTCTGTCCAGACCGAGACAAACCTCTCCAGAAAGGCAAGGTACGAGCAGATATGAGCCGTTCCCTTCCCACCATCGTGCCGGTCAGCCCGGCCCTCGGCGCGCGGGTCCTCGACGTCGACCTGTCGCAGGACCTCAGCGACGAGGCATGGCAGGTCATCCACGACGCCTTCCACCGGCACAACGTGCTGGTCTTACCCGGCCAGGACCTGACCGTGGAGCAGCAGAAACGCTTCGCCGGACGGTTCGGCGACCTCCTTGAGCACAGCCACCTGCTGAACATGACGCTGCCCGGCCACCCCGAGTGCATGGTGCTCCACAACAACGAGCAGAAGCCGCCGGGGCTCAACGACTGGCACACCGACAACAGCGGCTGGGCCGAACCCCCGCTCGGCACGGTGCTGTACGCCAAGACGACCCCCGAGGTCGGCGGCGACACCCTGTACTCGAACATGTACCTGGCCTTCGAGACGCTCTCCGCGCCCTTGCAGGAGATGCTGCTCCAGCTCACCGCGGTGCACGATGTGCGCAAGGCGTTCGGCCCGGACTACGCCAACCTCCAGCGCTCGCTGAGGAAACAGGGCATCGACCCGGACGAGCAGTTCGCGAACCACCCTCCCGTGGACCACCCCCTGGTGCGGACCCACCCGGTCACCGGGAAGAAGGCTCTCTACCTCTCGCACCCGTACGTGACGCGGATCAACGGCCTGACCGACGCCGAGAGCCGGGCGATCCTGGAGCTGCTGTACCGGCACATCGAGACCAACGAGATCATCTACCGCCACCGCTGGACGACCGGCGACCTCCTGGTGTGGGACAACCGCTGCACCCAGCACCTCGCGGTGGCCGACTACTTCCCGCACGAGCGGCTGATGCACCGCATGAACATCGCGGGGGAGAAGCCCTTCCTCACGGCCTGACCGTCGCCGGCGCCCCCGGTGTCTCCCCTCCCGCCGAGGCCATCGAGGCCCCAAGGACGCAGGCTTGGCTGCGCTCTGCATCCACGGGGCGGCACCGGGGCACGCGCCACCAGTTCAGGCGGCGGACGGCGCGCCGCCACCCGGCTCATCGTCGTCGGCGGCGTGAGCGCTCGTCGGGCCGTTCGGGCTCCGGGAGGGCGTGCGCAGGTGATGGGCTGGTGCTCCTTGGCGATATGGGGGTACCCCGCCATCCGAGGTGGTCCACGTAGGTGTGGAGGGCGGCGCTCGGCTCGTTCGCGTTGAGGAGAGCGAGAAGGAGCCCTTGGACGATGCCACCGAGTAGGCGCTCGTACACGAGGAGGCGCCCGCCGGGTACGCGATGGTAGGCGTGGCCAGGATGTGCTCGGCGAGGGTGAGCGCGAAGCCGATGCCGAGTTCGCTGGGCTGCAGCGACTTGTAGTGGTCTGCAATTCGGCGGCCCTCATCGGTGAGACCGAGGACGGAGTCGCCGCCGGTCAGGGCCTGGGTGTACTTGAGCGCGCCCCGGTGCTCTGCCAGCTCCCGGCCGGCGCCGCGCCATGACAGGGAGGTGGCACGGGCGAGGGTATGGAGCACGGCCCAGACGGTCACTTCAAATTGCCGGGGCAGCTCCGTCTGCCGGATCGGGACGAGGTCGGGTTTCCGGCGGAGCGGCTCGTCGTCGTTTTCCTTCCGCTTCTTGTCGTCCGCTGTGATGGCGGCCTTCACCTTGCCGACGAGCGCGGTGCTGGAGTGGACGGAGATGTTCGACGGCTCTCCCTCATGGCGTGCGTGAGCGTTTCACCGTCGGCCGGACCGTACGAAGGGGGAGGGCGGCGCACGCAAGTGCGCAGAGGCGGGCGCCTCTGCTCTCTGCGGTCTGAGTGGACAGGGTGACAGGCACCGTTCCCAGCCGTTATGGCCTCCGCTGGGGAGGGGCCGTCGCGACTCGGGGCGTGACCGACAGTGGTACGCGTGCCTGCAGCCGGGTGCCCGCAAGGCTGTGCTCAGCGCCCGGGAGCGGTTGGATGTTCCGCTGACCGTCGATGCACGAGTCCGCATGAGTACCCTTCGCCCCTGTCGTGCACGGTGAGGGGCGAAGGGGCCTGCACCCGCCATGCGATGGGGCTGGCGGCCTGGGGCGGCTGTCGGCACCCTGTACCCGGCTCCAGCAAGATCCGTGCGCTCGCTCCTGACTGCCCATCACGCAACCCTGCTATATGTCACTCCGTGAGCGTGGGTAGATTTGCCGCTCCGGACACGCCGCAGACAGGGGGACTGGCACGTGGGCTGGCGCGAGGAGATCGCCACGGCGCTCGGGGAGTGGATCAACGTAGAAGGCGGCGCCGGCAAGCAGCCCCGCTGGCAGCGCATAGGCCGGGCGATACGCACCGGCGACGCTGGCCAGTACGCTGTCGACCTCCGTGGCTCCGACATCGGCCCCGATCAGCTCGACAGCCTGCGGCTTGCCGGACCGGAGAGCGACGGCATCGAGACGAACAGCTTCGCGGTCTCGGAAATGGTCCAAAGCGAATCCCTGCTGACTTTGCGGGTGGCCGAGTTCGCTGACGTGACCGACCCACACCTGTGGATGCTGAAGCAGCCGCCCACCTTCCTCATCGAGGCCCTGCGTGATGGCATTTCCGGCCTCGGTGAGCACCCTCTGGCGGCAGCCCTGGCGGCCGGCCGCATTGGCGGAGCACCGGCCCACGAGGCAGACCCGCCCGGATTCCACCCCGCGCAAGGCGACGCGTACCGGGCCTGCCTCGGTGAGGGGGTGTACCTGGTGTGGGGCCCTCCGGGCACGGGGAAGACGACCGTCCTGAAGCGCGCTATCGGCGACCTCATCGCAAGGGACGACCGGGTACTGCTGGTATCGGCCACGAACATCGCCGTGGACAATGCTCTGCTGGGAGTGGTGCGGGCCAAGCAGCACCACCCCGGCGACATAGTCCGGGTGGGCCCACCGCATCTGCGGGAGGTTGCCGAGGACACTTCCGTGTCGTTGCCGCTGATGGTTAAGGCGCGCCTAGCGGACACGGCTGCCCGGCGCAGCACCCTCGAAGCCGAGCTTGTCGCGATCAAGCATCGAGCTGAACAACTCGCCATCCTGGACAGCAGTCTGGCCGGATTCGACGCCTCTGCCTACTTCGCAGGGCTGAAGCTGCTCCGCACGCCCGGTGAGGACCTCGTATCTGCGCGGTCGCGAGAGGAAGCTGCCAGTCGACGCCTGGCTGACTCCGAGAGGATGTTCTGGGACGCACTGTCCGCGGCTGAGACGGCCGCGGCCCGCGACAAGGCTGCGGAGTCGTCGCGGGCGCAGTGGTGCCGGGTCGACCGGTTGTCCGAGGAAGTGGTCCAGGTGCGGAAGGCAGCAGAGCTCCGTGAGGCAGCTGCGCTGCTGGCGGAAGGCGCCTGCGATTCCCTGCGCCAGGAACTTGCGGGAATAGAGGGCAATGGTGCTGTGAGAAAGTGGCGGCTGCGCGACAAAGTTGGCGATCTGCAGCGGCAGTTGGCCGACGCCGAGCAGGCTGCCGCGTTTGCCAAGCAGTCGGCGACCGAGGCACGCATCACGGCCACCACCCACATCTCGGCTCTCGGCGCTCAGATCACAGCCCTGGCCGACACCATCGCGCTCACCCGGGAACAGGTCGCCGACCTGGCGGCCGACGCCAAGGCTCGGCTGGCGGCAGAACAGCAGGCCGGACGCCACTACGACAGTTGCAAAGAGGACAAGGCCCGGACGGAGGAGGCTGCGGAACGGGCTCAGCAGGCCAGCGACCTGACGGAGCGGGCCGAGCAGCAGGGCTGGCCGGCCCGGTTCGACCTGGCCCGCCGACTACGCCCGGCCGTAGCCGTCGACGCGACCCGGCAGCCTGCGCTGGAGAAGCAATACAAGGAAGTCCAGGAGGAGTACGAGCGCCTCGCCCGCGACGCCCAGAGCGAGATCATCAAAGGTGCCAAGATGGTCGCCACGACCCTGGCCCGGTTCCGCACGAACCGGGCGGTTTTCGAGGGTCCGTACGACGTCGTCCTCGTGGACGAGGCAGGCGCAGCCACCCTGCCCGAAGTTCTGCTCGCCACGGGCAAGGCCGGGCGGACCGCGGTCCTTCTCGGGGACTTCATGCAGTTGGGCGCGGTCATCCCGCCCGAGCTCAAGGGACACGATCGCGCGGACATCAAACGCTGGCTGCTCCCGGACGTCTTCCAGCACTGCGGGATCGCAGAACCGTTCGACGCTCAGGCCCACCCGGCCTGCATCACCCTCACCCAACAGCACCGTTTCGGCCCCGCCGTGATGCAGTTGGCCAACGATCTCGCGTACGGCGGGGTGCTCGACGGAGCTAGCCAAACGCAGGCTGCACGCCCTACAGACGATCCGGAGATCGTGCTGATCGACACGGACGGGTTGCATGAGCTGGCCAGGGCGCACCTGACCGGGAGCCGCAGCGGCTGGTGGCCAGCGGGCTCACTGATCGCGCGGGCGCTGGTGGAGCTACACCGCGAGCTGGGCGAGGAAACGGGCATAGTCACGCCCTATCGCGTACAGTCCGACGCCACCTTGGAAGCCCTGCGGGACATCGAGGGCCCAGGAGGAGGAGTGCTGGCAGAGGTGGGCACCGCGCACAAGTTCCAGGGCCGGGAGTTCGACATCGTCGTTTTCGACACGGTGGAAGGCGGGCTGGGCAGCCGCGAGTTGTGGATGGCCTGCGCCCACCTCCAGCCAGCGGCCAGCACCTGGCCACGGGACGGTGTCCGCCTCTTCAACGTGGCCGTCACCCGCGTCAAGACCCGTCTGTACGTCATCGCCAGCGGCGAACGAGTCAAGAACGCGGAACCAGGAACGGCCCTGGCGCAGCTCGCGGCGCTCATCGGTACCCGGCGCGGCGTGCGGGTCCTCCAAGCCAAGACCTTGATCACCCCACCGACCGCGCCTCCCACGTTCCGTGGAGAGTTTGGCACCGCGCTCGCAGAGGTGCTGAGTCGGCACGTCGAGGTGACGGAGATTGACGATGAACGCGACTTCTACCGGACATTCACGGAGGAGATCCGCCACGCGCGACAGTCCTTGTGGCTCTGGGCGCCCTGGGTGGCGAAGCGGGTCAGCTCTCTGCTACCCGAGCTACGTAAGGCGGCTGACCGCGGGGTACGGATCAGCGTCTTCATCCGAGACGACACCGACCAGCTCCAGAAGAAGCCCGCCAACCAGAAACTCATTACCGACCTGCGAACCGTTGCGCACGTGGTCGTACCGATGAACGTCATGCATCAGAAGATCGCGGTCATCGATGAGCGGACGGTCATGCTCGGCAGCCTCAACGTCCTCTCTCAGAGCTGGACCCGTGAGGTCATGCTGACGATGCGGGGTGCGCACTTCGCTCGGAAACTGCTGGAACACGAGCACGCGGCGGTCTTCGCGGCTCCGCCCCGCTGCGGGCGCTGCAAGGGGGCGGAGATCGAGATCCGCCGCAGGCAGAATGGCACCTGGGTCTGGCGCTGCTATGCCCCCGCCTGCAAGACCACGCCGAGGGGTGGGACGAGCGCCTGGACCCAGAACATCCGCTTGGGCCGGGGGCGCTGAGAGGCTTTTCATGACTGTTCAAGTGATTCCGTCATCGCCTCCGGGGCGAGGTGTGGTCGTGAGCTACGCAGACGCCCTGGGACCGACGGAGTCGGGTGCTTCATCGAGGACAGGGGCGATGCGGGTAGTCCGTGCAGGTCGCTTGTGGCAGTGGGGCATGGGAGCTCCTCTGGGAAAGAGCTCCCGACGTTGGCCGGCGGGTTGAATGTGCTGGACTGTGCAGCCCTCTGCGAGTCGGCGCCTGGGGCCGTCGGCGACGGTGTCGCGGCCTAACGCCGCGCACCGTCCGTGGTCAACTACCTCACGTCGCCCATGTCGCCGACGGTGGGTGGGACGCCGTGCCAGACCTTGGCTGCGTCCCAGCTTGTGATGCCGGGGCGGGTGCGGCGAGGCCGGATCCAGCAGATGGTCTTCAGGCCATCTGACCGACAGCCCGTGTGACTCTGTTTCGCCGTTCGACCATTCCCTCGCGTAAGGCGGGTGGTTGCACCGTGCCCTCTGGAGCCGATGGGGAGTTCTCTGTTCCTCATGCACCGGAGAGCAGCACCGCGCTCACTGCCGTGACCGCCGGCAGCAGCATGAGAACGGCGCCGTGCACGCATCTGTTCTTGGTGCGGGCGATGCGACTGGTCGCGGTCAGGGCGCGGAACAAGTGGGGGTGCGGATCGGAGCTGCTCAGGAGGAGGCCGGACGATAACTCCGCACGTCTTTCCGCCCGGACCACGTCGTCGTAGTAGGCGAGGGTGCGGGAGCTCTCCCTGAGCCTCGGTCCGTGCCGGGGCAACAGCGCCGCCAGCAGAAACAGTAGGGCCACGGTCGTGGCGACCACCGCCGTCCCCCATAGAGGGTGGGGCCAGGGGGTGCCGGCCGGGCGGCGGGTCAGCAGGAGTCCGAGCAGTGACCCTCCGGCGGCGAGCAGGACTGCGGCCTTGCCGTCCGCCCGGCCTATCTCGATGTGGTTCTGGGCGATGAGCTCGCGGGAGAGTGCCACCACGTTCTCTGGCTCGGCGACCTGTGGCCGGCGGCGGACAAAGGGCAGGCGGGGGATCACGGGTTATCCCCATGAGGGCCGATTCCGTCGCCTGCTTCGTCGGTGTGGCCGATCCGGCGGAGCACCTCCTCGCCGTGCGGAACTCCGACGTCGCTGAGGACGCGCGCCAGGTTGACGCCGACGAAGCCGCGGTCCTCCGGTGTCAGCGACCGTAGCGTCGCCGCGAGGGTGCGTTCCCAGCTGTCACGGTCGGAGAGGAGATCGCGGTGGGTCACCGTCCAGTCAAGTACCTCTCTTGCCTGTTCCGGTTGTTGCAGCAGCCAGAGCGCTGCCAGGCCGACGGGACCGCCCGAGACAACCTCCCGATAGAAGCGGTACGCCTCACGGTGGGCTTCGCCGAAGCCCGGCGGGAGGATCGGTTCCACGCCGGAGCCGGGGGTGGGCAGGAGAGCTGCCGGTGGGTCCAGGAACCAGTACGTGAGGCCGGACCCGTCGATCACCCGTAGTTGGCCTGGTGGCTCGACCTCGGTCGTACCGAAGTGGGGTGGGGGCTTTCGCAGCGGGTCGGGGGTGCCTGGCAACGCGGCGTTCTCACCGATGTGGTTCACGACCAGCCGCCGAGCCCGATCCTCGGTGAGCTGGTTTCGCGCTGCGATCACAGGGTTGGTGACCTTCCAGGCGACCGCGTAACGGGCGGGGGGCTTCGGGGGATGGCGCGGGATGTCCACCGACGTTCGCCGTTCCGCGAGCGAGACCCACACGATGTCGATGAAGTCCCCTTCACGCACCGTGCGCGCTGTGGGCCGCGGGTAGCCCCAGAAGTCGCCGCTGCGGGGCGGCACCATTCCGTCTTCTCCGTTGCCCGAGAGAAACACCAGGGCCCGGTCCTCCGGGGGGCTGAGGCGGAGTCGGAGCAATTGCCAGGTCGGCGAGGAGGCAAGGGGGGCGATGAGCGGATCGGTCATGAGGCAAACCCTTGTGTTGAGGAAGCGGCGCGGACGCGATGGCGGCGCAAGATGAAGCGCAGGACGCCACGGTGGTCCCGGGCCGCGCTGGAGAGGGCGGTAAGGAAGCGGGGAAAGTCGGCCTGGTGCGACAGGCCCGGCTCGTTCTCGACCGAGGACAGGCCGCTCGCCATCGCCTCATGTGTGGCAGGGTCGTTCAGGGCTGCGATCACGATGCCGAGGGCTCGCTCGGGGTGGCCTGTGAGCAGGTCGACGAGACGCAGGCGACATACGCTCAATGCACCGGGTAGGGGGAACGCCGTCAGACTCATCGACTCCACGATGTGGACGGCCATGGCGTGACGCTGTGTGCCCGAGTTGGCGCTCTGCCACTCCCGTACGTGGTCGAGTACCAGGGCGCGGTTGGTGTCCTCGGAGAGGAGAGTGCTGAGCGCGAAGGACACTGCGCTACGCAAGTTGCTCTCCAGGGGCGTGCCCGTCTTGTCGAGCACGGTGTCCAGGAGCTTCAGTGCGTGGGCGGGGCGGGCCAGTCCGTAGCTGCCCGCGCAGGTCTCGGCGACCGTGCAGCGGAGAGGGACCAGGCCCGCCTGGCTCCACAGCCGCAACTGATGCCGTACCGCACTGGTGAGAGCGGGGTGCTGGACCACCTCCCCGAGCGCGTAGGCCACCAGACGCCGGCGCCAGCGCTTGTCCGACGCGGCGAAGGGGTGCAGTTGACGCAAGGTACCTGATCCGGTCGCGTGGGCCAGTACCTTCCCGATTTCCTGTCCCGCCGCCAGTTCTATGCCGGAGCGATGGGGAATCTCGTCCAAGGCACTCCACAGCAGCCCCGCCATGCCTTCGTAGTCCAGCCACAGGCACCGCAGCAGGGCTTCCGACCGGTGCCGTCCGGAGAACGCGATGGGCTGGACGGGATAGCGCTGGGCCCCGAAATACAGTGGCAGCGGGTGGGCACCGACGGCTGCCAGTCGGTCCTCGAAGGCCGGTCCGAGAACGTCACGCCGTGTTGGCGCCTCTTCTGTCAGTGGGCGTCCGTGCGCAGAGGTGTGTTCCGGGTGACCAGCAACGCCCCCTGTTGGACCGCCGCGTTGGTCGAGATGGGGGCGGAGAGCAGTGCTGAACTCCTCGATGACCGTTCGGTCCTGTCCGGGCAGCAACGCAATCGCGGCCATCAGGGACAGACGGTCGGCGCGGTGGCTCGATTCCGCCAGGGCTCTGCGGGCTTCCTCAAGGCTGCCGGATTTCAGTTCGTCGAGGACAGCGGCAGCGGATTTTCCCGTGACAACGAGATCACGCAGCCCCTTCGCCACCTCGACCCCGTCCCGTGGCAGCAGGTGACCGTTGAGAAAGTTGGTGAAGTCTGCGGAGGCGAGGTGCCCGAGCGCGTCGGTCTTCTGCGCGGTAGTAAGTTCACCCGACTCAGACATAGCGGTAAGGCGCTTCGCGGCCACCTCCCCCGGCGCCGGGGGACTGTGCAGGACCTGCCAGGGCATCGCGTCGTTCGGAAGTGCGGTATCCGCCCGCACGGTGACGACCAGAAAGGCGCGCGCCTGGCGCAGCCGCGCGGCCAACGCGGTGAGGGGGACTTCACTGAGCGAAGCGGCGGCCACCGGGGACAGCCCTTGCAGCAGATAGCCGCGCTCTTCCTTGGGGCACCAGCGAGAGAGGTCTTCCGACGAGTCCAGACCGGTGATCCCGTCGGCGCCGTAACGGTCTTCCAGCAGTGCGAATGCGGCGGTGCTCGCTCCCGTGCCGCTGTGGGCCCTCAGCAGCAGGATGTGACTGTCCAACACCTTCCGGCAGTGTGCGTAAGTCGGTGGTTCGACGAATCCGCGCAGGCGGTCGTGGACGTCGTCCGCAGGGTAGGGGCCCTCCCGCAGGCGGGGTTTGAGGATGTTGTCCGCGACGTCCTCGTCGAGCGGTGTACCGATGATCACGTTCACATCGCCGCCGACCCTGCCCATGAACGCCAAGCCTTGGTCCAGCCGCTGCTGGTTGTCCCGATAAGAGTCCCCCGGGTCCGATCGGCCTTCGCCATCCGAGCCGTTCGGGGCGCTGTCCGCGCCGGCGCTCACCGGTGGTCTCCGGCTTCGCCGACCCGCTTGTCGCCCGCCACGTTGTCTCCGCCGCCCCAATGCTGATTCGTACCGCGGTAAGAGGTGGAGCCCCCGTTGTAGGTGATGTCCCGCCCGACGCTCCCCGTCACGGCGGCGCCTTCGCGCACATGCTGCGTGTTGCCGCTGTAGTGCGTACCGGGATGCGTCGCCGCGTCCCTGTCCGATTCGACGGGGCCGCCGGCCTGCGCTGCTGATTCCTCGAGCGGTAGCACACCTGCCTGTACGAGGTTCCCGGACGGCGACGGGACGTACAGCCAGGCACGCTGCGAGAAGTCCTTCCCCTCCACGGTGGCTGGGACCTCCACACAGCGGTCGGGGTGCAGACCGGTGTACCCACCGAGCACTACGTCCTCATAGACGCGCTGGGAGATGACCGCAGCCAGGTGGGTGACCTGTTCGCTGGCCGCCGCCAGGATGGCCTTGACAGGACGGGAGTCCAACAGTCGGTGCGTGTCGTTGCGAGCAGTGCCGTTGCCGTCGCCGGGGTTGTCCGCATCCGGCAGAGGTCCGACGTGGACGCTGGCCCGGAGCCGAATACGGGGGCCCACGTACTGCGTGTTGTATGCGCCGAGGATGTCGTCCAGCACGCCCAGGAGGGGCCAGAGGACGAAGGGCAGGAACGCCGGATCGAAGCCGAACACCACACCGTCCCCGGTGTTGGCCGGGAAACGTTTGGCGTCGCGCAGCTTGTGGAGTCCGGCTTGCTCCAGCGCCTGGTCGACGAGTTCGGGGATCAGCTGGCTCACCGGGCCGTGTTGCACGGCGGGAAGGCCGGTGAAGTCCTTTGCGTCGACGGCGAACAGGGCACGGTAGGGAGGAAGCGGTCGGCTCTCGGAGTACGGAGCGGTTACGGAAGCGGACATGCGTGATCTCCTGACGGACGGCGGGACGGTGATGAACGCCATTGGCCGGCTGCTTCGAGGTTCCGTCGATTCCGTCCGTCGGACTGCACAGCACAGGGCACTCCACGGGTGTTCCACGTCACAAGATGGCGTGATCAGTCGACCCGCTCAGGGCTCCCGAATGTGGGTGCATTCGTTTGAGCGGGGATGACTGGAAGGGCTACTCCAGCTTGGTCTTCGCGTCGACCATCGCCCAGTTGTGCAGCGCATTCATGTCCTTGATGACGATGACCCTGCGGGCCGTCTCCACCGCGCCGGACTCTCGTAGCCGTTGTAGGCCGGTGATGACCGCGTTGCGCGTCACCCCGGTCGCCTGGGCGATCTCCTCCTGGCTCAGGCCGGTCAGCCGAACGACATCTGCTTTCTTTCCGGGCGAGGTGAGTTCGGCCAGCCGTAGAAGTGCCCGTGCCAGCCGGACGACCAGCGGAAGGGTCAGCAGCTCAGCGCGATGGGCGTCGGACTCCCGCAGCCGGGAGAGGGCTTGGCGCATCAAGTCCATGACCAGCCCACGCTGATCGATGAAGCGGCGAAACCGTTCCGCGTCCAGAACGACAGCCGTGCACGGCGTAAGCGCGACCACTTCCGCCGTGCGCGGGGTGCCGTTGAAGACGGACACTTCTCCGAGCAGGTCACCCGGCCCTCGAAAGGCCAGCCAGGTCACCATTCCACCCGGTTCCCGGCAAACGACCTTTGCGAGCCCCTCGGTGAGAGCGAGCAGGTGCGTCCCTGGGGAGCCCTGCCTCAGCATCACGCTGCGCTCGGGAAAGGTGCGAGATGTCCCCTGGCCCTGTAGCTCGCGCCATGCTTCGCCCGTCAGCACTCGCCTACTCCATCCGCCTTGTACGCGCCGTCACCCTGCCCGTATGCAGCCTCGCCCACACTCAACACTTCTATCCCGGCCGGATCGCTTCCGTCGCGCGTCGGACGACCTTGTCCGCTCCCTACGCCGCCACGGCCGCCGGGCCGATACTGCCTCAGGCGGGGGACCGGGCTGCTTGCTTGCGGGATCGTCTTGGCGGAGCCGTATGCCGCTCGGGTCGGCCAGGGCGATGGCGCGGGTGCGGCGGCGGTCGAGGCCGTGGATGTCGGGAGCGAGATGGAGGTGCTCCTCGGCGGCGTCGAGGTCGCCAAGTAGGGTGAGGAGCATGCCGGATTCGTGGGCCCATCGGCTGACCGGCTCGCGCCCCCCGGGCCTCGACCTCGGCGCGGCGGCGGGGCCCGGGGCGGACACCGGTCGGGCCCGCCCGGGGCGGGCCGCTGCGGGCCCGACGCCTGCCTCGGCGTTCGGATGCCTGGGGAAAGCCCCCCGCCGCCTCGGCCCGCTCTACATCCCCGCCTCGAGGTCGCTCAGCGCAGCGCGCCAGTGCTCGGCGCTGTCCGGTGCGAACGCGCTCGCGTCCAGGGCCCGCAGGCGTCGCTCCAGGCGTTCGGCGCGTGCCTCCTGTGCCTCGCCGCCGTACTCCGGTTCCTGCTGCAAGGCGGCCAGCGCGCACTCATGGGCGAAGGTGACGAAGGCGGCGAGGCCGCTGTTGAGCGGTGTCGCCTCCTCGTAGTCGGTCTCCGCGCCGACGATCTCCACCGCGCCCGTGGGGCTGAGCACCAGATCGTCGTCGTGCCACGTCCCCAACCAGTGGTAACCGTCCAGACCTTCGGGGACGTGGAGGGCGTCGGGGTCGTCAGGATCCTCCGGGCCGACGCCGACCTCGTCCAACGGGGCCGGGCCGTCCGTGGCCAGGTCCCGGTCCAGGGAGAGGCCGGGAACGGGGGAGTGGGGCAGGCCGATGCCGCACAGCACCTCGCGGTCCTGCGTGGTGAGTTCGGCGCCGGCCAGGTCGGCGTCGAGGACGAGAAGCTGGTCGGCGCCCCAGAGGGCGACGAGATCGGCGTGCGACGGCAGCCCCACCGTGCCCGGCCCGGTCCCCTCTCCTCGCCCTTCGGGGGCCTCCGGCGTTTCCGGTGCGGGGAAACCCGCCGGATCGAGTTCGGCGCGTTCGCCTGAGGAACCGGCTGCCAGTCGTTCGGCGTCGAGACGGAGGGCGAGCGGGCCGGCCGAAGTGCCCAGCAGGAGCAGCCCGTTAGGGGTGAGATGGGCGGTGCGCGTCCAGGCGCGCGTCCGGAGGTCGAGCAGTGCCTGGCCGGTGTCCGTGCGCAGCAGGTACACGCCGTCGCCGTAGGCACAGGCCACCAGGGGCAGCCTGGCGTCCCCCGCCGCCAGGACGGCGGCACTGAGGTGCAACGGCCGGTCCGGAAGCGGCCATGCCCGGCTGAGCGGTTCGCCGGTGGACGGGTCCCAGGCCCGCAGCCGGGACGCGGTGTCCGCGGTGAGGACCGCGTCCTGCCCGCCGTCGCCGCCCGGCACCCAGAGCATGCGCATGACGTCGGTCTCCGCGGCGGTCCAACGCACCACCGGCCGACCGGTCTCCGCCTCGTGGACGGACACCTGCGCTCCCTCGCTCACCGCGAGGTGGGGCGCGCCGGCGAGGAGACCCGCGCACAGGCAGTCCGGGCTCCGCAGTTCCGGCAACGACAGCTCGGCCAGACACCTCCGGGCGGCGGCGTCCCAGACCTTGATCCCTTCGTAGGGGTGGGCGGTCACGACCAGGGGTTCGGCCGAGCCAGACACGGTGGCGAGGAGCCCGACGCCGGAGGAGTCCTCCGGCCCGTAGGAGTGGCGGATGCCGTCGAGGGGCTCGACGATGTCGTGCGTGCCCACTGCGATCAGCGAAGTGGGGCCGGCGAGCAGGGCGAACGTGTCCTCTTCGGCGTCACAGAGCATGGTGGGCGCCAGCCGCTGCCCGGTGGCGGCGTCCAGGAGCGTCAACCGGTGCGGTGTGGTGAAGCTGATGCTCGCGAAGGCCGTACCCCCCTTCCACGCGGCGGTCCGTGCGGCGATCACAGGGCCCGGCCAGCCGGTCCACGCCTGCGGAGCGGCGTCTTCGGCAGGCCGCGAACGGGCCCAGAGGGGGGTGAACGGCGGGGTCATGCTCTCTCCAAGCCGATTGTCGTGGTCTGCGCGGACCAGGGGCTGTCCGAGGGGTCAGGGGCGGACAAGGCCGTGCCGGACACCGTGGCGGACCCGGCCCTGGCCCGTCGGTCAGACCCTAGTGCCGCGGCATTAGTGGCCGGGGGCCTGACCGGACGGTGCGGCCCCCGGGCTCGTGTGCGGGTGGTCGGGGGCGAACGCCAGGCGGATGCGGGAACCGCCGAAGTCGACGTCGAGTCGGTGCTCGGCGGCGGACGTGAGTGCCGTGATGTCGGACCCGAACCGGAGTTCCGCCAGCGTCGATCCGTCGTGCAGCCGCGCCAACCACAGCCGGTCGCCCGCCGCGCAGGCGCTCAGCGGGTCCGGCGTCGCGGCGAGGAGGCACACGTGCTCCGCCACCTCGTCGAGGCGGACGGTGGGGCGCAGGAGCCGACCGTCGCCCTGGCTCCGGACCTGGAGCAGGCCCTCCCGGTCGGCCAGCAGGACCACGGGGACGCCGTCGAGGAGGGTGCTCTGGGTCGCGGTGCACGGTGTGCCGTGCAGCGTCCAGCGGAGCAACCGCGGGCCGGCTTCCTGGCCGGCCTCCAGGGCGCCCGTCTCGGTGAGGACGACGGTGTCCCGGGGGAGGCCCTCCCCGGTGGTTGCCGCTGGGGGGAGGGGACGGTGCTCGCCGTCTTGGGAGCGTGCCGTGTCTGCGGTGCCTGCGGTGCTTGTGGTGTCTGCGATGCCTGTGGTGCCCTCCGTGTCCCCGCTGTCCCCGGTGTCCCCGCTGTCCTCCACGTCCGTGGTGGGCTGTGTCCCCCGTTGTTGCGGGAGGAGCCGGAGGGCGCGGAACGGCAACCGGTCGTGGGTGGACTCGACGGCCGAGGCCAGGCGGGTCAAACCGTGTTGGAAGGCGGCCACTTGCAGCCGGGCGGCCCGGTGGGGCGAGGGCGGATGCAGTAGGTCCAACACCGGGCGCAAGGCCACGGCGGCAGGGTCCGTGGCGGAAGCGGCGGCGGCGCGGAGTTCGTCGAGATCCGCGTGCACCACCACGTCGGGATAGTCGAGCAGGGGCCCGAGGGCTCCGGGCACGGCAGCGGCCTGTCTGATCAGCGTCGACAGCAGCGCGGGAGAGGTCTGTGACCAGAGGGGGCGCGGAGCCCCGCCGGCCTCCGGGGCGACGGGCACCCGGCCGGCGAGGGAGTGGATGACGGCCGTGCGGCCCTGCCGTTCGGCCTCCGGGCCCCGCAGGCCGAGCAGTGCGGTGCCGACGGCGGGGTGCCGCAGCCGGTACCGGCTCTCCGCGTCCCCGGTGCCGGCCGCGTCGGACCGGCTCGGATCGAGCAGTGCCCGGGACTGGTCGAGAGCCGCGTCGAACTCCCCCGACCTGACCTGGCGCCCCGCCACGGCGGCGGTCGCCAGGCGCCACAGCCGGCGGTCGAGCCCGGTGGGCCCGGCGAGCGCCAGTGCGTAGAGGGCGTCCGCCACGAGCGGGACCTCTACGGACAGCGCGTGCAGCTGCCGCGCGACGGCGTCGTGGACGGTGCCGGGGAGTGCGTCGGCGGACCGGGCCTGTTCTGCCGGAGCTTCTGCCGGATCGGCGAACAGCCGGTCCAGGACGAGGAGTTGTGCGAACAGGAAGTTGGGGTACGCGGCTTGGGAGAGCGCACCGGCGGGCACGGGCGGCTGGTCGCCCGGGTGGTCGCCGCCCTCCGGTCCCAGGGCGACGTCACACAGCGCCGCCACGTAGCGGTCGAAGGTCGGCCGGTCGGTCCAGCGAGGCTGATCCAGGTCCACGACCTCGCAGTCGTCGAAGAGGCGGGCCCACTCCGGCGCCCCTTCGGTGACCAGTCGCACGGTGGGGAGCTTCGCCATGGGGGCGAGCAGCGTGTCGACGACGTGCCGCGCGTGCCGGTCGCCCGGCACCGGGCCCGCCTCGTCCAGCTCGCCGAGGACCACGCAGACCGGACGTGCGTCCGCGGCGAGGACCGACAGCAGCTCACCGGCGGTGGCCGTCTCATAACCGAGTTGCTGTCCGAGGGCCGTCGCCAGGTCGTCGGCGCCGCGGCCGCGCGCTCCGAGTGCCGCGTGGAAGACCGGACGCGCCGGGCCGCCGGCCGCCCCGTCCCCGTCCGGCTCCGCCTGGCTGCGGAGGAAGAGCCAGGTGAGAACGGTACTGCGGCCGCTGCCGGGGGACCCCGTCACATAGAAGGTGCCGCCGGATTCCGACGTCGCCGCAAGGAACTCCCCGAAGGCATCCGCAACGGCCCCTCGCCCGCACGGGAAGTCCAGGCCGGCGGCACGCTCCTGCGCCGGCGCGAGGCGCCCGGCGGCCGGTCCCTCCGGCGTGAGGTCGGTACCGGTCACTCGTGCGTTTCCTCTGATTCCTCGATGAAGGCGGCGAGTTCGCGGATGCCCGCCGCACGGTCGTCGGCGCCGGGGCCGTAGTCGAAGCTGTAGGTGACCTCGGCTTCGGGGAAGGTGGCGGCCAGCCACTCGGCGCAGTAGCAGCCGGGCAGTTCGCAGGGTTCGAGATCCGTGTGGACCCGGGTCACCCGGACCGGCTCGATGCCCCGCTTGAGCAGTTCCGTGCCCAGGCGCCGCGCGACGTGTCCCTGCCCGGGAAGGCTGTATCCGGAGACCGTACGCGTCGCCCCCGCCTCGGTGCGGAACTCGATGATCCCCGAGGCGTCGACCGACGCGCTGAGGCGGAGGTCGTCGGTCACCAGCGGCCACCAGTTGTCCTCGTCGGACATCGCCTCGGGGTCGAGGGCGGCCAAGCCGTCCCGGAAGGCCGTGACGGCGGCCACCGCGTCCGGACCGATGGGGTCGGACGACAGCCGTTCCAGCAGCGCACGGAGTGCGGCCAGGGCGGTCAGCCATGCCTGGGCGGAGCTGTTGACCAGGCGGGTCGGGAACATGGCCCCGCAGGAGGCCGAGAAGATGCCGCCGGACGGCGCGCAGCAGATCTGCGACCCGCCGTCGTCACCGAGCCGCCAGAACGCGGTGGCGTCGCCGACGGGCAGGGGAAGCCGGGCCTGCTGCGCGTAGTGCGTGAGCAGGGCCGGTTCGTCGGCGGCCCGGAAGTAGGGGCCGACCTCCTCGGGGACGCCCGCCGTCGCCAGCAGTGCGCCGAGGGACTCGGGCAGCCCGAGCTCCGCCAGGAAACTCGGGTGCCAACGGCGTACCGGCGGCCCGGTCCGCCCCCAGGAATCTTGCATGCCCATTAAGCCGTTCCTCCGCTACCGCACGTCAACTTCGCCGCTTGATGGGCGGTTCTCCGAAGACCCACCGCAGGTGGTCCTCCATGTCCCGATTTCCCTGTTTCTTCGAACCCGGTGTGTGGTGATCGTATTCGAAAGCGTAGCTCCGCTCGGCGTCCGGGAAGTAATGCCGAGTCCAGTCATTGCAGTTGGGGACCTGCTGGTTGCAGTAATCGCGTTCCGAATACATGCGGGTGACTTTGATCTTGCGATCGGGGCCGGGATCGCGTCCCTCCGCGATGTCGTGCTTCCGCTGTTCGTCGAGGCGGTGCTGCTTGTCCAGCAGGGGGACGCCGACGACGCGTTCCGAGTGCACCCCGGCACTGCGGCCGATCTCCACCCGCTTGTCCCCGTTTTCGTCCTCGAACTCGAAGGCCGCGTAGTTCTTCTTCGACTTGTCGCCCTGGGCCTTCCGCCGCTCATTGACCTTGACCGCCAGGTCGTGTGTGCGCGGATCGACTTTCGTGGCGTCCTGCTTCGGATTGCGCTTGGCGTTGGCCGGCAGCGGGAACTTGCTGTTCTTCTTCCGCCGCTTCGGCTTCTTCTCCTCGGTGTCGGAGCCCCCGGAGGACTGACTGGCCTTGCGCTTGAGCGAGCCGCCGGAGTCCTCCTTCAGACCGAGCCCCTTGAAATGGTCGGACAGCCCCTTGTCGTTGTCATGATGGTTCTTGGCCATCTGCTTGACGCCGCGGGTCATGTCGTCGCCGACGTGCTGGGCGGTCTTCTTGGTGCCGTCCTCGATACCGTCGATGACCTTGTCGAGCATGGAGTTGGCGGCGTCGGCGATGGCGTCCTTGCCGCGGGTGCGCGCATGGTGGCTCTTCGCACGGCGGATCTTGCCGCCGGCACCGTTGCGGAAGGTGCTGCCGGCGCTCTCCAGGCTCGTGGCGACCCGGTCGTGCTCCTCCGGATCGTGGGTGAACCCGCTGCCGCCGGCCCCACCGCCGCCCCCGGAGGAGCCGCCATGCCCTCCTCCACCTCCACCTCCACCACCGCCGCCGGTGCTGAGGAGTTGCATCTGCCCGCCGGCGGCGGCCTTCGCGTCGTGGGCGCCCTGGCGGAGGCCGTCCTTGCCCGCGTCGGCCGTACGCCCCAGGTCGATGCCCTTCTGGGTGCCCAGGGCGTTGGCGCCGAGCTGCACCACCAGGTCCCCGACCATCGCGCCGAGCGCCTCCTCCACGGGCGTGAGGGCGATGCTGACGACTTGCTGGACGACCTGTTCGCAGACCTCCTTGAACAGCCGTTTGACGATCGCCCGGGTCGCCTGGGTCGCGGCGATCGCACCGGCCTCGGAGAGCCCGAAGGTGAACGGGGCCGCGGCCTGCGCGGCGATCACCTCCGCCGCGAGGATGCCCAGTTGGACCACGGCCGCGATCTTGGCCCCCTCGATGAGGGTGGCCACCCCGTCCATGGCGGTGCCCGCCAGACGCCCGCACTCGGCAAGTCCCTTGAGATGCTTGCCGTTGATCTTTCCCCAGTGGGCGTTCAACGCCTCCACGGCGAGCGACCCGCCCGCGGAACCCACCAACCCCTGGATCGCGGTGTGGGCCTCGTTGGCCCCGTCCTCGATGTCATCGGCGAACTCCCGCATGGCGTTGGCCATTTCACGGTAGTCGTCCTCGTCAACATTGGGCCACGAGATACCGATGAGATTGAGTACCTCATCCGCCCAACCCGGCAGTACCACTCCCACGCGATGGACGCCCCTTGTCAGTCACCTGTCAACCCGTCAGACGCTCTCACATGGGCAAACGGTTCCTCAAGCGCCCGGAGTTAAACATTCCGTCGGGCGCTCCCGGCTCGCCGTTCCCCGCTCGGTCGCCAGTCGGCCTCCTACGCCCCAACAGCCGCTTGGACCCCACCTGTTCCGGCCACTCACCCCGCACGCACACCAGCCTGCCACCGGCCCCGGCAGCCCGGCCCCGGCCCGCCGGGCCGGGGCGATGCCACCGGGCTCCACTCCGGCCCCGGCACGTCGATCCCGCGGCCGGGTGGTCCCGGCGGTCGCCTCCGAGCCGGGCCGTACTGTGGTCCGATGCATGATCAGACACCCCCCACCAACTCCGCCGCGGCCGTGGCCGCTTCCGCCGAGCCCGCGGTCCGGCCCGGCCCGACCGACGCCGCCCCCGCACCCTCTTCCGGCGGCCGCCGTCCCGTCGCGGCGGCCTTCCGCGCGCTCGCGGCCCTGACCGGGGTCACCGGCATCGTCCTGGACGTGGTCGCCTCCCACGACCTGGGCCGGCTCTTCAGCTACTTCACGATCCAGTCCAACATCCTGCTGGCCGTCGTCTTCGCCTGGTCCGCCCACCGCGCCTGGACCGGGCGCCCCGCTCTCTCCCCGCGGATCACCGGCGCAGCGCTGCTCTACATCTGCATCACAGGGCTCGTCTTCCACTTCATACTCTCGAACGACGCCAGTGGCTTCTCCATGACCAGCCACCGAACTCCCCTGGAGACGGCCGCCAGCCAACTCCTCCACACCGCGACCCCGTTGGCCGCCGTCCTCGACTGGCTCGTCCTCACCGCCCCCGGCGCCTTCCTGTACCGCTGTGCCTGGCAGTGGCTCACCTACCCCATCCTCTACCTCCCCTTCGCCCTCATCCGCGGCGCCCTCCTCGCCCCCGGCACCGACGGCCGTTATCCCTACCCCTTCCTCGACGTCGACCTCCACGGCTATGCCGGCATCGCCACCAACGCCGTCGTCTTCGCCCTGGCCTTCTACGTCCTGGCCCTCACCCTCGTCCTCCTCGACCGCCTCCGCCCCCGCCTCCGCGGCCCCCGGAACGGGACTCCGCCCGCGGCCCACCAGACGACCGACCTGAGGGCATAGGCCCCCGCAAGCCATGGGCGAGGGAACCCGAGGACGGCTCCGCCGGCAGTTCCCTTGCCTTTGCGGCACGTTCGATCTCGACGGACCAGCCCGGATTGCCCAGGGTCTCGATGCGGATGCCGTACTCGTGCTCCCAATCGCCGTCGCACTGGCAGGTGTACCAGGCGGTGAGAGAGCTCAGAGGGTCTAGGGGCACGGGGTTGTCTCCCACGGTTCGGCTGGACGAGCGCTTCCATCGGGAAGGTTCATGCCCTGATGGCCGGAAGGGATATCCCGGATACGCGGCCGCCCGCCCCGGTCGTGGGTTCCGGGGCGGGCGGACGGCTTTGTTGCTTCCTGGGGTTTCTGGCCAGGTCTTGGCAGGGCTGCTCAGGCCCGTCCAGGGTCCTACAGTTCCGTGCGTACCGTTCGGGCCGCGGTGACCAGGTGGTTGAGGGAGTCCTGGACCTCGGGCCAGTCGCGGGTCTTCAGGCCGCAGTCGGGGTTGACCCACAGGCGTTCGGCCGGGATGGCGCGGAGGCCGGTGCGGAGCAGTTCGGCGGCCTCCTCCGGGCTCGGTACGCGGGGGGAGTGGATGTCGTAGACGCCGGGGCCGGCTTCGCGGGGGTAGCCGTGGGTGGCGAGTTCGCGGGCGACCTGCATGTGGGAGCGGGTCGCTTCCAGGCTGATGACGTCGGCGTCGAGGTCGTCGATGGCCTGGACGATGTCGCCGAACTCGGCGTAGCACATGTGGGTGTGGATCTGGGTGCCAGGCCGCACCCCGCCGGTGGTGAGGCGGAAGGCCTCGGTGGCCCAGGCCAGGTAGGCGGGGCGGTCGGCGGTGCGCAGCGGCAGGGTCTCCCGGAGCGCGGGCTCGTCGACCTGGATGACGGAGGTGCCGGCGGCCTCCAGGTCGGTCACCTCGTCGCGGAGGGCGAGGGCGACCTGGCGGGCGGTCTCGGCCAGGGGCTGGTCGTCGCGGACGAAGGACCAGGCCAGCATGGTGACGGGGCCGGTGAGCATGCCCTTGACGGGGCGGCTGGTGAGGGACTGGGCGTAGGTCGTCCAGCGGACGGTCATGGGCGCGGGGCGGGAGAGGTCGCCGGCCAGGATCGGCGGGCGGACGTAGCGGGTGCCGTAGGACTGGACCCAGCCGTGCCGGGTGGCGAGGTAGCCGGTGAGCTGCTCGGCGAAGTACTGGACCATGTCGTTGCGTTCGGGCTCGCCGTGCACCAGGACGTCCAGGCCGGTCTTCTCCTGGAAGGAGATGACGTGCTGGATCTCGTCCTTGATGCGGTCCTCGTAGGCGGCGGTGTCGATGCGGCCGGCGCGCAGGTCGGCGCGGGCGGCCCGGAGCTCGTCGGTCTGCGGGAAGGAGCCGATGGTGGTGGTCGGCAGCAACGGCAGGCCGAGGTGGGCGCGTTGGGCGGCGGTCCGCTCGGCGTAGGGGTGGGAGCGGCGGGAGTCGGCGTCGGTGACGGCCGCGGTGCGTCCCCGTACGGCCGGGTCGTGGGTGATCGGGGAAGCGGCCCGGGATACCAAGTCGGCGCGGTTGGCCGCGAGTTCGGCGGCGATGGCGCCGGTGCCGTGGGTGAGGCCCTTGGCGAGGGCGGCGAGCTCGGCGGTCTTCTGGCGGGCGAAGGCGAGCCAGCGCCGGATCTCCGGTGCGATGTCCCGTTCGGCCGTCGCGTCGAGCGGGACGTGCAGCAGGGAGCAGGAGGCGGCCACGTCGACCTGGTCGGCCAGGCCGAGAAGGGTGCCGAGGGTGGCGAGGGAGTGGCCCAGGTCGTTGACCCAGATGTTGCGGCCGTTGACGACGCCGGCGACCAGGCGCTTGCCGGGCAGGCCGCCGGCCGCGGCGAGGGCGTCGAGGTTGGCGGCCGCGGCCTCGGTGAAGTCCAGCGCGAGCCCGTCGACCGGGGCCTTGGCCAGTACCGGGAGGGCGTCGCCGAGCCGGTCGAAATAGGAGGCGACCAGCAGCTTCGGCCGGTCGGTGAGGGCGCCCAGGGCGCGGTAGGCGCGTTCGGCGGCGGCCAGTTCGGCCGGGGTGCGGTCCTGGACAAGGGCCGGCTCGTCGAGCTGCACCCACTCCGCGCCCGCCGCGCGCAGGTCGGCGAGGACCTCGGCGTACACCGGCAGCAGCCGGTCGAGGAGCGTCAGCGGCTCGAAGTCGGCGGCCACGCCGGGGGCGGGCTTGGACAGCAGGAGGTAGGTGACCGGTCCGACGAGGACCGGCCGGGCCGTCAGGCCCAGGGCGAGGGCCTCCTTGAGCTCGGCGACCTGCTTGGTGGAGTCGGGGGCGAAGACGGTGTCCGGACCCAACTCGGGCACGAGATAGTGGTAGTTGGTGTCGAACCACTTGGTCATTTCCAGCGGCGCGGCGTCCTGGGTGCCGCGCGCCATGGCGAAGTAGCCGTCCAGGGGGTCGGCGGCGACGGCCGCGCGATGGCGCTCGGGGATCGCACCGACCATGACGCTGGCGTCCAGGACGTGGTCGTAGTACGAGAAGTCGCCGGTGGGGACCTCGCCGATGCCGGCTTCCGCCAGCTCCTGCCAGGTGCCGCGGCGCAGTTCCGCGGCGGTGGCGCGCAGGGCGTCCGCGGTGACGCGGCCCTTCCAGTAGCCCTCGATGGCCTTCTTCAGTTCCCGGTGGCGGCCCTGGCGGGGGTAGCCGTACACGGTGGCCCGTGCTGCCGCGGCTGCGGGCTTGGCGTTCACGGAGATCTCCTTCGCGAGATGAATCCCTGAGATCCCGGGGACGGGACGAGGACGCGAAGGGTGACGCACCGGACGGACGGACCTCGCACGGCGCGGTCACCCGACTGGTATGTACGCCGACCCGCCCTCGAGGTCACCGGGATGTCCGCGCACGGGTCGTCCGCGCACGGGCAGTTGGCAGGTCTTCGGACTCGCGGGCGCGCCCTCCTGAAGGAGGACACCTACTGGCCGTCGCTTCCCAGACCCGGTCGGGCCCAGTGCGTATGACGGCGGTCGTTCCCGCTCACCGCTGCGGGGCAGTCCCGGATTCCCACCGGGTTCCCTCTTGCGACGCTCCCGCCTGGCGGACGGGGCGAACCAGCTGCACCGCTCACTCTACGGGGCCCGGCCGCGGCGCGCAGGGTTCCGTCCATGATGTGGATCTTCCCTTCCCCCTGTTTCTTCCGGATTGCCGCTCTTTCCGGCGGGACGGTCGGATCGTCGATGAGGGCGATGCCGGCTCCACCGGTCCTGAACTGGGGGAGGAGCGAAGGCCGGTGGCTGGGCGTCAGGAACCACGAGCTGAGCGGATGCCTCATCAGCACCTCCAGGAACGAGGGGTTGCGGATCGCCCCTCCTGCGGCGCAGTTGCGGCGATCGCGCTGATACCGTCTCCGCCGAGGTTGGGGCACGTCGAGGGCGTGCCACGTACGGGGAGGACGACGCACCATGATGGGCCATTCGCATGCGATGAGCGGGGCACTGCTCTTCGCAGGCACCACACCGTTTCTGCCCCCGCTGCTGATGCACACGCATCTCCAGCCCCAGGAGATCCTGATGGGCACGGTGCTGTGCGCCGGTGCCGCGCTGCTGCCCGACCTGGACCACCACGACGGCACCATCGCCAACTTCCTCGGCCCGGTGTCCAAGACCCTGTGCCGCTTCGTGGCCTGGGCCTCCGGCGGCCACCGCCATGCCACCCACTCGCTGTTCTTCGTGGCCCTGATGACCGTCGGCAGCTGGGCCGGTGTGGAGTACCTGGGGCGGCCCTTCACCCTCGGGATGACCTTCTTCCTGCTGGCCCTCGCCGTGCGCGCGCTCAATCTCTGCCCGCCCGGCCACGGCTTCTCCGCCTGGGCCACGATCGTCGCGATGGCCGGCATCGGCACCGGCGTCATCGCCAAGTTCATCCCGTCGGCGCCCGGTTGGCTGCCGTACGCCATCGGGCTCGGCTGCCTGGCCCATCTGCTGGGGGACTCCATCACGAAGATGGGCGCCCCGTGGCTGTGGCCTCTGAGGAAGCGCTACGAGATCGTCATCATCAAGCACAGCGGCAACAAGCTGGAGACGGAGATACTGACCCCGATCATGGGCGTCGCCACCGTCGCCCTGCTCTGGTTCACGGCCTTGTCGCCGGACTCCTTCAGTTAGACCCCGGCCAGCCCCAGAGCCCCGCTTCCCAGCCCAGGCCCTGTCGTCGCACTTCCTTCCGGCGCCCGGAGGGAGGGCGACGGCAGGGCCTGGTGTCATGAACGGCCGATGCCGGACGCTGCCGGCGGGTTCCGGCCGTCGACGAGTCGCCGAGTCGATCAGTGGACGCATTGCGCAGCACGTGTCGATCGTGGGCTAACGACGGTCGGCGGCGCGGCCAGGCATGCTGTCAGCCGTCCCCCTGGTGCCGCTCGCCTCCCGGAGGCCGAGGGCCGGATGCCGCGGACCTGTCTCGTACGGTCGTGAGAAGGGATCGGCTCGGCCCGGAGAACCGGGGCGAGCCGTGGGACGACCCGCCAGGTCCTGGCCCGCTACGGGGGTGCGGGGCAGGACCTGGCGGGTGGGAGGGCCTGGGCCGAGGGCGCCGGCGGTGCCCCCGGCGGTCTCTCAACGGCCCGGGCCGGGGCGGCCGTTGGCCGGCAGGGCGCAGGCCGGGGTGCCGCCCGGCATGCGATGGCGGTTGTGCGCGATGAGGCGGTAGACGGCGTGGGCCGGCCAGCGCACCGGGGGGAGGGTGAGCACGGCCCCGGCGACGGACCAGGGGCCGCCCGCGTTCAGCAGCAGCTTGGCGACGGCCTGGGCGCCGCCGTGGACCACTCCTGACGGGGTGATCCACAGGACCTCGTGCAGGGCGCGCTGCTCGGTCACGCCGAGCGCGTCGAGGTCGGCGTCTTGCCAGGCGGTGATCGTGCAGCGGGGCCGCAGATGCCGCTCGGCGTATCGCACACAGGTGGTGCAGAAGCCGCAGTCGCCGTCGTAGACGAGTACCGGCGCGGTCCTGGCGGTCGTCATGTAGCCCTCTTCCGGGTCGTTGCGGACCGTGTCGCGCGCCGGCGCCGGCGGGGCCCCGGACGGGCCGCCGCCGAGCGTGACGGTGCGCTTACGCCTCGTCCTGGGCGCGCTTCTTCTCCTTCAGGCGGGCCGTCTCCTTGCGGACGTCGGCCTGGGTGGCGCGCTCCTTCTGCAGCCACTCGGGGTTGTCCGTCTTCAGCGCCTCGATCTGCGCCGTGGTGAGGGCCTCGGTGATCCCGCCGCGGGCCAGGCCGGAGATGGACACACCCAGCTTCGCCGCGACCACCGGGCGGGGGTGCGGGCCGTTGCGCCGCAGCTCGCGCAGCCACTCGGGCGGATCCGTCTGGAGCGTGTTCAGCTCGCTGCGCGAGACCACGCCCTCCTGGAACTCTGCGGGGGTGGCCTCGAGGTACACACCCAGTTTCTTCGCCGCGGTGGCGGGCTTCATCGTCTGGGCGGTCTGGTGCGACTTCATGGGTCCAGGGTATCGAGCGTGCGCACCTCCGCTGACCACGGCCTCCGGCCACGGCGGGTAGCCTGGCGGGGTGACAGGTTCGGAAGCATCCCCTTCGTTCCGGCTCGCGTATGTACCGGGAGTGACACCCGCCAAGTGGGTGCGGATCTGGAACGAGCGCCTGCCGGACGTCCCCCTCGCCCTGCTCCAGGTGTCGGCCGCCGAGGCCGCCGGGGAACTGCGCGGCGAGCGCGCCGACGCCGGTTTCCTGCGGCTGCCGGTCGACCGGACGGACCTGAGCGCGATCCCGCTCTACACCGAGGAGACGGTGGTCGTCGTCCCGAAGGACCACCTCGTGGCCGCGTTCGAGGAGGTCTCCGTGGACGACCTCGCCGACGAGATCGTGCTGCACCCGCTCGACGACGTCCTGGAGTGGGAGCGCCCGCCGGGCCGGCCCGCGTTCGAGCGCCCGGCCACGACCGAGGACGCGATCGAGCTGGTCGCGGCGGGGATCGGGCTGCTGGTCGTCCCGCAGTCGCTGGCCCGGCTGTACCACCGGCGGGACCTGACCTACCGGCCGATCACCGGCACCCCCCAGTCCCGGGTCGCACTGTCGTGGCGCGAGGACCGGACCACCGACCAGGTGGAGGACTTCATCGGGATCGTCCGCGGACGGACCGTGAACAGCAGCCGGGGCCGTCGCGCCGAGCCCGCGGAGGCCAAGGAGAAGGCGTCCGGTGCCCGGGGCGGCGCGGCGCGGGGGAAGACGGCCGGTGCGAAGCCCGCGGCCGGGAAGTCCGCCGGTGGGAAGTCCGCTGCCGGGCGGACGGGCGGGCGCCCCGCGCGGCGGGCGACCGGCGGCACCAAGGGCGGCGGCCGGCGCGGGGGGCCGCGCCGACGGTCCTAGGACGTGTCCGAAGGGCCTCCCGTCGCTGGGCCCGCCCCTCACCGCCCCTGGGCGGCCCTGACGTTGTCGCCGAAGGTCCAGCCCTTGGCGCCGTCCCAGTTCAGCGACCAGGTCATCAGGCCCTTCAGGCCGTTGCGGTAGGTGTTCCACGCCTGGCTCACCTGGTCCGGGGACAGGTAGCCGCCGCCCGCGCCGGGCTGGGCGGGCAGGCCCGGGACCTGTTTGTCGTAGGGGACCTTGATCGTGGTGCCCTGGACGGTCAGGCCCTTGTCGAGGCAGTCGGTCTGCTCGGTGAAGCCCTCGACCGTGCCGGCCTCGTAGGAGTCGCCCGAGCACCCGTACATGCTGCCGTTGTAGTACTGCATGTTCAGCCACCACAGGCGGCCGTTGTCGGCGTACTTCTTGATGATCGGCAGGTATGCGCCCCAGATCGAGCCGTAGGTGACGCTGCCGCCGGTGACATAGGCGGTCTCGGGGGCCATCGTGAGGCCGAAGCCGGCGGGCATCTGGTCGAGGATGCCGTCGATGATGCGGATCAGGTTGCTCTGCGAGGGCGAGAGCTGGTTGATGTCGCCGCTGCCGGACAGGCCGGTCTCGATGTCGATGTCGATGCCGTCGAAGTTGTACTTCTTCAGGATCGGCACGATCGTCGCCACGAAACGGTCCGCCACGGCACTGGAGTTGAGGTCGATACCGGCCGTCGCGCCGCCGATGGACATCAGGATCGTGGCGCCGGCGCTCTTGGCCTGGCACATCTCGGCCGGGGTCGCCACCTTCACCGACGCGTCCATACCGTCCTCCCAGAGGGCGGTGCCGTCCGAGCTGATGACGGGGAACGCCGCGTTGAGGACGTTGTAGCCGTGGGCGCCGATCTGCGGATCGGTGATCGGCGTCCAACCGAACGGCGGGTGCACGCCGTTCGCCGCGCCGTCCCAGTTCTCCCAGTACCCCTGGAGGACCTTGCCGGCGGGTTTGGGTTTGACGGCGCAGGTGTCGCCGCGGGGCGCGGCGGTGGCGGGGGCCGCGGCGCCCAGCATCGGCAGCAGGCAGGCGGCCGCCAGGCCCGTTCTCAGCAGACGCGCTGTCCGACCGGTCACGCTGGCTCCCTTCGCGCCCTGATGGGGTGTCAGTGGCGGGGAATCGGGGGGTGGTGCGCACACCGTAGATTGGTCCATACCTTTCGTCAATGGGCTGGGGAGGGGCGGGAGTTGGGGGACGAGGGGGGTACCGGGCCGCTGGCTCAGGTGTCCGGGGGGTGGGTGCGGCGGGCTCGGGAGGCCGCCCGTCTGCGGGGGCGCGGACGGGGCGCCTCTTCTTCCCGCCACCTGTGAGTGCTGTCGAGGCCATGGGCCGCCGTTCCGATGGGGCCTATGCTGTGCTGCCTGAAGAGGCCGTCGGGACCGTTCGGGAGGCGAACCGCCGCACGGCACAACGGGGGTGGAACCGGTCACCCCCTTCTCGGGCCGACGGGGGCGACATGCGGGAGCTTTCACGGGATCCGGCGCGGGATCCCTCACGGGACGGTTCACGGGACCGGCTGCTCATCGCGGTGCGGGGGGCCATCGCGGCCGTCCGCGACACCGGTGACCTCGGCGAACTCCGGGCACTGGAACGGCAGGGCGCGGTCACCCGGCTGGTGATCAGCATGGACGACGCCGACTGGCCCGACCTCGCGGCGCTGCACGCCGTGGGCATGGCCCGTTGGCTCCAGTACGTCGCCGGTCCCGAGGCGGTGCACGGGGCCGAGTGGGAGGCGGCGCTGCCGCCGCTGGCCTGCGTGTACGCCCGGGAACCGGACGCGGTGCCGCCGGAGGTGGCCGCGGTGCTGGCGGCGGTGCGGTCGGGGCGCCGCCTGAGCGGTCCCCGGCTGCCGCGGGAGGTGCGCCGCCAGGTGGTCGCCGGGCTGCGGCGGCGCGAGGAGCTGTCGGAGGACTTCGTCACCACCGTCCGCGGGTTCGCTCCCGGCGGCGAGGGGCCGCCCCAGGAGGCGGCGGTCCTCCGCCCCTTCCTGGACCTGACGCCCCGCCATCTGCCCGAGCGGGTACGGGCGTTGCGGCTGCTGACCACCGTCCTCCGGGACGCGTACCGCGAGACCGGTGACGCCGCGGCCCTCGCCGAAGCGGTCCGCCTCGGCCGCGAGTTGCTGCTGCTCGTCCCGGCCGGCGGGGCGCACTGGGCCGATGTCGTCGCCGACCATGCGCGGGTGGTGGGCGACCACTACCGGCACACGCATGAGTGCCAGGACCTCGACGAGGCGGTCGAGCGCGGCCGGGAGGCGCTGCGGCACACTCCGCCGGACAGCGAGCGGTTGCCGGCCCGGTTGGACGCCTTCGGCCTGCATCTGTCGCTGCGGTACGACGTCAACGGCGCCGCCGCGGATCTGCACGCGGCGATCGACGCCTGCCGCGGTGCGGTGCGGGCCACCCCCGCCGAGACCCCGGAGGCCGCGTCCTACCGGGCGCGGCTGGCCGGCCTGTTGGTCAAGCGCCACCGCGCCACCGGCGACGGGGCCGCACTGGACGAGGCCGTGCAACTGGTCCGCGGCGAGTCCCAGCCGCTCCCCGGTCCGGGCCGCGACGGGGTCCTCGACCGGCACGCGGAGGTGCTGCACGCCCAGTACCGGCGCACCGGGCTGGCGGACGTGCTGCACGACGCCCTCGCGCTGTACCGGCAGGCGGCCGAGGAACGGCGGGCCCGCCGCGGCAACCCCACCGCCCTGGCGCACGCCCTGAGCCGCCTGGGCAACGCGCTCCACGACCACGGCGCCGACTCCTCCCGCGCGGACCACCCCGATCGGCGGCCCGCCGAACCCCCCTCGCTGCGCGAGGCCATCGCCGCGCACCGCGAAGCGGTGGCGGTGAGCGCGGCCGACGATCCGCAGCGGCCCGGCTACCTCCGCGACCTCGCCCGCAGCCTGCGCGAGCGGGCCCGCAGGACCGGGCGTCCGGAAGCCCTCGACGAGGCGATCGCCCTGCTGCGCGAGGCCATCGAGACCGCCCGCCCCGCCCAGGGCGTCCGCTCGGGCATGCTCGCCCACCTGACCGCCGCCCTCCTGGAACGCCAACGGCACACCGCGGGCGAGGCCCCGGAGACCAAGCTCCTGCCGGAGGCGTACGCGTTCGCCGAGACCGCCGCCCGGAACGCCGCCGGGGCTCCGCACGAGCTGATCCGGCTCCACCGCACCCTGGCCGAGCTGGCGACCGCCACCGGCCGCCACCAGGAGGCCGCCGCCGCATACGGCCGGGCGGTCGCCCTGCTGCCCCAGGTGGTGCCGCACCGGCTGCCCGGCAGCGCGTCGGAGGCCCAACGGGACGAGGGGACAAGGGGATTGGCCGCCGACGCCGCGGCCGCCGTCCTCGCGGCGGGCGGTCCCGACGCCCCGGCCCGGGCCCTGGAACTCCTCGAACGGGCCCGCGGCACCCTGCTCACCCGTGTGCTCGGACTCCACGACGAGGAGGACGCCCTCCGGGACGCCGCCCCGCATCTCGCGTCCCGGTTGGCGGAGCTGCGCACCGCGCTCGCCGCCGCCCCGGCCGAGGCCGACCGGCGCCACCGGCTGGCGCAGCAGTGGGACGCGGTGCTCGCCGAGATCCGCCGACTGCCCGGTCTGGACGGCTTCCGCAAGCCGCCGCGGCTCGCCGCGCTGCGCCCGGCGGCGGCCGGCGGCCCGGTGGTGACCGTCACCACCAGCCCGCTCCGCTGCGATGCACTGGTCCTCACCACCGGGGGCGTGGCCGCCGTGCCGCTGCCCGCCCTCTCCCACGCCGAGGCGGAGAACCGCGCCGCCGGCTTCGCCGAGGCGTGGCACACCGCCGAGAGCCCGGAGGCGGCGCCGGCCGAGCGCCGTGCGGCGCAGGCGTACCTCCGCACCACCCTGGAGTGGCTCTGGGACACCACGGCCGCCCCCGTCCTCACCCACCTCGCCGAGACCTCCGCCCACCCCGCCGCCCCGGCCGCACCGCCCCGCGTCTGGTTCTCCGCCACCGGCCCGCTGGCCCTGCTCCCGCTGCACGCGGCGGGCCACCACACCGACCCGGACGGCGCCCGGTCCGTCCTCGACCGGGCGGTCCCCTCCTACACCCCGACCGTCGCGACCCTCGCCGCGGCCGTCCGCGCGGCGTCCCGCCCGAGCGCGCGGCCGCGGCCGGCCGCGCCCCTGGTGGTGGCACTGCCGCACACCCCCGGTTTCGCCGCCCGGCCCGGCGCCGCCGCCGAGGCCCGGACCGCCGTGGCCCGCTTCGGCCCCGACACCGTGCTCCTCGGCGACGAAGAGGCCACCCGCGCACGGCTGTTGGCGGCCCTGCCGCGCAGCAGCCGTCTGCACTTCGCCGGCCATGCCGTCGCCGACCCGACGCGCCCGCACGGCGACCGACTGATCCTCCACGACCGTCCGCTGACGCTCGCCGAGATCTCCCGACTCCGCCTGACCGGCGGCGAGTTCTGCTACCTCTCGACCTGCGCCACCGCCCGGCCCGACCGTCTCCCCGACGGGGGCGTCCCCTTGGGCGCCGCGGTGCACCTCGCGGGCTTCGGCCAGGTCGTCGCGCCGCTGTGGCCCGTGGCGGACGCCACCGCCACCACAACCGCCCGCCTCTTCCACACCAGCCCGCACGCCACCCCCGCCCATGCCCTCCATCAGGCCGTCCGCACGCTCCGGGCCGACGCGCCGTCGCAGCCGAACCGATGGGCGGGACACGTCCATTACGGGCCGTAGGGCATGCCGGAACCGGGCGGCGCCCCTTCGCGCGGGGTGCCGCCCGGCCCGCGTCCGGTGGCTCAGGTCAGCCGGAGCGGGAGCGTGGCCAGCCGCCAGCTGCCCGGCAGCGGGACCCGCTGGAGGTCCTCCGGCGCCACCGCCAGCGACACGTCCGGATAGTGCGCGAGCAGCTTGCCGAAGGCCACCTCGCCCTCCTGGCGGGCCAGGCTGGCGCCCAGGCAGTAGTGCATGCCGTGGCCGAATCCGACGTGGTCCTCGGCCCGGCCCGCCGGGTGGCGGGTGAGATCGAGCCGGGTGGGGTCGGTGTAGTGGCGGGGGTCGTAGTTGGCCGCGACCAGGAGGGCCAGCACGGCCTCGCCCTTGGCGATCGGCACCCCTGCCACCTCGGTGTCCTCGGTGGCGTAGCGCAGCTGCGTCAGGTGCACCGGACCGCACCAGCGCATCAGCTCGTGCACGGCGCGGGGGAACAGCCCCGGATCGGACTTCAGCAGCTGCAACTGGTCGGGGTGGGTGAGCAGGGCGGCGGTGCCGTTGGTGATGAGGTGGGCGGTGGTCTCGTGCCCGGCGAGGACGAGGGTCAGGACCAGCGTGACCATCTCGACGTCGCTGAGCCGGCTGCCGTCGTCGTCGTGCGTCCGGATCAGCTCGCTCAGCAGATCGTCGCCGAGCGCCGCGCGCCGCTGGCGGATCAGCTCGTGGATGTGCTCGACCATCGCCGGGAACGCGTCCTTGAGCATGTCCGGTTGCAGGGAGATGAGCCGGGAGCTCCAGTCCCGCCACTGCGGCCGGTCCGCCTCCGGTATCCCCACCAGTTCACAGATGACCGTGATGGGCAGCGGATAGGCGAAGTGCGCGATGAGGTCGACGACCCCGTCCTCGGCGTGCTCGGGGAGCCGGCGCAGCAGCTCGTCGGCGATGGCCTCCACCCGGGGCCGCAGGTCGGTGATCTTGCGGGCGGTGAAGGCACGGGAGACCAGCCGCCGCAGCCGGGTGTGGTCAGGGGGGTCCAAGGTGAGGATGCTGCCGGCGAGATAGACCTGGTAGTGCTCGGGCAGCCCCATCATGTCCATCAGCCGGCGGGTGGGGTTGTCCGCTTCGGTGGCGCCCCGCGCGAACGAGGGGCTGTTGGCGAACCGCTGGTCGCGCAGTACCTCGCGGACCTCCTCGAAGCGGGTGATGAACCACACCGGGGTGTCGTCCACGAAGCGGCCGCGCACCACCGGGCCCTGCTCGCGCAGCTCTCCGTAGCCGGTGAACGGGTCGGCGACCAGGGCCGGTTCCATCACGTTCGGCTCGCCGGGGTGTTTGCCGATGTGCTCACTGAAAGGGGAGGACGCCAAATCGGTCATGTCTGTCTCCTGTGAAAACGAGCCTGGGCGAAACGGAGCCGCGACCGGGCCGCGGCCGGTGGCGGGCCGAGGCCCGCAGGGGCGATCACTCGCGCAGTTGCCGGCGCATCTCCATGGCGCTGTGCGTCTCTATCTGCTCGTACAGTGCGATGACTTCGGGTGCCGCGGCGGTCGCCGCCTCCTGCACGCTGCTGTGACGGAGCGGGCCGACAGCGGCGTCGACCGTGGCACCCGAGGCCCGGAACTCCTCCGCCGGCGTTTCCAGCATCCTGCGGAGGGTCTCGGCGAGGAGATCGGCGCGCACCTCCGGAGCCTCCGGTGCCCGGTCGTACAGCATCGCCTCGGCCATGAAGAACCCGCTGCTCGTCGACAGCAGCGCGTACTGCTGGTGTCGTATGTCGAGGTCGGAACGGACCAGACCGTGCTGCCGCAGCACGTCGAGATAGCGCAGATGAACCGAGTTGCCGAGCGCCATGAGCTCGGCGAACTCCTTCTTGGCGGTGTCGTTGAGCCGGCCGAGGACGTCCAGGTCCTCGGTGTGCACGGCGCGCAGTACCGGCTCCTTGAGGAAGTCGGCGTAGTAACCCCGCATGGACCGGCTCGGCAGGATCTCCAGCGGATCGGACCGCATCCGCGCCAAGTGCCGTTGCTGGCTGCGCGATTTGGCCTTGAGCACGACGGCCAGCAGCAGGGCGTCCTTGGTCTTCCAGTGCAGATAGACCGTGCCCTTGCCGACCTTGGCCCGGCGGGCGATCTCGTCGATCGTCACCCGTCGGTATCCCCAGGCGAGCAACAGTTCCTCGGCCGCCTCCAGGATGCGCTCACCGCGCTCGGCCTGTTCCACGTCCCTCTCCTTCCTTGCTCGTGACCAGATTTCGGATCTGGTCACGTGGTCAAAGTTAGGCCGGGAGCGGCGGTGCGGTAAGGCGGATTTCGGCCACCTGCCTTTGACCGCAAGGGAGTTGGGACCCGGTCGTACGGGTCCCGGACGGTCCGGGATCATGGCATCGTGCGCCGCATACCGCGCCGACCGTCCCGAGGCGGCGGCGCGACCGATTCGAGGGGAGCGCCATGTTCACGACCTTCGCCGAGTTGTCCACGCCCCTGGTGGCCGATGCCTGCGTCCGGCTCGGCGTACCGCTGCGCGCGGCACCGCCCGGGATCGGTGCGGTCGTTCCGGGCCACCGGCTCGCCGGGCGCGCACTTCCCGCCCGGCACTACGGGAGCGTCGACATCTTCCTGGAGGCGTTCACCGCCGCCCGGCCCGGCGACGTACTGGTCATCGACAACGGCGGTCGCCAGGACGAGGCGTGCGTCGGCGACCTGCTGGCCCTTGAGGCGCGGGCCGCGGGACTGGCCGGCGTGGTGATCTGGGGGCTGCACCGGGACACTCCGGAACTGGTCGAGATCGACCTGCCGGTCTTCAGCTACGGCCGCCTCGCACCGGGCCCGACCCGGCTCACCGACCGGGAACCGGACGCCCTGTCCGGCGCGCGCTTCGGCTCCCACCGGGTCACCGGCGAGGACATGGTCTTCGGTGACGACGACGGCGTGCTGTTCGTCCCCGCGGACCGCGCCGAGGCGGTACTGGACACGGCACGCACCATCGGGGAGATCGAGCGCGAACAGGCCCGCCGGATCCGCGCGGGCGAGAGCCTCCGCCGGCAGACCGCCTTCGACGACTACCTCACCCGCCGCGCCGCTGATCCGGGCTACACGTTCCGGCAGCACCTCCGGCGCATCGGCGGAGCCGTGGAGGAGTAGCCGCGCGACGGGTGACGAGCCGCCGTCCGGCGCCCGGCGTTCGCGTCGTGGGGGAGGAACGGGCGTCGGTCCACCTCAGGCATGGGACCATCGCCCGCCGTAGGACCAGGGGTTGATCCCGCATTGCCACCCACGGGGCGATGTCGCCGGTCGGTGGATCGCGGACAGTGGAATGCGTCCGGCGCGGCAGACGCCCGCGCCGGACGCACTTCTCCACTGTCCTATAAGGGGGACGCCGTGATCAGGACCGGAGCACACCTATCGACGCCGACGACACCGCGTTCGCGCCACGGCCGGCGACCGTCAGGGGACGAGGCACCCATCCCGATGTCGAACACCGGCCGCCGCCAAGGGGGTTGGGCCGCCTCCTCCACCTGCGCAGGGGCACACGCTCGCGCCGGGGCCTGGACAGGCGAGCACGACCGCACCGTTGACGCCGCCCCCGGGGGCATAACTGCTGCCCACCGGCCACCGATCACCGACCACCGGCCGCCGACCACCCATCACCGGCCATCGGCCGCTGACTGCTGACCGCCGATCGTCCGTGGTCGCGCGGAACGGACGTCTCCGACAGGGAGGTGACATGCCGCCGATGGCGTAATCGTCGGGTTGGTTGTTCGCGGACGTCAGGCTGTGGGCCTTGAGCACGTCGCGGCGGGAGCTCACGCCGCGAGGGGAACTCGAGCAGGGGCCTGACGGGAATCTGTGACCGGAATCCACGGCGGGAGCCCATGCGAACAGGTCGCGTGAGTGGGGTCGTTGAGCGGTGGCGCGGAAGACAAGGGTGACGGCGGTGGCCGGTCCGGTACCTGCGGCGCGACGGGAGCCGGCACCGTGAAGCCGCCGGGCCGCGGCCGCCCGCAGCAGCGGCTCTCCGGGCTGGTGGACAGCAACGGATTCGAGGTGCCGACGGTCCCCGCGTGGATGCGCTGGCTGCCCGGGCTCTACGTCGTGGCCGTGCTGCTGCTGGAGTTCGTGACGCCGACGCAGTGGGCGGTCAGTTCCCTGCTGATCGCGGTGCCGGTGCTCGCCGCCTTCACCCACGGCCCGGTCGGTGTCGCCGTCGTCACCGTCTTCGCCGTCGTCCTGGAGGGCGTGCTCGCGGGAACGCCGTGCTGCACGGGCCACAACATCCATCAACTATGGGGGAATCACTATGTCGCGACGTATATCTCCACCCTGATCGTCGGGATCATGGGGGTGGCGCTGGCCGAGTACCGGCGGCGCCAGCAGCGGCACGTGGTGCGCGTCAACTCGGTGGCCGAGGCGCTGATGCGGACCCTGCTGCGGCCGGTTCCGCACCAGGTCGGCAACGTGCTCGCGGCCGGCCTCTACCGGTCGGGCGAGATCGGCACCATGGTGGGCGGCGATCTGTACGACATCCGCGCCACCCGGTCCGGAGAGCGGGCCATCATCGGCGACGTCCGCGGAAAGGGGCTCCAGGCGGTCCGTACGGTCGCCGACATCCTCGGCAGCTTCCGCGAGGCGGCCTACGACCGCGAGGATCTGCTGGAAGTGGCCTCCCGGATGGAACGGCGGCTGGCCCACGAAGCGGCGGAGATCCCCGACGACGAACTGTTCGTGACGGCGGCCCTGGCCGAGTACGACGCCCGGGCCCAGCAGGTGACGATCATCAACCACGGCCACATCGAGCCGGTGCTGATCTCCGGTGGCGAGGTGACCGCGCTCACCGGACCGCCCGCCCTTCCGCTGGGACTGGGCGGACTGTCCGGCGAGCCACCGGTGTCGTACACGCACCGCTTCGCCCCCGGTGATGTGCTGCTGCTCTGCACCGACGGGCTGATCGAGGCCCGCGATCACAGCGGGGCGTTCTATCCGCTGCTGGACCGGCTCACCCAGCGGTTCGCGGGCCGCCCGGCCCCCGGCCCGGACGATGTCATCGACTTCCTCAACACCGACCTGCCCCGCCACACCCGGGTCCTCCACGACGACGTCGCGATCCTGGCGATCGCCCCGCGCGGCGAGGGGCCGGCGTAGCGCCCCGGGCCGCACGGCGGTGGGCCGGGCCGCACCCGGTGGGCAGGGCCGGGGCGGTGCGAGGGAGGGCTCTGGCTCGGGTCGCCGCCGACCGCCGGGCGGAGGAACCTGGAGACGTAGCGGGGGCCGTAGGCAAGCTGTGAGGTGTCCGATGAGCACTCTCGAAGAACACATCGACATCAGTGTTCCCCTCGAAAAAGCCTGGGATTGCCTCCATCGCACGGAGAGCTATCCCCGGTTCCTGAACGGAGTCCGGGAGGCCCGGTCGGAGGGCGAGCGACGGACGCACCTGGACGTCGACACGGGCGGCCGGGCGCAGGAGTTCGACGTCGAGATCGTCGACCGGGAGACGGAGAAGGTGATGACGTGGCAGACCACGAGCGGCCCCGATCTGGCGGGGACGTTCTCTCTGCTGCCCATCGACCGGGGCACCACCCGGGTCCAGGCCCGGTTCGAGTACGACCCGGGCACGATCAAGGAGACCTTCGGCGGACCGCAGGGGTTCGCGCAGGCGGTCGCGATCGAGCGGGGCGTACGCACCGACCTCCAGCAGTTCAAGCAACTGGTGGAAGCGGAGAGCAAGGCCAAGTGAGCGGAGCGTGAGGGGGTGGTGGCGGGAGGACGCGGAAGGCCGTGCGGTCTTCAGGCGAAGGCGACCGACGGCGGTGCGGCGCGCGGTCTCGCTGCCGTGGCCTCGTAGCCGGCCTCGAACAGCGCGGCCTCCGCGAGGGACCGGACGGTAACTGACCGACGGGGATTGGGGGTTGGACGTGGTTGCAGACGACCTCGACGTGGTCTCAGACGACGTGGCGTTCCGGCATGGGGTACTCCACCCCGTCCAGTTCGAAGGTGCAGCGGGGCGCGGTGGGGACGAGCCGGGGCTCGCGGATGCGCACGCGGAAGAGTCGGACGGGGTCGTCCGGGAGTTCACCGGTGAGGAGGTTCAGACCGGTGCCGTGTTCCCTCTGGTACGCGACGACCTTGCCGTTGACCAGGAGTTCGATCTCACCGTCCCGGCCGGGGCCGATGTTCACGGTGATGGAGTGGTTGCCCTGATCGAGGTGGAAGTGGTGACTGCGTCCCATGGCTCTCGCCTCCCGCTCCCCGACGATGCGCGGTGCGTCCTGGCGGCCGCACACGCGCGCGACCGCATCTCCAGGTTAGTGCGGTGGGCGGGGAACGACCGGTGGAGAGGGCATCCGCCGACGACGGGGCGGCGAGTGACAATTGGGGTGAATGCCGCGCCGGGCGGTCCGCGGAGCGCGGGGCGTGAGGCCCTGCCCGGAGGAACCGGTGCCCGGGCCGGCGGGAGACGCTGATGAACGGCTCGGTCCGGATCGGACATGTGGTCGGGGTACCGCTGCGCATGCACTGGAGCGTGCCGCTGCTGGTGGTGCTGTTCGCGTACGGCCTGGGGCGGCAGACGCTGCCGGCGATCGCCCCGGGGCGTTCCACCCTCGTCTACGCCCTGGGCGGGGTCATCGGGGCCGCCCTGCTCACCGGCAGTCTGCTGCTGCACGAGACGGCGCACGCCGCCATCGCGCGCCGGAGGCAGATATCCGTCGAGGACGTGACCCTGTGGGCCCTGGGCGGGATCACGCGGATGGGGCGGCCGAAGACCGCCGCCGCGGCCTTCGCGGTCGCCGTCAGCGGTCCGCTCACCAGCCTGCTCATCGGCGGCGTCGCACTGGGCGCGGGCTTCGGGCTGCACGCACTGTCGCTGTGGGCGGTGCCCGCGGTCGTCCTGGTGTGGCTGGGCTGGGCCAATGTGTTCCTGGGCGTGTTCAACCTGCTGCCGGCGGTCCCGCTCGACGGGGGACGGGTGGTGCAGGCGCTGCTGTGGTGGCGTACCGGGGACCGGGACCGCGCCGACATCGCGGCGTCCCGGGGCGGGCAGGTGATGGGCGTCCTGCTGGTGGCGGCCGGCTGGATCTCCGTGCTGCGCGGGTCGGCGGGCGGGCTGTGGCTGGCCGTCATCGGACTGTTCATCCTGGTCGTCGCCGGGTCGGAGCGGCGGCGGGCGACGATGCAGACGGCGCTGCGCGGGGTGCGGGCGGCCGACGCCATGTCGAGCCCGGTGGTGACGGGGGCGGACTGGCTGACGGTGCAGCGCTTCATCGACGAGGTGGCCGTGACGACCGGGCATTCCGTCGTCCCGCTGCTGGACTTCGAGGGCCGGCCGAGCGGCGTCGTGCAGGTCCGCAGGCTGGCGACGATACCGGTCGCGCAGCGGGCGGAGCTGCGGGTGCGGGACGTGGCGGTGCCGCTGTCCCAGTGCGCGGTGGCCGCGCCGGACGACCTGCTGAACGAGGCGCTGGACCGGCTGACCCTGCGGACCGGGATGCGGATCCTGGTCGTGGACGCCGGGCATCTGGTGGGGATCATCACCGCGAAGGACGTGTCCCGGCTGATGCAGCGGCACACGCTGAGCGGTCGGACCGGGGCCGGGTGAGGCCGTGGCCCGGACGAGGCGGTACGGGGCGGAACCGGCAGCGGACACCGCGAGGGAGCGACGGCCATGAGCACTGTGGAGCAGTACGTCACGGTGGCGGCGCTCAGCCACACCGGACTGGTCCGGGAGCACAACGAGGACAGCCTGGTCGCGGGGCCGTGGACGCTGTGCGGCACGGTGACCGAGAATCCCCAGACGCTGGTGTTCGCGCTGGGCAGCCCCCTGGTGGTGGCGGTCGCCGACGGTATCGGCGGGCAGCCGGGCGGTGAGGTGGCCAGTGCGCTGACGGTGGCGCATCTGGCGGCGCTCGGGCCGTCGCTGGGCAGCGAGGACGCCGTACGGGCGGCGCTGGCCCGGTGCAACCGCGCGGTGTACGCGGCCGCCGAGCGGGATCACGGGCTGACGGCGATGGGGACCACGGTGGCCGGCACCGTGGTCCTGCCCGACGAGCTGCTGGTCTTCAACGTCGGCGACAGCCGGGTCCTGGAGGCCGGGGAGGACGGGTTGCGGCAGGTGAGCGTGGACGACAGCCCGCCGCTGCGGCCGGGGCAGCGGACCACGTCGCTGGTGACCCAGGCGATCGGGGGCGCGCCCCGCTTCACCGAGGTCACCCCGCACGTCCGCTCCGTGCCGCTGGCCCCGGACCGGCGGTATGTGGTGTGCACGGACGGGCTCACCGACCCGGTCCTCGTGGAGGAGATCGCCGCGGTGCTGGACGAACACGACGGCGGGCGGGCCGTCTTCGAGCTGTGGAAGGCAGCCGTCGAGGCCGGTGCCCCGGACAACATCACGCTGGCGCTGGTCGGGGTCGGAGAAGAGTGAGGCCCCGGCGGTCCGAAAGCTCCCCCCAGATCTCCCTCCCCAACATGGCGGTCCCGCGGCCTTTCTGGGGCCCGCACCGACTCACCGCACGGGCGTTATCCCCGGTCGCGGGGCAGTCTCGGCAATCCCAGCCGCTGCCCGGTCTCGTCGTCGAATTCCGCGCAGAACGCCCCGATGGTGTCCTCAAGATGGGAGAAGGAGCGCGCAGCAAACAAAACCGGCTGATAACTGGAAATGCGGTACTGCGTACTGGCCACGGCGCGTACGTCCAGTTCGCGCACTTCCCTCCCTTTGTGCTCACCGATCTCCCCGTACGAGGAGAGCAGTCCCGCGCCAAAGGTCTTGGGCGTGCCGGATTCGGCGACCAACCCGAATTCGAGCGTGTACCAGTACATCCGGCTCAGAATGTCCAGTGCCTCCGCGGTCCGCACCCGGTTCGCGGCCCTGCCGATCACCCGGTACAGCTCGGCGATGCGCGGTGACGACAGATGGATCCCGTGTCCGAACACGTCGTGCAGGACGTCCGGTTCGGGGGTGTAGAGCGGCACGGCCGGATGGCGTACGAACTGCACCGCATGAAAGTAGCCGTGCTCCATCGCCCCCAGGAACCGCTCGTTGGGCACCACCCCGCCGGCCAGGGTGAGCGCGAATCCGGTGCGGGCCCTGAGAGTGGGGGTGATGTCCGCGTGCTGCGGCACTCCCTCGGCGGGGATCTCCGCGTCCGCGAGGGCGTCCAACACCGCCCCGCAGGCGTGCGCCTGATGCGCCGGGCGCAGGGCGTCGTACACCGTGCACCAGGTCCGGTGCTCGTCCTCGGTGTACTGGACGCCCGGGTACGGCGCCCCCACCGGGTGGCCGGCGGCACGGGCCGCCAGGGCGTCCCGGCGTTGCCGGTAGTCCCGGTCGTGGCGTCCGGGGTGTTCGTCCGCGCGGCCCAGCCGTCCCGCGGCGGAGACGGGGGTCCGCTTCCATGCCGTGCTCATACCGCCGAACCATGCCCCGTGGGCGGAAGGCGAACACCTGACGTAGCGGGCGGAGTACCGTCCGGAGCGGCGCCGTATGCGATCCGCTGCCGCCGTCGTCGCCTCGCCCCAGGCCGTGTTCGGCATCTCAAAGCATGCGTCACTTCTGCGTCGTTATTACTTTGTTTCTTGACGATTCGGCGTCAGTGACGTTCACTCAGCCATTCATGGGCCGAGTCAGGGCGGCCCCTGTGGAGGTACCTTTCATGAGGCCGATGAAGGCAATGGACGCGGCGAATGTGACGAATGCAACAAGGCGTCGCCGCGTCATCATCAGTGCGTTGACGCTTTCCCTCGCCGCGTCGTTGGCGGCCTGCGGAAGCGATCATCAGGAACCGTCCGAAGGGAAGGACCGCATCGGCCTCCTCCTTCCCGAGAACAATTCCACGCGCTACGAGAAATTCGATCACACCATCATTTCCCGGCGCCTCGCGGCGCTTTGCCTCGAATGTGCGGTGGACTACGGAAACGCCGAGTCCAGCGCCGACACCCAGCGCGACCAGTTCGAGGCCCTGGTGAAGAAGGGCGTCAAGGTCATCATCCTCGACCCGGTCGACGCGCAGGCAGCCAAGAGCTGGGTGGACTCCGCCGCTCACCAGGGCGTCAAGGTCATCGCCTATGACCGGCTCGCCGAGGGCGACGTGGCGGCGTACGTCTCCTACGACAACGAAAAGATTGGCCGCCTCCAGGGTGAGGGAATTCTCACCGCGCTGGGCTCACGGGCGGCGAGTGCAAATGTTGTCATGTTCAACGGTTCTCCCAACGACCCCAACGCCCCGGCCTTCAAGAAGGGCGCACATGCCGTCCTCGACGGCAAGGTGCACCAGATCGTCTACGAGAAGGACATCCCCGAATGGTCCGAGGGAACCGCGAAGAAGGAGATGACCGACGTCATCAACTCCCGTGGTGCGCGGGGCTTCGACGCGGTCTACTCGGCGAATGACGGCATGGCCGGCGGTATCGCCGAGGCGCTGAAGTCGGCCGGTGCGGCGAATGTCCCGCTCGGTGGTCAGGACGCGGAACTCCCCGCACTCCAGAGACTGTTGAGTGGTACTCAGGCGTTCACTGTTTACAAGGAAGTGCGGCCGGAGGCGGAAACCGCCGCGGAGCTCGCCTTCCGGCTGCTGCGCGGCCAGAGCATCACCTCCCTCACCCCCACCACCGCCGCCAGCCACAGCAAGTCCGGTATCCCGGCCAAGCTGTTCAAGGCCACGGTGGTCACCAAGGAGAACCTCAAGGACACCGTCGTGCGGGACGGTGTGGTGCGCGCCGACCTGCTCTGCACCCCGGCCCTGGCCGCGGAGTGCGCGTCCCTCGGCCTCCGATGAGATGAGGCGTTCCCGGGGCCGGCTCATGCCGATACGGCCGGCCCCGGCGTACCGCGGTCACCCGCAGCGGACCGGTCGACCGGCCACGCCCATGCCGTGAACCCTCCGGCAACCGGCCGCAGGCGGCGGCCCCTTCGACATGCCCCCGTCCATGCGGCCGACTCCCGCCGGCCGCCGGGGGACACCGCAGGTCCCCGCGCCGCTTCGACCGGGACCGGTGGCGCCTTTGACGCCACCACCGCCCATCCCGGCGCCGGTCAGCCCGCCGTCGGGGCCGCGCCGCCCACGGATTCGACCAGCGGCAGCATCCGGTGCGGCACCCGCTCGCGCAGCACCACCTCCGTCCGCGTGCGGACCACCCCCGGGAACCTGATCAGCCGCTGGATGACGTCCTCCAGATGTGCCGCGTCCCGGGCCACCACCCGCGTCAGCAGATCGCCGCCGCCGGTCGTGGAGAACGCCTCGATGATCTGCGGCACTTCGGCCAGCGCGGCGGCGACCTCCTCCAGGTGTCCCTGCGTCACCTCGATGTGCACGAAGGCCAGCATCGGGTGGTCCAGCGCGGCGGGAGAGAGCCGCGGGCTGTAGGCGGTGATGACCCCGTCCCGCTCCAGGCGGTCCAGGCGCGCCTGGACCGTTCCGCGGGCGACCCCCAGCACCCGGGCGTACTCCCGCACGCTCGTCCGCGGCTGCTCCAGCAGCAGTCGGAGGATCTTCGCGTCCAACGCGTCCACGGCCATCGGCCCACGGCCTCCTCGCGGTCGGTGGGTGTCGCAACAAAGGGCGGGGCGCTTTCGAGGACAGATCCATTATGCCGCCGCGCGGCCCCTCCCGTCACCGTACCCAAGGACGATCTTCGGTGCCGTTCGGCGCCTTTAGGTTGGAGTCGGCCGACCCGACGCAGGGCCACCTACGACGCCTGGAGCAGGGATGACGCACGACGCGCACACACACGGCACCGACGACGCACCGACCGCGGTGGCGGCCGAACTGGTGGCGATGGCCGCCGCGGACCAGGAGGCCGGACCCCGTGCCAACGGCGCCGACTTCGCGGGCCAGTTGGCCTGGCGCCGGCTCACCGCGCGGCACGCCGACCGGCTCACCGAGATCATGGACGCCCACGGCTGGCCCACCGAGGACCGCTTCGGCGCGGACGCCGCCCGCGCCGCCTGGCTGATCGCCCAGCACGCCGACCGCCAACTGGACGTGCAGCGGCGCGCGCTGCGGCTGCTGGAGCGCGCCGTCGCGGACGGCCTGGCCGCCCCGCGCGATCTGGCCTTCCTCCAGGACCGCACGCGGGTCAACGAGGGCCGCGAGCAGGTCTACGGCACCCAGATCGCCGGGGTCCGGGACGGCGCGCCGGTCCCGTGGCCGTGCCAGGACCCGGAGCGGATGGACCAGCGGCGCGCCGAGGTCGGCATTCCGCCCTTCGACGACTACGTCGCCCAGTTCGCCTGAGGGCCTCTGGTGCGCCGGGCCCGCTCCTCGTGGGGCAGCGGCTGGGGAAGCGGCTCTCCCGATGCGCCCAGAGCGCGGTGCCGGGTGCCGAAGTGCCGTTGAGGGGACGGAAGTTGCCGGTCTGTGGAGAGTTGCACCTTCCCCATGGCGCCCCCACTGGCCCTCCGGCCACTCACCGGATCATGATGCGGGGATGACGGAGCACCTCACACGATTGACCGCCTGCCGGCTCGACGCCTACACCCGCGACGACCTGACCGGGATCCTCGGCGACGGCCCGGACCCCTTCGGCGTCAACGACGCCGGCCTCGCTTGGCTGCCCAAGGAAGAGCACTTCGGCATCCGGCTCGACGGCCGACTGGTGGCCCACGCCGGCCTGCTGCGGACCCCCGTCCTGCTCGGTGGGACGGAGACCTCGGTGATCGGCGTCGGCGGGGTGGCGGTGGCGGCCGACGTACGGGGCCGGGGCCTGGCGCGCCGGGTGGTGGCGGCCGCACTCGGCCACGCCCGCACCCTGGGCCCGCACCACGGCCTGCTGTTCTGCCGCCCGCCGCTGGTCGCCCTCTACGCCCGCCTCGGCTGGCGGGAAGTCCGGGACGAGGTACGGGTCGAGCAGCCCACCGGCCCGGTCGTCATGCCGCTGTGCACCATGTGGACACCGCTGCACGACGACGCCTCCTGGCCGCCGGGACCGGTGCGGCTGCTCTCCCTGCCCATGTGAGGCGGGCGGTCCCGCCCGGCGCGGGAGGCGCCCGGGCCGGGCCGGCCGCCACGCGGCAGCGTCCCCGTCCCCGCACCCGACCCCCGCCGATGACGAGAGCGGACAGCGAGGCCGGATCGGCCGCCTGTGCCGCCGAGGCCCGCCGGACGCACCGTCCGCCGGATGCGCCGCACAGTAGGCCGTTGGCCCCCTTCTGGCAGCCTCGAACCGTCCTCGGCTATGCCATTGGCCCAGTATTTTCGTCTCCTGTTGAGCCATCGGCCTCCAGATGTTGAGATGGATGCGTCAATGGCGCTGCGGATTTCCGCGGCGCTTTTCTCATGTCGTGGTGCATCTGTGTGCAGAAGGGGCGGGGCAACTTGCTGAAGAGGGCGTTCGTGGCGCCGGATCCGGGGCGCGTACGACTGCGGTTCGCGCTGCGGGGCGTGGTCGGGATCGGGCTCGCGGTGGCGCTGTGCGGGGCTTCCGGGCTCTCGCTGATCGCGTCGATCACCGGCGGTCTGGCCGCCCTGCTCGCCCTGTTCACGGTGAGCGATCCGACGGTGCGCGGGCAGGCCGCGACGACCGCGCTGCTGCCGGTCGTCGGCCTTCCGGTGCTCGCGCTCGCCGCCGTGCTGCACGAGCTGACCGCCGCCCGCGACCTGGCGTTCCTCGCCGTCGTGGGGGCCGGGGTGTACGCGCGGCGCTGGGGTCCGCGCGGGCACGCGCTCGGCGTCTTCGCCTTCATGACCTTCTTCGCGGCGCAGTTCCTGCACACCGTGCCGGGCCAGCTCCCCGAACTGTCCGCCGCCGTGCTGCTCTCGCTCGGGGTGTCCGCGCTGGTGCGGTTCGGGGCGTGGTGCTACGAGCGGGGGTTGCCGGCGCCCGCCCCGGTGGCCGCGCCGCCCGGCGGGACGGGCCTGGCGCGGATCACGACGCGGCAGGCCGTCCAGGCGACCGCGGGGGCCGCCGTCGCCCTCGCCGCCGGGCACCTGCTGTCCGACCAGCGGTGGTACTGGGCAGTGGGCGCCACCTGGTGGGTCTTTGTGAACACCACCTCGCGCGGCGAGACGCTGGTCCGCGGGTTCCGGCGGTTCCTGGGCACCGTGCTCGGCGTCCTCCTGGGCTTCGCCGTCGCCATGCCGCTGCACGGCGAGCCGGCCGTGGCCGTCGCGGTCGTCGCCCTCAGCGTCTTCGGGATCTTCTACTCCGCCGCCGTCTCCTACACCTGGATGATGCTCTCCGTGACCGTCCTGGCGAGCATGCTGTACGGGCTGCTCGGCGTGCTCGATCCGGCGCTGCTCGCCCTGCGGGTCGGCGAGACCGCCATCGGCGCGCTGGGCGCCGCGCTGGCAGTGCTGCTCGTGCTGCCGGTGACCACGCACTCGGTCACCGACGAGCGGGTCGAGCGGGCGCTGCGGTGCGTCCGCGCGAGCACCGCGGAGGCCGCCGCCCGGCTCGCGGGGGACGCACAGGCCGATCCGGCACCGCGCGTCGCCGAACTGGAGGCGATCCTCGGCCGGGTCCGGCTCTCCCTCGTCCCGCTCGTGCATCCGCTCAGCCCGCTGCGGGCGCGCAAGCGGCGGGCCCGGCAGGTGCTCGCGCTGCTGGACGACTGTGCGCGCGAGGTGCGCGGGCTGGCGTCCGTCGCCGCCGATCCGGAGGCGTCGCACGACGCCCGGCTCGTCGCGGCGTGCTGGCGCGTGGAAGCCGCCGTCGAGGCGCTCACCGACGCCCCGATCGACGGGCGCCGCCAGACCGCGGCGCAGGCGGCGGCGCAGGTGGCCGACGACGGACCCGTACTCGCCCATCTGCACGCCCTGGAACAGGCCCTGCTCGCCCTCGCGGTCCCCCTCGGCCGGTCCGAGCGGATCGCGGTGGGCGCCTGATGGCATCCGGGCGGCGGTCCGCGGCCGGGGACTGCTCCCGGCCGCGGACCGCCGCGCACGTCCGGCCGTCGTACCCGTCGCCAATCGGCCAACTCCGCCGCCGCCCCAGGGCCTTTCGTCACCTTCCCGACTGCCCCACGGCGCCCGGCACGCACGCTCGCCGCACTGGACGAAGGCCCCGGTACGGCCCCGTACAAGGACTGCCGTCCGGCACGCCGAGAGCACGCACCGGACGCCGCGGCGCCGCCCGTCGGGCGACGACGGGAAGCTGACGACAGGCCCTCGCCCGCCCTGCTAGCGTCGCCGGGACAACGGCATACCGGGACACGGCACAACGGGAAGCGGCCCGACGGCGCAGGCCACGGCGGGCCGACCGGGCCCGCACTGCGGCCGGGCGGCCCCGGCGGGCGGGCAGCGGACGAAGGGCGGCGACCAGTGGCGACGACGGGACCGGCTGAGCGGACCTCTGACGGACCGGGGCACGGGGACCGGCCCCGTGCGTATCTCGGCTCCTTCACCACGGCCGGCGGCCTCGGCATCACCACCGCGGCCGTCGACCCGGCGACCGGGGCGCTGACCCCGCTGCACTCCACCGACGCCGTCCCCAACCCCTCCTACCTGGTACCCGACCCCGGCACCCGGCGCCTCTACGCCGTCAGCGAGACCCCGGACGGCGCGGCCGCCGCCTTCCGCCTCACCCCCGAGGGACCCGAACTGCTCGCCCCCGCCACCCCCGTGGACGGCGCCGACCCCACCTACCTCACCCTCACCGCCGGCCACCTGGTCACCGCCAACTACAGCTCCGGCACCGTCAGTACGCTCCCCGTACGGGCCGACGGCACCCTGGGCGGCCCGCCGCGGGTCCTCGCCCACCAGGGCAGCGGCCCGCGGGCCGACCGCCAGGAAGGCCCGCACCTGCACGCCGTGCTCCCCGACCCCAGCGGCCGCTGGCTGCTCAGCGTCGACCTGGGCACCGACGCGGTCCGGGTCTGCACCCTCGACCCGGCGAGCGGCACGCTCTCCGTACGGGGCGAGACCCGGCTGCGTCCCGGCAGCGGGCCCCGGCACCTCGCGTTCCACCCGGGCGGCGAACTCGCCTGCGTCATCAACGAACTCGACCCGACCGTGACGCTCTGCCGGTGGGACGCCGCCCAGGGCACCCTGACGCCCCTCGGGGAGACCCCGCTGCTCCCCGAGGGGGCCGCCGGCACCGCCGCCCCCACCTACCCCTCCGCACTGGTCCTCTCCCGGGACGGCCGGTTCGCCTGGGCGGCCAACCGGGGCGACGACAGCATCGCGGTGCTCTCCCTGGACGCCGGGGCCGGGACGGCTGCGCTGGTCACCACCGTGCCGTGCGGCGGCCACTGGCCCCGCGACCTCGCGCTGCACCCCTCCGGACGGCACCTCTACACGGCGAACGAACGCTCCGGCGACGTGACATGGTTCGCCCTCGACCCGCGGACCGGCGTCCCCACGCGCGGCGGCTCGGTCCCGGCACCGGCCGCCTCCTGCGTGGTCTTCGCCTGACGGCCGGCCGGCTCACTCCTGGGGGAAGCGCCCGCCGAAGTACACCTGGGTCTCGACCAGCCGCCCGTCGCGGACCGTCATCACCTCGACGTTGCGGTGGCGTTCGCCGGTCAGCAGCTCGTACTCGTAGCGGACGAAGGCCCGGCCGCCGTCGCACGGGACCACGTCGAGGAGCTCCTGGGAGCGGAACCGGTCCGCAGTCGGGAAGCAGACATCCAGGAAGGCGGCCCGGTCGATGTGGTCGTCCTGCGGACTGGTGAAGACGAACTCCTCGGCCAGCAGCCGCTCCATGGCCGGCCGGTCCTGGGCCGAGTAGGCGGCGAAAGCGGCCCGGACGACGTCCTCGGGCGCGGTGGGGTCGGACATGGCGTTCCTCCTGCTGGCCGGACGGGCGGTGTCGTGAGGGTAGACGGGGCAGATGGGCCTGACTCATCGGCCGCGCGGGAGGAAGGAGCGAACGGGACGGGGAAGGGCGGTAAGGCCGGAGGGCCGCCCCGCGCGCTCGGCGCGGGACGGCCCTCGATGAACGGGTGTGGCGGGTTCTTACCGGACGGGCGCCCCCAGGCCCTGACCCTGCAGCGTGATGCCCATCGCCGCCGCGTAGTTCGACAGCACCAGGCGGCCCACCGCGCCGTACGCGCCGAGCGCCTCGGCCGAGGCGCAGCCCGCCTCCTCCGCAGCCGCCCCCAGAAGGCCGTCGGCGAGTTCGGGGCCGATCAGGTACGGAGCCAGCGCCAGCTGCTGCGAGCCGGACGAGCGCAGCTGCTCGGCGGTGCGGGCGATGGCGCCCTCCTCGTCCAGACCGGCGGCCAGGACCGGCACGGCCAGCCGGGCGGAGAGCAGCATGCCGGTGATGCCGGCGGCCTGGACCGCCTCCTCGCCGCCGACGGTGGCGAGGATGATGCCGTCAGCGGCGGTCGCGACGGTGAACAGCCGGGCCCGGTCGGCGCGGGCCAGCCCGGCCTCGGACAGCCGGACGTGCAGCGCCTCGGCCAGCAGCGGGTGCGGGCCCAGGACGTCGGTCAGCTCGGCCCCGGAGGCGCTGTTCAGGACGGCCTGGCGTATCCGGCGCAGCAGGGCGCTGTCCGGGCCGGCGAGCAGCGGGACGACGACCGCGGCGGGGCCGAGGTCGCGCCGGCCGGTCTCGGCCGCCTGTGCCTGCTGCTCCGCGGCGGCCTGGGCCAGCACCGCCTCCAGGGACGGGAACTCCTCGTCCCCGCCGTCGACGTAGCCGATCCGCGCGTCGAGGCCGGGCAGTTCGGAGCGGGCGATGCTGGAGACCTCCTCCGCCAGGCTGCGCGAGGCGGGGGAGGGGGTGCCGGGCACGGCGAGCACCAGGGCGGGTGCGCCCTCGGGTGCGGCGAGCGGTTCCGGCTTGCGGTGGCGGCCGGTCGGCCGTCCGCGCGGCATGCGCATGGGCAGGCCGGGGGCGTCTCCCGGGCTCAGGGAGTCGACGTCGATACGGGGCGAGCCAGGTGCGGGCCCAGTGGGGGAACTCATGGCGCCGCATGCTAACGCCTTGACCTGCCCGGCCGAGGAGGGAGGGTTCCGCTGCGAGGTATCCGTCCCGTTTTATCCCGCCCGTCACGGTGACGAGCCCGGCACATGCCCTGTGATCTGCAACAACTTCCCGTCGGCGGGCAGCGCCAGACGGTCCGTGGCGAGCGCGGCGGCGATCGTCAGCGCCCCGTCGAGGGGGCTTTTGGCGGCCTCCTGGGCGCGGGCCCCGGGCAGCCGCTCGGCGAGCGCCGCGCGGAGCGGGGTGAGCAGCGGGGTGCCCAGGCGCAGCAGCCCGCCGGTGAGGGCGACCGCGGTGTCCGGGCCGGGCGGGCAGACCGCGGCGGCGGAGTCGGCGATATGGCGCGCGGCGTCGGTCATGATTCCGGCGGCGATCGCGTCCCTGGCGGCGCAGCGTGCGACCTCGGGGGCGAACGCGGCCAGTACGGCGGGTCGGTCGGGCCGCGGATAGAGCACGCCGGGCAGTGCGGTGATCGGCCCGAACTCCGCTTCGGCCCGGGTCAGCAGCGCCCGCGATCCGCCGGGCCGCCCGTCGTGTGCGCGCAGCGCGGCCTCCAGCCCGGCCCGTCCGATCCAGGCGCCGCTGCCGCAGTCGCCCAGCAGATGCCCCCAGCCGTCGGCTCGGCGCCAACCGCCCGTCGGCGTCAGGTCGGTGCCCAGGGCGACCAGGCCGGTGCCCGCGGCGACCACCGCACCGGGCCGCTGGCCGAGGGCCCCGGCGTAGGCGGTCACCGCGTCCGCGGCGAGTGCGAGGTGCCGGATGCCGAAGGCGGTGGTGAGCGCACCGGGCAGCCGGGCCCGCAGATCGTCGCCGAGGGTGCCCATACCGGCCGCGCCGACGCAGATCGCCGCGAACCGGTCCGCGCCCGCTCGGCGGGCCAACTCCTGGCCGGCCGGGAGGAGTTGGTCGAGCATATGGGCGGCGTCGATGCCGGCCGGGCCGGTGCGGACCGGTTCGCGGGAGGTGAACGTCGCCGCCGTCCGCACCCCGCCGGTGCCGGCGCGGGCCACCGCGAGCCGCAGGCCCGAGCCGCCCGAGTCCACCCCGAGGACGAACTCGCCGTCCCCCGCGTCCGTGGGCTCAGTTGAAACCACGGGAGTCCTGCTTGAGGGCGGTGTCGACGGTCAGCGCGGTGGCGACGACGAGGCTCAGGAGGGGGTCGGGCAGCTGGTGGTGGATCTGGAGCACGTAGTTGTCGGCGGTGGTGAACATCGTCTTGGCCAGGCCCTCCCAGGTCTTGGTGATCCGGGCGACCTCGGTGTCGGTGTGGTCGACGATGGCGAAGTTCCAGGCCCGCCAGTTCTCCGCCTTGATGGCGCCGATCTGCTGGCCGTTGACCAGCATCGCGAAGTTGATCTTCCCGATGGCGTTCTGCTGGACGATCTCGCCGACCGGCTGGCCGTCCGGGCGCGCCACCAGCACCTTGGACTTGAGGAGCTTCGCGGGTCGGGTCAGCATCAGGTGCGGCTGGCCGTGGGCGTCCCGGATCTCCAGCCGGTGGGTCATGTACTGGTCCAGGTTGGAGACCACCCGGAGCATCTTCTTCGCGGTGCTCTGGCCGATCTCGACGACCGAGCCGAGGGTGTTGCCGTGCTGGTCGTAGACCGCGTACTCGTTGCTCACCTCGATGAGCTTGGCCTTCTGGTTGACCACCAGCACCGGCTCGGTGAACAGGGAGCCGCCGCCCATCCCGGCGGGGGCCACACCGGCCTGCTGCTGCACCTGCTGCTGGATGCCGGCCTGCATCCGCGCCTGGTGCTGCGCGTCGCCGGCGTACGGTCCCGGCTGGCCGTAGGGGGCGCCGCCGGGCTGCTGGCCGTACGGGGCCTGGGCCGGGGCCTGCTGCTGCGGCGCGTACTGCTGGGGCATCGGCGCCTGCGGCGCCTGCTGGGGTGCCTGTTGCTGTGCCGCTCTGGGGGCCTGCTGCGGGTGGCCCTGCTGCGCGGCCTGCTCCTGGGGGTGGGCCTGCTGGCCGGGGTGGGTGTGCGCCGTCCACTGGGAGCCGTCCCACCAGCGGAGTTGGTGGGGAGTGCCCTGCGGGTCGGCGTACCAGCCCGCAGGGATGTTCGTCTGCGTCATGCCGGGAACACTATCGCCCGGCCCTGGAGCGCGGCCCGGCTCAGGGCAGCCGCCAGTCCACCGGCTGGGCACCCTGCCGGACGAGCAGGTCGTTGACCCTGCTGAACGGCCGCGAGCCGAAGAAGCCGCGGTCGGCGGACATGGGGGAGGGGTGCGCGGACTCGACGGAGGGCAGGTCGCCCAGCAGCGGGCGCAGATTGCGCGCGTCGCGCCCCCACAGCACCGCCACCAGCGGGCCGCCGCGCGCCACCAGGGCGCGGATGGCCTGCTCGGTGACCTGTTCCCAGCCCTTGCCGCGGTGCGCGGCGGGCTTGCGCGGGGCGGTGGTCAGCGCTCTGTTCAGCAGCAGCACGCCCTGCCGGGTCCACGGGGTGAGGTCGCCGTTGGACGGCCGGGGCAGCCCGAGGTCGGAGTGCAGTTCGCGGAAGATGTTCTCCAGGCTTCCGGGCAGCGGGCGGACGTCCGGCGCCACGGAGAAGCTCAGTCCGACCGCGTGCCCCGGGGTGGGGTAGGGGTCCTGGCCGACGATGAGCACCCGCACCTCATCGAAGGGTTGTTGGAAGGCCCGCAGGACGTTGTTGCCGGCCGGGAGGTAGGTCCGGCCCGCGGCGATCTCGGCCCGCAGGAAGTCGCCCATCGCGGCGATCTGTCCGGCGGCCGGCTCAAGTGCCTTGGCCCAGCCTGGTTCGACGATGTCTTGAAGAGGTCGTGCAGCCACGGGATCACCCTACTGGCCCAGGCCCGCCGCCCTGCACTTCCCGGCCATCCGCGGCTCACGCCACCGCGGCCGCCCGTACGCAGAGCACGTCCGGCAGATGGCGGGCGAGCTGCTGCCAGCTGTCGCCGTCGTCGGCGCTGGCGTAGACCTCGCCGTTGCGGTTGCCGAAATACACTCCCGCGGGGTCGGCGTCGTCGACGGAGAGGGCGTCCCGCAGCACCGTGCCGTAGTGGTCCTCCTCGGGCAGGCCGGTGCTCAGCGGCTCCCAGCTCGCGCCGGCGTCGGAGGTGCGGAAGACCCGGCAGCGGTGCTCGGCCGGCACCCGGTCGATGTCGGCGGTGATCGGGAAGAGATAGGCGACCTGGCCGCGTCGGGGGTGCGCGGCCACCGCGAAGCCGAAGTCGGAGGGCAGGCCGTCGCCGATGTCCGTCCAGGTCGCCCCGGAGTCGTCGGAGCGGTAGACGCCCCAGTGGTTCTGGAGGTAGAGCCGGTCGGGGTCGACCGGGTCCCGTGCGATCTTGTGGACGCACTGGCCGAACTCGGGGTGCTGGTCGGGCAGGAAGACCGCCTTGACGCCCGTGTTGGACGGCGCCCAGCTGGCGCCGCCGTCGCGGGTGCGGAACACCCCGGCCGCGGAGACCGCGACCGTCACCGCGGCGGCGTCCCGGGGATCGGTGAGCACGGTGTGGACGGCCAGACCGCCGCCGCCGGGGACCCACTTCTCGCGGCTGGGGTGCTCCCACAGGGCCCGGACCAGCTCGAAGGTCTCGCCACGGTCCTCGGACCGGAACAGGCCGCCGGGCTCGGTGCCGGCATAGACCACCTCGGGCGCGGCCGGGCCCGCGGGGTGCAGCTGCCACACCCGCTCCAGCGAAGTCCCGGTGTCCTTGGGGTACTTCACGGCCGGGCGGGCCGGCTCGTGCCAGGACTCGCCCAGGTCGTCGGAGTGGAAGACCGACGGGCCCCAGTGCGCGCTGTCGGCGCCGGCCAGCAGCCGGGGCCGCGTCCCGCGGGTGTCGATCGCGAGGGAGTACACCGCCTGTGCGGGGAAGTGCGGGCCGCTCAACTGCCAGGTGCCGCGCCGTCGGTGGCCGATGAACAACCCTTTGCGGGTGCCCACCGCGAGGAGTACGTCTGTCATGCCGGAACACCTCCGGGACGCCGTTGTCACAGATGCCGCAAGTGTGCACCCGACCACTGACAACGGCGTGCCGATCGGTGTCCGCGCAGGTCACACGGCCCGGTGGTACTGCTGCGGCACGTGCACGGCGGCGCCGAGTTCGCGGGCGGCGTGCTGGGCGAAGCTCGGCGAGCGCAGCAACTCGCGGCCGAGCAGCACCGCGTCGGCCTGGTCGTCCGCGACGATCTTCTCGGCCTGCCGGGCCTCGGTGATCAGGCCGACGGCGCCCACCGCGAGCCCGGCCTCCTGCTTGACCCGCTCCGCGAACGGCACCTGGTAGCCGGGCGCCACCGCGATCTTCGCGTTCGGTGCGTTGCCGCCAGTGGAGGTGTCCAGCAGGTCGACGCCGTGCTCCTTGAGGTCGCGGGCGAACCGCACGGTGTCATCGGCGGTCCAGCCCTCGCGGTCGTCGCTCTCGTCCTCGCTGAGCCAGTCGGTCGCCGAGATCCGGAAGAACAGCGGTAGTTCCTCGGGCCAGACCGCCCGGACGGCGTCCACGATCTCCAGCGCCAGCCGGGTCCGGTTCTCGTAGGAGCCGCCGTAGGCGTCGGTGCGGCGGTTGCTGTACGGGGAGAGGAACTCGTTGATCAGGTAGCCGTGCGCGCCGTGGATCTCGACGACCTGGAACCCGGCGTCCAGCGCCCGGCGCGCGGTCGCCGCGAACTGGGCGACGATCTCGGCGATCTGCTCCGTGGACAGCTCCTCGGGGGCCGCGAAGTCGTCGGCGAACGCCAGCGGGCTCGGGCCGACCGGCTGCCAGCCGTAGCCCTGGCCGGGGTGGATCGGGGCGCCGCGGTCCACCCAGGGGCGCTCGGTGGACGCCTTGCGGCCGGCGTGCGCGATCTGGATGCCCGGGACGCTGTTCTGGGCCTTGAGGGCGTCGGTGATCCGGCGGAACGCGGCGGTCTGGGTGTCGTTCCACAGCCCGAGGTCGTAGGGGCTGATCCGGCCTTCGGGGCTGACCGCGGTCGCCTCGGCGATGATCAGGCCGGTGCCGCCCGCCGCCCGGGCCACCAGGTGCTGGTAGTGCCAGTCGTTGGGGGCGCCCTGGTCCGGCCCCTCGGGGGCTGCCGAGTACTGGCACATCGGGGCCATCCAGAGGCGGTTCGGGATGGTCAGCGAGCGGAGGTTGAGGGGCTCGAAGAGTGCGCTCACGGCAGGCTCCTGTACCTGGACGGGAAGGGGACCGACCGGACCCCGGTTCATACGATAGGCATCGTAGTACGGTGGATGTCAAACTACGATGGCTCTCGTACAATGGGATCTCAAGAACGGCCGCCGGCACCGGGGAACACCCCGTGCGAGCGCGCCGCACTTCAACGAATCCGCAGGTCAGGAGCGGTCATGTCGCCCGAAACACCCGCCGTGGGGGCCGCCTCGGGCGCCCGGTCGCTGCCGCACCCGGACCGCGAGGACATCCGGCTCGCCCAGGTGCTCCATGCGCTCGCCGACCCGATGCGGCTGCGCATCGTCTGCGCACTGGCCGCCGCCGAGGACGAGCTGAACTGCGCGGACATCGAGCTCCCGGTCAGCAAGTCGACCTGTACGCACCACTTCCGGGTGCTGCGCGAGCACGGCGTGATCCAGCAGATCTACCGCGGCACCGCCAAGATGAACGGCCTGCGCCGGGACGACCTCGACGCGCTGTTCCCCGGCCTGATCGACGGGGTGCTGCGCGCGGCCGACCTCCAGGCGCACCGGCTCGGCGAGCTCTGAACGGGCCCGCGCCCGCCCCGGCTCAGCGCCCCACCACCGCCGACCGCGCCGCCCGCAGCAGCCCGGCCCAGTCCGCCAGCTTGACCGGGCCGCGCCCCAGGTCGCGCCCGCACTCCGCCTCCGCCGCCTCGATGGCCAGCCAGCCGCGCCAGGGCACCGGCCGCGCCCCGGCCCGCTCCAGCGCCGCCACCGGATCCGCCGCCACCGTCCGCCGCGCCAGCCCCGCCGCGTCCGCCAGCAGCGACATCGCGGTCTCCTTGGCGCACGGCCGATTGGTGCCGATCACCCCGGTGGGGCCGCGCTTGATCCACCCCGCCACATAGATCCCCGGGTACGGCATCCCGTCTTTGAGGACCCGCCCACCCTCGTGCGGCACCGTCCCGGTCGCCTCGTCGAACGGCAGCCCCGGCTGCGGCAGCCCCCGGTAGCCCACCGACCGCAGCACCAACTGCCCCTCGATCTCCTCGTGTTCACCCGTCCCCGCGACCCCGCCCCGCCCGTCCGGCGCGGTCCGCTCGAACCGCACCGCCCGCACCCCGGAGGGCCGGTCGCCGAGGATCTCCACCGGCCGCAGGAAGAACCGCAGATGGATCCGGCGCGCCCGCCCCATCCCCGCCGCCCGCGCCACCGGCCGCTCCGCCCAGTCGTGCAGCACCTCGATGTTCCGCCGCACCGGCGCCGGCAGACCGCTCGCATCCCGGTACCCCGGGTCCATCGCCAACTCCTCGGGCCGGACGACCACTTGGGTACCGGGCAGCGCCCCCAGCTCCCGCAGCTCCTTGGTGGTGAACTTCGCATGCGAGGGCCCGCGCCGCCCCACCATCCAGACGTCCTCGACCCGGCTGTCGGCCAGCGCCCCCAACGCCTTCTGCGGCATGTCGGTCACCGCCAGTTCGGCGGCGCCCCGGGACAGCATCCGGGCCACGTCCACCGCGACGTTCCCCACCCCGATCACCACCGCCGAACGCGCCGTCAACGTGAAGCCGTCGGGCGCCGCATCCGGATGCGCGCTGTACCAGGCGACGAAGTCGGTGGCCGGATGGCTGCCGGGCAACTCCTCCCCGGGGATGCCCAGATGCCGGTCGGTGGCGGCGCCCACACAGAACACCACCGCGTGGAAGATCTCCCGCAGCTCCTTCAGGCCCACCCCGGCCCCGCCCACCTCGACGTTGCCCAGGAAGTGCACCCGGGGGTGCTCCAGCACCGTCCGCAGGTTGTTCTGCAGCGACTTGATCTTCTCGTGGTCGGGGGCGACGCCGTACCGCACCAGGCCGTACGGGCACGGCAGCCGGTCCAGGACGTAGACCTCGATGTCCGGGACGGCCTCCTGTCCGACCAGCGTCTGGGCGGTGTAGACACCGCTCGGTCCGGAACCGATCACTGCGACACGAAGCACGGGTGGCCCCTTCCGCGGAGTACCCCCAGGATCGCACCGGCGGACCTGCGGCGGGAGAGTGCGCTATCGGGGTTGCTCCCGGTCCGATGAGCGTGCCGCGCCCCTTGGCCGGGTGAGCTGGAGGCTAGGTTTTGGTTGTGTCGGAAAGTGAGTTTTATACCGATAACCACCGATATAAAGCGCAGGGCGGGGCATTGGAGTGGCCCGACTGGGAGCTTCAGGCGCATGGCTCGGCCGCACCCGAACTGGGCCCGTGGTTCAGCGCCCGACTGACCTTCCCGCAGGGCGCCCGGATCGACGTCCTGGTGACGGCCTCCGGTGATCACCTCACCGTCGAGGACGTCCGCGCCGACCCGCCTTTGACGCCGGACGCGCTGGCCGCCCTCGCCCGCTGGATCGAGGGCCCCCTCGACGACGCCTGCCGCATGGCCACCGGCCGCCCGCCGAAGATCCAGTCCGCCCCCGAGGTGCCCGCCGCCCCCGCCGGCCCCGAGTCCGCACCAACACCCGCCGCGCCTGAGGGTGGTGAGGACCCGGTCCGCGCCCAGAAGGCCCGCGAGCGGACCGCGGCCCCGGCGGCGGACGTCGTCCACGGAGAGGGCACGCTCTGTGGCACGGGGGCGGGCGGGGACGCGGAACCGGCACCCGGCACTCCGGCTGACGCGCCAGGCCCGGCGGATGCGGTGGACGCCAGGGATGCGGCGGACGGCGTGATCGCCGAAGGGCCGCCCAGCACGGCGAGTGGCGACGAGTCGCCCGGCGCGACGGGTGCCGGCGAGCTGCCCGGTGCGGCACCCGCCGCCACCGGCGATGCGGTGGAACCGGGTGCCGCCGCCCCCGCCACCGTCCTCGTGCGGTCGCGCGCCGGTGAGCGTCGCAAGCTCGCCGCGGCGGTCTACCGCGCGGCCCAGGAGGAGGGCCGGGACCCCGTCCTCGCCGTCATGCACGCCACCGGCCGGAACCGCCGCCGGGCGCTCCGGCTGATCGCCGGAGCCCGCGACGCCGGCCTGCTGACGCCGCGTCATCACCGGCGCTAGGGCCGGTCGCCACCTTCCCGCCGTCGCCTTCGCGCCGTCACCTTCCCGTCGTCGCCCGAAGGGTGGCCCCGCGGCGCATGTGGCGACACGGTCCGGGGCCCTCCCCTCCCGGTCCGTCGGGCGGATCGTGGGGGCCCGGCGTCACATGCCGGGGTGCCCCCGCGTCGTCGCCCCCTCCGGTGGCCGTTCGCCCGGTGGTGCCCCCAACTCCCAGTCCAGTCCGTACCGTTGGAACAGTTCGGCGCGCAGTCGGACCCGCGGCATCTGTGCTCCCGGGAGGAGCATCGGCACCACCGACCCCATCAGCAGGGCCCGCAGCATCGGGTAGTCGGTGTCGGGGTCCGGTGATCCGTACGCCACCACCGTCTCCCGCAGCAGCTGGGCCAGCCGCTGCTGCTCCGGGCACTGGATGAAGCCCTCGGCCGTCAGGATCCCGGCCATGTGCGTCCGCATCAGCAGCGGTTCGTCATGGGCCAGCCCCAGGATCGCGTCGATGGCCCGGGCGAGCAGTTCCCGCCCCGCGTCCGGGCCGCTCGGCCGCGGTGCGCGCTCCAGCGCGGCCTGGAGCGTGCGGTGCATCAGCCGGTGCACGGCGGACTGGAGCAGCTGCCGCTTGCCGGGGAAGTAGTACGAGACCAGTCCGCGGGCCGCCCCCGCGCGCTGTGCGATGTCGCCGAGCGTCGTCGCGTCGTATCCGCGCTCGCGCACCAACTCGACGGTCGCCTGGAGCAGTCGCTCGCGGGAGCGCCGCCGCAATTCTTCATTGACCGATGCGCTGCGGGGGGACATCCTGTAACTCCTGCGTTGACTGGCTTAGAGCCAATATACTCAGCACAGGCCGGGACGTCCGCCCATGAGGGCGGCGAAACCGGTCAAGCTGCCTGATTCGGGCGACGCGGGGGATCGTCCGAATCAGGTGGCGGTGGGTTCGTGATCTTCCCTCTGGCCTGCGTTCTAGCAGGTCAGAGGGAAGGTCGCGTCCCGGGAGTTCTGCCTATGCGCTCCACCACTCCTGGTGGGTGCGGTACCAGTGGACGGTTTCGCGCAGGCCCTGGTCGAAGGAGTGGCGGGGGTGGTAGCCGAGTTCGGCGGTGGCCTTGCCGTGGTCGAGGGAGTAGCGCAGGTCGTGGCCCTTGCGGTCGGCGACGTGGTCGACGCTGTCCCAGGTGGCGCCGCACTCCTGAAGGAGCCGGTCGGTCAGCTCACGGTTGGTCAGTTCGGTGCCGCCGCCGATGTTGTAGATCTCGCCCGGCCGTCCGTGGCGCAGGGCCAGGCGGAGCGCGTGGCAGTGGTCGTCGACGTGCAGCCAGTCCCGGGAGTTCGTGCCGTCGCCGTAGAGCGGCACCCGGCCGCCCTGGAGGAGCCGGGTGGTGAAGAGCGGGATGACCTTCTCGGGGTGCTGGTAGGGGCCGTAGTTGTTGGAGCAGCGGGTGATCCGGACGTCCAGGCCGTGGGTGCGGTGGTAGGCGAGGGCGAGCAGGTCCGAGGCGGCCTTGGAGGCGCTGTAGGGGGACGTCGGGGCGAGCGGGGAGTCCTCGGTCCAGGAGCCCTCGGCGATGGAGCCGTAGACCTCGTCGGTCGAGACGTGCAGGAACGTGCCGGTGCCGTGGTGGACCGCCGCCTCCAGCAGCACCTGGGTGCCGAGCACGTTGGTCGAGGTGAACGCGGTGCCGGAGGCGATCGAGCGGTCGACGTGGGACTCGGCGGCGCAGTGCACCACCGCGTCGTGGCCGGGCAGCAGCCGGTCGACGAGCTCGTGGTCGCGGATGTCCCCGTGGACGAACCGCAGGCGGGGGTCGTCGGCCACCGGGTCGAGGTTGGCGCGGTTGCCGGCGTAGGTGAGGGCGTCGAGCACGGTGACGCGGTCGGTCTCCTGGAGGCCGTCGGGCCCCAGCAGGGTGCGGACGAGGTGGGAGCCGATGAAGCCGGCGCCACCGGTGACGAGGATGCGCATGGGACGGAGTCTCCCCGGGGTCGGGCGGTCAGGAGGTGAGCTGCACCTGGCTGTGGTCGGCCAGCACCAGGCGGTGCGCGCGCGGTGCCCGGCGCGCGCCGCTGACCTCCACGCCCCGCCCGATCAGCGAGCCCTCGATGCGGCCGGCGTGGTCGATGCGGGAGCCGTCGAGGACGATGGAGAACTCCACTTCGCTGCCGGTGATGACGCAGTCCCGGCCGACGGAGGTGGACGCGCCGATGTGGGAGTCGGTGATGACGCTGTCCGCGCCGATCACCGCCGGTCCGACGATCCGCGAGCGGACGACCCGGGCGCCGGGTTCCACCCGGACCCGGCCGACCAGTTCGCTGGCGGCGTCGACGCTGCCGAGCCGGGCGGGCACGATGCCCTCCAGCACGCAGCGGTTGGCCTCCAGCATGTCGGCGGCGTTCCCGGTGTCCTTCCAGTATCCCGTGAGCACGGTGGGGCGGACGACGTAGTCGTGGGCGACGAGCCACTGGAGGGCGTCGGTGATCTCCAACTCGCCGCGGGCGGACGGGCTGATGGCCCCCACCGCCCGGTGCACGGCCGGGGTGAAGAGGTACACGCCGACCAGTGCCAGATCGCTGCGCGGCGCGCTCGGCTTCTCCTCCAGGCGCACCACGCGGCCCTCCGGGTCCAGCTCGGCGACCCCGAAGGCGCAGGGGTCGGCGACCTTGGCGAGCAGCACCCGGGCGTCGGGGCGCGCGGTGCGGAAGTCCGCGACGAGCTCCCCGATGCCGTCGACGACGATGTTGTCCCCGAGGAACATCACGAAGTCGTCCTCGCCCAGCCAGTCGCGGGCGATCAGCACCGCGTGCGCCAGACCGAGCGGTTCGCCCTGCGGGAGGTAGGTGACCTGGGCGCCGAAGCGGGAGCCGTCGCCGACCGCGGCCTCGATCTCGGCCGCGGTGCCGCCGGTGACGATGCCGATGTCGGTGATGCCCGCGGCGACCAGCGACTCGATGCCGTAGAAGAGCACGGGTTTGTTGGCGATGGGGACGAGCTGCTTGGCGGAGGTGTGGGTCAGTGGCCGTAGCCGGCTGCCGGTGCCGCCGGCCAGGACGAGTGCCTTCACGGTGAGTTCACTTCCATGGTGCGTAGCGCAGACAGGCGAGCAGGGTACGGGCCTGGACGTTCACGTGGTTGCCGTGCCGGATCAGGTCGGCCAGCTGTCCCGGTGTGAGCCAGCGGAAGCCCGGCGGGGCCTCGTCGGGCGCCTCCTGTGCGGTGGCCTCGACGATCAGGTAGCGGCTCTCGGCCCGCAGGAACCGGCCGCCCTCCTCGGAGTGCACCGCCGCGTAGCGGATGCGGGCCGGCGGGGCGTCGCGCACCAGGTCCAGGAACAGGGGCCGCCCGTCCGGCGCTCCGGCGTAGTTGCCGGGCGTGCACTGCACCGTGGGGCCGATCTCGACCGACTGGAGCAGACCGCCCTCGACCCTGGCCCGCGCCAGCAGGTGCCGCACCCCGCCGATCCGCCGGGTCACGAAGGCCGTCACGCCCTCGCCCACCGGCTCGAACAGCGGCTGGGTCCAGCTGCCCACCTCGCGGTTCCCGGCCTGCACGGCCACCGCCACCACCCGGAAGAACCGGCCCTCGTCATGGCTGACCGCGGTGCCGGTCCGGGTCCAGCCGCGGACCTCGGCGAGCGGGATCCGGTCGACCCGCAGCAGGTGGGTGGCGCGCTGCGCGGTCAGCCACGAGCGCACCTCGGTGTCGGAGTGCAGCGCCTGCGTGTCGTCGTCCGCCGACGGCACGCAGGACAGGACCGAGCGCGCGTCCATGTTGACGAGGTTGTCGTGGCCGAGCAGTTCGCCGATCTGGCCGAGGGTGAGCCAGCGGAAGTCCTCGTGCTCGGGGACCTCCTCGCGGGTCTCCACGATCATGTTGCGGTTGGCCTTGTGGAGGAACCACGAGCCGTGCTCGGACTGGAGCACGTCGACGAGCACCGAGCCGGGCGCGGGGCGGGCGAAGTACTCCAGGTACCGCACCGCCGCGCCCCGGTGGGCGCCGGTGAAGTTGCTGCGGGTCGCCTGCACGGTGGGGGAGAGCTGGACCAGGCCGGGGTTGCCGGGCTCCATCTTGGCCTGCATGAGTACGTGCGGGACTCCGTCGAACTCCTTGACCAGCAGGCCGAGGATGCCGGCCTCCGGCTGCCGGATGATGGGCTGGTCCCAGGCCGGGAACGGCGGGGGGCCGCCGGTGACGCGGAGGCCCTGCACGGTGAAGAACCGCCCGGTGCGGTGGCCGAGGTCGCCGCTGCCGGGGTCGAAGGACCAGCCGTCCAGGGCGTCGAACGGGATCGGCCGGACGTGGTGGTGCTCGGCGGCCCGCCGGTGCGCGATCCACTCCGTCACCTCGGCGGTCATGGTCCGGGCGCCGGCGAGGTCCTCGGCGGACCGGGCCAGGCGGTGGGCGGCGGAGGCGTCCGCGCGTCGGGTGAGGGTCATATGGGCGCTCCTGCCGCTATGCGTTCCAGCTCCGGGACGAGGGCGGTGGGCGGCGGCATCTCTGCCATGGCGCGCCCCAGCCGACCGGCTGCCTGCTCGTAGGAGGCGTCCCCGAGCAGCTTCTCCAGTACCGTGCGCAGGAACTCCGGGTCGTCCTGCTGCTCGACGGTGTCGACGGCGAGGCCGGCGCCGACGGCCGCCAGCCGCTCGGCGAAGGCGAAGGCGTCGGCGAACTGGGGGAGCACCAGCTGCGGTACGCCGTGGACGGCGGCGGTCATGCCGGTGCCGGCCCCGCCGTGGTGCACCACCGCGGCGCAGTCGCCGGCGATCAGGTGCAGCGGCAGCGGGTCGATCAGCCGCACCGTGTCCGGCACCGGACCGAGTTCCGCGCGGTACGCCTGCGGCACCGTCGCGAGCACCTCGACGCCCGACTGGCCCGCGCCGGCGGCCGCCAGGATGCCGCGCAGCAGCGGGACGCCGTTGAGGGCCAGGGTGTGCGAGCCGAGCGAGACCAGCACCCGGCGCGGCGGCGGGCCGGCCTGCCGCTCCGCCCGCAGCCAGTCCGGCAGCACGCCGCTGCCGTTGTAGGGCACGTACCGTACGGGCCGGCCGGGAGCGATGTCCGGGAGCTGGAGGGCCGCCGGGCACGGGTCGAGCACCGCGGTGGGCTCCGGTAGTTGCCCGAGCCCCAACTCCTGGTGCAGCGGCCGCAGGGCGTCCCGCGCGGCCGGGGCGATGCCGCTCAGCAGCGGGTCGACGCCGTAACGGTGCCGCACCACCGGGATGCCCAACTCGGCGCCGACCACCGGGGCGTTGAACTCCATCACATCGCAGACGATCAGGTCGGGGCGGTGTGTCCGGGCCAGCTCCAGGTAGCGCGGCAGCACGTCCGCGCTGTGCCGCTGCCACACCGGTGGGAAGACGGCCAGCATCTCCGGGGTCCAGCGGCCCAGGCAGGCGAAGGGCCGCAGCCCCGGCCGGAAGAGCAGTTCGCGCATCGCGTCGTCGATGCCGGCGCGCCGCCCGGTCGGCACGGCGTTGAGCCCGGCCCCGGCCACCGCGTCCAGGACATCGGGCTGGGCCGCCACCAGCACCTCGTGGCCGGCGGCCCGCAGCGCCCAGGCCAGCGGCACCATCGGCAGGAAGTGGGTGGTCGAGGGACTCGTGATCAGCAGGACGCGCAAGCGGGCCTCCGGAATCGTGGCGCGGGGCTGGCTGGCGGACGTCATTCCCGGCCGCCGTCGGCGAGCGAGGCGTACTGCGCCAGGCAGTCGGCGTAGCGGGGCAGCAGTCCGGCGGCGGCGGCCTCCCGCGCGGTGGGGGCGGCCCGGTCCTTGTCGGACATCACCGGCTCGCCGGTCAGGCCCCAGGGGATGCCGATCTCGGGGTCCAGGGCCTGCACATCGATCATGGTGCCGGGCACGTACTCGGCCGAGCAGAGGTAGTTCATGCACACGTCGTCGCTGAGCGCGAGGAAGGCATGGCCGATGCCGTCGGCCATCAGGACCCCGATGCCGGAACCCTCGTCCTGGCGGGTGACCTCGTACTGCCCGAAGGTCGGTGAGCCCACCCGCAGGTCGACGGCGACGTCCAGGGCGCTGCCGCGGACGCAGGTGACGAGCTTCTCCTGGCCGGGCGGGACGGTCGTGGTGTGGATGCCGCGCAGGGTGCCGCGCCGGGAGACCGAGTAGTTGACCTGGCGGATCGGGAACGGGCGGCCCAGGGCCGCGCTGAGCGCCTCGGTGCGGAACGCCTCGTAGAAGTGGCCCCTGCGGTCCGGGATGGGGCGCGGTTCGATGCGGTAGACGCCGGGCAGCGACAGCGCGGTGACCGTGGTGCGCGGCTCGGCGCTCACCGCGCGTCCTCCGGCGTCTTCGTGCGGACCGCGCGGGCGGCGATGTCGTCGATCAGCTCGGCCACCCGCTGCGACTCCGCGGCGGAGGCGGCCCGTTCGGCCGGGTCCTCGCCGCGGACCTCGCGGACGAACGCCGCCACGATCCTCGCGAACTGGTCGTCCGGTGGCAGGGTGAGCTGTTCGCGGTGGTCCTGCCGGGTCACCTCGACGACGGGCTGCCAGGTGGGCGGCGGGGTGAACGCCCGGTCCAGGCGGAGCCGGCCGGTGGATCCGGTGAGGGCGTACTCGGTGCGGTACGCGTGCTCCATGCCGAAGGTCAGCTGGGCCGGTACGCCCTCGGGGGTGACCAGCAGCGCGCTGCCCGAGCGGACCACCCCGTCGGCCTCCCGGAGCGTCGCGCCCGCCACCTCCAGGCGCGGTCCGAGGAAGCGCAGGGCCGCGCGCACGGTGTAGATCGCCACGTCCAGCAGCGCCCCGGCGCCGAGGTCGGCGTGGTTGCGGATGTTGTCCTGCGGCAGCGGGGGGATGGTGAACGCGGCGCTGAAGCCGCGCAGTCGGCCGACGGCGCCGCCGGCGAGCAGCCGTTCCACCGCGGTGTGCTGGCTGTGGTGCAGGAACATGGCGTTCTCCTTGAGCACCACCCCCCGCTCCTCGGCGAGCGCGAACAGCCGCGCGGTGTCGGCGGCCCCGGCGGACAGCGGCTTCTCGGCGTAGACGTGCTTGCCGGCGGTGAGCGCCCGCTCGATCCACTCCGCCTGGAGCATGGCGGGCAGCGGGATGTAGACGGCGTCCACGTCGGGACGGTGCAGCAGTGCGGCGTAGTCGGTCACCGCGGTGCCGCCGAAGCGCTCGGCGAACCGCCGGCCCTTCTCCGCGGAGCGGCTGGCGAACGCGGTCAACCGGACGTCGGGGTCGGCGGCGAGGGCGGGAGCCGTGCGGCGCCAGGCGATATCCGCGCAGCCGAGCACGCCGAACCCGAGCGGCGGGAGAGAGGACTGCCTGGTCACGTTGGTGCATACCCCCTGCGCCACGGTGTGTGCCGCCGACTGGACTGACGGTCACCGCGATGGGAAACGGAAAACGGAAGGATTCGGAAGCCCGCTGAGCAGTTCCGAAACTCAAGGCCACTGAAGCGATTAGAGAGGATGGGCTGCTAGGTGTTTCCCTAGAGACATCACATTGTCCCTATGCGGCAGGCTTCCTGAGGGAATGTTGGGCCCTGGCGGGATTGGGCACCCCTTGTCCGCGGTGGGGTGCCCGTCGGGGCGTCAGGCCAGCGCCCGTTCCGCGGGGGCGATGCCGGATTCGTCGAGGTGCCAGTGGAGGTCACGGACGTCCGGCTCCAGGGAGAGCCGGGCGACGACCTGTTCCAGTGCCTGGGCGAGGTCGCCGGAGACGGAGGCCGTGGCGCGGATGCCGGTGGTGTCCTCGGTGTCCCGGCTGGCCCGCAGGCCGACGGGGGTCAGGCCGGACGCGCTGAGCGCCTGGAGCAGCAGGGCGCGGATGTGCGTCTCGGCCCGGCGCTCGCAGACCACGTGGACGGTGGCGTGCACGGCCGCGTCGGGGTCGGACCCGGAGGCCGGGGCCCGGTCCAGCAGCCGCCCGGCCGGGCGCAGGACGAGGTGGACGGCGAGGATGGCGAGCGTGCCGACGACGGCGAGTTCGAGCCGGCCGGAGGCGGCCAGCACGCCGACCGCGGCCGAGCACCACAGGGTGGCGGCGGTGTTCAGCCCGCGCACCCCCGCCCCGTCGCGCAGGATCACCCCGCCGCCGAGGAAGCCGATGCCGGAGACGACGTAGGAGGCGACCCGGGTCGGGCTGCCGGGGTCCCCGACGGCCGTGCTGTAGAGGACGAAGAGGGTGGCGCCGGCGGCGACCAGCGCGTTGGTGCGCAGTCCCGCCATGCGGGCGCGCCACTGGCGTTCGACGCCGATGAGCGCGCCGCAGGCCACGCCGGTGGCGAGTCGGATCAGGAAGTCGACGATGGTCAGGGTGTGCATGGCAGCACCTCCTCGGGAGCGTCCCAAGTCCCTCTGAAGAGAGGGGAGTTGGGGGCGCGAGGCAGCCGTCCCTCCTGCGCGGGGGCGCAGTGCGGCGTCCCGTGGCGGCGGTGGGCCGCACGGGGCGCGAGGCGGCCGAGGCCGCGCGGGGGAGGTGGCTACCGCGTGCCGGAAGAATGCGAGGGCAGGCGGAAGGGGGGCCGTTCACGGCCCGGACTACTGCAGTCCATGTCTCTCGCCTCCTTCCGGCCGGGGCACCGGGCTGTGCCACCGAATGAGGTGTCCGCTGCGCGAACCTCTGGGAGTGTAGCTCCACCACAAGGGTACTTGCGCGAATATGCAAGTTCTTGATCTGTTCTTAACCTCGCGGCTTCCCACGCAGCCGGCCTGGTCGAGCTGCTGGACACCGTCCCGACCTCGGGTGAGCATGAACCGCATGTCCCAGGAACCGGGGCCCGCCGAGACGGGCGACGACGGCACCGCGGCCGAGCGGCTGGACCGCATCGAGGAGCTGCTGGCGCCCGCGGTGTCCGGGATGGAGGCGGCCGGGCGGCGGCTGCGGCCGGCCTGGCGGCGGGTCACCCGCGGCGAACCCCGCTGGCCGTCGACGGTGGCGGTGCTGGCGGCGGTGGCGCTCCAGTGGCTGCTGCCGGAGCGGCTGACGATCCACCCGGAGTGGCTGCTGCCGGTCCTGGAGGTCGCGCTGCTGCTGATGCTGGTGGCGGCGGACCCGGTGCGTATCGAGCGGGTCTCCCGGCCGTACCGGTGGGTGGGGCTGGCGCTGATCGCGATGATCAGCGCGGCGAACGGCTGGAGCGCGGTGCATCTGGTGATCGGCCTGGTGCGCGGCACGGAGGGCGAGGACGCCGGGCCGCTGCTGGCCACCGGCGGCGCCATCTGGCTCACCAACGTGATCGTCTTCGCGCTCTGGTACTGGGAGTGGGACCGCGGCGGACCGGTCGCCCGGGTCCACGCGGTGCGCCGCTACCCGGACTTCCTCTTCCCGCAGATGGCCAACCCGGAGCTGGCGCCGGAGCACTGGGAGCCGCAGTTCGCCGACTATCTGTACCTGTCCTTCACCAACGCCACCGCGTTCAGCCCGACCGACGTGATGCCGCTGACCCGCTGGGCGAAGCTGCTGATGCTGTTGCAGTCCGCGGTCTCGCTGCTGACCGTCGTCCTGGTCGTGGCCCGCGCGGTGAACATCTTCAAGTGACCTGCCGCCGGGGGGTGTTGGCGGCGCACCGGTGTGTGGCGGTGGCGTTTCGAGGGTATGGCGTCGGCGTGACAGCACGATGAGACCGTCGTGAGAAGTCCATGAAGAGGCGCGGGAGGATGCAAACGTTTGGCGAAGGCTTGACCGGGCGGCCCGTGACCGATCGATGACCGGGCCTTGACCTGCGGTTTTATGCCTCCGCAAGGGCGGTGCCGAAAACAATCTCCGCCCGGAGTCAATTCTTCCCCACGCCGTGGTTGGGCGCCATGGTCGGTTTCCCGGTGCTGCCTGCCCAGGCGGCCGGACACCCCGTTCACAGCGTGTTCGAATTGCAGATCGGGCCAACGACTGGCGAACCCGTTCCTGGTCAGCGGCATCTGTAGGGGCGAATGTCCGAGGGTCTTCCACCCACCGGCACCGAACAGAGGCATACCGATGTCGTCGCCCCTTCTCGAATCGTCCTTCGAGCCGTCCGAGCCCGTGCCCGAACGGGCCGTATACCGCACCGCCGGCACCCCCGCCGCGCGGACCCTGCTCGACGTGCTCGACGCCACCGCCGCCGCGCATCCCCAGGCGATCGCCCTGGACACGGGCTCCGAGGCGATCAGCTACCGCGACCTGTGCGCGGAGACCGAACGCCGCGCAGGGCAGCTCAGGGCACGCGGGATCGGCCCCGGCGACCGGGTCGGAGTCCGCGTGCCGTCCGGAACCGCCGAGCTGTACCTGTCCATCCTCGCCGTCCTGCGCAGCGGAGCCGCGTACGTACCGGTCGACGCCGACGACCCCGACGAGCGGGCCGCCACCGTCTTCAGGGAGGCCGCCGTCTGCGCCGTCCTCGGCCCGGACGTGCCGCCGCCCGGCCTGGCCCGGCCCGCCGGCGCGCCGTTTCCCCCGGCCCCCCAGGACGACGCCTGGATCATCTTCACCTCGGGTTCGACCGGTGCGCCCAAGGGCGTGGCGGTCAGCCACCGCTCCGCCGCCGCCTTCGTCGACGCCGAGGCCGCCCTCTTCTGCCAGGACCGGCCGCTGGGCCCCGGCGACCGGGTGCTGGCCGGGCTGTCCGTCGCCTTCGACGCCTCCTGCGAGGAGATGTGGCTCGCCTGGCGGCACGGCGCCTGCCTGGTCCCCGCCCCCCGCTCGCTGGTCCGGGCCGGCCACGAACTCGGCCCCTGGCTGGTCGAGCGCGGCATCACCGTCGTCTCCACCGTGCCCACCCTCGCCGCGCTCTGGCCGGACGAGGCGATGCGCCGGGTCCGGCTGCTGATCGTGGGCGGCGAGGCCTGCCCCGCCGGGCTCGTCGACCGCTTCGCCGCCCCCGGCCGCGAGATGTGGAACACCTACGGCCCGACCGAGACCACCGTCGTCGCGTGCGCCGCCCGCCTCCTGCCGGGCCGGCCGGTCCGCATCGGCCTGCCCCTCATGGGCTGGCAGCTCGCCGTCGTCGACCGCAGCGGGCAGCCGGTGCCCTACGGCGAGGAGGGCGAACTGCTCATCGGCGGTGTCGGCAACGCCCGTTACCTCGACCCCGTCAAGGACGCCGAGCGGTACCGGCCCGACGACGTCCTGCGGACCTCCCGCGCCTACCGCACCGGCGACCTGGTGCGCGCCGACCGCGGGGGCCTGCTCTTCGTCGGCCGCGCCGACGACCAGGTCAAGATCGGCGGCCGCCGGATCGAACTGGGTGAGATCGACGCGGCGCTCGCCGCCCTGCCCGGCGTCCGCGGCGCCGCGGCGGCCGTCCAGACCACCCCGGCCGGCACCCAGGTGCTGGTCGGCTACGTCGTCCCCGTACAGCGCAGCGCCGACAGCTCCAGCTTCCAGCACGACAAGGCCCGCGCGCTGCTGACGGAACGGCTGCCGGCACAGCTGGTCCCCGTCCTGGCCGAGGTCGAGGCCCTGCCCACCCGGACCTCCGGAAAGGTCGACCGCAAGGCGCTGCCCTGGCCGCTGCCGTCCGCCCCGGTCGACACCGGTGCCGGTGGCGCGGACCCGGCCCTGCACGGCACCGCCGCCCGCCTCGCCGGCATCTGGGAGGAACTCCTCGGCGTCCGGCCCGGATTGGACAGCGACTTCGTCTCCCTCGGCGGCACCAGCCTGGTCGCCGCCCGGATGGCGTCCCAGCTCCGCGTCCACCATCCCGGCGTCTCGGTCGCCGACCTCTACCGCAATCCGGTGCTCCGCGACATGGCCGAGCACCTCGACTCGCTCGGCGGCCCGGTGGACGAGGTGCGCCCGGTGCGCCCGGTCCCGCGCCGCGCCGCCGCCGTCCAACTCCTCGTCCAGACCGCCCTCTACGGGATCGCCGGGCTGCGCGGCCTGGTCGGGCTGGCGCTCGCCGACAACGTCCTGGGGCTGCTCGCACCGCACGTCTGGGCCCCGCACACCGCCTGGTGGCTGGTGGTCGTGGGCTGGGTGGTGCTCTTCAGCGCGCCCATGCGGTGCGCGATCGGCGCGGTGGCCGCCCGGGCGCTGGCCGGCTCCATCAAACCCGGTGCCTACCCGCGCGGCGGCGCCACCCACCTGCGGCTGTGGACCGCCGAACGCACCGTCGCGGCCTTCGGCGTCCCCTCCCTGCTCGGCACCCCCTGGGCCCGGCTCTACGCCCGCGCCCTGGGCTGCACCACCGGGCGGAACGTGGCCCTGCACACCATGCCGCCGGTCACCGGCCTCGCCGAACTCGGCGACGGTTGCAGCGTCGAACCCGAGGCGGACATCTCCGGCTGGTGGCTCGACGGCGACACCCTGCACCTCGGCGCGGTCCGCATCGGCGCCGGCGCACGCGTCGCCCACCGCAGCATGCTGATGCCCGGCGCCGTCGTCGGCCGCGGCGCCGAACTCGCCGCCGGCGGCTGCCTGGACGGCGAGATCCCCGACGGCGACCGCTGGACCGGCTCCCCGGCCCGCCCGGCCGACGCCGCCGAGCGGATCGCCGACACCGCCTGGCCCGCCCCGCACCACCAGCGCTCCCGCCGCTGGACCGCCGCCTACGGGCTCGCGCTGCTGGGCCTGCCGCTGCTGGCCCTGCTCACCACCGCCCCCGCGCTGATCGGCGCCTACTTCCTCGTCCGGGACTGCGCCACACTCGCCGACGCGACGCTGCGCCTGCTGGCCGCCGCCCCCGTCTTCGCGATCGTCACCACCGGCTGCTCGATCCTGGTGACCGCCGCGACGGTACGGATCCTCAGCCGCGGGCTCACCCCGGGACACCACCCGGCCGGTGGCGGCGTCGCCTGGCGTGCCTGGCTGATCACCCGCCTCCTGGACGGCGCCCGCGGCAGCCTCTTCCCGCTCTACGCCAGCCTCGCCACCCCGCACTGGCTGCGGCTGCTCGGCGCCAAGGTCGGCAAGCACGCGGAGATCTCCACCGTGCTGCCGCTGCCCTCCCTGCTGCACGTCGAGGACGGCGCCTTCCTCGCCGACGACACCCTGGTCGCGCCCTTCGAACTCCGCGGCGGCTGGCTGCGGTTGGGCACCGTCCGGATCGGCCGCCGGGCCTTCGTCGGCAACTCCGGCATCGTCGACCCCGGCCACGACGTCGCCGACCACAGCCTGATCGGCGTGCTCTCCAACGCCCCCGCCCAGGGCGAGGCGGGCACCTCCTGGCTCGGCCGGCCCGCGATGCCGCTGCCCCGGGTCGCCGCCCAGGCCGACCCGGCGCGCACCTTCGCCCCGCCGCGCCGCCTGGTGCTGGCCCGCGCCGCCGTCGAACTGTGCCGCATCCTGCCGCTGATCTGCGGTGTGGCGCTCGCTGAGGGCGTGCTGCTGACCGAGCAGGACGCCTTTGCCTCCGGCGGGCTCGGCCTCGCCGCGCTGGTCGGCGCCCCGCTGCTGCTGGCCGCCGGGCTGACCGCACTGCTCACCACCACGATCGCCAAGTGGCTGCTGGTCGGCCGGTTCACCTCCGGCGAGCACCCGCTGTGGTCCGCGTTCGTCTGGCGCAACGAGCTCTACGACACCTTCGTCGAGTCCCTCGCCGTGCCGTGGATGGCCGGCGCCTTCACCGGCACCCCGGTCCTGAACTGGTGGCTGCGCACGCTCGGCGCCAAGATCGGGCGCGGGGTCTGGCTGGAGAGCTACTGGCTGCCGGAGACCGACCTGGTCACCGTCGCCGACGGCGCCAGCGTCAACCGCGGCTGCGTCCTGCAGACCCACCTCTTCCACGACCGGATCATGCGGCTGGACACCGTCCGCCTCGCCGAGGGCTCCTCGGTGGGCCCGCACGGCATCGTGCTGCCCGGGACCGAGGTCGGCGCCCGCGCCTCCATCGCACCGTCCTCGCTGGTCATGCGCGGTGAGAGCGTCCCCGCCCACACCCGCTGGGCCGGCAACCCGATCGCCGGCGAACGCCCCGCCCGTCCCGCCGCGGCCCTCGCGGGAGGAGGTGCGGCCGCGTGACCCGATGCAGTCGGCGCTCCCTCATCCGGGGCGCCGCCCTGCTCCCGCTCGCCGCGACGGTCGCGGACGAGTCGGCCGGGCCGTTCCCCGACCGCTACTTCCCGCGGCACGGCACCTACGCCCACGACACCGTCTCCTACGACCTGCACCTGACCTACCGGCCGGCCGACGGCGGTCTCGACGGGCGGGCCCGTATCGAGGCGGTGGCCAACCAGCCCCTGGAACGGGTGGAGTTGGACCTGTCCCGGCTCTCGGTGCACACCGCCCGGATCGACGGGACCCGGGTCCGCAGCCGCCAGCAGAACGGGAAGCTCTACCTGGACACCCCGCGCCCGCTCCCCACCGGCACCCGCTTCGCGGTGGACATCGGCTACCGCGGCCGGCCCAAGCCGGTGCGCTCCCCGTTCGGCCCGATCGGCTGGGACCGCACCGGCGACCCGCACAACGGGACGATGGTCGCCTCCCAGCCGCTCGGCGCCCCGTCGTGGTTCCCCTGCAACGACCGCCCGGACGACAAGGCGGCCTTCACCTTCCGGATCAGCGTCCCGCCCGGCCAGCACGCGCTCGCCAACGGCACCCTGCTCGAACGCCGCCGCAGCGGACGGCACGAGTGCTGGACCTACCACCATCCCGGCCCCATGGCCCCGTACCTCGCGGCGCTCTACACCGGCCGGTTCCGGCACGACAGCGACACCGTCCGGGTCGGACCGGACCACCCGCCGATCGCCCTGCACAACGCCTACCCGTCGTGGATGGCCGAGCGGGCCGCCCACGACCTGGCCCGCCAGCCGGAGATGCTCCGGGCCTTCAGCGCGCTCTTCGGCCGCTATCCGTTCGAGGCGTACGGCGCGGTGGTCGTCGACGCCGAACTCGCCGCCCCGGTCGAGAACCAGACCCGGTCGGTGTTCGGCAGCAACCACATCGACGGGGAGCGCGGTGCGGAGACCCTGGTGGCGCACGAACTCGCCCACCAGTGGTACGGCAACAGCGTCAGCCTGCGCGACTGGCGCGACATCTGGCTCAACGAGGGCTTCGCCACCTACGCGGAGTGGCTCTGGTCCGAGCACATCGGCGAGGACACCGCCGACGAGATCGCCCACCACGAATGGCGCGCGCTGCACGCCCGGCCGCAGGACCTGCGGATCGCCGACCCCGGCCAGCGCCGGATCTTCGACGACCGGATCTACGTCCGGGGCGCCTGCGCCCTGCACGCGCTCCGCCGGGCCGTGGGGGACCAGCGGTTCTTCGAGGTGCTCCGCGGCTGGCACGGCGCCCACCGGGGCGCCAGCGCCACCACCGCCGCGTTCCTCGCCCACGCCGAACGCAGCGCCGGCGGCCAGGCCCGCCCGCTGCTGCACGCCTGGCTCTACGAGAAGCCGCTGCCCGCCCTGGCGGCCTGACCCGCGCACGTCCCCGGTGGCCGACGGACCACCGCCCGCCACCGGGGACGAAGCGGCCCCAGCGCCCCTACCGGCCCCGGCGCCGCACCTTCAGCGTCGCGTCCGTCCGCTCCACCTGCTGCCCGTCGGGGCCGGTCTGCGTCCGGGGGGACTCCTCGCTGAGCTGCACCTCCCACTCCTCCTCGGGGAGCGCGAGGGCCGCCAGCACCTCCGCCGGCGTCGGGAACCGCTCCACGGGTTGCTCGTGGCCGTGCTCCCACGGGGGCGTTCCGGCGTGCCCGACGATCAGCAGCACCCCGCCGGGCGCCACCGCCGCCGTGGCGGCCCGCAGGATCTTCTCCCGGAAGATCTCCCCCGGGTTGTGCAGGAAGTGGGCCGACACCAGGTCGAAGGCGCCCTCGGGGAACGAGGCCGCCAGGTCGCGCCGCTGCCAGTCGACGCGGTCGGCGACCCCGGCCGCCGCCGCGTGCTGCGCGGCCCGTCCCAGTGCCACCCCCGACACGTCGACCGCGGTGACCCGCCAGCCCTGCCCGGCCAGCCAGATCGCGTCCGCGCCCTCGCCGCAGCCCAGGTCCAGCGCCGTCCCCGGGGCCCGGTCACCGACCTCACGGACCAGGACGGCGTTGGGATTGCCGCTCCATATGCGGTCGCGCTCGGCGTACCGGGCGTCCCAGAACTCCTCGTCAGGGACCGTGCCGCTGCCGCTGCCGTGCGTCATGGATGTGTTCTCCTCTTCATCCGGTCACGGCGAAGCCTCGGCCCTTCCGGGCCGAGGCGGCAAATGCCGTTGCCGATTCGGCAACACGTGCCCGGGGCGCCCTAGATCTCGCCCTCCACCGCCCCGCCGCCCACGTCATGGGCGATGTGCACCGCGGCCTCCTCCGCGGACGCCGCACCCCCGTCGATGCCGACGTCGCGGGCGACGATGTCGTTGCTGCCGCCGCCGCGCCAGAAGCCCTCGTCGAAGGCGACGATCCGTCCGGCCCGCTCCTCGCCGACCTGGTCGTCGTAGGGCTCGCCGGCGCCGCCCGGCAGGTCGCCGATGCCGTCGCCGTCCGGTGTGCTCACATCCGGCAGTTCGAGGGAGAGCCGGTGGGCCAGGGACTCGCGGTCGCGCTGCTCCTGCGCGGTGGTGCCCTCGTGGTTCACCACGAACGGGCGCTCCGGCGGTGAGTAGCCGGTGTCCAACGACTCGTCCATCCCCGGCTCGTCCAGGGCGTCCTCCATGTCGAGGTCGTTGGGGTTGTCCTGCGGATCGGATCTGGGCGGCTGGTAGACCTCGTCGCCCATGGCGTCGTCGGACATCGCCGCCCTCCTCCTCTTCTCCGCCTCCGTGTGGGGTGGGGTGTGTGCTCTCAGTGGCCATTGTCCGCCACCGGGCGCTCCTCGGCCTCAGGAGCGCCGGTCCTCGGTGCCCAGCCCGAGCGACTCGGCGATGCCCTGCACATTGCCGTACCGGTGGTGGGCGGGCAGCTGCTCGGCCATCGAGACCAGGCGGTCGGGGGCGTGGTTGCCGCGCAGGGTACGGATGATGTCGTTGCGCTCGGCCGGGTAGACGCTGCGGCCGAGGTACTGCGCCAGTTCGGAGCGCAGCCCGACGTCGCGCTCGGACATGCCGTGCGGGGTGCCGCCGCGGTAGACGGTCTCCGGCGACGGTGCCGCCACCGGCTGGTCCTCGCCGGCCGGCTCCATCTCGCGGTTCTCGTCCGTGCGCAGTGAGCGGTCCACCGTCATCTGGCCCCGAAGCTGCTTCTTCATCATGTCGTCCCGGGCGGGACCGGTCTTGTCCATACCGTGTTCCATGACCATCGCTGCCTCCGTTGCCTCCTGTTCCAGTCTCCCTTTTCCCTCCGGGGTGACAACACGGCGGCGGCGCGGTAGAGCGGGGACCGGCATCCGGCCCGGAACACGCGACCGCCCGCCGCCCCGGGTCTCCGGGTGCGGCGGGCGGTCGGTGTGCGGCCCGCGCGGTCGGTCCTTACGCCTCGGCGGCCACCGGCTTGGGGATCAGGAACGACGTCGCGATGGCGAGTGCCAGGATCACCACACCGGCGATCATGCCCGCGGTGTAGCCGCCGGCGGAGGCGGCGTCGGCGGGCGTCAGCGCGGTCTTCACCGCGTACAGCGCCGCGAAGCTGAGCCCCGCGCCGAGGTTGAAGGCACCCGCGTTCAGACCGGGCAGGAAGCCGGGGTTCTCACCGGGGGAGAGGACGATGCCCAGCCCGTTGAGGACGATGTTGGCCACGCCGGCGTAGGTGATGCCCACCAGCAGCGAGCACACCAGCAGCAGTACGTGCGAGTGGCTCTGCATCGTCAGCAGCATCAGCACCACCGAACCCACGGCCCCCACGAGACCGAATCGCAGGATCCGGCCGTAGCCGAAGGTCGCGGCGAGCCGGCCGGCCAGCGGGCCCATGGCCAGTCCCGCGAGCGCGTACGGCGACAGCGTCCACCAGGCGGACTGCTCGGCCGACATCCCCAGGCCCGCCTGGGCGTCCTGGGCGAAGGCCGGGATCAGGCCGTTCATCACGGCGAACACGCCGGTCATGGTCAGCACCGTGGTCAGCAGCAGCGACCAGGTGGCCCGTTGCCTGAGGTGGTGGGTGGCGACCAGCGGGTGCCCGCTGGTGTTCTCGGTCCGCCAGAACAGCGCGAACGCGGCGGCGGCCAGGACGATCAGCCCCGCGATCAGCGGCCAGTTGGCGGCGGCCAGCTTGCCGGCCTCGTTCAGCGCGATCAGCAGTGCGCCGACCGAGACGACCAGCAGTGCCACCCCGGCCCAGTCCATCCGGCCGGTCGTCGGCGCCTTGGACTCCGGGGTCAGGAGGGCCACCAGGCCCGTGGCCACGGCCGCGACGACCGCCATCGCCCAGAAGACCGACGCGAAGCCGTAGTGGTCGGAGAGGTAGCCGCCGGCCAGCGAATCGACGCCGGCGATACCGCCGTTGACCGCGGTGATGACGCCCAGCAGGGTGCCGTACCTCTTGGGTTCCCGGACCTCGACCCGCAGCATGATCAGGCACAGCGGGACGACCGGCCCGCTCACGCCCTGGATGATCCGCCCGGCGAACAGCATCGGGACGCTGGTCGCCAGTGCGGCGACCACGCAGCCCACGGCCATCAGCGCGAGCATGCCGGTCAGCACCCGGCGCCGCCCGAGGACGTCGCCCAGCCGCGGCAGGAACAGCGAGAACAGCGCCGCGGAGGTGAAGAAGGCGGTCTGGGTCATGCCGATCTCGGCGGAGCTGGCACCGAGGGAGTCCTCGATGTTCTTCAGCGCCGGGCTGAGCATGCTGGCGTTGAGCTGGAAGGCGAAGCAGGCCGCCAGCAGCGCCGTGACCAGCACGCCGATGCGGACGCCCGATCCGCCGGAGACCCCGGTGGGACGCGGGGCGGTGGAGACATTCATGCGCGGCCTTCGCCGATCCGCTCAAGGGCGTCCACCACGAGGTTCCAGAACCGCTCGTGGTCGAGCTTGACCGCGACCTGGGTGTGGCAGTCGGCCGGGGCCGGCGCACGGAAGTCGGTCACGGTCATGCCGAGGGTCAGCGCGCCGCGCAGCTCGATGTCGACCGGTGCCTTGCGGACGGTCATCACGTCCGGGTCGATGACGTAGGCCACCGCGCACGGGTCGTGGACCGGCGGGAACTCGAAACCCTGGTTCTCGCGGTAGGCCTCGCGGAAGAAGTCCAGCAGCTCCAGGACGAACCGGGCCGGCTTGGTGCCGACCGCGGCGATCTTCGCCTCGACCTCGGGGGTGGCCAGCGCCTGGTGGGTGAGGTCCAGGCCGACCATGGTGACCGGCCACTTCTCGTTGAAGACGATGTGCGCGGCCTCGGGGTCGATGATGATGTTGAACTCGGCGACCGCGCTCCAGTTGCCCTCGTGGTAGCCGCCGCCCATCAGGACGACCTCGCGCACCCGCTCGGCGATCCGCGGCTCCTTGCGCACGGCCATGGCGATGTTGGTCAGCCCGGCCGTGGGGACGATGGTGATCTCGCCCGGCTCATGGGACATCACAGTGTCGATGATCAGGTCGACGGCGTGCCGGCGGTCCACCTCGAAGGCGGGCTCGGGGAGTTCGGGGCCGTCGAGACCGGTCTCGCCGTGGATCTCGGGGGCGGTCTCGATCGAGCGGACCAGCGGACGGGGGTTGCCCGCGGCGAACGGCACACCGGTGATCCCGGCGATCGTCGCGACCGACAGCGCGTTGCGGGTCACCTTCTCCAGCGTCTGGTTCCCGACCACGGTCGTCACGGCGACCAGTTCGATGTCGGGATTGCCGTGGGCCAGGAGCATGGCGATCGCGTCGTCGTGCCCCGGGTCGCAGTCGAGGATGATCTTTCTGGCCAACGGAAGAGCCCCTTTGCTCTGCGGAATCGTGAAGCGGGTGAACTCGATCTCCGGGGTGCGTCGTGACGGGGCGCTACCTAGGGAAAACGTTCTCCGGAAATTTCGCTCATGCCTGGGGAGATGTCAATGAATCGTCACGAAGTGTGAGCCAGGCGACCTGTCCGCCTGCTGGTGGAACAGGGCACGGAACTGATACGTCTGAGCACGGGTGGTGATAACGATTGCCGCCGACGTCCGGGACGAGGGCGCCCGCGCGACCGGGGTCCCGTAGTGGAAGGGCACAACTTCCGTGGCCGAAGTGACCTTGCGGGACGTCGCACGGGCGGCGGGCTGCTCCGTTGCCACCGTCTCCCGCGTCCTGGCCGGCACCCGCCCGGTCGGCGCCGAGACCGCCCGCACCGTACGGGCGGCGGCCGACCGCCTGGGCTACCGCCCCAACGAGGTCGCCCGCGCGCTGCGCAGCCGTTCCACCGGCACCGTCGGCCTGGTCCTCCCGCAGATCACCAACCCGTTCTTCCCCTCCCTCGTCCGGGAGTTGGAGCACGCCCTGCACGCCGAGGGGCGGGCCGTACTGCTGGCCGACTGCGACGACGATCCGGAGACCGAAGCGGCCCGGATCGCCGCGCTGTTGGGCCGCCGGGTCGATGCGCTGCTGCTGATCCCGGTGGACGAGCGGCGCAGTCGGGAGGCGGTGGCCGCCGCCGCGGCGCGGGTGCCGCTGGTGCTGCTGGACCGCGGCTGCGGGCCCGGCGCCGCCGACTCGGTGGCCGTCGACAACGCGGCCGGGATGGCCCAGGTCCTGGCGCACCTGGCCGCCACCGGCCGCCGTCGCCCCTGCTTCATCGGCGCCGCCGGCACGGCCTCCGCGGCGGCCGAACGGCGCGCGGCCTATGTGGCGGGCGCGGCCGCGCTCGACCCCGGCGCGCCGGAGCGCGCGGCGCTCGGCGACTTCTCCGTGGAGTGGGGCCGGGCCGCGGTCGACCGGCTCTGGCCCGCCCGCCCCGACGCCGTGGTGTGCGCCAACGACCTGATCGCGGCCGGCGCCCTGCAACGCCTGCGCCAGCTCGGCGCCGACGTCCCCGGCGAGGTCGCGGTCACCGGCTTCGACGACATCCCGATGGCCGGCCTCGCCGACCCGGCGCTCACCACCGTGCGCCAGCCGGTGGCCGAACTCGCCGCCGAGGCGGCCCGGTTGCTCCTCGACCGCCCCACCGCGACCGCGGTCCCCGGTCCCCGCCGTCCGATCCGCACCGTCCGCCTCGTACCGGAACTGGTGGTCCGCGCGTCCAGCACACCGGTCGGCGCCTGAAACGGGCCGTTCGGCCCCTTGTCCGTACGCCGCCAGTACGTTAAGTCTAGACCAGTCACCTGTGCACCCTTGTGTCAACTACCCCCCTACGCGGAAGAGTTGAGATGGACAAGAAGAGAAGACTGGCCCTCGCCATAGGCGCCGGCATCGCCCCCCTCCTCGTGGTCACGCTGCCGGTCGGCTCGGCCAGTGCCCATGGGTATGTCTCCTCGCCGCCCAGTCGGCAGGCCCAGTGCGCGGCCGGCACCGTCGACTGCGGGCCCATCAAATGGGAGCCGCAGAGCGTCGAGGGGCCCAAGGGGCTGACGAGTTGTAGCGGCGGCAACAGCCAGTTCGCCGACCTCGACGACGAATCCAAGCCATGGAAGGTCACCCCGGTCAACAGCAGTCAGACCTTCACCTGGCGCTTCACGGCCCGTCACGCCACCGCCAACTGGCAGTACTTCGCCAACGGCAAGAAGGTCGCCGAGATCAACGGCCGCGGCACCCCGCCGCCGGCCGAGGTCTCCCACCAGGTGAACTTCGGCAACATCAAGGGCAAGCAGAAGATCCTCGCGGTCTGGAACATCGCCGACACCCCGAACGCCTTCTACGCCTGCATCGACGTCGACGTCCGGTAACCCCGACCCACCCTCCCCACTCAACCCGTCCCTTCCCTCCCGTCCCTCCCGTCACTCCCTTCTCCGCTCCTCGTCCCCACCGTCGCCCCGCGTCCCGTCCCGGCCGCGGGGCGACGCCGCTGTCAGAGGCACCCGTTACGATCGGCGCAATCAAGGGCCGATGCGGGTGGCCGCAGCCGGGAGGAAGCGATGGGTCTGTTCCGCCGGGGACCGAAACGGGATCCCCGCGACGTCGCACGCGACGAGGAGTTCGGCTTCTTCTCGGAGCGGGAGGGCCGCGTCTTTCGATCCCAGGTCCGGCAGGCGTTCGCCGAGCGCGGCCTGGAGGTCACCGCCTACGCCGGAGTGGTCACCGACTCCGCCGGCCGCCAGTTCGGCCTCGGCAATCTGGCCGCCGTCTGCCACCGCGACCGCCGCGGCGAGCGCAGTTGGCCCGCCCTCGTCCGCGACCACGTCGGCAAGGTGCTGCGCACCATGGACGGTCCGCAGCCGCTGGAGATCCTCTCCCACGACGAGATCCGGGCCTGCCTCTACCCCCGGATTGTCGCCCAGGAGACCCTGCCCGCCTCCGACTCCTTCCGCTACGGCCGCGAGCCCGCCCCGGGGCTGCGCGAGGTGCTCGCCCTCGATCTGCCCGAGGCCGTCCAGATGCTCAGCGAGGACTCCCTCACCGACCTCGGGGACGTGGCCGAGCTGCGGATCCGGGCGATGAACAATCTGCGCGCCCTGCCGGTCGAGGGCCATGAGACGGTGCGCCGCGGCGACGGCTCGGCCTTCGAGGTGCTGCTGGGCGACTCCTTCTTCACCGCGAGCCGGGTGCTGGTCCTCGAAGACGTGGTCGAGCGGCTGTCGGGCGCCGCCCTCACCCGGGACGGCGCCCTGGTCGCGCTGCCCTTCCGCCATCAGTTGGCGTTCCACCGCATCCAGGACGCCCAGGTCATCCCGGCGCTCCAGGCCATGGCGCAGTTCGCGGCGGCCGGTCACGAGGACGCGGCGGGTGCGATCAGCCCCCGGGTGTTCTGGTGGCGCCGCGGGATGATGACCCCGCTCAGCGAACCGGACGGCGACGGTCTGCGGGTGGTGGTCGACGCGGAGTTCCAGGAGATGCTGGAGCGGCTGGTGCAGGACGAGTCGTAACGGCCCGCGCCGTCCGCCGCCCGCCGTGTGCCCGGATGCGGGCCCGGGCGTGCGCCCCGCGCAGAAATTTTCCGCGGAATCCTCATCGGCGGGGAACTCCGGCCGCCCGTTGCCCGTTGTTCCGTGTGAGGCCCCGCGCTGTCCCCCGTGCGCGGGGCCTCACCAGTGCCGCCGGGGCCGCCGCGCCGGCCCGTGCGCGGCCTCATCCACCGAGCTGCGCCCGCTCCTCGTCCGTGAACAGCCGCGAGCGGATCAGGAAGCGCACGCCCTCGGGCGCCTCCAGCGAGAAGCCGCTGCCCCGCCCCGGTACGACGTCCACCGTCAGATGGGTGTGCCGCCAGCGGGCGAACTGGTCAGCCGACATCCAGAAGCCCACCGGCTCGGGCACGCCGTCGACCGCCAACTCCGCCAGCAGCACGTCCGACGCGCCGGTGCGGAACTCCCCGGCCGGGTAGCACATGGGCGCGCTCCCGTCGCAGCAGCCGCCGGACTGGTGGAACATCAGCGGCCCGTGCTGTGCGTGCAGCGACCGCAGCAGCGCGGCGGCGGCGTCGGTGAGCGCGATCCGCGCGGCGCCCCGCGCCGGGCCGGTGCCCTGGTCGTCCATGTGTCGCCCCTTCCTCGGCCGGTCACGGCGGGCACTGCCCCCGCCGGGCGGGTCGGTGCCCGTCCGGCAGCATGGCAGAAGCCCACCGGGCTCCGGAACAAGGCCGTTCAACCGCCGTGTCGCATCCGGTGGTTGAGCAGTGCGGTGGCGATGGCCACCTGTTCCGGTGCGAGGGCGGTCTTGCCGTCCTCGAGGTCCCACAGGGCGTTCTGGAGGACCCGGCCGAGCGTCCAGGCCGCGGCCCGCTCCCGCTCCAGGCCGACCGCCTCGGTCAGCAGGTCGAAGCGGTGCAGCACCGCCCGCCGCACGTCACCGGTGGCCACCACCTCCTCCCACCGGTTGTCCAGGGCGGGCAGCAGCTCGAAGCCGGGGTCGCCGGCCAGTGGTTCGGGGTCGATGGCCAGCCAGGGCTCCCGCTCGCCGGCCAGCACGTTGTCGTAGTGCAGGTCCCAGTGGAGCAGGCGGTCGCCGCTCTCGCCGAGGAGTTCGGCGACGGCGGCCGCGCAGGTGCGCACCAGCCGCCGCTCCGCCGGGTCGCGGAGCGCGGGGACGGCCCGCGGGGTCTGCTCCACCATGGCGGCGGCGAGGTCCGCGAGCCGCCGCAGGCCCGCCGGGGCGGGCACCGCCACCAGTCGGGCCATCAGCCCGGCCAGGATCCGCAGCGCTTCGGTGTCGTCGGGCACCGTCGACAGCGGCCGGCCGGCGTCCAGTCGTTCCAACAGCTGGGTGGCGCCGGCGTCGTCGTGGTCGAGCAGCCGCACCACGCCGTCGCCCCGCCAGGCCCGCAGGCCGGCCGCGGTGCCGGCGGTCTCCGCCCGCGGCTGCTGGAGTTTGAGTGCGGCCGGTGTGCCGTCCGGCCGCCGCACCGGCAGGACGAGCGAAGCCATGCCGTAACGGGCGGGGCCGTCGGGCCGTAGCGCCCAGCGGTCGAGGAACTCCGCTCCCAGCGCCGGCAGCGTGGCGAGCCAGGCACGCTCCGCGGCGCCGTGCGCGCCGTAGGAGGCCGCGAACGCCTCGGGAACGTCGATCAGGGCCGAGGTGGCCATCAGGGGTTTCTCCTTCGTGGATCCGGATCCGGGATGCGGTGCGGGAACGAAGGAGGTGGTGGGGGAGCCCGTGCTCCGGGCCGGCGTCACAGCATGCTCCCAGCCTAACCCGGCCGGTCCCGGCCCGGGTTGTGCCGCAGGCACGCCCTGCCGCGGGCCCCGCTCGGCGCGACGGCGCGGACGGCCGGCCGGTCGGGGCCGGCCGAGGAGCACCGCGCCCGGAGGCGCTGCCGGTGCTCGACGGCCGACGGGAACCGGTCGTGGACGGTGCGGAGGTGCCGGTGCGTCCGGGGAGCGGCACCGGGTGGCGGCGGGCGCCCGGCCCGCACCCGCCGCCCTGTCGGACGCGCCGCCGCGGCGGCGTAACGTTCGTGCGAGGGACGGCGGTTACGGTGTGCCGTGCCGCGCTCCGCGGGGCCCGCTGCCCTGGGCGGGGATGCGTGCGCCCGCCCAGCCCTGCACGGCCGGCTCCTGGAGCGAGTGCACCCACCAGTCGGCCATCGCGGTCTCCGGTCCGGAGGGCCGGGGGCCGACGCCGATCACCCGCAGTCCGGCCGCCGCCGCGGCCTGGATGCCGCAGTGCGAGTCCTCGACGGCGAGTGCCTTGGCCGGCTCGACCCCGCAGAGCCGGGCCGCGGTGAGGTAGACGTCCGGATGGGGTTTGGGTCTCGTGGTGTCGTCGGGCACCACGATGTGGCCGAAGTACCGCCGCAGTCCGGCGAAGTCCAGGCAGGACTCGACGACCTCCAGCGGGCAGTTGCTGGCCACGGCCAGCGGGGCGAACTGGGCGGCCGCCCGCACCAGTTCGGGGGCGCCGGGCATGGTCGTCGGGTTCGCCGCGACGAGCTCGCGGAAGCGGTCGAGCAGCGCCGCGGTCAACTCCTCGGTCAGGTCGGGCCGTCCGACGGACTCGGCCATCAACCGGCCGCAGGCGGTGTAGTGCAGCCCCCGGGCCTTCTCCGCGAAGTCCGGGGCGGGGGCGTAGCCGTATGCGCGCAGGACCGCGTCACGGGCGTCCACCCAGTGGCGTTCGGTGTCCATCAACGTGCCGTCGCAGTCGAAGACGACGGCGGCGGGGGTCCAGGAAAGGATGCGATGTGCTGTCATCCGAGGTTCCGTTCCGGTGGGCCCGGAGGGCGGCGAAGTGACCGGTCGCCTCTGAGGCGTGACTGTGTCGGTGCACGGCCGCGGCAGCGGGCTGAGGGGTCCCGACCGGGGGTGTGGCTCCCGCGCACGGGAGATCCAGGCGCGCTCCGCGTCGGAAAATAACGATCGTTACGTTACGGAGGGCAATGCGGCAGGGTCAATAGATCGATAAATGTCCATATTTTATGCCCTATGCGTAACGGAGGATGCCGTAGGCCGTTGGTGTGCCGCCCTGGACGATGCGGAACGCGCACGTCGAGTGGTGCCGGGTGCACAGCACGCGCGCGGACGGCGCGAGTTCGGTGAACCGCACGGCCTTCAGGCGCCCGGCGCGCGGGCGCGCCAGCGCGCCGCCGCTGCGGTACGCGACGGCCTGCCGGGCGGCCTCCAGGAGCACCATCCCGGGCACATGGTCGCTGGGGTGGTCGAAGAGGAACGGGTGCAGCGGGTCGGCCGGCGCCACCAGCAGCCCGTCGCCGTCCTCGGCGAGGACCGCGTCCTGGGGGTGGTTCACGGTCAGCGCGGCGGCGTCCGGGCGGTGTGCCGGGGGCGGGGGCGTGGACGGAACCGCGCCGTCCGTGCCCCGGGCCCGCAGTGCGGCGTAGTACGTCCCGTCGACGAACCGCACGCCACCGCCGCCCTGGCCGAAAACCGCCCCGCCGGCGGCGAAGTCGACGTCCATGCGCAGCCCGGTGACGGTCCCGTCCCGGGTGCGCCGGACGCCGCCGACCCGGGCGCGGCAGGTGATCTCGGTGGCGCCGGGCCCGGCCGGCGGCTCGGCCTCCGGTGTGAGGCGGAAGTACAGGTCGGTGATGATGGCGTGGCAGGTCGCGGGGACCCGGTAGAACCGCAGTGGGACGTACAGCCCGAGCTGGCGCAGGGTCTCGACCAGGACCAGGGGGCTGTGCCGCTGCGATCCGTCGCGTGGGAAGGTCGTGTGGGCGCGCGGCCAGCAGGCCGCCGCCGCGAAGGTGTCCGCGGCGGGGGCCGGCCGGACGTCCGTGAGGAGGACCTCGGCCACCGAGGTTCGGTGCACCGACTCGCGCTCGACGGTCCGGGACCAACTGAGCGGTCCGCTTGCCCCGCCCGGGCCGGTAGGTGACGTCTTCATATGACCAGGGAATATCGAAATTCGAACACCCGCACCCGTTAATGGGGGGCCGTGGGGCGCGGTACATTTCCATCGGATGGCACCAGGACGACATCTGAGGTGTATGTGCAGATCCGGGCGAAGACGACGCGCAGGTTCCTTCTGGAAGCGGCCGCAACCTTGTTCGACGAGCGGGGATATGCCGGCACGAGCATCAGCGATATCAGCGCGCATTCCGGCCGCACCAGCGGCGCGATCTATTTCCATTTCGCGAGCAAGGAGAAGCTCGCCCTCGCCATCGTCGAGGAGCACTTCGCCACCTGGCCGCAGTTGATCAGCCGTTACCGGCAGCCCGGCGTACCGGCGTTGGAGAAACTCGTCGGGCTGAGCTTCGAGGTGGCGCGGGCGTTCCGGGACGACATCGTGGTCCGGGCCGGGGCCCGTCTCTGGGCGGAGCGCAAGGCGATCGAGACGCAGCTCCCGACGCCGTTCCTCGGCTGGATCGAGGCCGTCACCCAGCTGCTGGAGGAGGCCGGCCGCAACGGCGAACTCGCCGTCGGCGTGCCGCCCGCCCGTACCGCGCACGGCGTCGTCTGCGCCTTCTTCGGGCTGCACACCGTCTCCGACGCGCTGGAGGGGCGGCGGAACATCGAGGAGCATCTGGACGACCTGTGGCTGACGCTGCTCCGCGGGCTCCAGGCCGAGTCGGATCCCGCCGCGCTGCTCGACCGGGTGCACCGGCGGGCCCGGGGCGCGATGCCGACCCCTGAACCCGCATAGCTTTTCGGCCACTTGGGGCGGTGCCGTCGAGGGTGCCCGCTACGCCGGTTCCCGCCGCTTGGCGCGCAGGAAGCGGCGCAACGCGGTCAGCGGCCAGGCGTTGATGATGTCGTCCTTGGTGAGCCAGCCGCGCTGCGCCGTGCCCACGCCGTAGCGCAGATAGGGCAGATGCGTGGTGGCATGGGCGTCGGAGTTCACCGCGAATTTCACGCCGTGGCGCTTGGCGCGCAGGATGTCCTCGTCGCACAGATCCAGTCGCTCGGGATGGGCGTTGATTTCCAGTGCGGTGCCGGTGCGGGCGCAGGCTGCGAAAACCGCGTCGAAGTCCGCGTCGATTCCCGGGCGTTTGCCGATCAGCCGGGTGGTGGGATGGCCGATGATGGCGACGTACGGATTCTCGCAGGCGCGGATCAGACGGCGGGTGAGGGCCTGCCGGCTCTGGTGGAAATGCGAATGCACCGAGGCCACGCAGAGGTCGAATTCCGCCAGGAAGTCGTCGGGCCAGTCGACGCCGCCGTCCGGGCCGATGTTGAGTTCGGTGCCGTGCAGCAGCCGCATACCGCGGTGCCGGCGGTCCAGTGCCCGCACCGCGTCCCGCTGCGCCAGCATCTTCTCGTCGGTCATCCGCTGCATGGCGAGGTCGGGGGCGTGGTCGGTGACGGCGTAGTACGCATAGCCCCGGTCGGCGGCCGCGGCGACCATGTCCTCCAGTGAGGACAGGCCGTCGGTGAGGTCGGTGTGGGCGTGCAGATCGCCGCGGATGTCGTCCTGGGTCACCAGGTCCGGCAGCTCGCCGCGCTGTCCCGCGGCGACCTCACCGCGGTCCTCCCGCAACGGCGGCGCGATCCACGGCAGTCCGAGCCGGGCGTAGATCTCCTCCTCCGTCTCCGAGGCGACCAACTCCCCGCTCTCGCTGTCGAACAGCCCGTATTCGGACAGTTTGAGCCCGTCCCGCACCGCGATCGCGCGGGTCCGGATGTTGTGCGCCTTGGACCCGGTGAAGTACTGGAGCCCGGCGCCCCAGGAGGACGGCGGCAGTACGCGCAGATCCACCTGGAGGCCCTTGGTGGTGCGCACGGAGGTCTTCTTCTGGCCGTGCGCGATGACCTCGGCGGTGGACGGGAGCTCCGCCAGCGCCGTCATGAACGGCGCGGACCGCTCCGCCGCCACCAGGATGTCGACGTCCCCGATGGTCTCCCGCATCCGGCGCAGCGACCCGGCGTAGGTGCACCGCTCACATCCGGTGATCCGGGACAGCTCCCCGACGATCTGCTCGGCGACGTCCATCGCGGCGTTCAGCAGGATCCGCCCGCCGCCGGCCTGCTGGAGCAGCGAGATGCCGTGCAGGATGTTCTCCTCGGTCCTCTCGCCGAACCCCTTCAGGTCCCGCAGCCGCTCCTCGTGGACGGCGTCCAGCAGCTGGTCCACGGAGGTGATCCCGAGGTCCTCGTAGAGGACCAGGGCCTTCTTCGGCCCGAGGGTCGGGATGGCGATCAACTCCCGTACCCCCGCGGGGATCGCCGCCCGGGTCTCCTCGATCGCCGGCACGTGGCCCGAGCGCAGGTATTCCAGGACCTTCTCCGCGATCGACGCGCCGACGTGCGGAATCTCCCGGAGCCCCGTCGCGTCGAGCTTCGAGATGTCGGCGGAGTGGCCCCCGATGGCCCGGGCGGCCTTCTCGTACGCCCGGGCCTTGAAGGCGTCACCACCACTGATCGCGATGAGGTCGGCGTACTCCTGGAGCAGCGCCTCGACCTCCTCGTTGGCGCGGACCATGTCTCCAGCGTGCCTCCGGTGGGCCGGGGCGGCAGCCGGGCGCCCGTGCCGTCCGCTTCAGGGGGTGCGGCCGGCGTCCCGGGCGATGAGCGCGGCCTGTACGCGGTTGGTGACGCCCAGCGCGGTGAGGATGCGGCTGACGTGGGCCTTGACGGTGCTCTCCCGCATGCCGAGGCGGGCCGCGATGTCGGCGTTGGCGGCGCCGCCGGCGAGCAGGGTCAGCACCTCGCGTTCGCGCGGTGTGAGGCGGCCGAGGCGGGCCCGGGCGGCGGTCGCCTGCGGGCGGCCGGTGGCGTGGTAGCGATCGATCACGCGGCGGGCCGCGGCGGGGTGGAGCATGGCGGAGCCGGCGGCGACGAGATGGACGGCGCGCAGGATCTCGGCCGGTTCGGCGTCCTTGAGCAGGAAGCCGTCGGCCCCGGCGGCGAGGGCGTCGTAGACGTAGGTGTCGAGGTCGAAGGTGGTCAGGGTGATCACCTTCGGCGGGTGGGGCAGGGCGCGCAGCCGGGCGGTGGCGGTGATGCCGTCCATGCGCGGCATCCGGACGTCGACCAGTGCGACGTCGACGCGGTGGGCGGTGGCCCGCTCGATGGCCTGGAGGCCGTCGGACGCCTGGGCGACGACCTCGATGCCGGGGTCGCTGTCGAGGAGGTCGGTCAGGCCCAGGCGGACCAGGGCGTCGTCGTCGACGATCATGGAGCGGATCAGGTGCGGGCGCCGTTCTGCTCGCTGCCGGGCGGATGGGGGATCCGGGCGGTCAGCCGCCAGGAGCCGGACCCGTCGGGCCCGGCGTGCAGCTCGCCGCCGAGCGCGGCGACGCGCTCGCGCAGGCCGATGAGCCCGAAGCCGGAGGCGACGGTGTCCGCGCTCCGGGCGCCGGGGGCGTTGCCGACCTCGACGGTGGTGGCGGGCGGCCGGTAGTCGACGCGGAGGGTCACCGGGGCGCCGCCGGCGTGCTTGCGGGCGTTGGTCAGCGCCTCCTGGACCAGGCGGTGGACGGCCAGACGGTGGGCGACGGGCGCCTGTCGGAGCCGGCCGTCCAGGTGCGCCTCGACCCGCTGCCCGGCGGCGCGGGCCTGGGCGACCAGGTCGGCCACCTCGCGCAGGACGGGCGCCGGGGCGGTGGCGGCCGGGGCGGCGTCCGGGTCGCGGAGGGCGCCGAGCACGTCCCGCAGGTCGGCCAGCGCCTCGGTGGAGGCGGTACGCAGCAGGGTCAGGCGCCGGCCGACCTGGTCGGGCAGGCCGTCCGCCCGGGTGGTCAGGACGCCGGTGTGCAGGGCGATCAGGCTCAGGCGGTGGGCCAGCACATCGTGCATCTCCGCGGCGATCCGGGACCGTTCGGCGGTGCGGGCCGCCACCTCGCGCAACTCCCGCTCGATCCGCAGGTGTTCGACCTGGGTGGTGAGCGCCCGCACCAGGCGGCGCCGGTTGCCCATCCACGACCCGCCCACCACGGCCAGCAGCAGGAACAGACTGGAGCCGTACTGCTGCGGGGTCCACAGCGAGAACTCCGGATCGGTGAGGAGGTTGGCGCCGAGCACCGCGGCGCAGGCGCCCACCGCGATCCGGGCGCGGCGCCGCGCGGCCAGGTCGAACAGGGCCACGAGCAGCAGCGGCATCGTCGGCCACCCCCACCAGGCCGTCGCCGCGGTGGTCAGGAGCGGGGCGACGGGCCACGGCAACCGCCCTACCAGCAGCGCGACTCCGCACAGCACGCCCACCGCCGGGCCCAGCGACAGATACCGGCCGCCGGCGGCCGAGGCGCCGTTCTGCACGGTGACGAGGGTCAGCGTCACCACCAGGCCGCGGCGCCCGTACACCGCCCAGCGCGGGTTCTCTCGCCGGCTCATGCCCAGAAGCCTAAGTGGCCCTCATGCCACGGGACTTCCGACGTTCGGACAGACCGACCCCCTCCTTTCGTCGGTACCGCCGTCGTCCAACGGCGGGTCCGCCGGGCCGCCGACGTTCCTAGCGTCGGCCTCATGAACTCCCGGACCTCCTGGTACGACCGTGACCCGCACCTCCCACACCCCGCCGAACGCTGGGCGTTCCTCGTCGAAGCGGTCCGCGACATGCGCACCACCGGTGCCGTCGCACCCAGCGGGCGGGCCCTGGCCGACGCGCTGACCGGCCCGGTGCGCGCCCGGGCGCCGCGGCCGCTGACCGTCCTGGAGGCGGGGGCCGGTACCGGAGCGGTCACCCGCGTCCTCTTCCCCCAACTGCCCCCGGGCAGCCGCCTGGACGTCATCGACGCCAACCCCCGCTTCGCCGGCCGGCTCCGGCACCTGGTCGCGGCCCGGGCGCGGCGCGCCGAACCGGCCGCGCGGGTCCGTGTCGACGTCCACCACACCCGCGTCGAGCAGCTGGCCACCGACCGGCGCTACGACGTCATCGTCTCCGGCCTGCCGCTGACCAACTTCACGCCCGGGCAGGTGCGCACGATCATGGACCGCTATCTGGAACTCCTGCGCCCCGGCGGCGTCCTGACCTACTTCGCCTACCTGGGCACCCGTCCCGCCCGCACCCTGCTCGCCCCGCCCGCGACGGCGCGACGGCACCGGGCGGTCGACGCGGTCATGGACGCCGACCGGCGCCGCTGCCCCACGTCCTGCCGGACCGTCTGGGGCAACCTGCCCCCGGCGCGGGTCTGGCAGCTCCAACGCCCCCTTCCCGCCTCGCGGCCCACCGAGGTCGGGGCCGGCCGGTGACCGACCTGACCGACGCCCTCGGCCAGATCCCCGCCGCCGCCGCGTACGCCACGCTCGCCGCGGCCGTGCTGGCCGAATCGGTGCTGCTGGTCGGCGCGTTCGTGCCCACCCTCAGTCTGCTCCTCACCGCCGGGGCGCTGGCCCGCGCCGGTCACCTGAACCTCCTCCTCGTCATCGCCGTGGCCGCCTGTGCCGTGCCGGTCGGCGACTTCCTCGCCCACCGCACCGGGCGCCTGCTCGCCGACCGGCTGCGCGCCGGCCGCGCCGGCCGCCGCGTGCCCGCTGCCGCCTGGCGGCGGGCCGAGGCGCTGATGTGCCGCCGCGGGGGCCGGGCGGCCTTCCTGGCCCGCTTCGTTCCCGTGCTCCGCACACTGCTGCCGCACCTCGCCGGCGCCACCCGGCTGCCCTACCGCCGCCTCGCCCCCTACAGCGCCCTCGCCGCCCCGCTGTGGGCCACCGCCGAGGCCGGCACCGGCTACGCGGCCGCCCCCGTGCTCCGCCACGCCCTCACCCTCGCCGGACCCGTGCTCGCCGCGGTGGCGCTCGCGGCCGCCGGAATCGCGGTGGTCGCGCTGACGGTGCGCCGCCACGCCCGGCGCCGCCACCGCGCGGGCGCCTGCGGAGCCCCGTCGGCCGCCACACCCGTGCACCCGGCCAACTCCCCGCGCTCCGGCGCGAATCCGCCGCCCACCGCACGTGACGCCGTGAGAGACACCACGCCGTGCGGTGCCGCGGTGTACGACGCCGCCGCCCGGGCAGAGGTCCGATCACGGACGGGAGGCCCGGTGTGACTCCCGCGGTCTGTCGAGGAGCAGCATGGACATCGGTGTCTTCCTTCCCATCGGCAACAACGGCTGGCTCATCTCGAAGGGTTCGCCGCAGTACATGCCGACCTTCGAGCTGAACAAGGCCGTGGTGCAGAAGGCCGAGGAGCACGGGTTCGACTTCGCCCTGTCGATGATCAAACTCAAGGGCTTCGGCGGCGAGACGGAGTTCTGGGACCACTGCCTGGAATCGTTCACGCTGATGGCCGGGCTGGCCGCCGTCACGGAGCGGATCAGGCTGTACGCCTCCACCCCGATCCTCACCCTGCCGCCGGCGATCGTCGCGCGCATGGCCGTCACGATCGACGCCATCGCCCCCGGACGGTCCGGCGTCAACATCGTCACCGGCTGGGCCCCCGGCGAGTACACGCAGATGGGACTGTGGCCCGGGGACGAGCACTTCGGCAACCGCTATGCCCGGGCCGCCGAGTACGTCACCGTGCTGAAGCAGCTGTGGAGCGAGGGCGTCAGCGACTTCAAGGGCGAGTTCTACACGATGGACGGCTGTGTGCTGTCCCCGCGGCCGGCGAACGGCCATATCGACATCGTGGCCGCGGGGCAGAGCCGCAGCGGTATGCGGTTCGCCGCCGAGCACGCCGACTACAACTTCCTTCTGGGCAGCGGGGTCAACACCCCGCTGGCCTTCGCCGACACCACCGCGGCGCTGGCGGACGCGACCGGGGAAACCGGCCGCGACGTCGGCGCGTTGCCGCTGTTCATGGTCATCGCGGACGAGACCGACGAGGCCGCCCGCGCGAAGTGGCAGCACTACCACGACCACGCCGACCTCGCGGCGCTGGCGTACATGGCGGGGGAGACGGCCACCGACAGCACGTCCGACGGCTCCTCCACCGCCCGGACCATCGCACTGCCCGAGGGCGCCGTGAACTTCAACATGGGCACCCTCGTCGGTTCGTACGCGACCGTCGCGACGATGCTCGACGAGATCGCCGGGGTCCCCGGCACCCGGGGGATCATGCTGGTCTTCGACGACTTCCTCGAAGGAGTCGAGGACTTCGGCACGCGCATCCAGCCGCTGATGCGGTGCCGGTCGGCGAGGCCGGCCGCCCAGGGCGGGTGACGGTGGCGAGGACGTCGCCGTCCACGGCTCCACGGCTTCCCCCTCCCGCGGTGGCTACAGCTTCATGCCGTGTCGGGTGAGGTACCAGTTGTGCCACGTCAGCAGCCCGCCGAGCAGCGCCAGCCAGAGCACCGTGCTGGTGAGCGGGAAGGCGTCCACCGGGATCATGTACGCCAGCACCACCCGCAGCACCGCGTCGAGCAGGAAGACCGCGCCCCACACCGCCGTGACCAGCCGCAGATGGTGACGGAACGTCGGTTCCGCGTCCCACCGCGCCTCCCACTCGACCAGCCCGGCCTCGCCGACCTTGGCGATGACGATGCCGCGCGAGGCCGTCATGATGAACGGCCGCCGGGTGAGCAGCGTGCCGAGCACCCAGAGCCCGATCGCGGCGGTCAGCCAACTGTCCCGGATCATCAGCACCCGCGGGCTGCCGCTGACCAGGGAGAGCAGCGTGCCGACCACCACCAGGCTCAGCGAGAACACCGCCATCGCCTCCACGCGCCGCCGTCGCACGATGCCGTAACCGATCCACGGCAGCAACAGCAGTCCGCCCGCCACCATCGAGAGCCACTGGCCGGCGCCGGCCGCACGCAGTCCGTAGTACGAGCCGAGCGGGAGGACGAGCTCGAAGAGCAGCTGCGCGGCGAGCCGCCGGCGCAGCGCCGCGGTGCGGTTGCCGGCGGTCGTCGCCGCGGCCGCCGGTGCGGTGTCGGTCCCCGGTGCTGTCTGGTGCGTTGCCATGGTGGATACCCCCGTGTCCGCTGTGGTCATGACGTGCTTCTGGTGGCCCGGTCGAACAGGTCGGCCAACTCCCGGCCGGCGGCCCGTACGTCGAGCTCGGGATCGTGGGCGGCGCGGCGCACCACGTCGTCGATGGCGGCGCGGATCGCCCGCATCATCACCCACGGGTCGAAGTCGCGGAACTCGCCCGCGCGTTGGGCCTTGCGGAGCTGCTCGACCTGGACGACGAGGTTCGCCTCCGTGGTGTGGAGGAAGGCGACCATGCCCGGTTCGCCGCCGCGGAGGTTGGAGAGGATCTCGGTGATCGCCGTGAGGTGCCTCGGGTACTCCGCGAACAGGTCGAGGTTGCCCTCGATGGAGGCGCGCAGGCGCGCCGCGTAGCTCTCATGGGCCTCGATGCGGGGACGGATGTAGCTGTCCGCGAGCCGTATCACCTCGGTGACGACCTCGCGTATCAGGTCGTCCCGCCCGTCGAAGTGGTACGAGATCATCCCCGTGCTGCTCAGCCCCGCCCGCTCCGCGATCTTCGCGAACGAGGCCCGGTGGTAGCCGACTTCTGCGATGACCTCGATCGCCGCGCCGACGATCTGGGCCCGGCGACCCGTCTCCGTGAACGAGGGCTTGGCCTTGCGCCCCGCGGTTTGCTTGGTCGTACTGTCTTTTGCTTGCACGAGCAAGACGATAGAGGGGTTTGCTCGGCCGAGCAAGAGGGATGTGGACAACTGCCGATGCGAGGGCGGGGTGTTGGGGTGCGGACCGCGTCAGCCTGCGGCGGCCTTGTACTTCCTCCGCAGCAGGAACAGGGCCACCGCCACGCCGATGGTCACGGTGCCGGTGCCGGTGCCGGTGCCGGTGCTGACTCTGACGGCGATCTGTCGGCCGCCTTCGAAGGCGAAGCCGGTGGAGGCGGCGGCATCCGCCGGCCGTACCCCGGTGGCGAGCAACCGCCGCGTCTCGCGCAGTCGCAGAAGGCGCTGGTGGCCGCCGGGCGGCAGGCCGAAACCGCTACCTGGCCGTGGGCGCCGCCGCGGCGCCCTTGTGCTGCTCGTGGGAGCAGTGGTCGCCGTGGCGCGAGGAAAGTCCGTCAGGAAAGCGGAAGTCGGCGGGGAGGAGGAGCCGTCGGAGCCGGTTCGGACGGCTTCCGCGTAAGTCGGGCGCGGGGCGCCTGACCGGTGGAAGACCGGGCCAGGCGCCCCTTCTCGGCCTCCGGGTCAGCCCGCCTTCGGCGGCTTCTGCGCGTCGATGGCGAAGAGAGTGTTCTTGGCCGCGGCCACGATCACCGCACGCCCCGCAAGCGTCACGCGCGGGCTTGCGCCCTGCTCGCCCGTCAGGCCGTCGGCCTGCGGATCTGTTGTCCACAGGGATTTGCCGTCGTCGGGCGACAGCGCGACCACCCGGCCGGTGGCCGAGCTGAAATACAGTGCGTCGGCTCCCGCGACGGGACCCGACGCGCCCTCCACGCCGGTCTGCCGCGACCACTTCTTCCGGCCGGTCGCGGGGTCGAGCGCGGTGATGAGACCGGTCTGCCCGCTCACGTAGACGGCGCCGCCCGCCATGCCGGGCGTCCCCGCGTAGGTCGTGGCCAGCCGGGAGTACGTGACCTTCCGCGAGGCCGGGTCGACCTGCGCCACTCCGTCGTAGCCGGCCAACTGCGTTCCCTCCATGTGTATGTGCAGGAGTACGAGCCTGCCGTCGGCGACGCCCATCGGCACGGCGGGGCCGTCGACCGCGATGGGCCTGCCCAGTGCCCCCGAGGAACGGTCGACCGGGTGCAGGGTGGGGTGGCGCACCGCGAAGGCGTCCACCTCCGTACGCGTCGCGCACATGGCGAAGAGCTGTGGGCCCACCGGGACGGGAGCGCACTGCGTACCCGCGGGGAACGGCGACTTCCAGGTGACCTGGCCGCTGTGCGCGTCGCGGGCCTCGAAGCGGGAGTTGGCGGCGTCGACCGTCACGACGGTGGAGCCGACCACGACGGCGTCCTGAGTCCGACCCGTGACGGCCTGCGACTCGGCTCCGGACGGTACGGACCACAGCTCCCGGCCGTTGTTCGCGTCGACGGCCACCACCTCGCTGCGAGGGTCCTGCGGGGCGTTCTGGGCGGCGAAGCGGTAACCGAGCACCGTGTCGTCGGTGGCGCCCACCAGGTGCATGCCCTGGACGGGGACGCCGGGGCTCTTCGCTGTCCACACCCGCGAGCCGTCCCCGGCCCTGATACGGGTCGCGACGACGCTGCCGCCCCCGCAGAACAGCGCGTCGCCGTGTGCGACGCACCGCAGCTCGTCGGGGGTGTCCGGGCGACCGCCCGGCACGGTCTCGTGCCACGGCTTGAAGCCGTCCGGAAGTGCGGCACCCGGCGCCGCAAGGCTGTTGCCCTTGTCGCCGCTGTTCCCCCCGAAGCCGCCCGTCTTCAGTGCGGCGACTCCTCCGCCGATCGCTGCCACCGTGACCGCGACCGCGAGCACGGGACGCCATCGGCGACGCGGACGGCGGCCGACGGGGGTGCCGGCGCTCCCCGTATCGGCACCGGCCGGGGCAGTGGTCGGGGCGGTCGGCGCCGGGGCTGCCGCCGCCGGAGTGGCCGGCATCGGGATGGCCGGCGCTGGGGTGTCCGGCGTTGCGAAGTGATGCTGGGTGATCATGTCGCGGGTGCGGCCCGCGCCGACTCCCGTCGCGCCGATCGCGCCGAGGTCGGCCGGCAGGTCCCGCAGCAGCACGAGGAGTTCGTCCGCCGAGGGGCGCCCGTCGGGCTCCTTGGCCAGGCACGACTCGACGACCGTGCGCAAGGCCACCGGCACGTCGTCCAGCGACGGTTCCTCGTGCACCACCTGATACGCGGCGATGTAGGGGCTGTCCGCGTCGAAGGGCCCGTGGCCCGTCGCCGCGTACGCCAGCAGCGTCCCCAACGAGAAGACATCGGACCGCGGCCCCACATCACGCGGCGCCTGCAACTGCTCCGGCGACATGAAGGGCGGCGTACCGATGACCCGCCCTGTGATCGTCAGCGTCTGCTGGTCCGCGGCGCGCGAAATGCCGAAGTCGATGACGCGTGGGCCCTCGGGCGAGAGCACGACGTTCGAGGGCTTCAGGTCACGGTGGACGACCCCCACCCGGTGGATGTCCCGCAGCGCCTCCGCCAGCCCGATGGCGAGCCTCCTCAGCTCCGCTCCGCTCAGCGGGCCGTTCGTGGCGATGTGCCGGGCGAGCGTGTGCCCCTGGATATAGGTCGTCGCCATCCACGGCTGCTCGGCCTCAGGAGCGGCGTCGACCACGGCGGCGGTGAACGCGCCGCTCACCCGCCTCGCCGCCGCCACCTCCTGCCGGAAGCGGATGCGGAACTCGTCGTCCGCCGCGAACTGCGGGTGGATCAGTTTGATCGCGACAGGTCGCCCCGAACTCGTACGGGCCAGGAAGACCGTGCCCATGCCTCCCGAGCCGAGCCGCGCCTCCAGTGGATAGCCGCCGATCTCGGCTGGATCACCTCCGCGCAGCGACACTCTTCCCAACCTCCCGTCCCCCGTGTACCTCTGCCATCACGGGCCTGCGTACCTGTACTGCACACAAACTAGTCGCACGGCAGTACAGCAGAGCAAAGCGGGGGACGCACAGGGACCCCGGGCTCCTCCCGTGCCGCACACGACGAAACCCCGCCAACAGGACGGCGGATCCCAGGGGTTGTGGCAACGGCGTGGCCGGTTGATTGGGCCGCGGGCGGGTCGGACAGGCACTCTGCTGGGGTCTCCCAGCCGAGCGTTCCGCGGGGACGGCCGCGGACGGCCGTCGAGTCCGGCGGCGACGGCGCCGGGGCGCCTGACGTGCAAAGGCCAGGTGCCTTTCCCGGGCCCCTAGGGCGTGTCGTCAAACTGGCGTCTGCCGTGCGGCGCCCTGGATCTCCGCGTGCGCGCGGGCTGTCGCGGGCGGCAGTTGGTCCTCTCCTCGCCACCGAGGCTCACAGGAACAACTTCCTGGCCACGGGTACGGGGGCTCACTCAGGAGAACTCACGGGATGTCGCACGGCGTAGTCGGAGCAGTGGGCGGCCGGGGCGGTGTGGCCCGTGCCGGTCAGTTCCACCAGTGCTGTGGCGGACGCCGTGCACGTGAGCTGTCCGAGTGCGAGAGGGGGGAGTGTGGTCGGGTCGTAGGGGAGGGTGACGCGCAGCCGCCCGGGGGCGTCCGGGGTGGCGGTCACCTTGGCCAAGGCAGCTTCCAAGGTGCCGGTCAGGGGCGGTAGTGCGCTGGTCAGGCCCTGCTTGTGGTCTTCGGGTGAGGGGCCGGTGAGGAGGTCGCGGACGGCTTCGGTGGGTGAGGTGATGCTGGCGGCGGAGCGCTCGGCGGGGTGCAGTCTTCTGTCTTTGAGGAAAAAGACGGCGGTGCCTGCCGCGATTCCGGTGGCGGGCTCGCCGGCCCCCATGGGCTTGGACGCGTCGATCGCCGGGCCGGTGCCGCAGCTTGTGAGGCCGAGGAGGAGCACAGGGAGGACAGGGCGAAGGAGGCGGCTGCTTTGTGTCATGTGCCGTCTCCTGTCGCGGGGGTGCGTGGGAATTCCGCGGTGAAGACTGCTCCGCCGTGCGGGCCGTTGGCTGCGGTCAGGGTGCCGCCGTGCAGGCGGGTGTTCTCCCAGGCGATGGCGAGGCCGAGGCCGCTGCCCTCGGAACGTGCCCGGGCCTGGTCGGCTTTGAAGAAGCGGTCGAAGAGATGTGCGGTGGTCTCGGGGGACAGCCCGCCGCCGTGGTCGGTGACGCTGATCCGTACGCGATCCTCGTTGCCCTCGGATGCGGTCACCCGGACGGTCACGGGCGGCGCTCCGTGGCGCAGGGCGTTGCCGATGAGGTTGGCCATGACGACGTCGAGGCGGCGGGGGTCCAGGCGCGCGGTGACGGCGGGTTCGGGGAGGTCGGTGGAGACTTCGTCCTGCCAGCCGCGGGCGCGTAGGCAGGCGCGTACGGCTTCGGCCACGTCGATGTCGCAGGCGATCAGGGTGTTGGCGCCGGCGTCGAAGCGGGAGATTTCCATCAGGTCGTCGACGAGCCGGGCGAGGCGGTCGGCTTCGGTGGTGACCAGGCGGGCCGCCCGGCTTATGTCCGGTCGGAGGGTGTCGGCGCTGTCGTCGAGGACGTCGCTGACGGCGACCATCGTGGCGACGGGTGTCCGTAGTTCGTGGGAGACGTCGGCTGCGAAGCGGCGGGCGGAGGCTTCCATTCTGCGGAGTTCGCCGACCGTGGTCTCCAGTGCGGCGGTCGATTCGTTGAACGCCTTGGTGAGGTCGGCCAGTTCGTCGTTTCCGGTGACCTTGATACGGCTGGTGAGATCGCCGTCGGCCATGCGGCGGGCGCCGTGCTGGAGTCGGCGTACGGGGCGCAGTACGCCGCGGGCCGCGAGCAGCGCGGGCGGCACGGCGAGGACGAGCGCGGGGATCGCGCCGTACTGGGCGGCGACCCACACGGCGGCCTTCGCGTCGTTGAGGAAGCGCAGTGGGGTGGCTCCGTAGACCACGATGCCGGAGGGTTGTCCGCTGTCGGCGAAGGTGATCGGGGTGCCGGCCGTGAGCCAGGGGGCGCCGTCCTGGGTGACGCGCTGGAAGGTCAGTTCCTGGTTGGCGGTGACATCACGGCGGAGGGTTTCGGGGATGGCGGGGCCGCCCTGGGCCGAGGTCACGGATCGGGTGCCGTAGGAGACGGTGATGATCCGGAAGCCGCTGCCGGAGGCAATTTTTCCGGCGAAGGCGGTGAGCTGGGCGCGGGTGGGCGGGTAGGGCAGGTCGTCGGCGAACGTGGTGGTCGCGCCCCGCAGGCTGTTGAGGAGGGTGTCCTGTCCGGTCCGGAGGATCGAGATGTGCGCCTGGTAGTAGGTGAATCCCGCCGTCGCCACCACGCTGATGGCCGCGACCAGCAGGTATCCGGCGATCAGTCGGCCCCGCAGCCCGAACGACAGGCGCTTGAGCAGAGAGGGGCGCTTCACAGCGGTCCGAAGCGGTAGCCGAAGCCGCGCGCCGTCTGTATGTAGCGGGCGGATGTCGGATCGTCCTCGATCTTCGTACGGAGCCGGGCGATGCCGGAGTCCACCAGGCGTACGTCGGTCGACGGGTCGTGGCCCCATACCGTTTCGAGCAGTTCCTGCCGGGCGAACACGCGGCCGGGGTCCGCCGACAGGTGCAGCAGCAGGCGTAGTTCCAGCGGCGTGAGGGCGACGGGGTGTCCGTTCTTGGTGATGCTGAGACCGGAGCGGTCCACGGTGAGCTCCCCGTAGATCTCGGTGGCTGTGGTCGCGGGTGAGGGGTCCTGCCCGCGCAGGACTGCGCGGATACGGGCATCGAGGACCCGGCCGCGTACGGGCTTGACCACGTAGTCGTCCGCGCCCGCGTCGAGGCCGCGCACGATGTCGGAGTCGTCACCACGGGCCGTGAGCATGATGACGGGCACTGGCCAGGAGGCGCGGATGCGGCGGCAGACTTCGAAACCGTCGGTGTCCGGCAGCATCAGGTCGAGGACGACCAGGTCGGTGCGCATGGTCCGCAGCGCCGTGAGACCCGCGTGGCCGGACGCAGCGGCGTGGACCCGGTGCCCCTGGTGCTCCAGGGCCAGCTGAAGGCCGTCGCGCAGGGACTGGTCGTCCTCGATGAGCAGAATCCGTGGCATAAGGAAATTATGGCTACCTCTGCCAGCAGATCCGGGCAGTAGGACCCCTCGGGAAGCTTTGTTACGGTCCGTCCACATTCTGCCCACAGGCAGCGGACAAAACGCGGAAACTCTGGCTGGGTGAGCGATCACCGCCGTCGCCGAGGTGCCGCCCGCCGGAATCCCTCCGGCCAGGAGCGCCCGCCCGTACCCTCCGCACCCACAGGAACCTCCATGAACCGTACCCCTCCCCTCGCCCCGGTCGGCCCCGCACCGGCTGTACCCCGCACCTCCGTGCGCGGCTGCACACCCGCGCAGACAACAGCCGTAGTGCTACTGGTCTTCGGGGGGTTCCTGCTGCCCGTCGTCGGCTGGCTGATCGGCCTGGCCGTGTGGTTGCCGGCCCGCGGATGGAGCGGTCGCGCCAAAGTGGCGGGGGCCCTGGTGTGGCCGCTGGCCGCTCTGGTGGTGATCCTCACCAGTGCCGTGGCGTACTGGCTGATCCTGCCACTGGGCGACCCCGTCTCCTCCGTCGCCACCTCTCTGTTCCTCCTGGTGCCCGGCAGCTGGCTCGTCCTGCTGCTGCTGGTGACCTGGGCCCTGCTCGGTGCCCGCCGCACGGAGCACGGCCGATGATCCGCCGCAGGACCGTCGCCGCATGGCTGGGCAGCGGGCTACTCCTCGCAGGCTGCGCTCCCCTGGACACGACGGGAAACCACGGCCACGCAGCAGGCCCCCGCAGCACCCCCGATGCGCCCTCGATCACCCGGACCTCCGTCACCGGCAATGACCTGCCCCGGGTGTCGCCGACCCCACAGCAGATACGCCGTACCGGGCCCGACCTCTCCGTGCCGCTCCGTGTGGACCTGCTCACCGCACAGGGCACCGACGCCCGCTCCGTCACCTTGGTGAAAGCGGCATTGCGCCGCGCGGGTGCCACCGACGTCCGCGTCTCTCCCCTCGGCGGTGCCGCGCCTCCCGCAGGACAGCTGACCGTCGTCATCGGAACCGTCTCGGCTCCGCACATGGCCGACAAGCTGGGAGGCAGCAAGGCCTTCGCCTCCGGGACACTGCCGCCTGAGGGCTACCAGATCACCACCGGCAACCTCGACGGCCATACCGGAGTGCTGCTCGCGGGCGCCGACGGCGACGGTGTCTACTACGCAGCCCAGACCTTCAGCCAGCTGGCCACCGACGGCCGGATAGCGGGCGCCACGGTCGTCGACCACCCCGCCATGCCGCTGCGCGGGGTCGTCGAGGGTTTCTACGGCAAGCCCTGGACCCACGCGGAACGCCTGGACCAGATCGCCTTCTACGGCTCCGTCAAGCTGAACACCTACCTGTACGCGCCCAAGGACGACCCGTACGAACGTGACCGCTGGCGTGAGCGCTACCCGAGGAAACTGGAACGCGAGCTGGCCGAGCTGGCCCAGCACGCCGCCGACCATCACGTGCGCTTCACGTATGTCCTGTCCCCGGGCAAGTCCATCACCTACAACAATGCGCGCGACCGCCAGGCCCTGACCGGCAAGCTCCAGTCCCTGTACGACCTGGGGATCAGGGACTTCGCCCTGGCCTTCGACGACATCCACCCGCTGCCCGTATGGAACGGTGCCGCGGACTTCGCCCGTTACGGGCCCGTCTCGGAGCAGTCCGCCGCCGCCGCTCAGGCCGACCTCACCAACCGCGTGCAGCGCGAGTTCGTCGACCGGCACCGCGGCATGCGCCCGCTGCAGTTCGTGCCCACGGAGTACAGCGACCTCGCCGACACCCCGTACAAGAAGACCCTGCGCCGCGCCCTGGACGACCGCGTGCAGGTGTGGTGGACGGGCGCCGACGTGGTGCCCACCTCCATCACCACCGCACAGACCCGCCGAGCCGCCGACGTGTGGGGCCACGACGTGCTGCTCTGGGACAACTACCCCACCAACGACTACGACCACGCCGCCGGACGCCTGCTGCTCGCCCCCTACGCCAAGCGCACCCCCAGGCTCGGCGAGCACCTCAGCGGCGTCGCGCTCAATCCGATGAACCAGGCATCGGCCAGCAAGATCGCCGAATTCACCGGCGCCGACTACTCCTGGAACCCGCAGGCCTACCGGCCCACTGACTCCTGGCACAGCGCCGCGGCACACATGACCGCCCACGACCCGCAAGGCACCCGCGCCCTGCTGACCTTCCTCGACACCCAGCACCTGGCGCCCAGTTGGACCGGCACACCGTGGCAGCCCGCAGCTCCCGCCCTCAAGGCCCGGCTGGATGCCGTCGAACGATCCTGGCGCACGGGCAGGAAAGACCAAGCGGTCACGGCACTGCGCGCGCAGACACGCTCACTCGCCGAAGCCCCCGCCGAGATCCGCAGAGCCGTCACCGACCCGGGTTTCGCCGCCGAGACCAAGCCCTGGCTGGACGCACTCACCCTGTGGGCCAAGGCCCTTGAGCACACCTGTGACGGGCTCGAACGCCGTGCCAAGGGTGAGGAGGGCAAGGCCACCCGCTCGTTCACCGCAGCGGCCGGGCTCGCGCGCGAGGCGGCCGCGGTCCGCACCATCCCCGGCGCCACCCGCCCGCACGGCAACGTCAAGGTCGCCGACGGCGTACTCGACACCTTCATCCACCGAGCCGCGAAATCCCTGTAGGACATGGAGCAAGGGCAGGCCGGGGTTTTGGTCCGCGACTGGTCCGGAACGGCTGGTCAGGAGCGGGACAGCGATGGGAGAAACTGGGAGTTACGACGTAAACCGGGCCCCGGGCTCGGCAGGCCGAGCGGAAGGCGCCTGACGGGCAAAAGTCCAGGTCAGGCGCCTTTCTCGCGCCTCTAGAAGAAACCGAGCTTCTTCGGCGAGTACGACACCAACAGGTTCTTCGTCTGCTGATAGTGGTCCAGCATCATCTTGTGGGTTTCGCGGCCGATGCCGGACTGCTTGTAGCCGCCGAAGGCGGCGTGGGCGGGGTAGGCGTGGTAGCAGTTGGTCCAGACGCGGCCGGCCTGGATGGCTCGGCCCGCGCGGTAGGCGAGGGAGCCGTCGCGGGTCCAGACGCCGGCGCCGAGGCCGTAGAGGGTGTCGTTGGCCAGGGTCATCGCCTCGTCGAAGTCGGAGAACGGGGCCACCGCCACGACCGGGCCGAAGATCTCCTCCTGGAAGATCCGCATGTCGTTGTTGCCCTCGAAGACGGTCGGGCGGACGTAGTAGCCGCCCTCCAGTTCGCCGCCCAGTTCGGCGCGGGTGCCGCCGGTGAGGATCCGGGCGCCTTCCTTCTGGCCGATGTCGAAGTAGGAGAGGATCTTCTCCAGTTGGTCGTTGGACGCCTGCGCGCCGATCATGGTGTCGGTGTCCAGCGGGTGGCCCTGGACGATCTTCTCCGTACGGGACACACCGGCCGCCAGGAAGTCCGCGTAGTGCCCGCGCTGGATCAGGGCGCGGGACGGGCAGGTGCACACCTCGCCCTGGTTGAGGGCGAACATGGTGAAGCCTTCGAGGGCCTTGTCCTGGAAGTCGTCGGCCGCCCGCGAGACGTCGTCGAAGAAGATGTTGGGGCTCTTGCCGCCCAACTCCAGTGTCACCGGGCGGAGATGCTCGGAGGCGTACTGCATGATCAGGCGGCCGGTGGTGGTCTCGCCGGTGAAGGCGATCTTGGCGACCCGGGGGCTGGACGCCAGCGGCTTGCCCGCCTCGACGCCGAAGCCGTTGACGATGTTGACCACGCCCGGCGGCAGCAGGTCCGCGATCAGGCTCATCAGGAAGTGCACCGAGACGGGGGTCTGCTCGGCGGGCTTGAGGACCACCGCGTTGCCGGCGGCCAGCGCCGGGGCCAGCTTCCAGGTCGCCATCAGGATCGGGAAGTTCCAGGGGATGATCTGGCCGACCACGCCCAGCGGCTCGTGGAAGTGGTAGGCGACGGTGTCCTCGTCGATCTGCGAGAGGGTGCCCTCCTGGGCCCGCAGCGCGCCCGCGAAGTAGCGGAAGTGGTCGATGGCCAGCGGGATGTCCGCGGCCAGCGACTCCCGCACGGGCTTGCCGTTCTCCCAGCTCTCGGCGACCGCCAGGGCCCCCAGATGCTCTTCCATCCGGTCGGCGATCTTGTTGAGGATGGTGGCGCGTTCGGCGGCGGGGGTGCGCGCCCAGCCGGGGGCGGCGGCGTGCGCGGCGTCCAGGGCGCGCTCGACGTCCTCGGCGGTGCCGCGGGCGACCTCGGTGAACGGCCGGCCGTCGACCGGCGTCGGGTTCTCGAAGTACCGGCCCTGGGCGGGCGGTACGTACTCACCGCCGATCCAGTGGTCGTAGCGGGACTGGTAGCTCATCACGGCATCGGCGGAACCGGGGTTCGCAAAACGTGCCACGGGACGGCCTCCCCATCGTTCGTTGGTGCGCCCCGCCGCTCCCGTGCGGCGGGCGGTGGGGGGAGGGTAGGGCGGTGGAGGTTGCGCGAACGTTGCGCGGCCGCGGTGGGGGAGCGGGGGCGGCCGCCGGAGCGGTTCCTCAGCCCGCGGTGGCCCGGGTGCGTCCGGTGAAACCGCCGGTCAGGCCGTACTCGACGCGCAGCCGCCCGGCGGCGGCGAGGGACGCGGTGCGGGCCGTGGAGCGCTCCGGCAGGGCCTCCACCAGGGCCTCCCGGACCTCCAGGTCGTGTTCGCCCCACGGCGTGTGCGCCCAGGCGCGCAACTGGTCCGGATCGCCGGCGGTGAGCAGCGCCCGGCGCATCCGGTCCTCCGAAGCGGTCCGCAGCCGGCGGATGCCGGGCGCCTCCGACGACGGCAGCAGCGGACCGCGGTAGGCGTCGAGGGCCGCGGTGAGGTGGCGCGCCGTGAGCTCCCGCTCCACGGTGCACAGGTCGGTCTCGACCGGGGTGCTCAGGCGGTACGGGCGGGAGTGCAGCAGCGGGCCGACCAGCTGGCGCAGCCGGAAGAGCTCGGCCCGCAGGGTCACCGGGCGCATCTCCCGCTCGCCGTACAGCAGCGCCGCGAGCTGCTCGCCCGTCAGACCGCCCGGGTGGCGGGCCAGCAGCACCATGATCTCGCTGTGCCGGCGGCCGAGGCGCAGCCGTTCACCGTCCCGCACCAACAGGGCCTCGTCCCGGCCGAGCGCCGTGAGGTACGTACCGAACTCCCGTGGGGAGGCGGCCAGATGGGCCTCCGCGGCGCGGGCGGTGGCCTGCACCAGCGCCAGGCTGTGCGGGGTGGCCAGGTGGTCGCCGCCGGTGATGTCCACCGCGCCCAGCAGCCGGCCGGTCCGCAGGTCGTGCAGCGGGGCGGCGGCGCAGGTCCAGGGCTGCACCCGCCGGTTGTAGTGCTCGGTGGCGAAGATCTGGACGGCGTGGTCGGCGGCGAGCGCGGTGCCGGGGGCGTTGGTGCCGGCGTGGCGCTCGTCCCAGCGGGCGCCGACCACAAAGTTCATCCGCTCGGCGCGGCGGAGCACCCCGCGGTGCCCCTCGACCCACAGCAGCCGCCCCTGCGGATCGCAGACCGCCAGCAGATGGGCCCCGTCCTGGGCGATGCCGCCCAGCAGCTCCCGGAAGACCGGCATCGCGCGGGCCAGCGGGTGCGCCTCGCGGTAGCTGCGCAGCGCGGCCTCGTCGAGTTCGACGGGGGCCATCCCGTCCGGTGCCGCGCACGCCCGCGCCGAACGGCGCCAGGAGTCGGCGACGACCTGCCGGATCGGCGGCGCCACCGTCCCGTCGGCGAGGAACGCCTCGTGCGCCCTGCGCACCGTGCGGATGCGCTCGCCGGGATCGGCGCCCGCCTCCATCGCCAGCCAAGGGTTGACCACGCGTCACCTCTCCGATACGGCTCCAAGCCTCGTACGCGGATGGTGCTCGCACCGGACGGTGGCGTAAACCCCGCTCCGGCGCGTCGGCTCAGACGGCCGCGCCGCCCGCCCGGAGCCGCAGGCCGTCCGCCACGATCAGATCCGAGGTGACCAGCGCCTGCTCCGCGGTCACCCGCGTCATGGAGACGAACGGCGGGACGACCGGGGGTTCGCCCTTCGGGCGCCGTGCCGTTCGATCCGCTCACTGCGTCCTCCCCGGGGCAGTGGTCGAATGCGCAAGGGAAGTGCTGCGTGGAGCCGTCCGCGAGCCCGCCGCAGACTAGAAGGATCCCGCCTGACGTTCTGTCATACTGCGCGGAATTCTCGGTAGTTGGAGATTAGGGCGGATTTTGAACAAGAGTCAACAGCGCGGACGGACGGCCTCTCGGACACCCCAGGGCACCGAGCGGTCCCAGGCACGACGCGCCGAACTGATAGCCACCGGGAAGGAGTTGTTCGCCGACACCTCGTACGACGCACTGTCCATGGACGACATCGCGCGCCAGGCAGGGGTCGCCAAGGGCCTGATCTACTACTACTTCACCAACAAGCGCGGCTACTACCTGGCGATCATCGAGGACGCGGTGGCCGAACTGGTCGCGCGCGCCGGCAGCACCCACGACCTGCCGCCCGCCGAGCGCCTCCGGCACACCGTCGACGGCTATCTGCGCTACGCCCAGCACCACCAGGCCGCCTACCGCGCGATCGTCACCGGCGGAGTCGGCTTCGACGCCGAGGTGCTGGCCATCCGCGCCCGGGTCCGCACCCGGCTGCTGACCACCATCGCGCGGGGCGTCTGGGACCGCGAGGACCTCCCCCCGCTCGCCCGGACGGCACTGACCGGCTGGCTCTCCAGCGTCGAGGGCGTCACCCTCGACTGGATCGAGGAGCGGGAACTGCCGCGCGAGACCGTGGTGTCGCTGCTGGTGCGCGGGCTGGGCGACACCCTGCGCCTGATCGAGGAGTACGAGCCGGACTGCCCGGCGCCGCCCCGCCCGCCGCTCTGAGGCACCGGCGCCGCAGGCCGGGACGGACCGGGCCGGGAGAGCGCTCGGCGGCCCCGGCCGGGACGGACCGCGACCGGACACCGCGGAGCGGGCGGGAGGCCGCTGCCTCCCGCCCGCTCGCATCCCCCGTGTTTCCCACCACCTTGGCGAGGCCGCATCACCCCGCACTTGTCGGGGCTACTTGATGGCCTTGATCAGCTCGCCGTCCGGGGTGTCCCCGCTCAGCTCCCAGAAGAAGGTCCCGCCCAGCCCCTGGGCGTCTTTGTAGGCCATCTTGGTGCCGATGGTCTGCGGGGTGTCGTAACTCCACCACTGGTCACCGCACTTGGCGTACGCGGTGCCGGCGACCGTGCCGGTGGCCGGGCAACGGGCCTTGATCACCTTGTAGTCGTCGATGCCCGCCTCGTACTTGCCCGGTGCGGCACCGGTCGCGGTGCCGCCCGGCGCGTCCTGGGTGACGCCCTGCCAGCCGCGGCCGTAGAAGCCGATGCCCAGCAGCAGCTTGTTCGCCGGGACGCCGAGCTTCTTGAGCTTGGCGATGGTGTCGGTGGAGTTGAATCCGGCCTTCGGTATGCCGTCGTACGACGTCAGCGGGGAGTGCGGGGCGGTCGGGCCCTCGGCGTCCCAGCCGCCGAAGTAGTCGTAGGTCATCGCGTTGTACCAGTCGACATACTGCGACGCGCCCCCGTAGTCGGCGGCGTCCATCTTGCCGCCGTCCGAGGCGTCCGCGGTGATCGCCGCGGTCACCAGGCTGCCCTGGCCGAACTTGTCGCGGACCGCCTTGAGCACGTTCGTCAGGGCGTCCTTGCCGCTGGTGTCGCAGGTCAGGCCGCAGGCGTTGGGGTACTCCCAGTCGATGTCGATACCGTCGAAGACATCCGCCCAGCGCTTGTCCTTGACCAGGTCGTAGCAGGACTGGGCGAACGCCGCCGGGTTCTTGGCCGCCTCGCTGAAGCCGCCCGACCAGGTCCAACCGCCGAACGACCACAGCACCTTGAGGTCGGGGTGCAGCTTCTTGAGCTTGCGCAGCTGGTTGAAGTTGCCGCGCAGGCCGTTGGGATCGTCCCAGGTGTCGGCCTTGCCGTCGACGCTCTGGTCGGCGGTGAACGCCTTGTCGTAGTCGGCGTAGGCGTCGCCGATGGCGCACTTGCCGCCCTGGACGTTGCCGAAGGCGTAGTTGATGTGCGTGAGCTTGTCCGCGGAACCGGAGGTCTCGACGTTCTTGACCTGGTAGTTGCGGTCGTAGATGCCCCAGTCGGTGAAGTAGCCGACGACCTTGTTTCCGGCCGCGGTGGTCTGGGCCGCGGTGCCCGGACGGGGGGTGGGGGTGGTGTCCGCCGGGTGGGCGGAGGCCGAGCCGGCGAAGAGCGTGCCGGCCAGGGCCGCGGTACACAGGGCGGTCGCGGTGGCGATCAACTTCCGCGACGCTCGCATCCGGTGCGGTCTGAGCATGTCTTCTCCTCGGAGGGGGCGAGGGTGGGCATGACGGCGTCCCGGCACCCGCATGCCTGCCGAATTGGCATGAACGCGCGGAACGTTGGAGGAGAACGTAGAAGGACTAGACCAGTGAGTCAATGGTTCGGACCAATTTCCCCGAGGTCGTGCGCGGCGCCCCAAGTGGCCCGGTTCTGCCGGGCAATAGTTGATCAACCCGTGACGCCAGGCCGCCGATCGGGCATACTCCTAGCGCCACAGCTGCAGGTCATCGCCATCCGCGACCCGGAAAGCGATCATCGGCCAGGCACGACGGAATCCGGCGCCGCCGCCCTACCCCTGGCGCGCGTCGCCGCAGCGCCCGAGAGGGAGGAGAGCGCCGCCATGACCGAGTACGTTCCCCCGCCGGTGGACCGCAGGTTGCCCACCGAGGAGGCCCGCGACCTGATGGCCTTGGTACGGGAGCTCGCCGAGCGTGAGATCCGGCCGGCCGCCGCGGAGGAGGAGGAAGCCGGCGACTTCCCGCGCGCCCTGTTCACCCTGCTCTCCGAGTCGGGCCTGCTCTCCCTGCCGTACGCCGAGGAGTTCGGCGGCGGCGACCAGCCCTACGAGGTCTACCTCCAGGTCCTGGAGGAGCTCGCGGCCGCCCGGCTCACCGTCGGTCTCGGCGTCAGCGTGCACACGCTCGCCTGTCACGCTCTCGCCGGCTTCGGCACCAAGGAGCAGCGCGCCGAGCACCTCCCGGCCATGCTCGGCGGCGGTCTGCTCGGCGCCTACTGCCTCTCCGAGCCCGCCTCCGGCTCCGACGCCGCCTCCCTCACCACCCGCGCCACCCGCAGCGGCGACACCTGGACCATCGAGGGCACCAAGGCCTGGATCACCCACGGCGGCGTGGCCGACTTCTACACCGTGCTGGCACGCACCGGCGGCACCGGCGCCCACGGCATCACCGCCTTCCTCGTGCCCGGCGACGCCGAGGGGCTCTCGGCGGCCAGGCCCGAGCACAAGATGGGCATGCAGGGCTCGCCCACCGCGCAGATGCACTTCGACGGCGTCCGGGTGCCCGACGCCCGCCGCCTCGGCGACGAGGGCCAGGGCTTCTCCATCGCACTCGCCGCCCTGGACTCCGGCCGCCTGGGCATCGCCGCCTGCGCCATCGGCGTCGCCCAGGCCGCTCTGGACGAGGCCCTGTCCTACACCGCCGGACGCCGCCAATTCGGCCGCCCGATCGCCGACTTCCAGGGCCTGCGCTTCATGCTCGCGGACATGGCGACCCAGGTGGAGGCGGGCCGCGCGCTGTATCTGAGCGCCGCCCGGCTGCGCGACGCCGGCCTGCCGTTCTCCAAGGAGGCGGCGATGGCCAAGCTCTTCTGCACCGACACCGCGATGCGGGTCACCACCGACGCCGTCCAACTCCTCGGCGGCTACGGCTACACCGTCGACTTCCCGGCCGAGCGCTATATGCGCGAGGCCAAGGTGCTCCAGATCGTCGAGGGCACCAACCAGATCCAGCGCATGGTGATCGCCCGCCACCTGGCAGGGCCGGAGTCCCGCTGAGCCGACGGGGCGGGCCGGTGCTGTCCGCAGCGCCGGCCCGCCCCGCCCGGTCGGATCAGTCGCCGAGCCCCTTCATGCCGGTGGCCGTCCCGATCGCCACCACCAGCGCCCCGGGTGCCACCTCCAGGTCGCGGGCCACGGCCACCGAGACCGCGGACGACGGTTCCAGCAGCACCCCCTCGGCGGCCAGCCGCCGGTGCTCGGCCAGCGCCACCTCGTCGTCCACCGCCACGGCGGTGCCGCCGGTGCGCCACAGGGCGTCCAGTCCCTGCCAGCACGGCCGGTCCCCACCCAGCGAGAACGCCACCGACGGGCCCGCTTCGACCCGGACCCGCTCCTGCTCGGCCCGGTCGGCCAGGCGCAGCGCGGCGGTGAACGGCGCCGCCGGCGTGGCCTCCGCGACCACCAGCCGCGGCATCGCGGCGATCAGCCCGGCCTCCGCCAACTCCCGGAAGCCGCGGGCGATTCCGGCCAGCAGGTCCCCGCGACTGGTCGGCACCACCACCGCCTCGATCCGCCGCCCGGCGAAATCCCGGGCCAGCTCGTAGGCGACCGACTTGTACCCCTCGTTCCCGTACGGATTGCTGCCCGGCCTGGACGCCGCGAAGCTGGTCAGCGGATACCAGCCGCGCTCCGCGACGGCCTCGGTCATCGCCACGTTCCGCGCCTCCCCGCCGCCGGGGACGACCACCCGCTCCGCCCCCAGCGCGTCGATCTGCGCCCGGAGCCCGGCCGGCACCGCATCGGTGGTGAACACCACGCAGCGCAGTCCGGCCCGGGCGGCGTAGGCCGCCGCCGACGCCCCCGCGTTCCCCGAGGACGCCGCGACCACGGTGTCCGCGCCGGCCGCCAGCGCCGCCGCCACCCCGACCGACATCGCCCGGTCCTTGTGCGAACCGGTCGGATTCCCGCCCTCGTACTTGAGCCACAACTCGGGCCCGTCGGCGGCCGGTTGGGCCGCGTTCCGGGCGTCGGAGCGCAGTCGGACGACAGGGGTGTTCCCCTCGCCCAGGGTGACCGGCGGGCCCGGCACCGGCAGCGCCGCCGGCCAGCCCCACGGGCCGCCCGGGTACGCCGCGAGGTCCAGCCCGGCCAGATCCGCCAGCGGGGGCGGGGTGTTGACGCCGATGCCGTCGCGGGCACAGGACCGGCAGCCGGTGAAGTCGTCCGCGGCATGACCGCAGCGCGCACAGTGCAGAGGGAGTGGGGGCATGATCGTCGCTCCTGGGGTCGAGATCGGTCCGGGGCCACGGGAACGAGCGCGACGGTAACAGGCGCAGACGCACTGCGCCACGTACATATGCCAGGGGTGTGACGCCTCGCCGCGCTGCGCCCGGATCCGCGCCGTCGACCGCGCACCACCGGGCGTCATGTCTCAGGCATGCGACAGGAATTGACTGTGTGGCGCCCTCGGCGCCCCACGCGACCCCGACCGCGTCCGCCCGCGGGCGCAAGTCCCAGCGGGATCGGTCGAGTTGCTCGCCTCTGCGGTGCCGGTACGGTCCCAGGCACCCGGGCAGCATCCAGCACACCCACGGCATCTGGTGTCTGCGTGGGTGGGGGAGGTGACGCTTGCCGGCCGCCGCTGCTGCGCCGCGGCCGGCGGACGGCTCAGCTCCGGCGACGCGAGCGCGGCACCCGGGCCGCCCGCTCGCCCGGACCGCCGGGGTGCGAGAACGGCTGGCGGCGCCAGTCCAGGCCCTCGGGGAGCGTCAACAGGATGGCGGCGTCCTGTTCGTGAGTGTCCATCATGTCGTCGGTGTCGGGGGCGTCGGACGCCGGCCGGCCGGAGCCCTGGCACACCGCCAGCGCGAACGGGTTCCACGGCGAGGGGCACAGTGCGTGCTCCGGGAGCGTGTCCTCGTCCGCCAGCAGCGCGATCGGCTGCCGGCAGTCCGGGCAGGTCACACGGTAGATCTCATAGGTGTCGAAGGCATCGTCCGCGTCGTCCTCGACCGGAAAGCCGAAACTGTCGCCCTCCTGGGCGGCGACGTTGGCCACGGCAGAGTCCTGCTTCAGGCGTCGCATGATGTCCATCCCCCTCGGGTGGGCCACTCGGACCGCTGACTTCGTTCGTGTGACCGGCGGTCTCGGCCAACACCAGCAATGCCCTTCATGCCGGGCGCATAATCGCGGGCGCCCCACAGACCCCGCGTCACCGGTGTGGCGTTCCTCACACGGGTCGGTGTACAGGTGGTCGAGATGGGGCGCGCGGTGCGCGCACGCGCCTGCGCGCAGTAGGTTGAGCGGGTGGAGGAGTTGGACCGACAAATCGTGGATCTGCTCGTCAAGGACGGGCGGATGAGCTACACCGACCTGGGCAAGGCCACCGGCCTGTCCACCTCGGCGGTGCATCAGCGGGTGCGCCGCCTGGAGCAGCGCGGGGTGATCCGCGGCTACGCCGCCATCGTCGACCCCGAGGCCGTGGGCCTGCCGCTCACCGCCTTCATCTCGGTCAAACCCTTCGACCCCAGCGCCCCCGACGACATCGCCGACCGGCTCGCCGAGGTCCCCGAACTGGAGGCGTGCCACAGCGTCGCCGGCGACGAGAACTACATCCTCAAGGTCCGCGTCGCCACCCCGCTGGAGCTGGAGCACCTGCTCACCCGCATCCGCACCCTCGCCGGCGTCTCGACCCGCACCACGGTGGTGCTCTCCACCCCCTACGAGTCCCGCCCGCCGCGGATCTGACCCCGGGCGCTTCCGGCGGATCTCCGCGGTGCCCGGCGCGCGTCACGCTGCGTCCCAAGGGTGCGGCGCCCATGCGGCGTTGCTGGCGTGTCTCTGTGACTCCGCGAGGGAGGCACCCCGGCGCCCTGCGCTCCAGCTCGCCGCCCCATCTTTCGTGGAGATCGGCCAGAGGTGCCCCAGGCCGGGAATCGACCCCGGGCGCCCGGCGCCCCCGCGCAGGGGCGAGACTGTGCGGTATGAGCGAGCGCAACTCCGAGCAGGCCCCCCGTACCGTCCTCCTGCGGGGCGGTGAGGTGCACAGCCCCGCCGACCCCTTCGCCACCGCGATGGTCGTCGAGGGCGACCGGATCGCCTGGGTCGGCGAGGAGGGCGCGGCCGACTCCTTCGCCGACGGCGTCGACGAGATCGTCCAGCTCGACGGCGCGCTCGTCACCCCGGCGTTCACAGACGCACATGTGCACACCACGGCCAGCGGGCTGGCCCTCACCGGCCTGGACCTCGCCGGCGCCGCCACCCTGGCCGACGCCCTCGACCGGATCCGCGCGTTCGCCGCCGGCCGCCCGGCCGACACCGTCCTGCTCGGCCACGGCTGGGACGCCAGCGCCTGGCCCGAGGGACGCCCGCCGTCCCGCGCCGAACTGGACGCCGCCGCCGACGGCCGCCCGCTGTACCTCACCCGCATCGACGTGCACTCCGCCGTCGTCACCACCGCCCTGCTCGACCTGGTCCCCGGCGTCCGCGAGCGGTCCGGTTTCCACCCCGACGGGCCGCTGACCGGCGACGCCCACCACGCCGTGCGGGCCGCCGCGTACGCCACCGTCACCCCCGCCCAGCGGGCCGAGGCGCAGGCCGCCGCACTGGCCCGGGCCGCCTCGCTCGGCATCGGCACCGTCCACGAGTGCGGCGGCCCGGAGATCTCCAGCGAGGACGACTTCACCGCGCTGCTCGCCCTGGCCGCCGAGGGCACCGGCCCGCGCGTCATCGGCTACTGGGCCCAACTGATCGCATCCGCAAAGGAAGCCGACCGGATCCGCGACCTCGGCGCCCACGGTGCCGCCGGCGACCTCTTCGCCGACGGCTCGCTCGGCTCGCACACCGCCCATCTGCACGCCCCCTACGCCGACGCCGGCCACACCGGCACCGCGCACCTGGACGCCGACGCCATCGCCGCCCACGTCGCCGCCTGCACCGAGGCCGGCATCCAGGCCGGCTTCCACGCCATCGGCGACGCCGCGCTGACCGCCGTCACCGACGGCGTCCGGGCCGCCGCCGACCGGGTCGGCCTGGCCCGCGTCCGCGCCGCCCGGCACCGCGTCGAGCACGCCGAGATGCTCACCGACGCCACCATCGCCGCCTTCGCCGACCTCGCCCTGACCGCCTCCGTGCAGCCCGCCTTCGACGCGGCCTGGGGCGGCCCCGACGGGATGTACGCGACCCGCCTCGGCGCCGACCGCGCCGCCGGCCTCAACCCCTACGCCGCCCTGCTCAAGGCCGGCGTCCCACTCGCCCTCGGCTCCGACAGCCCGGTCACCCCGCTCGACCCCTGGGGCACCGTGCGCGCCGCCGTCTTCCACCGCACCCCCGCCCACGGCATCTCCGCCCGCGCCGCGTTCACCGCCCACACCCGCGGCGGCTGGCGCGCCATCGGCCGCGACGACGCCGGCGTCCTGGTGCCCGGTGCCCCCGCCGACTACGCGGTCTGGCAGACCGGCGAGCTGATCGTCCAGGCCCCCGACGAGCGCGTCGAGCGCTGGTCCACCGACCCCCGCTCCGGCACCCCGGGCCTGCCCGATCTCACCCCCGGCAACGACCTTCCGCGCTGCCTGCGCACGGTCGTCGGCGGCCGGCTGGTCTTCGACCGGCCGAACGAGTGACATCGGCGGCGCCCGTGGCGCCGGACACCGCGCCGAAACCTGCCCGCCCCACCTGGGAACGCTCGGCACTGACCTGGGACGACGCGAAAACGCCGCAGACGGAGCGACTGTTGACAGCAGCCGCCGGTGGGCCGGTAGGTTCGGCCGAGTCCACCACAGGACGTCCGACCGGGAGACCTCCGCGCTGCCGTCGCACGCAGCTGGGCCATGGGGCGGCGAGCCATCCGGCACACCGCCACTGGGAGCCAGGTCCAGCGCCAGAGCGATGGCCAGGTCGGTCGGCAGGTGCGACCCGGGTGGGGCCCGGCGCTCAGTAGACAACGGCTCTCGGTCGACCCGCAGCCAGCGGGTCCCAGGTCGGCCCGAAGGGCGCCGGGCCTCGATCCGCCCTCCCGTCACCCGACCTCCGCCCCCAGATGACGGCGCTGCGCGCCGACGGCCTTCCCGTCACCCGACCTCCACCCCCAGAAGACGGCGCTGCGCGCCGACCGCCCTCCCGTCACCCGACCTCCACCCCCAGATGACGGCGCTGCGCCCCGCCCGCCCTCCTGTCACCCGACGCCGGCGCCGGGCCCCGCCCGCTCCCCGCAGCCCCGAGCGCTGTCCACACCCCGCCCCCGCACTCCCGGCCTTCCGATGTACGGTCAGCTGACAACCGGACGACCTGCAGGAAGGCCCGCGACCGTGCCATCGGGTTCCGAGACCACCGCCGCCGTGCCCGGCACCGCGCCCGCCGGCACGGTGCCATCCGGCGCGACCGACGCCGAACACCGCCCCGGCCGCGCCCGCCGGCTGGCCGCTCTGGCCCGCCGCGAGGCGCCGCGCACCGCCCTCGCGGCCGTCGCCGGCCTCGCCCTCGGCCTGGCCTTCCCGCCGTACGGCCTGTGGCCGCTGTCCCTGGTCGCGGTGGCCGCACTGTCGCTGCTGACCCGCGGCCGCCGGGCCCGCCAGGGCGCCTGGACCGGCTTCGCCTTCGGGCTGCCGTTCTTCCTGCTCCTGCTGAAGTGGCTGCATGTGGTCGGCTGGGACGCGGTGGTGGGCCTGTCCCTCGCCGAGTCGCTGTTCGTCGTGCTGATGGGGGCGGGGCTGGCGCTCACCTCCCGCCTGCCCGGCTGGCCGCTGTGGGCCGCGTGCCTGTGGGTCGCCCAGGAGTGGGCGCGGGACCGCCTGCCGTTCGGCGGCTTCCCCTGGGGCCGGCTGGCCTTCGCCAACACCGGGTCGCCGTTCACCCCGCTCGCCGCGCTCGGCGGCGCCCCGCTGGTGACCTTCGCCGTCGCGCTGGCCGGCACTCTGCTGGCCGCCACCGCGGCCGGTCTGTGGGGACTGCGCCGGGGCGCCGGCCAGCGCGGACTGGTCCGGACGCTGGAGGCGTTCGGTCTGGCCGCCGCGGTCACCCTGGTCGGCCTGGCGGTCCCGGTCCCGACCAAGGCCGACGACTCCGTCCGGATCGCCGTCGTGCAGGGCAACGTCCAGCGGCCCGGGATGGACTTCCTGGGCCGCCCGATGAAGATCCTCGACAACCACGCCACCGCCACCGAGAAGCTCGCCGACGACGTCCGGCACCACCGCGTGCCCAAGCCGGACCTGGTCATCTGGCCGGAGAACTCTTCCGACCTGGACCCCTACCAGTTCCCGCAGGCGTACGACCGGATCGACGCGGCGGTGAAGGCGATCGGCGTCCCGGTCCTGGTCGGCGCCCTCGTCGACCACCCGACCAAGCCCGGCTACGTCTACAACGAGGGCATCGTCTGGGACCCCAAGACCGGGCCGGGCGCCTCGTACACCAAGCAGCACCCGGTGCCGTTCGGCGAGTACGTTCCCTTCCGGGAGCAGCTGAGCAAGATCATCACGCGGTTCAAGCGGGTGCCCCGCAACTTCTACCCCGGCGACCACACCGGTCTGCTGAAGGTCGGCCCGGCCAAGCTCGGCGACGTCATCTGCTTCGAGGTCGCCTACGACCAGATCGTCCATGACACCGCCGTCTCCGGCGCCCGTGCGCTGGTCGTCCAGACCAACAACGCCACCTACGGGCGCTCCGGCCAGCCCGAGCAGCAGTTGGCGATGTCCAAGCTGCGGGCCGTCGAGCACGGCCGGGCGGTGGTCACCGCGGCCACCAGCGGGATCAGCGCGGTGGTCGCTCCGGACGGGACCATTACGCACCAGATTCCCGAATTCACCCAGGGTGTGGTCTCCGCTCGCATCCCTCTGCGCGACGAAACGACGTTCGCCGACCGCGTTGGTGCGGCTCCCGAGTGGGTGCTCGCTATCGTGGGCGTCCTGTCCTGCGGGGCCGCCGTCATCGCCGGCCGCCGCGGACGCACGAAGGACGAGAAGGGACAGTAGTGACAGACGGTCAGCGGCAGTACGGACCGCTCGGCAGCACGTTGGTGATCATTCCGACGTACAACGAGGCGGAGAACATCAAGCCGATCGTCTCGCGGGTGCGGTCTGCCGTCCCCGAGGCGCACGTCCTGATCGCGGACGACAACAGCCCGGACGGCACCGGCAAGCTCGCCGACGAGCTGGCCGCCGCGGACGACCAGATCCACGTCCTGCACCGCGAGGGCAAGGAGGGGCTGGGCGCCGCCTACCTCGCGGGCTTCCGCTGGGGCACCGAGCACGGCCACGGCGTCCTGGTCGAGATGGATGCCGACGGCTCCCACCAGCCCGAGGAACTGCCCCGGCTCCTCACCGCCCTCAAGGGCGCCGACCTGGTGCTCGGCTCGCGCTGGGTGCCCGGCGGCCGGGTGGTGAACTGGCCCAAGCACCGCGAGTTCCTCTCCCGCGGCGGCAGCACCTACTCCCGGGTCATGCTGGACGTCCCGATCCGCGACGTCACCGGCGGCTTCCGCGCCTTCCGCGTGGAGACGCTCGAGGGCCTGGGCCTGAACGAGGTGGCCTCCCAGGGGTACTGCTTCCAGGTCGACCTGGCCCGCCGCGCCGTCCAGGCCGGCTACCACGTCGTCGAGGTCCCGATCACCTTCGTCGAACGGGAACTGGGCGACAGCAAGATGAACCGCGACATCGTCGTGGAGGCGCTCTGGCGGATCACCGCCTGGGGCGTGGGTTCCAAGGTGAGCAAGATCCGCGGCCGCTGACCTCCAGGCGGACCGGGCCAGGCACACTGGTGACATGACGTTCGGAGCCACGCCATCACCGAGTCCCCGCCCGCCCCGCTCGCGCGCCCGCCGGTTCGTCCCGCTGGGCATCGCCGCCTGGATGGTGCTGGAGATCTGGCTGCTGACCGTGGTCGCCGGCGCCACCAACGGCCTCACGGTATTCCTGCTGCTGGTCGCCGGAGTGCTGATCGGCGGCGCGGTGATCAAGCAGGCCGGCCGCCGCGCCTGGCGCAACCTCACCGAAGCCCTGCAGACCGGCGGCGCCCCCGACACTCCCCGCAAGACCGGGTCCGCGGGCACCGGCAACACCCTCCCGATGATCGGCGGGCTGCTGCTGATACTGCCCGGCCTGCTCTCGGACGTACTGGGGCTGGTCTGCCTCTTCCCGCCGACGGGGCGGCTGATCCTGCGTCGCGCGGACAAGCTGCTGAACCGGCCGGGCTTCACCCCCGGGACCCTCGGTGACGCCTATCAGCAGGCCCGGATGCACCGCCCGGACGGCAAGGTCGTCCAGGGCGAGGTGATCCACCCCGACGAGCCGCCGGCCACGCCCCGTCAGGACCCGCCGCTCACCCGCTGAGACCGTCCCGCACCAAGGGGCCGGGCCGGGCGTACGACGACGCCCGGCCCGGCCCCTTCAGTGCCGTTGCCTCCGTTACGTTCCGGAGCGCGCACGGCAAGGGCCGGTGTCACGGTAGATTGCGGTGACACCGGCCCTTGCCGCGAGCCGTTCGGCTCGGCCGCCGGTCAGGCGGACTTGCGGTTGCTGTCGCGCGGATGCACAGCGATGTTCATGGTGCCGGAGCGCAGGACCGCCAGCCGCTCGGCCAGCACCTCTTCCAGCTCCTCGCGGGTCCGCCGCTCCATGAGCATGTCCCAGTGCGTACGCGCGGGCTTGCCCTTCTTCTCCTCAGGACCATCCCCATCCACCAGAAGGGAGGGTGCACCGCAAACCTTGCACTCCCACTCCGGCGGAATCTCGGCCTCAACCGAGAACGGCATCTCAAAACGATGTCCGTTCTGGCATGCGTACTCCACCGCCTGGCGCGGGGCCAGGTCGATGCCGCGGTCGGTCTCGTAGCTGGTCACCACGAGGCGCGTACCGCGGAGAGCTCGCTCACTCATGAATCGTGCCTCCCGGGCTTGTCGCCCACAGGACAGGTGTCGCTGTCGTCGTCATCCGGTCAACGTCCGGTCGGCGGTGAAGATTCCCGTCATCGGGACATACGTCGCCTGCGTCGCCCGTCGTGCCGCCCCTTGTTGTACCCACCAGCGCCCGGTTTGTCACATCTGGCAGCAGATGTCACCCAGCGCCTCATGGGGTTGAGCACGCAGTAACGGTCCGCCTGGTGAGCCAAAGGCGTACACTACCGCCCCGCGCCCTCAAGGGCTAAATCCGGTCAGCCTCCGGGCCCCGGTCGTTGCGGTCGCCCGCCGCGCGGACCCCCTCGCCGGCGAGACGAACCGAGGACGAAGACCCCCACCAGGGGCGTGAGCCCCGCCTGGTCGCCCGGCCGCTCACCCGCCCATTTCGTGCGCGGAGAAATGCTCCGCTTCCCTGGCCGCGCGGGCTCGGACGGGAGAGGGCGCCGCCACCTCCACTGTCTGGAACGTCGACCGCGCTGCTGGGGGCCGGGCAGGGCTGCCGGCTCTCGTCGCGGTGGAGTGTGTAGGGGCACGTCCGCCGGTCCGGTATGATCATGGTGCAGCTTCGGCCCCCGGGTGGAAGTCGCGCGTCTGTGGTCCAAGGAAAGACGTCCACCAACCGGTGGGAAATGCAGGTGCAAGGCCTGCCGGGCGCTCCATGAGAGACCTCTTCCTCTTCAGGAAGGGGTCTCTTTTTCTTGTGTCTTCTTGGTGCCTGCTGCCTGGAGGCGGCCGCGTCGGGAGGTTCGCCGCGTGTGCGGGGTCGAGGCTTGCCTGTCGTCGCGCTCCCGCCGTCTGCCCGAAGGGCAGGCCGGGCGCCGGACGGGAGGCGGCGGGAGCGCGACGACGGGGCCTAGGCCCAGCAGCCCCTTTCGGTCAGGACCGTGCGCAGCGTCTCGATGTCGTCGGTGATGATGCCGTCCACGCCGAGATCCAGCAGCGCCCGCATCCGGGCGGCGTCGTTGATCGTCCAGACGTGGACCTGCATGCCCAGGGCGTGCGCGGCGCGCAGGAAGAGCGGGTCGACGACGCGGATGCCGGACTGCCGCTCGGGGACCTGGACGCAGACCGCGCTGCGCCGCACCGCCGCGCCCAGCAGCCGGTCCAGCGGCAGTGCCCCGCGTCCGTAGGAGCGCAGGCGCAGCCCGGCCACCCCGCGGGTGCCCAGCGAACTGGCCAGCCGGCCGCCGGCCAGCCGCTGCGCCCGTGCCACCCGGGCCTCGGAGAACGAGCCGACGCACACCCGGTCCCAGGCGCCGCTGCGGCGCAGCAGGGCGAGCAGCGGCTCCAGTGCGCCCTCCGCCTTGAGGTCGACGTTCCATCGCGCCGAGGGGAACTCCTCCAGCAGCTCCTCGAACAGCGGCAGTGGCTCGCGGCCGGCGACCCGGGCCCGGCGGACGGTCCGCCAGGGGAGGTCCGCGATGGTGCCCCGGGTGTCGGTGACCCGGTCCAGGGTGGTGTCGTGGAAGGCGACCAGGGCGCCGTCGCAGGTGGCGTGGACGTCGGTCTCCAGGTAGCGGTAGCCGAGGCCCACCGCGCGGCGGAAGGCGGCGGCGGTGTTCTCCAGACCGTCCGCGGCCCCGCCGCGGTGGGCGAAGGGCAGCGGACCGGGGTGGTCGAGGTAGGGGTGGCGCAGGTGTATCGCAGGGGTCACTTAAGGCAGTATCGCGCTCTCCGGTGACGGCTCGGGGGAGCGGGCCACCACGACCGAGGACGGCTCGGGCAGGCCCTTGATGGCGAAGCGGCGGAGGAAGAACTGGGCCAGCGGCCCGATCGCCAGGGCGTACACCACCGTGCCGACCCCGAGGGAGCCGCCGAGTGCGAAGCCCGCGGCGAGGACGGTCACTTCGATGCACGTCCGCACCAGTCGGACCGGTCGGCCGGTGCGCAGGTGCAGCCCGGTCATCAGCCCGTCGCGCGGGCCGGCGCCGAAGCGCGCCGAGATGTACAGGCCGGTCGCGGCTCCGTTGAGGACGACCGCGGTCACCAGCAGCGGGATGCGGATGGCCAGCAGCCGCACCTCGGGTACGAGCGCGATCGTGGCGTCCATGACGAGCCCGAGGATGACGACGTTCGAGACCGTGCCCAGGCCGGGGCGCTGGCGCAGCGGGATCCACAGCAGCAGGATCAGTGCCCCGGAGACGATCGTGACGGTGCCGATCGACACTCCCGTATGCCGTGCGAGGCCCTGGTTGAGCACGCTCCACGGCTCCAGGCCCAGCCCGGCCCGGACCATCAGGCCCATGCTCACGCCGTACGCCACCAGCCCCACGTAGAGCTGTACGAGACGGCGCGGTAGGTGCGACCCCCCGACGGTGGACCTCTGGGTTATGGACACGAATCTTCCCCCTCCTGGCAGGATTGGACTGGCGCATGCCACGATGTGGCATGACCGGGCTCTGGAAGTAGAGCCAATTCGCGGAAGGTGGACTGATCTTCATGGCACAGTGGACCTCCGCGGTGGGGGCGCCCCAGCTCGCCCGCCTGTTGCGTTCGCAGGACCCGCGGGCCGCTGAACTCACCGCCAACGGGCGGAAGTTGCCCGCCTACCGCAGCCTCGCCGACGGTGTCCGCCGGCTCGTCCTCGAAGGCCGGGTCCCGGTCGCCGCCCGGCTCCCCGCCGAGCGCGAGCTGGCCGCGGCCCTCGGTTTCAGCCGCACCACGGTGGCCGCCGCCTACGAGGCGCTGCGCGCCGAGGGGTTCCTGGAGTCCCGGCGCGGCTCGGGCAGCTGGACCGCCGTCCCGGCGGGCAACCCGCTGCCCACCCGGGGCCTGGAGCCGCTCCCGCCGGAGGCCGCCGGCTCGATGATCGACCTCGGCTGCGCCGCCCTGCCGGCCCCCGAGCCGTGGCTCACCCGCGCCGTCCAGGGCGCCATGGCCGACCTGCCGCTCTACTCCCACACCCACGGCGACTACCCGGCCGGTCTGCCCGTCCTGCGGCAGGCCCTCGCCGATCGGTACACCGCCCGCGGCATACCGACCATGCCCGAGCAGATCATGGTCACCACCGGCGCGATGGGCGCCGTCGCGGCGATCTGCCGCCTGTGTACCGGCCCCGGCGAGCGGGTGGCCGTCGACTCGCCCTCGTACGCCAACATCCTCCAGCTGATGCGGGACGCCGGCGCCCGGCTCGTCCCGGTCGCCCTCGGCGAGCGGCTGACCGGCTGGGACATCCCGGTCTGGCGCCAGGTGATGCGCGACGCCGCACCGCGGATGGCCTATGTCGTCGCCGACTTCCACAACCCCACCGGCTCCCTCGCCACCGAGGAGCAGCGCCGCCGCCTGGTGGACGCCGCGCGCTCGGCGGGCACCCTGCTCGTCGTCGACGAGACCATGACCGAGATCGTGCTCGATCCGGACACCGAACTGCCCCGCCCGGTCTGCGCGTTCGACCCGGCCGGCAGCTCCGTGATCACCGTCGGCTCGGCCAGCAAGGCGTTCTGGGCCGGTATGCGGATCGGCTGGGTGCGGGCCGCGCCCGACATCATCCGCAGCCTGGTCGCCGCCCGCGCCTACTCCGACCTCGGCTCACCGGTCCTCGAACAGCTCGCCATCGCCGCCCTGTTGGAGGGCGGCGGCTGGGAGGAGGCCGTCGAGATCCGCCGCGAGCAGGCCCGGGAGAACCGCGACGCCATCGTCGACGCGCTCCACCGGCACCTTCCCGACTGGGAGTACAGCGTTCCGCGCGGCGGCCTCACGCTCTGGGCCCGCACCGGCGGCCTCTCCGGCTCCCGGATCGCGGAGGCGGGGGAGCGGCTGGGGGTGCGGGTGCCGTCCGGGCCGCGGTTCGGCGTCGACGGTGCCTTCGAGGGCTTCGTGCGGCTGCCGTTCACAGTCAGTGGCGCGGTCGCCGACGAGGCGATGGCGCGGCTGGCGCGGGCGGCGGAGCTGGTGGCCACGGGTGCGCCGGTGGAGGCGGAGCCGATCCAGGCGTTCGTGGCCTGAGGCGTGTGCCGGTCGGCTGTTCCGGCCGGCCGCCCGGTGTGCTGCGAGCGTCAGGACGGCCGCGCCCCGACGAGGTGACGCCTGGTCAAGTGGCGGGCGTGTCAACGGAGTTCCGTCCGTCGAAATGTGTCTCCGTGCCGGGCTTGGCGAAGGAGACGGGGTGGGGTGCCGTGGCGGTCCGCTCCGCGGCGTCCGCCGGGGCGGTGCGTTCCGGCAGGAGCGCCGTGACGGCCCGGCGGTGCGCCTCGCCGGTGGCGTCGTCGTACGGGTCCGGGGTGGCGGGGACCTGGAGCCGCAGCACCGGACCGGTGCCCAGTCGGGCAAAGCCGCGGCCCGGCGGCACCTGGGGCAGCGGTGTGGTGTGCGGCGGCGCGCCGAGTACGCCCCGCACCTCCTCGGGGCTCGCCGGCCCGAGCACGATCCGCGCCTTGGTGTGCGCCCGCACCGGATCGCTCAGCAGCTCCGCGGTCTCGAACTGGTCGGCCACCACCACCGTCACCTGCGCCGCCCGGCCGTGCCGCAACGGGACCTGAAGCAGCCGCTGCGGATCTTCCCGCCCCTCCACCGCCGCCAGGTGGGACAGCGCCGTCAGCCGGTCCACCATGATCCACAACGGGCGGCGGGCGTCCGCCGGCGCCGGCTGCCCGGCCTGCTGCGCCCGGTTGGCGGCGGCCAGCCGCCGCTCGGTCTCGCGGGCCGCCCACTCCAGCCTCACCAGCGCCCCGGCCAGCCCGCTCTCCACGGCCAGCACCCCGCGCCGCCCGGCCAGGCACCCGAACTCACCGGTGCCGCCGCCGTCGATCACCAGCACATCGCCGTGCCGCAGGGCCTGGAGGGCGAGCGAGCGGAGCAGCGTCGTCCCGCCGGCACCCGGCTGCCCCAGCGCCAGCAGGTGCGGCTCGGTGGACCGCCGGCCGGTGCGCCACACCACCGGCGGCACGTCCCGTGCCTGGCCCCCGCACACCACCGGCAGCGTCCGCTGCACGGAGTCGGGATCGGTGAACCCGAGCACCGCCTCGCCCGGCGAGGTCACGAAGCGCTGCGCCACGATGTCCGTGGGCAGCGGCCCGAGCGCCGTCATGGCCAACTCGTTGGCCTCCTCGTCCCAGTCGAAGCGGTACTCCCGGCCGCGGCCGGACTTGGCGTGCAGCAGTTGCTCGACGCGGACCCGGGACCGGGCCTCGGCGTCGGGGAAGTACGCCGGGTACTTCAGGTGCAGCCGCGTCGGCCGTCCGCCGTCGTCGAAGGCGTACGCGGTGAACGCCCGCTGCCAGTCCCCGTCATGGGCGTAGAGCGGGTGGGGGTCGCCGGGGGCGCAGAAGTGCGGCAGCAGCGCCTCGTACAGCGCCTGGAGGCGCTCGCTCTCCGCCTCGCCGGGGCCGCTGTCCGCGGCCGGCGTCCGGTCCCGGCCCACCCAGGCCGCCACCCCCATCACCGAGATCAGCGCGAGCAGCGGCCCGTACGGCACCAGCGCCACGATCAGCACCCCGGCGGCGAGGAAGAAGCACAGCGGGCCCCGCTGCTCCCTGGGGGTCGCGCTCCACCGGCCCCGTCCGACGGCCAGCAGGCGGCGCAGGCCCCGGCTGATGGTGATCAGCGGGTGGAGCACATCGGTCGCGCCGTCGGCCGCGGTCCGCGCCAGTTCGCGGCCGCGGGCGATCGGGGCGCTGCTGGTCAGTGCGTTGCCGGTGAGGATGCGGGGCAGGGGGCGCCGGGTCACGGCTTCTCTCCTGGTGCTCGTGGGGCGGCGGGCCGGCTCGGTGGGGGCGGCGAGCCGGGCGGATCTCGCGCACCGCCGCCGGGACGAGGGCGGACCGGCCCGGGCGGGCGGTTACGCGCGGTGGCAGCGCTGCGGGGCAGAGCCCGGGGCCTGGCCGGTGGGTCGGTGCGGAGCGGTCCGCGGTGCCGGGGGGCACCTCCCGGCGTCAGCTGGGGGAGCGCCGCGGGCCCACGCGGACCCATCGGACAGGCCCTAGAGCTTGATCCCGCCCAGGAGGCTGGCCAGGCTCGCGCCACCGGCCTTGATGCTGGGCGCGATGGCCGAGCCCGCGAGGTAGAAGCCGAAGAGTGCGCAGATCAGCGCGTGGGACAACTTGAGGCCGTCCTTGCGGAAGAAGAGGAAGACGATGACACCGAGCAGAACGACGCCGGAAATGGACAGAATCATGAGGTTCTCTCCTGGGTGTGGGGACGGTCACCGTGAGTCCTTCCAGCCTCACTACCAGTATCAAGCCAAGAAAAGCTGCAAATGGCTTATTTATCGTGAAAATCCCCCAAATAGGTCATGTCCTGTGGGCGGCCGCTCTGACCGTGCCCCGGCCCAGTGCCGCCCCCTCCGTCCCGACCCGGCACAATCGTGGCGTGTCAAAGCCCAGGAAGCCGTCGAGAACCGTCCAGCAGCGCGCCCGGCGCAAGCCGCCCGCACCGGCCCCCGTCACCGAGGACTCGCCCTGCCCGTGCGGCCGCGAGGCGTCCTACGGGGAGTGCTGCGCCCCCTTCCACCAGGGCCGGGCCGCCGCCCCGACGGCCGAGCGGCTGATGCGCTCCCGCTACAGCGCCTTCGCCGTCGGCGACACCGCCTACCTGCTGCGCAGCTGGCACCCGGCGACCCGCCCCGCGGTCCTCGAACTCGACCCCGCGCAGCGCTGGACCGGCCTCACGATCCTCGCCACCACCGGTGGCAGCGCCTTCCACCAGGAGGGCACGGTCGCCTTCCGCGCGCACTACGAGGTCCGCGGCCGCACCGGCAGCCAGTACGAGAACAGCCGCTTCACTCGTGAGGACGGCCAGTGGGTCTACGTGGACGCGCTGCCCGAGGCCTGACCGCTCAGGGGTGTTCGGGGTCCGAGTCCGGCCCCATGCCGAGCCGGCCGCGCAGCTGGTCCAGCTCCCGGCGGTCGCGCTTGGTGGGCCGGCCCGCACCGCGGTCCCGTACGGCGATGACCGGGACCGCCTCGCGCGGCGGCGCCGGCGGGCTGTTGTCGACGTAGCACTCGACGGCGACCGGCGCGCCGACCCGCTTGCGCACCAGCCGGGTCACCACCACGATGCGCTCCCGGCCCGCCTGCCGCAGCCGCACCTCGTCGCCGGGCCGCAGCGCATGGGCGGGCTTGACCCGCTCACCGTTGACGCGCACGTGCCCGGCCCGGCAGGCCGCCGCGGCCGTCGAGCGCGTCTTGGTGAGCCGCACCGACCAGATCCAGCTGTCGACCCGGGCGGAGGTCACCTCATCTGAAGCCATGCTGTGACTCTAGTGCCGCAGCAGGCGACGTTCGCTCCGCCGCGGCAGCGGGCCCTGTCGTCGCCCTCCCCTGTGTCAGGCGGGACGCGGGATCACGAAGCGGTCGGCTTCGTCGGCCGCTTCGCCGGCGACGACTTCTTGGCCGCGGACTTCTTGGCGGTGGCCGAACCACCGCTCGCCTTGCCGGTCTTCCCGGCCCCGCCGCCCGAGGCCGTGCGCCCCGTTGCCTCCTCCTTCTTGGGCGCCTGCTTCGCCGCGGCCTTCTCCCGGGCCGTGCCGCGGCCCCGGATCGGGGTGACCGAGGCGGCCGCCGCGCCTTCCTCGGCTTCGCCGCGGGCGGCCCGCAGGCTCTTCTTCAGGGCCGCCGTCAGATCGATGACCCGGGCGCCGGGGGCGGCGGTGCCGGGGGCGGCCGGGGCGCCGCCCGCCAGCTTGGCGGCGACGAGTTCCTCCACCGCCGCGCGGTAGTCGTCGTGGAGGTCGGCCGGGTCGAGCGCGCCCAGCGAGTCCATCAGGGTCTCGGCCAGCTGCATCTCGTTCTCGCGGACCTTGACGTCCTCCGGCGCGATCCCCTCCGGGGAGCGGATCTGGTCGGGCCACAGCAGCACGTGCATCACCAGCGCCCCGTCGTGCGCCCGCAGCATCGCCAGGGTCTCCCGCCCGCGCAGCGCCACCTTGCCGATCGCGACCTTCCGGTGGTGCTCCAGCGCCTCCCGCAGCAGGGCGTACGGCTTGACGGCGGAGGCCCCGTTGGGTCCGAGGTAGTACGCCTTGTCCAGTTGGAGCGGGTCGATCTCGGCGGGGTCCACGAAGGAGAGGATCGACAGCGTCTTGGCGGTCGGCATCGGCAGCCGGGAGAGGTCCTCGTCGGTGATCGGGACGACGGTGTCGTCGCCGGGCGGCTGATAGCCCTTGCCCACCTCCTCGTTCGGCACCTCCTCCCCGTCCAGTTCGCAGACCTTGCGGTACCGGATCGGTGCGCCGTCCTTCTCGTGGATGCGGACGAAGGAGACCGAGGAGGTGCGGTCGGTGGCGCTGTAGGTCTTCACCGGGATGGTGACCAGGCCAAACGATATGGATCCATTCCAGATAGATCGCATGGTTCGTCCCTCATGTGGGATTCTCGATGGTATGTCGCCGATCACGGTCGTGGAGGGGCGGCGCCTCTCGCTGACCAACCTGGACAAGGTCCTCTATCCCGAGACCGGCACGACCAAGGGTGAGGTGCTGCACTACTGCACCACCACCGCGGACGCACTGCTCCCGCACCTCCACGACCGGCCGGTGTCCTTCCTCCGCTACCCCGACGGGCCCGGCGGCCAGCGCTTCTTCACCAAGAACGTGCCGCCCGGCGCGCCCTCTTGGGTGAAGAGCTGCGAGGTCCCCCATTCGAGGTCGGGACCGGCCCGCCAGGTGGTGCTCCAGGATCTCCCCTCGCTGGTCTGGGCGGCCAACCTCGTCGTCGAACTGCACGCCCCGCAATGGACCTGCGACGCCCCGGGCACGGCCGACCGGCTCGTCTTCGACCTGGACCCGGGGGAGCCCGCCACCGTCGTCGAGTGCTGCACGGCCGCCCGGTGGCTGCGCGACCGGCTGGCCGCCGACGGCCTCGACGCCTACGCCAAGACCAGCGGCTCCAAGGGAATGCACCTCCTGGTGCCGGTCGAGCCCACCCCCGCCGACCGCACCACCGCCTACGCCCGGACACTGGCCGTCGAGGCCGGTGCGGCCCTCGGGGAACTGGTCACGCACAAGATGGACCGGGCGCTGCGGCCGGGCCGGGTCTTCATCGACTTCTCGCAGAACGCCGCCGCCAAGACCACCGCGGTCGCCTACACCCTGCGCGCCCGCCCCCTCCCGACCGTCTCCACCCCGGTCACCTGGGACGAGGTGGCCGACTGCACCGCACCGGACCAACTCACCTTCCTCTTCGGCGAGATCGCGGCACGCCGCGAGCGCTACGGCGATCTGCATACGCCGCTGCTCGACCCGGACCGGGCCCGCCCGCTACCGCACGGGGAACGGCGCCGGCGGTCCGCGTAGGGGAGGCCGCGGTCACCGGGCCGGCGCCGAACGCCCCCGCTTGCCCGCCGGATTCGCGCTCCTGCGGGCAGCGGGCCGGTCCGGGCGACGACGTATCGGGTGAGGGGCGCGCACGCCCAACAGGTCGGTGCCGCCCGGTGGTTGGGCGTCGCCGCGTGCTCCTCCGTCGGCAATCCGGGCTCCCTGCCAGGTGGGGCATGCCGCCAACTTCTCTGAAACGCGGCGCCGTTGTGGACCGTCCTGGATCGGCCCTCCCGTGAGGTCCCATCCCGCTGCCCGGCTTCGTCCGCGGCGCCCGGAGGGAGCCGGACGCCGGCGCGCGTCCGACGATGCCGGGTGGTGCGGGGAGGCGTGCGCGGTCCGGTGCTGACGGAGCGGCGGTCGGGCCCGTGGGCGGCCCGGCTCCCTCCGCCCCGCGGGAGCCGAGAACCGTATGGAGTAGGCCAACCGGCGCGCGGCTCGCCGCGTTCTTAGCGTGGCCACATGTCGACAGCGAGTTGGCCCCCCGTCAGAGCCCTGACCGCAGCGGCCGCCTGTGCCGCGAGCCTGCTGGCCGTGTGCGGCCCGGCGGTCGCCGATGGCCCGAACGGCATCGACGACCTGCGCGGCGCACGATCGGCCCCGAACGAGAACCTGCTGGACGGGCACGGAGTGCAGTTCCTGCCCAGGCCCGGACTGTCCGAGCCGCCCCGGATCTCGGCCCTGTCCTGGATGGTGACGGACCTGGGCAGCCACCGGGTCCTCGCGGCCAGGGACGCCCACCGGCCGCTGCCGCCGGCCAGCACCCTCAAGACGCTCTTCGCGCTGACGGTGCTGCCGAAGTTCGCCCAGGGGGAGGTGCGCACCGTCTCCAGCGCCGACCTGGCGGGCATCGCGGCCGGCAGCTCACTCGCCGGGATCAAGGAGGACATGCCCTACCGCGTCGCGGACCTGTGGCACGGCGTCTTCCTCAGCTCCGGCAGCGACGCGGTGCACGCCCTCGCCGCCATGAACGGCGGCTGGGGGAAGACCATCGACGACATGCAGGCAACCGCGGACCGGCTGGGCGCCCGCGACACCACCGTCGAGTCGGCCGACGGCTTCGACACGCCCGGCCAGTTCTCCTCCGCATACGACCTCTCCCTCTTCGGCCAGGCCGGGCTGACCAACCGGGACTTCGCCAACCTCGCGGCCACGAAGCGGGCCTGGCTCCCGGAGGACGGCGGCGCGGACGCGTACGGCATCCAGAACACCAACCGGCTGCTGGTCGGTTCGCACGGGGTGGCCCCCTACGACGGCCTCATCGGGGTGAAGAACGGCTACACCAGCCACGCCGGCAACACTCTGGTGGCCGCGGCCCGGCGGGGCGGCCGGACGCTGCTGGTCACCGTCATGAACCCGCGCTCCGGCACCGGGAACGCGGTCTACGAGGAGGCGCGCGCCCTGCTGGACTGGGGCTTCGAGGCCGCGCCCCGGGCCGTCGGGGTCGGTGTGCTGCCGGCCCCTGCCCCCGAGCGGCGTGCCCCCGGTACGGAGCGGGCCGCGCATCCGGCACCTCTCACCGCGGTGCACCAGGCGTCGGCGGCCCGACCGGCCGGCGACCGGGGCGACGTCCTCCTGTGGTCGTTCTCCGCCGCCGGAGTGGTGGCGCTGGCCGGGATGGGTACGGCACTGTGGTGGCGTCGGCGGCAGCCGGTGGGCCCGGAGGGCGGGGGACCGGAGGGCGAGGGGCGGGAGTCCTGACGGACCCCGCATATCTCGCACACCTGTCTGATCGGTCGGGGATACGGACGACGCGGTGTGGCCTTGCCCGGTGAAGCGCGACGCGTTTGCCATGGTTTGTGATGACTGGCGGGCTCGGTCGGTGTAGCGTCCTGATCAGCTGTCGTGGTTCCGAAGTGCCGGGCGCCCGTGGAGCATTCACGGGCGTTCTTGCTGTCCGGTACGTCTCCGGACCAGGGCGATCACCTCCGGGTTCCGCGGGGTGCGGGAGCCGATTCGAGCCCATAGAGCGAAGGAGACGCAACATGGCTTCGGGCACGGTCAAATGGTTCAACTCGGAAAAGGGCTTCGGCTTCATCGCGCAGGACGACGGCGGTGCCGACGTCTTCGCGCACTACTCCAACATCGACGCCACCGGCTACCGCGAGCTGCTGGAGGGCCAGAAGGTGACCTTCGAGGTCACCCAGGGCCACAAGGGCCCGCAGGCGGAGAAGATCCGGGTGCTGCCCTGACCGCCCCGTGATCCCGGCCCAGTCGAACCGGACGGCGCCCGTCCCCGTGCAGGGGGCGGGCGCCGCCGTGTGCGGTGCCTACGGGTGGCGGTCGTTGAGGATCTTCTGGAAGAGCCGGTGGTCCCGCCAGGCGCCGTTGATGTAGAGGTACTTCTCGGCCGTGCCGTAGGGGGTGAAGCCGCAGCCGGTGAGCACCCGCTGCGAGGCGGTGTTCTCCAGCAGGGTGCCGGCCGACAGCCGGTGCAGGCCCAGCTCCTGGTCTGCCGCCGTGCAGACCGCGCGCAGTGCGGCGGAGGCCAGCCCGCGGCGCAGGTGGCCGACGTCGATCCAGTAGCCGACGCTCGCGCTGCGCAGCGGGCCGTAGGTGATCTGCGACAGGGTGATCGCGCCCGCCACGTCCGGCTCCCCGGACCCCTCGTCCGCCTCGTGGATCAGGACCCACAGTCTCAGCCGGCCGGCCTCCTGCTCGGCCAGTTGTGCGCGGAGCCGCTGCTCCTGGCCGGCCGGGGTGTAGTACGCCGCCTCGCGGGGCGGTTCGGTGCGGCGGAGGTGTTCGAGACTGCGCCGGTAGGCGCGGGAGAAGCCGGTGGCGTCCGTCAGCTCGGCCGGGCGCAGCAGGACGTCCGGGGCCAGCCGGACGGGCGTGGCGATCATCCGTTCAGCCTAAGGCCGGGACGCGTGCTTGTCCCGGGCCCGGGCTGCGCGTCACGGGGGCGTCACTGCGGCGGCTGGTCCGTGTCCCGGTCCGTTCCGCCGAGCTGCTCCTTGAGCTTGTCCTGGGCGGTGTCGACCTGGCCGGAGTACTTGCCCTGGGTCTTGTCGTCGACCATGTCGCCGGCCTTGTCGACACCCTTGCCCGTCTGCTCCTCATGGCCCTTGAGCATCTGCTTGAGCTTGTCCAGCACGGACATGGAACGTCCTCCTCAACAGGGACCCCCCTCCACACCAGCATCGCCCCCGAACGGGCTATCTGCATCAGGAGGAGTTGGGCACCGGCGCCTTCAGCTGGTCGCTGATGAATTTGATGGAGCCGGCCGCCATGCCCTTCTGGTAATCCCAGGCGTTGTGCCGGCCGCCGGGAATGATCTGGAACGACGTGTGGACCGGGCCCTTGCCGTACGTGTTCTGGAAGCGGCGGACGGAATTGATGACCGAGGCGGATTCCCGGCTGCCGGCCTGGAACGCGAGATAGACGTCCGGCCCGCCCTTCTTCAGCAGCTGCGCCGCGAGCCGCTCGGGGTTGTTGGCGTCCTTCTCCTTCGGGTGGCCGGCCCACATCGGGGAATCCGGCACGATGTCCGGACCGCTGGCTATCGCCGCCTTGAACTTCTCCGGGTACTTCAGCACGGACTTCAGGCTCGCGAAGCCGCCCGAGGACGACCCCATGAAGGCCCAGCCGTCCCGGGAGGCGAAGGTGCGGAAATTGGCCTTGACCAGATCGACGACGTCATCGGTCAGCCAGGTCCCCATCTTCGCCTGGCCGGGAATGTCACTGCCGTCGTGGTAACGGGTGTCCGGATTGAGCATCGGCATCACCACGAGGAACGGCAGGCTCTTGCCCTCCGCGGTCCATCGGGCGAGGTTCTCCTGCAACTTGATGTCGCCGCCGACCCAGTAATTGGTGACGCCGCTCTTGTCCTGCGGGCTGCCCAGGCCGCCCGGCAGGGCTATCAGCACCGGAAAGCCGCTCTTGGCGTATTTCGGGTCCTGGTATTCCTTGGGGGCCCACACCCAGACGCTGCCGGTGACCCCGGATTTGGCGCCGTTCAGCGTCGTCCGGGCTATGTGCGTGCCGTCGTCCAGGGTGCGGGTTATTCGGAACTCGCTCTTGGGGCCGGCGGGCATGCGGGTGTCCCGGTCGACCGGGACGCCGGGGGCGGTCGCGGCGCCCGGGGCGCCCGCGTTGAAGTCGACCGGGTTGCCGTTCTCCGAGCAGCCGGTCAGAAGGGCGCAGGAGGCGATGACGACGGCCGTGAGCGCGCGGGCGAGGGGGTGTTTCAACGGTGGCTCCGCTAGTGGTCGATCACATGCGAGTGACCGCGATGATCAAGTGCAAGTGACCATAAAGAGGGAATTCAGCGCTCGATGGTTCCGTCGTGCGTCCATCGGACCGCTCGACGGGCAGCGCGCCCCGGTCCGGCCGAGAATGCAGCGGTGACCGATGAACACCGCGGTGCCGATGACACCGCCCCCCGCGCCGTCCCCGGCGACCGGGAGCGCCGGCTCGCCCGGAAGGCGCTGGCCGGCCGCGCGCGGGACGCGGAGGATCTGTCGTTGCTGATGGACATGCTGGGGCTGGACCCCGGCCGGGACCCGGACCGGGAGGCGGCGCCCGGCCCCGGCCCGCGGCGCGGGGAGCGCGCCGCCGGGCGGGACCGGCGGGCCGGGCGCCGGGACACCTGCCGCGGCGCCCGGACCCGCTCCGCCGACCCCGGCTGAGCCCGCCCCGCCCCGGTCAGAGGGCCGGTCGCGGCCCCGCCGCCCGGCGCAGCCGCAGCGTGACGATCTGGAACGGCCGCAGCGCCATCCGGACCGTGTCGCCCCGCCGCTCAAGGTCCGGCCCGTCCTCCACCGGCCGCTCCAGCAGATCGGTGGCGACCGCCCCGGCCAGCTCGAAACCGGTGGTCAGTGCCGCCCGGGCCCGGCCGCCGCGGGCCTCGTGCAGCCGCACCACCACATCGCCGCTGCGGTCGTCGGCCAGCTTCACCGCGGTGACCACCACCGCGTCGTCGTCCACCGCCACCAGCGGCCGCACCGCACCGGACCCGGTGACCGCCCGCTCCGGCAGGTTGATCCGGTGCCCCTCGCGCACCGCGTCCCCGAGGGTCGCACCCGGCACCAGCGCGTACCGGAAGCGGTGGATGCCCTGGTCCGTCTCCGGGTCGGGGAAGCGCGGGGCGCGCAGCAGGGAGAGCCGGACGGTCGTGGTGGTGCCCCGCCCGCCGGGGTGCGCGCCGTCCCGCACGGTGCGGGTGACGTCGTGCCCGTACGTGGCGTCGTTGACCAGCGCCACGCCCCAGTCCGGCTCCGCCGCGTGCACGAAGCGGTGCGCGCACGCCTCGAACTTGGCCGCTTCCCAGCTGGTGTTGGTGTGGGTCGGCCGGTACAGGTGCCCGAACTGGGTCTCCGCCGCGTACCGTTCGGCGTGCAGGTCCAGGGGGAAGGCGGCCTTGAGGAACTTCTCGGTCTCGTGCCAGTCCACCTCGGTGTCGACGTCCAGCCGCCGCTGCCCGCGTGCCAGCGTCAGGGTCTGCACCACCTGCGAGGCGCCGAAGCTCCGGACGACGCGGACCGTCGCGGCCTCCGCGGACGCCTCGGTGAGCGCGACCTCGTCCGCGTCGGTCAGATCGGTGACCACCTCGCGGTAGAAGGCGTCCACGTCCCAGGCGTCCCACATGTTGGGGAAGTCCGGGTGGATCTGGAGGAGGTTGGCGGCCGCGCCCGGGGCGACGGTCTCCCGGCCGGCGGTCCGGTCGTACGCGGAGACCACCAGGCCGCGGCCGTCGACCTCGATCCGCAGCAGGTCGTGCTGGAGGACGAAGCCGCCGCCCGGGCGCGGCCCGGCGTCCACCGGGGCGCCCTCCGGGACCGCGGGGGCCACCGCGCCCGCCGGCACCCCGCCGCGGGTGTGCGGCGCGGAGTTGGCCACCAGCGGGCGGTCGCCACCGCCGGTGAGGGCCGCCAGCGCGGCGGTGATCAGCTCCTCCAGTTCGGCGGCCACCGCGGCGTAGGTCCGCTCCGCCTCGCGGTGCACCCAGGCGATGGACGAGCCGGGCAGGATGTCGTGGAACTGGTGCAGCAGGACGGTCTTCCAGAGCCGGTCCAACTGCTCGTGCGGGTAGGGGAGTCCGGTGGTGACGGCGGCGGTCGCGGACCACAGTTCGGCCTCCCGCAGCAGGTGCTCGCTGCGGCGGTTGCCGCGCTTGGTGCGGGCCTGGCTGGTGAGCGTGCCGCGGTGCAGTTCGAGGTAGAGCTCACCCACCCACACCGGCGCTTCGGGGTACTCCGCCTCCGCCCGGACGAAGAAGTCGGCGGGCTTCTCCCAGCGCACCACCGGCGAGCCGTCGAGGCTGCGCAGCCGGCGGGCCTTGGCGATCATCTCGCGGGTGGTGCCCCCGCCGCCGTCGCCCCAGCCGATCGGCGCCAGCGAGTGCCGGGCGGTGCCCTTCTCCTTGAAGTTCCGGGCGGCATGGGCGAGTTCGGCGCCGGACAGCTGGCAGTTGTAGGTGTCCACCGGCGGGAAGTGGGTGAAGATCCGGGTGCCGTCGATGCCCTCCCAGCGGAAGGTGTGGTGCGGGAAGGAGTTCACCTGGCTCCAGGAGATCTTCTGCGTCAGCAGCCACCTGGCCCCGGCCGCCTTGATGATCTGCGGCAGCCCGGCCGCGAAGCCGAAGGTGTCCGGCAGCCACGCCTCGTCGTTCTCGACGCCGAACTCCTCCAGGAAGAAGCGCTTGCCGTGGACGAACTGACGGGCCATCGCCTCCGAGCCGGGCATGTTGGTGTCCGACTCCACCCACATCCCGCCCGCCGGGACGAACCGCCCCTCCGCCACCGCCTGCTTGACCTTGGCGTAGACCTCCGGCCGCTGCTCCTTGATCCAGGCGTACTGCTGCGCCTGCGACATGGTGTAGACGAACTCCGGCTCGTCCGCCAGCAGCGCCGTCATGTTGGCCGTCGTCCGGGCCACCTTGCGGACCGTCTCGCGCAGCGGCCACAGCCACGCCGAGTCGATGTGCGCGTGCCCCACCGCGCTGATCCGGTGGGCGGACGCCGCCGCCGGCGCCGCCAGCACCTCCCGCAGGTGCCGGCGCGCCGCCGCGGCCGTCGCCCCCACGTCCTGGAGGTCGATCGCGTCCAGCGCCCGGCCCACCGCCCGCAGCACCTCCCAGCGCCGCGGCGCGTCCACCGGCAGCTCGGCCATCAGCTCGCCCAGCACCTCCAGGTCCAGGACCAGTTCCCACACCTGGGTGTCGAACACCGCCAGGTCCAGCCGCGCCAGCCGGTACTGCGGTGCGTCGCCCGCGGTCTCCGGGTCGCCCAACGCCGTCGGCTGGAACGGCGGGACGCCGAGGATGACGGGGTTGGACGCGGCCTCCAGATGCCACTCGACCCGCTCACCGCCGCGCACCGGCGCGCCCACCCGCACCCACTGGTTGCGCGGGTTGAGGCCCTTCACCGGCGTCCCGTCCGGCAGGTACACCAGGGCCTCGCACTGGAAGCCCGGCATCCGCTCGTCGAACCCCAGGTCCAGCACCGCCTCCACGGTCCGCCCCGCCCACGCCTCGGGCACCGTGCCCCGCACCCGGAACCACGTCGTCGACCAGGGCGCGCCCCAGGCGTCGCCCACCGACACGGGGGTGTGCGCGGCGGCCAGTCCCTCGGCCACGGGCACGGTTCCCCCCGCTCTCGACTCCGCTCGACCAGGGGAGGCACCGATTCCGGGTGCGACCCAGGCGGCCACCTCCAGCGGTACCGACTCCGGGTACACGGCCGGCCGGATGCGTTCGTTGAGGACCCGCTTGAGGCGGGCTTCGACCAGTGCGCGATCGTCATGCATGGCTTACTGCTCCAGAGGTCGGGGGGAGGGATGCGGGGGCACCAGGGGTGGGGCTTTGACGGACGCGCCCTACCGCGAGGGCTGCCCCACCTCCTCGGGGGTGCACACCTCGGTGATCCCCCGGGACGCCAAATGGCCGGAATCCGCGGCGTGCTCGGCCAGGACGAGGGCGGGTCTGGCGCCCTGCGCGGCCAGCTCCGCCCAGGCTTCGAAGACCGGGCCGCCGGGTGCGCACACCGACCGGTGGGGCGCCGCCTCGGCGTCCCCGGCGTCGACGACCAGCGCCGTACCGCGGGCCGGCGGCCGGTGCGCCCGCCCCCGCCAGTGCGCCGCCTGCTCCGCGAGGGCCCGGCCCGCCGGCTTGACACCGCGGTCCTCGGTGAGCAGTCCCAGCCCGTACTCCAGCTCCGGGAAGTCGGCCAGCGACCGGGGGACGTCGTACGCGCACCACCATGTGACGCCCCAGACGTCCTCGCAGTCCGCGGCGTTGGTGACGGTCGCGGTGGTGAAGCGGGCGGCGCCCTCCTCGGGGATGTGCGGGGCCGGCGCGCCGACCTCCTGGAGCCACACCGGGCGGTGCGGGTCGTGCGCCCATGCCTTGGACAGCTCGATGAGATAGGCGGCGTGCTGCTCGGTCGCGACCCCGGTCGGGCCGTGGCGCTGCGCGGTCCCGTTGAACACCCAGGAGTGCACGGCCGTCATGGCGCCGAGCCGGGCGGCGTGCGCGGGGGTGAAGGGGTGGCCGTCGCGGTACCAGGCGGCGTCGTACGCGGCGTGCAGGTGGGCGCGGCCCGGCGCGCCCCGCTCGCAGGCGGCCAGCATCCGGGTGAGCCAGGCCGCCGCCTGGGCGCCGGTGATGCGGTCCGGGTCGGGGTGCGGGCCGTCCGAGAACTGGTTGATCTCGTTGCCGAGGGTCATCCCGAGGAAGCCGGGGCGGTCGGCGAGCGCGGCGGCCAGCGTCCGCAGGTACTCCTCCTGGCCCGCGAGGACGTCGGGGTCGGTGAAGAGGTTGCGGCGGTGCCAGGTCTGGGTCCAGGCGGGCAGGAAGTCGAAGCTGGACAGATGGCCCTGGAGGCCGTCCACCGCGACGTCCAGCCCCCGGTCGGCCGCCGCGTCCGCCAGCTGCACCAGCTGCTCCACGGCGCGCGGCCGGATCAGGGTGCGGTTGGGCTGGAACAGCGGCCACAGCGGGAAGACCCGGACGTGGTCCAGGCCGAGGGCGGCCAGGGCGTCCAGATCGGCGCGCACCGCGTCCAGGTCGAAGTCCAGCCAGTGGTGGAACCACCCCTGGCTGGGCGTGTAGTTGACGCCGAAGCGGATCCGGCCGGGCCGGTGGGGTACGGGCATGTGCGGTGAAGTCCCTCCGGGTGGGTGTGGCATCAGCCCTTGACGGCGCCCTCTCCGACGCCGCGGAAGAAGTAACGCTGGAGGCAGGCGAACATCACGATCAGCGGGAGGACGGCGATCACCGAACCGGCCGCCACCAGCCGCTGATTGTCCGCGAAGGTGCCGTGCAGGTAGTTCAGGCCGACGGTCAGGGTGAACTTCGACTGGTCGCTCAGCACGATCAGCGGCCACAGGAAGTCGTCCCAGGCGCCGATGAACGCGAAGACCGCGACCACCGCGAGGGTGCCCCTGACCGACGGCAGGGCGATCCGTACGAAGCGCTGCCAGGCGTTGGCGCCGTCCACGAACGCCGCCTCCTCGACCTCGTACGGCAGGGCCGTGAAGGCGTTGCGCATCAGCAGGACGTTCATCGCGCCGATGCAGCCGGGCAGCACCACCCCGAGCAGGGTGTTGTTCAACTCCAGCTGACGCATGGTCAGGAACTGCGCGATCATGATGCTCTCGACCGGGACCAGCATCGCTGCGATGAAGACCACCACGGCGATCCGCCGGCCCCGGAACCGCAGCCGGGCCAGTGCGTAGCCGGCCAGCGCCGCGCCCGCGCAGTTGGTCAGCACGTTGGCGGTGGCGACCGTGAGCGAGTTCAGCGCGAAGTCCCAGACCGGGATCACCCGGGCCACCGCGGCGTAGTTGGCGAGCGTGGGGTGGTGCGGCACCAGGCTCGGCGGATAGCGGTAGATGTCCTCGCCCGGGCCCTTGAGCGAGGTCGACAGCTGCCACAGGAACGGCCCGACGGTCAGTGCCAGTACGGCGAGCAGCAGCAGATAGCGGGCCACCAGCGGCCAGCCGGCCCGCTTCCGCCGGCGCCGGTCGGCCCCGGTCATCGTTCCTCCCGGCGGTTGGCGCGCAGCACCAGCAGCATCAGCCCCAGCGTGAGCACGAACACCACCACCGACAGCGCCGAGGCGTAGCCGACCCGCCCGCTGAGCCCGGTGCCGGCCTGCTGGACGAGCATCACCAGCGTGATGTCCTCCCCGCCGGGGCCGCCGGTCGCCCCGGCCATCAGATAGACCTCCGAGAACACCTTGAAGGCGTTGACCGCGGAGAGTGCGGCCACCAGCACCATCGTGGCGCGCACCGCCGGCACCGTGACGGTCAGGAAGCGCCGCACCGGCCCGGCCCCGTCGACCGCGCACGCCTCGTGGAGCTCCCGGGGCACCTGTGCCAGCGCCGCCAAGTAAATGATCATGTAGTAGCCGAGGCCCTTCCAGACCGTCACCGTCATCGCGCTGAGCAGCAGCAGCCACGGATCGCTGAGGAAGCCGGCCCGCCCGAACCCCAGGACTCCCAACAGCGCGTTGATCAGCCCCCGGTCGTCCAGCAGCCACACCCAGATCAGCCCGACCACCACGACCGAGGCGACCACCGGGAGGTAGAACGCCGCCCGGAAGAAGGCGATCCCGGGGACGCTCCGCTGGACGAGCAGCGCGAGCAGCAGCGGCAGGACCACCAGCGGCGGCACCACGCCCAGGACGTAGAGCACGCTGTTGCGCAGCCCCGTCCAGAACATCGGGTCGTGCACCATCTCCCGGTAATTGGCGCCGCCGGTGAACTGCCCGGCCGTCAACGTCCGGGCGTCGGTCACGGAGTTGACCACCGTGCTCGCGAACGGATAGAGGCTGAATCCGCCGACGACCAGCAGCCCGGGTGCGAGAAAGAGCCAGGGGCTGGCCGGCAGCTGCCTGCGGACTCCCCGGCGGTGGCCGAGACGCCGTATCCCGCCACTCGCCGCGGCCGCCTTCTGCATTCCCATCCCGGCCTCAGCCGCTCGTCAGCAGGCGATCGCACTCCGCGACCGCGGAATCCAGTGCCTGCTGCGGTGACTGCTTTCCCTGGAGGGCCCGGGCGACGGCATTGCGCAGCACCGTCTTCATCTGGTCGCTCATCAGCACCGGGGTGTAATTCACCGCCGTCTTCAGGGATTTCGCCGCCGCCACCCGCACCCGGGTGGCGTCCGTGCCGTCCTCCTTGGTGAAGTACGGATCGTCCAGTGCGCCCTTCGTGCTCGGGAAGACCGTGACCTGTTGCGCGAACGCCATCTGGTGCCGCTGGTCGGTCACGAAGTGCGCGAACACCACCGCCGCCGGTTTCACCTTGCTCTGCGCGTTCACCATCAGGCCCTGTACGTACATGTTGGCCTTACCGGTGTTGTTGACCGCGTCGGTGATCCCGATGTTCTTGTACAGGCCCGGTGCGTCCCGTTTGAAATTCTCCAGATCGAGCGCGCTGCCCGGATTCATCGCCACCGACTGCTGCTCGAACTTGCGCCCCGCCGACTCGGCCACGGCCGTGAGCGCCTGCGAGTCCAGCGCCCCGGTCGCGTACAACTCCTTGTACCGCGAGAGCAGTTGCACGCCCTTGGGCTCGTTGAAGGTGAACGCGGTGCCCTGCGCGTTCATCAGCCGGACGCCGTAGCGGCCGAAGTCCTCGATCGACGGCGTTCCGGCCAGCATCGCGATCTTCCGGTCGCTGCCGCGGGCCATGGTGAGCGCGTCCGCGAACAGCCGGTCGTAGGTGGTCGGTGGTTTCTCCGGGTCCAGTCCGGCCTTCCGGAACAGGTCCTTGTTGTAGAACATCGGGCCGGTGTTGAGATACCACGGGAAGGCGTAGACGCCCGACACCCCCGGCATCGCATTGCTCTTCCAGGCGCCGTCCAGATACTCGCCCCGGTATTTCCCGGCTGCCTTCTCGACGTTGAGCGCCAGCCCGGCCTTCGCCAGCGGATAGGCCAGGTCGGGCGACACATTGACGACATCGGGCAGGGTGCCGGCGGCGGCGTCCGCGCTGAGCTTCTGCGGATAGCCCTCGGCCGGCTGGTCGATCCACTTCACCGTGGTGCCCGGGTACTTCTTCTGGAACTCCGCGATGACCCCGTCGAAATACTTCTGGAAACGCGCCTTGAGATTCCAGGTCTGGAAGGTGACCTCGCCCGCCACCTTCCCCTCCGCGCTGTCGGTTCCCCCGCCGCCGTCCCCGCCGCCGCAGGCGGACAGGAACAGCGCAGAGGCGGCGAGGACCGCGGCGGCGGGCGCCCGACGGGAATGACGATGCATGGCCGGCTCCTTGGCTCAACGTGCGCGGAAGTGCTCGGACCAGAAATCTGTCGAAGGCATCGCGGCGCCGGGAACCGGTTCCGTACCACGGTTTCCCAGGCTCCGGATCGCAACGCGGCCGACGCTACTAATGCGATTTAGTAGGTGTCAACACCCTGGTAACCAAAGGACTTTGGGGCAGCAATGCGGAGCGGCCCGACCGTTGATTGACAGGCCCGGCCACCCTGATCAGACTGGCGGCACCCCTGCGGTTCGGCCCCGAGGAGCCCGCGATGACAGCGCCCGGTGAGGCGGCCCGCCGCAAGCCGGCCCGCCGCCCGACGATCAAGGACATCGCCCGACGGGCCGGCGTCTCCGAGAGCGCGGTCTCCTTCGCCCTCAACGACCGGCCGGGCGTCTCCGAGGACACCCGCGCCCGCATCCGGAAGGTCGCCGACGAACTGGGCTGGCAGGCCAACAGCGCAGCCCGCGCCCTCTCCGGCGAACGCGCCGGCTGCCTGGGACTGGTGCTGGCCCGCCCGGCCCGCACCCTGGGCGTGGAGTCCTTCTTCCTCCAACTCGTCTCCGGCATCCAGGAAGTGCTCTCCGCCCGGCGGACCGCCCTGCTCTTCCAGGTCGTCGAGGACCTCGACACCGAGTGCGCGCTCTACCGCCGCTGGTGGGCCGAGCGCCGGGTGGACGGCGTGCTCGTCGTCGACCCCCGCACCGACGACCCCCGGCCCGCCCTGCTCACCGCCCTCGGCCTGCCCGCCGTCGCCATCGGCGGCCCCGCCCCGGACGCCGCGGAGCCCTCCGCCGCCCCCCTCCTGACCACCGTCTGGGCCGACGACGCCGCCGCCATGGCCCGCATCCTCGACCATCTGCACGGCCTCGGCCACCGCCGGATCGTGCACATCGCGGGCCTGCCCGGCCTCGCCCACACCGCCCGCCGGATCCACTCCCTGCGCACCGAAGCCGCCCGCCGCGGCCTCGACGCGAGGCAGGTCCGTTCGATCACCACCGACTACTCCGACGCGGAGGGCGCCGAGGCCACCCGCCGCCTCCTCGACGCGGCAGAGCCCCCCACCGCGCTCATCTACGACAACGACGTGATGGCGATCGCCGGCGCCTCGGTCGCCGCCGGCCGCGGCATCCCCGTCCCGGGCCGCCTCTCCATCGTCGCCTGGGACGACTCCCCGCTGTGCCGGGTCGCCCACCCCCCGCTCACCGCACTGGTCCGGGACACCGCGGGCTTCGGCCGGCTCGCCGCCGGTGAACTCCTCGCCCTCCTCGACGGCGGCCCGGCCCGCACGACCGAGGGCGAACTGCCGCACCTGGAGCCCCGGGAGAGCACCGGCCCACCGCCCGCCTGACATGAGGCGGTCTCACGCGCCGTTCCCCACCGGGCAGTTGGGACACCACCGGAGAGACCCCACCCCTACCCGTCATACCTGAGGACTACCCGCGAGGTGCGCTCCCTGGCGGGACGCCGACCAGTCACCCCGCTCCTTAGCTTCGGTGCCGGAACCACCCCAGAACCCCGGTACGGAAGGACCCTCCGCCATGGCGCCCCGCCCGCGCAGAAGCCGCCTGCCCCGCACTTTGCTCGCCGTGCTGGTCACCGCCTCTGTGGCCGTCCCGATATCCGGCGCGGCCCGCCCCGCCGCGGTCCCCGCACCGGCCCCCACCGCCCTCGGCCCGCTCCGGGACACCGCCCCCGCCACCCTGGCCCACCGGTACGCCACCACCCGCGCCGACATCCGGGCGGCCGAGCGCGGCGCGGACGCCCACGGCGACCACCGGCGGGCCGCCGCCCTGCGGGCCATGGCCGCCCCCGACCGGCACTTCCTCACCTTCGACGGCCGCGACGGCGGCCGCAGCACCGAGGTCTACGGCGACCTCGCGCACGCCGACCGCATCGCGGTGCTCGTCCCCGGTGCCGACACCGACCTGGACTCCTACCACCGCCTCCGCGACGGCGCCCGCGCCCTCCAGCAACGGCTCCAGCAGCACCCCGGCATCCGGCCCGCCGTCCTCGCCTGGCTCGGCTACCCCACCCCCGCCACCATGACCCCGGCCGCCGTCACCACCGCACTCGCCGACGACGCGGGGCCGCAACTCCACGCGTTCACCGAGACGTTGCGGCAGGCGCGGCCCGCGGCCCGGATCTCGCTGCTGTGCCACTCCTACGGTTCGGTGGTCTGCGGCCGGTCCGCCCCCGGCCTCCCCGCCGACGACCTCGTCCTCTACGGCAGCCCCGGCGTCGGGGCCGACACCGCGGCGCGGCTGCGCACCCCGGCCACCGTCTGGGCCGGCCGCGGCGCCGACGACTGGGTCGCGCACGTCCCGCACGCCCAACTGGCCCTGCCCTTCGCCAGCTTCGGCTTCGGCACCGACCCGGTCTCCCCGCGCTTCGGCGCCCGGATCTTCGCGGCCGGCGCCGGCGGCCACAGCGACTACCTCAAGCCCGGCTCACGGTCCCTGGAGAGCCTCGCCCGGATCGTCGCCGGGCCGCCCCCGTCCGCGGCCCCTGACGCCACCGCCACCGCGCAGCGCACCGCCCGGGAGGACCGCCATGCGTAACCGCCCGCGCGGCGCCGCGGCCGCCCGCGGACAGGCGCTGGTCCACCGCGTCCAGACCGCCACCCCGCCCGACCGCGACCGCGCCCTCGACGCGCTGCGCGCCGTCGCCATCCTCGGCGTGGTCCTCGGCCACTGGCTGGTCACCGCCCTGATCACCGACAGCGGCACCCTGCACGGCGCCAGCCCGCTCCAGCGGATGCCCCAACTCGCCCCGGTGTCCTGGCTGTTCCAGACCCTGGCGGTGTTCTTCCTGGTCGGCGGGGAGGTCGCCGCGCGCAGCCACGCCGCGGCCCGGGCCCGCGGCACCGCCTACCGGCACTGGCTGCACGCCCGGCTCGGCCGGCTCTTCCGCCCGGTCGCCGCGGTCCTTGCGGTCTGGACGGTGGCCACCGTCGTGATGCTCGCCGCCGGCGTCGGCCTGGACACCGTCCACACCCTGGACAAGCTGGTCCTCTCGCCGCTGTGGTTCCTGCTGGTCTTCGCCGCCCTCACCGCGGCCACCCCGCTGACCGCGCGCCTGCACCCGTTCTGGCCCTGTGCCGTCGTCGTCCTCGTCGACCTCTTCCGCTTCGGCCCCGGCGCCCCGGACTGGCTCGGCTGGCTCAACCTGCCGGCCGGCTGGCTCGTCCCGTACTGCCTCGGCGCGGCCCGCGCCCGCGGCGCCGCGCGGCGCCCGACGACCGGCTGGGCGCTGCTGCTCGGCGGCGCCGCGGCCACCGCCGCCCTGGTGCTCTGCGCCGGCTACCCCGCGTCCATGGTCGGCGTCCCCGGCGCCGCGGTCTCCAACCTCAACCCGCCCACCCTGGCCGCCGTCGCCTTCGGCCTCGCCCAGTGCGGAGCGGCCCTGCTGCTGCGCGGCCCGCTGGCCCGCGCCCTGCGCCGCCCGGCGGCCTGGGCGGCGGTCGCCCTGCTCAACCTCTCCGCGATGACCGTCTTCCTCTGGCATCAGACCGCGATGATGGCGGTCACCGCCACCGCCTGGTTCCTGGCCGGCCCGCTGCCCGGCCTGCACACCCTCCCCGACGGCCCCTCCTGGATGCTCGCCCGGCTGGCCTGGCTGCCGGTCTTCGCGGCCGCGCTGCTGCTGTGCCGGGCGGCGTTCGCCGCGTACGAGCACCGGCGGCCGCGCACCCGCGAGCAGGGCGGCTCCGCGGCGGGCGCCCCCGGGCCGGCCGTCCGCGAAGACGGCCCTGCCCGCTCGGCGGCGATGCCCCGTGCCTAAGGTTCATCCCGTGAAGAGGGGGATCACGGCCGGCCGGCTGACGGCGGCCCTGCGAGCGGTGCCGCGGTGCCTGCGCGAGGACCTGTGGACCGGAGCGGCCGAGGAGCCGCCGACCGGGACCCGGCAGCCCCGCTGGCTGGACTGGCGGCCGGTGATCTTCGGGCCGTTGCTGATCCTCGGGATCGTGGTGCTCGCCTTCAACGCCAACAACTACGGGTTCCGGTACGGCATGGGCATGCCGTTCGCCGTCTCCCTGGCCGTGGCCCAGTCGGCGGCGCCCCTCCTCGCGCTCTACCGCCCGGTCCTCGCCTGGTGGGTGACGACGGTGGCGCTGCTGGCGGTGCCCTGCTTCGCGGCGTCCTCGTTCGTCCCGTTCGAGGATCTGCCCTGGCTGCGCAACGGGCTCGCCGGGCAGGCCGTGACGCTGTTCCTGGCGGCGCTGCGGGTCCGGCCCCGGGCGACCGCCCAGATGGTGGTCCTCGGCTCGCTGGCCGGGGCCTTCGGCGATGTGCTGTTCGCCGGGCACGTCGACGACGTCGGCACGCCGGTCGTGGTGCTCGCGGTCTGCGGCCTGGTCGGCACCCTGCTCCGCGGCCGCCACCAGGCCCGCACCGAACTCGTCGTCCAGGAGGAGCTGACCGCGGAGGAACGCGCCCGCCGCACGCTCCTGGAGGAGCGCAACCGGATCGCCCGCGAACTCCACGACGTGGTCGCCCACCACATGTCGGTGATCTCCATCCAGGCCCAGGTCGCCCCGCACCTCGCCGAGAACCCCTCGGCGGAACTCCAGGAGAACCTCCGCGGCATCCGCCAGAACGCGGTCGAGGCGCTCACCGAACTCCGCCGCGTCCTGGGCGTCCTGCGCTCCGAGGACAGCCGCCCCGAGAGCACCCCGCACACCCCGCAACCCACCCTGGACCGGCTCGGCGAACTCGTCGGCAATGTGCGCGGCGCCGGCGTCGAGGTCGTCGTCGAGACCGCCGGCACCCCGCGCCCGCTCTCGCCCGGCACCGGACTGTCCGCCTTCCGCATCGTCCAGGAGGCGCTGAGCAACGCCATGCGGCACGCGCCCGGCGCCGCCGTCCGCGTCGAGATCGGCTACCGCACCGCCGACCTCACCCTCCACGTCACCAACACCGCCCCCGACGGGCCCGCCGCGCCCTCCCCGGGCACCGGCCACGGCCTGCTGGGCATGCGCGAACGCACCGCGATGCTCGGCGGCGAACTGGCCACCGGCCCCACCCCCGACGGCGGTTACGAGGTCACCGCGATCCTCCCCGCCCCCGCCGCCCGCTCCGACGCCGCCGAGGACACGCCATGACGACCGCCGCCACCGCCATCCGCGTGCTGATCGCGGACGACCAGATCATGGTCCGCCAGGGCTTCACGGTGCTGCTCAACGCCGAACCGGGCATCGAGGTCGTCGGCCAGGCCGTCGACGGCCACGACGCCGTCGCCAGGACCGCCGAACTCGCCCCGGACGTCGTCCTGATGGACATCCGGATGCCCGGACTCGACGGCATCGAGGCCACCCGGCGGATCACCGCACCGCCCGACGCCGCCGTCAAGGTCCTCGTCCTGACCACCTTCGACCTCGACGAGTACGTCTACGAGGCGCTGCGCGCCGGCGCCTCCGGCTTCCTCCTCAAGGACGCCTCGGCCGATGAACTCGCCCAGGCGGTACGGGTGGTGGCGGCCGGCGACGCACTGCTCGCCCCAGGTATCACCAAGCGGCTGATCGCCGAGTTCTCCCGGATGACCGGCGCCCGGCGCATCCCGCCCAGGGGCCGGGCCGCCGGGCTCACCGAGCGGGAGACCGAGGTGCTGTCGCTGATCGCCCAGGGGCTGTCGAACGCGGAGATCGCCGAACGGCTGGTGGTGGCCGAGCAGACCGTGAAGACCCATGTGGGCCGCATCCTGGTCAAGCTGGGACTGCGGGACCGGACCCAGGCCGCCGTCTTCGCCTTCGAGACGGGGCTGGTGCGGCCCACCGGGTACTGAACTCCCTTACCGGGCCGTCCGGTTCAGCGGTGGGCCGCGCTCCCGGGCGCCAGCCGGCCGCAGTTGGATCCGGTGACGCCGACGCTCACCTTCTCGATGGTCCCGCCCCAGTCCACACACCGGCCCTTCGCCGCGAGATACACCGGCCCGGCGTAGGTGGTGTACTTCCCGCTGTCGGACACCGGTGCGGAACTGTGGTCCGACGGCCCCAGCACGGCGCGGACGAACACCCGCGCCCCGGGTGCCTTCCGGATCGTCACCACGCAGTTCTTCCCGGTCTTCGCGCTGTACGTGAGATACACGGTTCCCTTTCCGGAGATCGGAAGGGAGTTCACGACGCCGTATCCGCTGCCGCACGCCCCGTTGTACGCACCGGGTATCGGCGCGGCCGAGGCGGTGGTGGCCAGGCCCATGGTGGCGATTCCCGCCACGGCCAGGGCCGCGGAACCGGCGATGAGAGAGGAACGCTTCATGGAAAACCCCCGTCAGGTGGTGTCCGTCGCGTGGTCATGCATCGCAGGGGCGGATGCACCGTGTTGGACACCGGCCGGACGGGGAGGGTTGTACGCGCGGTGCGCCGATATCGGCGCGCAAGTGCGGCTCAGTCGTCGTTCCGGCCCCTGGCCAGCACCTTCAACCGGTTGTAAGGACCGTTGAACCGGTTGTGGTCGCCGACGGTGCGCCCCTTGGAGGTGTGCTGCCAGATGCTGTGGAACCGCCAGCCGGAGGGCAGCTTGCCGACGTGGCGGCCGTAGCGGGGGATCCACAGCGGGTTGCTCCGGCCGAACCGGCCGGAATTGCCGGTGCACCGCTTCCACCAGTTCGTCGAGGTGTAGATCACCGCGTCCCGCCCGGTCAGTGCCCGGTAGGTGCGCGCGAAGTCGGCGATCCACCGGACCATGCCCGCATGGCTCTTGCCGTAGCAGGTCGCGCCGTACGGGTTGTACTCCAGGTCGAGCGCGCCCGGCAGCGTCCGGCCGTCCGGTGACCAGCCGCCGCCCCGGTGCGCGAAGTACCGCGCCTGCGCGCTCCCGCTGGAGTGGTCCGGCAGCGCGAAGTGGTAGGCGCCGTGGATCATGCCGACGTCGTACGAGCCGCGGTACTGCTGGGTGAAGTAGGGGTTCTTGTAGCCGGTCCCCTCGGTGGCCTTGACGTACGCGAACCGGATGCCCATGCGGTGCAGCTTGTGCCAGTTGACGCGGTGGTTGTGGCTGGAGACGTCGACCCCGGCCACGGACTTGCGTCTCCAGACCCCGCGCGGTTCCGAGCCGCCGCCGCTCTCGATGCCCTCGTGCGCGGCGATGGTCGAGCCCATCCAGTCCTGCTCGGGGTGGGCTGGGGTCTTTGCGGCTTCCGGTGTCGCGGTAGCGGTGCCGGGCACGGTGAGCGGCATGGCGAGCACGGTGACGAGTGAGACGAGGGAGCCGGCCGCCAGGCGGGCCGTGCGCCGGGCCGGTGCGGATCTGCGCAAGGGCATCGCGTGCCTCCGAAGGACTTCGGTCGAGTCAGTTTCGGCAGCTTTTGAGCAGAATCCTGCCGATGAAAAGACATATACGCTGAATCGCCGGATTCCATGGCTCAACGGGGCCTCGGTCCGCCGTCCGGCCGGGCCATCTCACTCGTCTGGGCCGCCTCCGCGAGCCCTCGGCGCGGCCCCCGTGGCACAAAGACGAGCGGGCCCCGGCTGGTTGCCGGGGCCCGCTCTCTGCTCAGCGGCGAACGCGCCATGTCGCCGCTTCGCCAGCTATCTGTATCGACCCTGCGGGGTCATCTGTGTCGTCGGTCGTCGTCGACGGCGGCTCAGTACGCCGAGTTGACGTTGTCGATCGAGCCGTAGCGGTGGGCCGCGTAGTTGGCGGCGGCGGTGATGTTGGCCACCGGGTCGGTCAGGTTGTTGGCCGTGCCGTTGACGTGGTACGTGTCGAAGGTGGGCTGGATCACCTGCAGCAGGCCCTTGGAAGGTATGCCGGCCTTGGCGTTGACGTCCCAGTCGTTCACGGAGTTCGGGTTGCCGCTGGACTCCCGCATGATGTTGCGGTGCAGGCCCTCGTAGCTACCGGGGATGCCCTTGGACTTCATGATGTCCAGGGACTGGCGGATCCAGCCGTCGAGGTTGTTGCCGTAGGAGCCCGAGTCGGGGCGGTCGGCGGAGCGGCTGGCAGCCTGCTCGGCGGTGTGGCCCTGCTTCGCGACCGCGGTGACCTTGATGCGGTCCGCGACGGAGGCGCTCACCGGACGCTCGACCTTGGCGCTGTCGGCCTTGGCGGGCGTCCCGTCGGCGTTCACCGGCTTGACCGCGGCGGGGGCGTGCGCCGTCGTGGTCGGAGCGCTGCTCGGGGCCGCGGTGGCGGCCAGGCCCGTGGTGGCGGCGGCGCCGGCCAGAACGGCCAGGGCGACCTTGTGGGTACGGGTGATACGGGCGATTCGGGCAGCGCGGGGCAGGGTGAAGGACATGCGGGGGTGACCTCTTCCAGGTAAGGGAAAACGGGGAGGTGGCCATCGTTGGCGCGTTCGTACCGGAGGCTCTTTGCCGCGTTCGCCCTTGGGGCGGGAGGTGCGGCGCGCTCTCGGTGCGACTGGATCCATAGTTACGGGCCGACCCAGCCGGTGGCAATGCCCCCTTGTGCTACCGTTCTTCGTGAGATGTTGCGTGATGTCCGAAATGGGATGGTTTCTGGCCCTTGTTTATGGGCCGAGCTCGTCCCGGCATCGACTAGTCGGCCTCGTACGTGACGTGGGTCGCGTGCCCGGGGTCACCTCTGGGGGCCCTCGCAGACCCCTTGTGGACCCCTTGCGAGTTGCCTGGGTCACACGCGAAGTGCCGTCCGGTGCACCGCACTTCGCCCCCTCGAAAGCGCCGGAAAGTGACCGCGCTCACCCGAATCCGTCGATACGGCGGTGCTGCTGGTCCGTTCGTAGCAGCGATCGGGCTGTCGCAAGGCGGCGGGACGGCCGGTCCCTGAGAGTGGGACCACGAACAGCCGCCACTCACCGTAGGGAAGTGCTCATGCTCCGTCGCGCAACCGCCCTGCTCGCCGGCCTCGTCGCCGCGGGAATCCTCGCCACCGGCACCGCCGCCGCGGCCCCTGTCGACCACCGCCGCGGACACCATCACCATCACTATCACCATCACCGGAACCACCTGACCCCCCGGGAGCACGAGGGCCTCCGCTTCGCTGGCCGCGTCCTCGACCTCCTCTTCGGGGGCCCGTCGCGTCAGCTCCACAGGTACTGACACACGAAAACGGCAATGGCCCTGCCCGCGAAGTGCGGGCAGGGCCATTGCCGTTGGTGTCGGAGCGCCGGTGCGGCGCGGGGTCCGGCCGGGAGCCGTTGTCACGGCATCCCGGCGCGAACGGTCGCCTCAGTAGGCGGAGTTGACGTTGTCGATGGAACCGTAGCGGTGGGCCGCGTAGTTGGCGGCGGCGGTGATGTTGGCCACCGGGTCGTACAGGTCGTGGGGGGTGCCCTTGACGTGGTACGTGTCGAAGGTGGGCTGGATCACCTGCAGCAGGCCCTTGGAGGGTATGCCGTTGCGGGCGTTGATGTCCCAGTTGTTGATCGCGTACGGGTTGCCGCTGGACTCACGGATGATGTTGCGGTGCAGGCCCTCGTAGCTGCCGGGGATGTCCTTGGACTTCATGATGTCCAGGGCCTCCCGGATCCAGCCGTCGAGGTTGTTGGTGTACGTCTTCGGGGCGGACTTCGGCGCCTGCTGGGCGATCTCCTTGCGCTCCATGGAGCGGTTGGCGGCCTGCTGCGCGGCGTGGCCCTGCTTGTCGACCCCGGTCACCTTCAGGTGGTCCGAGATGGAGGCGGCGACCGCGTTGTCCTGACCCTTGTCCTGGGCGGACTTGTCGTTCGCGGCGACCGGCAGGCCGTCGGTGCCGACCGGCTTGACCAGGGCGGAGGCCTGTGCGGCCGGGGCCGCGGCGTTGCTCGGCGCCGCCGTCATCGCCAGTGCGGCCGCGCAGCTCGCGGAGGCCACCAGCGCCGCGGAGATCTTGTGCGCGCGGGTGATGCGGACGGTGCGGGGCAGGGGGAAATTGGGTATAGGCATGCGGGGGTGACCTCTTCCAGGGCTTGGTGGCAGGGGGAGTTGGCCATCGGTGGCGTCTGAGGGAACCGAGGGTCTGTCCCGCGCTCGTTGCTCTGGTCGAGTCCGCAGGCTCGTTCTCGGTGCTACTGGAGACATGGTTAGCGCCGGCCCGGGATGGTGGCAATGATGCCGTGTACTACCCATCTTCGTGCGTTCGGGCGAGATGTCTGTAATGGGGCCTGGAATTCCGGGTCCGCGCCCGCCGCGCGGTCGACTAGCCCCGGTCGTACGTGACGTACGTCGCGTGCCCGGCATCACCGCCGGGCCCCCTCAAGAGCCCCTTCGGGAACGGTGGTTTGTTGCCTGGCTCACAGCCCGGCGGGGCCGGTTCGCCGTTGCCTGGCGATCTCGGCCCCGCCGCTGTGTGGTTGCCTGGCCACGGTCCGTGGCACCCGGGCCCGTTCCGCGCCTGGACCCGTTTCCTGCCTGTGCCTGGGTTCGTTCTTCGTGCGCGCCTGATGGGTGGCCGCCCCGCACCCGGTACGGCTGCCTGCGCCGCTGCCCCCGGCGGCCGGTCCGCAGCGAAGGGGGGCGGTCGGCCTCACCGTCGCCCCTGGGTGCTCCAGCGCCACGCCACCCACCGGTCCGTGTCCGGAAGGGGGCAGAAGGCGCCTACCCGGCGACCGCCGCTGCGATGTCGCGCCGCTGCCCGGCGGCGCCCTGCGGGGCGGAGCGCCGGGTCCCGCCCGTGCGGCCGAGCGGCCGGCTAGCCGCGGGTCAGTACGAGCGCCGCGTTGTGACCGCCGAACCCCAGGGACGTCTTGACCGCGCAGTCGAACGCCGCCGGCCGGGCCTCGTCGCGCACCACGTCGATCGGGATCCTGGGATCGGGCACCGTGAGGTTGGCGGTCGGCGGCACCAGCTGGTGCTCCAGCGCCAGGACGGTCAGCGCGGTCTCGATCCCGCCCGCCGCGCCCAGGGTGTGCCCGGTCATCGCCTTCGTCGACGTCACCAACGGGCGCTCGCCGAGCACCCTGTGCAACATCGCCGCTTCGATCTGGTCGTTGAGCACCGTCGAGGTGCCGTGCGCGTTCACATGGCCCACGTCGCCGGGCCCGACGCCCGCGTCCGCCAGCGCACTGCGCAGCGCCCGCTCGACGCCCTGCCCCTCGGGATCGGGGGCCACCGCCGCGTACGCATCGCTGGACGCTCCGTAGCCGACGATCTGCGCACGGACCTGGGCCTGCCGGGCCCGCGCGTGCTCGGGGCGCTCCAGCACCAGCAGCCCCGCGCCCTCGCCGACCACAAAACCGTCCCGCTCCGCGTCGAAGGGGCGGCAGGCCGCGGCCGGATCGTCCCGCCGGGTGGAGACCGCCTTCATCTGGCAGGCACTGGCGATCAGCAGCCGGGAGAGCACCGACTCGGCACCGCCCGCGACGGCGATGTCACAGGCCCCGGTGCGCAACAACTGGTGCGCGGTGCCCACCGCGACCGTCCCGGACGAACAGGCCGTCGCCACCCCCAGGCTGGGGCCGTGCGCCCCGAGGTCCATACAGACGCTGCTGGCCGCGCTGTTGACGACGGTCAGCGGGGCGAGCTTGGGGGAGACCCGCCGGGCCCCGCGCCCGGCCATGGCCGCGGACTGCTGGTCGTAGAACGGCAGCCCGCCGTGCGCGGAGCCGATCACCACCGCGACCCGGCCGCTGTCCCAGGTGTCCGGGTCCAGCCCGGCGTCGCCGACCGCCTCCCGGGCGGCGATCACCGCGAGCTGCGAGAAGCGGTCCATCAGCCGCTGCGCGGCCACCCCGAGCAGCTCGGTGGGGTTCAGATCCGCCGCGGTGTACATGAAGTCGCAGGGCAGGTCGACGAGTTCGGCCTGCCGCGACACGTTGCGGGGCGCCACGTCATGGGTGAGGGCGTGCCAGGTGGCCTTCGTCCCCACGCCCGCCGCGGTGACCAGGCCCAGCCCGGTCACGGCCGCGGCGAACGGCCGCTCACGGGCCGTCACGCCGCGACTTCGCCGTCGATGGCCGCCACCAGCTGCCCCACCGTGTCGCGCGGGGTCAGTGACACCTCTTCGAGGTCGATGTCCAACCGTTCCTCGATGAGCACCCGAAGCTCTTCCAGGGCGAGGGAGTCCAGCCGCAGGCTGCGCAGCGCGGTGTCCGCGGTCGCCTCGGCTCGCGCGACCCCGAACCGCTGCTCCAGCAAGTCGTTGACAACTTCTGCCGTGTTCACGTGGCGCTCCTCCGCTGTTCGTAGGCGCTGCTGCCAACCCTGTCCTGGGCGGGAGTTCGCCGATGGCTCCGGCCGGGTTGGCCACCCTTTATACGCCTTTGTTCCCGGCGCTCCCCAACCGTGGTAACTCAATGGGGTGATGGGCGCGCCGGAGCGGGGGAGGGGGCCCTTTCGGACGGTGCGCACCGCGAGGGCAGTCCGTTGCCTAACGCCGGAACGGCCGGCAGGGCACGGGGGCGGACACCGATCGGCGCGGGGCCTCGCCCCTGGCGCTTCCCGGCGGCGCGGGCGTCCCTCAGGCTTCGTCGAGCGCGCTGGTGACCCGCCCCAACAGGCCGCGCAGGGTGCGGAGTTCGTCGACGGTGAGTCCGGTGGCGGCCAGCATCCGCCGCGGGACCGGCAGCGCCCGCTCGCGCAGGTCCGCACCGGCTCGGGTCAGGTGGACGATCACGGACCGCTCGTCCTCGGGGCTGCGCTCCCGGTGTACCAGCCCCGCCGCCTCCAGGCGCTTGAGCAGCGGCGAGAGCGTCCCGGAGTCCAGTCGCAGCCGCTCGCCGATGCGCTTGACCGGCTCCGGTCCCTGCTCCCACAGCACCAGCATGGCCAGGTACTGGGGGTAGGTCAGCCCCAGCTCCTTCAGGGCGTCGCGGTAGACGTTCCCGAACGCCCGCGAGGCGGCGTGCAGCGAGAAGCAGACCTGGTGGTCGAGGCGGAGGAGCTCGGCGTCGGAAACCGGGGGCGGCGTGGTCATGCCCTCAGGGTAAGCCCGCAAGCGATTTAGTTGTGTGTAACTAGGTTGCGCGCAACTCAATGGCGTGTCACTGTTATGCCTGTTCGGGGCGTCCCGGTCGCCCGCTGCGGGCCGGCCGGGAGTCGCCTCGTGCCCACCCGATCCATCGATCCGTTCGAAGGGGCTCCTCATGGATGCGCTCTACACCGCCGTCGCCACCGCCAATGGCCGCGAGGGCCGGGCCGTCAGCTCCGATGGTCAGCTCGACCTCGCCCTGGCTATGCCGCCGGCCCTCGGTGGCGACGGCGCCGGCACCAACCCGGAACAGCTCTTCGCCGCCGGGTACGCCGCCTGCTTCGCCAGCGCGATGGCCCACGTCGGCCGCCAGATGAAGCTGGACACCAAGGACGTCTCGGTCACCGCCGAGGTCTCCCTCGGCAAGGACGGCACCGGCTTTGGTCTCGCCGTCGTCATGCGGGTCGAACTCCCGGACGCGCTGGCCGGTGAGGTCGGTCGGCAACTCGTCGAGGCGACGCACCAGTTCTGCCCGTACTCGAAGGCCACCCGCGGGAACATCGAGGTCGAGCTGGTCGTCGAGTAGCCGTTGCGGGCAGCTCTCCGCAATGCGCACGGCGCCGGTGTCGTCGGGGTGCGAGGGGTGACGCTTCGTGGCCGGCGGGGCGGGGTCGGGATCGGCGCCAGCCCTCGCCGGTCCCGGGGCGGGTGCCCCGTCCGCGAGCATGAAGTCCGTCACTCCCGGACGTCGCGGTGCTCCGCCCCACCCCGACATATCGGGCTTCCCGTGCCCTCTCCCGGGTCCCATCCGGAGGCTCTCTCCGGCTGACTCTTCCTTAGATCCGTCCCACTTGCTAAACAAGTCCGATCGGCGTTACTCGTCCGAATCGTCCGCGAGTGGTACAGGAAGCGCAGCATGACCGACCCCATCAGCCCCTCCGGCCCCACAACCGACATATCGCGCGTCTCCGGGATCTCCGACGACGGCGCGAGCGGGACCTTCGAGCTCGACTTCGCCGGTCACGAGGCACGGCGCCGGGCCGAGGTCCTCGCCGCCCTCGGAGACTCCTGGGACCCCGTCGAGGTGATGGCCGGCGAGGCGGAGGCCCAGCGGCTCCTCTACTCCGGCCTCGACGCCGACCAGCAGGCCACCTACGCCATGCTGGTCGCCGCCGGAGTGCTGCCGGCCGCCGGGCAGGGCTGAGCATGCTGCCACTCGACCCCACCGCCGACATCGGCCGCCGGGCCTGGGTTCCCTGCCCCCGTTGCCAGGACCACGAGGACTGCGGAACCTGCCGCGACGGGCGCACCTGTGGCGACCACTGGCGCTACCTGCTGTCCAACAAGGGCAGCCTGCTGCACCTCCAGTGCCCCACCTGCGCCCACCTCTGGGCCTGGGACTCCGGCTTCGGCGCCGGCGGCCGCCTCTGACGCGGGAGCCCGCCCAACCGGCGCCGCGCGCCGGGCAGTTCCATGCTCCGGGCCAGGGTCCAGCCAGTGGTTGACGGTTGGCCGGGCCCGGCCAGTGGTCGGCGGTTACTCGTCACCGGCGCCGGACCCGGTCGCCTCGCCACTGGCCTCGCCCCGTCGCCGGGCCACCGGCCACCCCGTCACAGGGCTAGGCGGCGCTCCGCCGCGCCTCCTCGTGTGCCACTTCCAGCGCCCGCTCCGCCGGAACGGCGCGATCCGGCCGTACGCCCACCCCCTCCCAGTTGGTGCCCGTCACCGCGTTCACCGTCCGCGCGGTCGGCACCGTGACCGTGATGTGCTCGGTCACCGGATGCCGGTCGGTCGGGTGCGCTCCGCCCCGGGTCGTCTCGCCGACGACCACCGCCCGCCCGTGCGCCTGGAGCGTGTACGCCACGTCCTCGCCGCCGGAGAACGTGGTGGGGCCGGTCAGTACGTACACCGGGCGGTCGAGGTAACGGGGCGCGGGCAGATGCGACGCCGTCCAGTACTGCCGGGTGGAGTCGGTGGCCCGCTGGTAGATGTCGTTGAGATGCACCTGGTCGTCAGGGAAGAAGTAGCTGCACCACAGGGCCGCGCCCTCGGGCGAGCCCCCGCGGCACTCCCGCAGGTCGAGCAGGAGCGCACGGGTGCAGGCGACCAGCTCCATCGCCGCGCCGATCGCCCGGCCGCCCTCGCCGGCGTCCGCGATCCGCCGGATGTCTATCCGGCCCACGCCCCCGTCCAACTGCTCCACCGCGCGGATGCCCTGGTGCTCGGCCCGCTGCAACGCGAGGAAGGCCGCCCGCCCCGCGTCGTCGTCCTCCGGCGCCATGGACTGCGGCTCGTCCTGCCACAGCAGCCTGAGGTGCCTGTCCGGACAGACCTCCTGGAGGTGCGCCGTCACCGCCGCGCACAGGCCCGGCCCGTCCAGCGCGTCGTACTCGCCCGCCGCCAGCCGTCCCCGCAGCGCCGACTCGATCTTCGCGGCCCGCTCAGGGAACACGTATCCGGCCACGATCCGGTCGAGTGCCTCCCCGACGATCCGGTCGTTCCGCACGGCGTCCGCCGCCCCAGGGGCCTTCGCCCCCAACGGACCCTCCTTTTCCCGTTCCTTTTCCCCCTCCGCCGCCCGCACATCAGCTGCCCCATCGCGCCGCATGGTCATCGACCGGTTCCTCTCCCCGCCCGGCCCGCGGTGGACCGGGAACGGCCGGTGAGCCTAGACGCCGAACGCGCCGCGCGCCGCGCTTTTTCCCGCGGCCGATGCGGACACCCGCGGTACCGCATCCGCCCCACACCCACACCCCGGCCCCCGCCTCCTGCTCTCCCTGGATTTTCGCCTGCGGCCCGCGCCCGCACGGCGTTAGCGTGCGAGGGCGCACCACCCCTGACCGGCGCCGGGCGCCCCGGGCACCCGCGGACGGCCCTGCCGCCCACACCCCCGACCGAGGAGCAGACCATGGAACCGCTCACGACACAGCGGGCACGATCACTCTGGCTGACGACCGAACCGCTGCACGCGGTCTGCTACTTCGACGACGGCTGCCGTGCCCTGGGCAAGGACCTGGGCCTCAAGGGCTTCTGGATGGGCTACTTCGTCACCCGCACCGCGCCGCTGGGCGCCGTCGAAGCCGCGGCCGCCACCGCCGTCCTCGGAGTCTTCGCGCCAGGCATGGTGGCCCGTACGCTCCCCGCGGCCTGGAGCATCGTGAGCCCCGCCCGCGCCCTCGACGAACGCCTCACCCGCGCCGCCCGCGCGCTCCGCGCCATAGACCCGGACCTGGACCGGTCCGCCACCGCACTCCTGCCCCACCTCCAGACGCTCGTCGACGCCGCGCCCGCCACCGCCCGCCCCCTCTTCGCCGCCAACCGCGCACTGTGCGACCGCGCCGACCCCGTGGAACAACTGTGGCAACTCACCACCGCGCTACGGGAGTTCCGGGGCGAGGCCCATCTGGCCGTGCTCGCCGACCAGGGCCTGGACGCCTGCGAGGCACTGGTGCTCGCCGCCGCCACCGGCCGGGTGCCCAAGGAAACGATGCGGGTGGACCGCGGCTGGACCGAGGAGGACTGGGAAGCCGCCGCCGACCGCCTGCGCTCCCGGAACCTCGTCGACGCCCACGGCAACGCGACCCCAGCCGGCCTGCGCGAACGCACCCGCATCGAGGAGGAGACGGACCGCCTGGCCGCCCGGCTGCTCCGCCCCCTCCCACCGGCGGAGGCCGACCATCTCCTGGAATTGCTGGCCCCCGTCGCCCACCGCGTCCTGGCCGCGGGCCTGCTGCCCTTCCCCAACCCCATCGGCCTGCCGCGCCCGGACACTCCGTAACGGCGCATCGCCCCACGCCGGGACCGTGCACCCCTGCTCGCCGCCGCGCCATGTGGTACCCCCTTCCGTCGCCGCAACGACCGCGCCGAGCCGCTGACTTCCGCACACTCCAGCTGATTTCGAAGGTAACTCTCCGCACTGACAGTCGACTTCCCCGAAAGAGGCGCTTCCGCCGCACTACGACGTGATTGTCGGTTGGGCTACGACGTGATTGTCATCTGGTGCTTCGATGAGTGCTTTGGAGTGTTTTGCAGCGACGGATCGGATCACCTCCGACGGAAGCGGCGTTGTCTGGGTATGGATCCGAGAGAATTGTGGGACCGCAACGCCGTACTGGCAGAAGCGTTTTGTCTTGGTGACGAACGTGTGCGGGAAGCGCAGGCCAGGCTTGACGAGGCGCAGGCCGACCGCTCTCGCGTACTGGCGGCGTTCGCGGTGACGGTGGGCAGCACGGGCGCGGTCGCCGGGCTGTTCGGGCTCAACGAGAGGGAAGTCCGGGTCGCCCGGCGCACGGTGGGCAAGGACGACGCCCGTGCCGTCGCCGAAGAGCTGCTGTCCACCGCCGTTCGTCCCTCGCCCAAGGAGCCGGACGAGCCCTCCCCGGCGCCCGACCACTCCACGGACCACTCGGCCCCGGCGTACTCCGCCCCGGCGCACGCTGCGCCGCCGTACAGCGCCCCGGCGTACACCGCGCCGGCGCAGCCGGCCGGCAACCGCCAGACCGCTCCGGCCGCCGGCGCCGCGCCGGACCAGAACTGGTCGCCCGCCATGGACGCGGTCCTGATCGGCAGTTGGCAGACCGGAGTGGACCTGCGTGAACTGGCCACCGAGTTCGGCCTCGACCTGTCCCGCCTGATGGCGCGGGCCCAACAGCTCTCCGCCCAGGGGCGTTTCTACCCCGGTCCCGCCGAACCCCACGCGGGCCGCCACCGCCGCGGTCCCGGCGAGACCCACGAGACCGAATACACCATCCCCGCCCAGCAGACGGCGTCCTGGAACTCCGCGCCCGCCGCCCACCACATGACGTCCGCCGCCTGGCACACCGGCGGGATGCCGCCCACCGATCCCATTGCCGATGTATCCAGCCTCACCTCCGACTGGGACAGTGCGCTCTCCCCTTGGGGCCCCCTCGCCCCCGCCGCCCATGAGGAGCCCGCGCCGACCCACCAGCCATGGGCCCAGTACCACCTCAGCTCTTGATGCCCCACGCACGAAATCGGTCTCGGTATCGCCTCTTGGCGACGGAATCCATGACATACCTAGCCTGAATATAGTGAAGTCGTTACTCTGACGGGCAGTCCCGCTGGGCTGCCCGGTCGCGTGCGCAGCCCCGGGCAGACCGGCAGCGAGCGCAGGGAGTCCAGGGAGCAATGACCGCGTCCATACCCGCCCCGGACCGCACCCTCGCCGAGACCGACCGCACCCGGCACCGCCGGCTCCGCGCGCAGGGCAGCCTCGACCGCGACGCACTCGACGCCATCCTGGCGGCCGGCTTCGTCTGCCACCTCGGCGTGACCGTGGACGGCACCGTGCGGGTGTTCCCCACCGTCTACGGCTCGGACGGCACCACCCTCTACTTCCACGGCTCGGTCGCCAGCCGCAGCCTGGTGTCCTCCCCGGGGGCGGACGTCTGCGTGACCGTCACCCATGTCGACGGCCTGGTGCTGGCCCGCTCCGTCTTCGAGCACAGCGTCAACTACCGCAGCGCGATGATCTACGGTGTGCCCCGCCTGATCACCGACGACGAGGAGAAGTTGGCGGGCCTGCGCTGCCTCACCGAGCAGTCCGCGCCCGGCCAGTGGCAGTACGTCCGCCGGCCCCACCGCAAGGAGCTCGCGGCCACGTCCCTGCTGGCCCTCGCCCTCGACGAGGCGTCGGTGAAGATCAGGACCGGTGCCCCCGACGACGGCGACGGACCGGACGCCCAACTGGGCCTGTGGGCCGGCGTCCTGCCGCTCCACACCACCTGGGGAGCGCCGCAGCCGGACCCCGTCCTGGAGGCGGACACTCCGGTGCCCCCGCACATCGCCGCCCGCACGGGCACGCCCGCCTCGTAACGGCGGCGCGGCGCCGCGGAGATCCGCCAGAAGCGCCCTAAGCGCCATGACCGTTGATCAGTTGCCGCGGAACGCCTTGCGCTTGTACCAGGCGATGATCAGCGCCGCCAGCCCGCTGACCACGATGAAGCCCATGGAGAGAAGGAACGCCGGCGAGGTGGGGGCCGACGCCCGCGCCCCCGCGACCGCGTAGGCCGCCGTGTTGGGGACGCTGCCCACCGCCGTGGCCAGGAGGTACGTGCCCCAGGGCATCCGGGAGACCGCCGCGGAGTAGTTCATGGCCGCGAACGGCAGCCCGGGGAGGAGCCGGATCACCAGCATCGAGCGGAAGCCGTGCTGACTCAACTGCCGGTCCGCGGCGGTCAGCCAGCGGTGGCGCAGCAGCGGCCGCAGCGCGTCCTGGCCGAGCAGCCGGCCGAGCCCGAACGCCAGCCCGGCGCCCAGCACCGTGCCGGTCAGCGAGGTGACCAGCCCCGCCTGGCTGCCGAAGAGCGCACCCGCGGCCAGGTTGAGGACCGGCCGCGGTACGAACGCGGTGGTGCACACCCCGTAGGCCAGTGTGAAGACCACCAGCGCTGTCGGGCCCGACAGCTGCGCCGGCAGCTCGCCGGTCAGCAGCCGCTGCGGATGCCACAGCAGCACCGTGGCCGCGGCGGTGACCAGGAGAAGCAGCAGGAGGGCCAGGCGTGACCAAGGGGAGAACAGCGCACGCGTGCAGCGCGCGGCGAGCCCGTCGGGCGGTGCGGCGGGGGCAGGCATCCCGGGAGCGTAACCGACGAGGGTGACGCGGGGTCGGAATCCGGGCCGCAGGGACATGAACAGGGGCATGGACCGGGAGCGGCGGTCACCGGCCTGAAAGGCCGTGACCAGCGGCGTTTGCCTGGACGACCGCCTGTGCTTCGAGGTCTGGACCCGCGTAAATGATTCGACGTCGGGCCGGTGCCCGGGCACCCTATGACGCATGTTCCGGCACGCCTTCCTTTCGATGCCGTCCGCGGTCGCCGTCACCGCCGCGGACGCGCCGAAGGCTGCCGCCGGACTCCTCGCCACGGCCCCGGCGATCGACGACACCGCAATCGCAGTCGGCGCGGCGGCCGTCGCCCTCGCTGCCGCAGCCGTCCCCGCAACCGCTCCCGTCGCCGCGGCCCGCACGGCCGCCGCCGCAGCGGACGGCGCGCGAAGCTGACCCTCTCCGGATCGTCCGGCGGACCCCGCAGGGGGAGGGTCGGAGCGGGCCAGGGGTCCCCACGGCGCCAAGTCGCCGTCAGCACCGCATTCCTGCGAGGAAGAACACCATGTCCGAGACGGCATACGTCCGGACCAAGCCGCATCTCAACATCGGCACGATGGGCCACGTCGACCACGGCAAGACCACCCTCACCGCCGCCATCACCAAGGTCCTCAGCGACCGGGGCAGCGGCACGTTCGTGCCGTTCGACCGCATCGACCGGGCCCCCGAGGAGGCCGCCCGCGGCATCACCATCACCCTTTCGCACGTCGAGTACGAGACCGACATCCGGCACTACGCCCACGTCGACATGCCCGGCCACGCCGATTTCATCAAGAACATGGTCACCGGCGCGACCCAGCTCGACGGCGCGATCCTCGTCGTCTCCGCGCTCGACGGGATCATGCCGCAGACCGCCGAACACGTCCTGCTCGCCAAGCAAGTGGGCGTCCGGCACATCGTCGTCGCGCTCAACAAGGCCGACGCGGGCGACCCCGAACTCACCGACCTGGTGGAGCTGGAGGTGCGCGAACTCCTCACCGCGCACGGCTACGACGGGGAGCACCTGCCCGTCGTCCGGGTCTCCGGGCTCCGCGCCCTGGAGGGCGACCCGCGCTGGACGGACGCGATCGGCGCGCTGCTGGACGCCGTGGACACCTACGTCCCGGTGCCCGAGCGCTATGTGGACGCCCCGTTCCTCCTCTCCGTGGAGAACGTGCTCACCATCACCGGGCGCGGCACCGTCGTCACCGGGGCCGTCGAACGCGGCACGGTGCGGTGCGGCGACCAGGTCGCCGTACTGGGCGGCGAGACGGTGCACACGGTCGTCACCGGGGTGGAGACCTTCGGCAAGCCCATGGAGGCCGCCCAGGCCGGGGACAACGTCGCGCTGCTGCTGCGCGGGCTGCACCGTGCGCAGGTGCGCCGCGGGGACGTGGTCGCGGCGCCCGGCAGCGTCACCCCGCGACGCCGCTTCACGGCCGAGGTGTACGTCCTCTCCGCCGAGGAGGGCGGCCGCCGCACCCCGCTGTCCACCGGCTACCGACCGCAGTTCTACCTCCGCACCGCGGACGTGGTCGGCACGCTGGACCTGGGGGAGCGGGCTGTGGCCCGCCCCGGCGAGACGGTGACCGCGGTGGTCGAACTGGGCCGCGCGGTCCCCGTGGAGCCGGGCCTCGGCTTCGCCATCCGCGAGGGGGGACGCACCGTCGGGGCCGGCACGGTACGCACCGTCGAGGAGTGAGCGGTGGGCCGTGGGGGCGGTGCCGCCCGCCGTTCACGGTGACGCGGTGAACGGGCGGGCATGAGCCCCGCCGGGGCCTGCCCGGCCGAATCCGGGCTGGGCGGGCCCCGGCTGGGCTGCTTCACTGAAGTCCGGCCTCGGCCCTGGTGCCCTCGGCTGCTTCACTGGAGTCGGACAAGGAAGTCCTGTGGGAGAAGCCTCAGTGGTCCCGGAAGTCCCATGGGAAGTCCCGTCCCGAAGTCTTGAGAGTCAGTGCGGTCCTGGCGAAGTCACCTGACGAGGAAGGCAACGCATGGCGCGGCGAACGGCGCTGGTACTCGGTGGCGGAGGATTCACCGGCATCGGCTGGGAGGTCGGCGTGCTGGCCGGTCTCGCGGAGGCGGGGGCCGACCTCTCGGACGCCGATGTCGTCATCGGCACCTCCGCCGGATCGATCGTCGGCGCGCAGCTCACCTCCGGTCGGTACCCGCTGGCGGAGCTGTACCGGAGCCAACTGGCCGCTCCCGACGGGCGGCCGGTCGCCCGTATGGGCACGGCGACCTTCGTGCGCTTCGCGGCCATCGCGCTGCGTTCCCGCGACGCGGTGTCGTTCGGTGCGCGGATGGGACGGCTCGCGCTGACGGCGCGCACCCTCGGCGAGGCGGACCACCGCGCGTCCATCGCCCGCACCCTGGGCGGGACCCTCGGCGCGGACGGCTGGCCCGACGGGCGGCTGAAGGTCACGGCGGTGCACTCGTCGACGGGGCGGCGGGCCGTGTTCGACGGCACGGGCGGCGTCCCGCTCCTCGACGCGGTGAGTGCCAGCTGCGCGGTGCCGGGTGTCTATCCGCCGGTCACCATCGACGGGACGCGCTGGGTCGACGGCGGTGTGCACTCCAGCGCCAACGCGGACCTGGCCGCGGGCTACGACCGGGTGGTGGTCATCGCCCCCGTCGCCGTCGGCGGCGGACCGATCGCCGCGCCGCGTACCCAGGGGGCACGGCTGGCCGGACAGGGCGCCCGGGTGTGCGTGATCACCCCGGACCGCCTGTCCAGGGCGGCTTTCGGCCGCAACGTCCTGGACCCGGCCAGGCGCCCGGACGCGGCCCGCGCGGGCCGGCGCCAGGCGGCCGCCCACGCCGAGGAGGTCCGCGCCCTCTGGAACGCGTGAGGTGCCGCAGGTGCTTCCCCGGCCCCGCCGCCGCACCGGTCCGCCCGCCCGTCACAATGGCAGGGTGCACAACGAACCACCGGCCGCTGACGAGTTCGCCACCCCGGCAGCGCACCAGGCCGATCCCGGACCGGCAGCCACCCCGCCCGAAGAACCGGTCCCCGTCACCCGTGCCGTCGACCACGGCACGGCCAAGCTCCTCCCGGACGTCGACCGGCCCCGTGCCTGGCTGCTCACGGTGGACGGTGCACCCCAGTCGTACGTCGACCTCGACGAACCCACCCACCTGGAGTTCGAGTACGTCCGCCGGCTCGCGCACGTCCTGGACGAGGCCGCGCCTGCGGGCGAGCCGCTGGACGTGCTGCACCTGGGCGGCGGCGCGCTGACCCTGCCCCGCTACCTCGCCGCGACCCGCCCGCACTCCCGGCAGGACGTGGTCGACGCCGACCGCGGTCTGCTCGCCCTGGTGACGGAGCATCTCCCGCTGCCCGCGGACTCCGGGATCCGGCTGCACGCGCAGGACGCCCGAGCGGCGCTGGAGGCGGCGCCGGAGGGCGGCGCCGACATGATCGTCGCGGACGTCTTCAGCGGTTCGCGCGTGCCCGCCCAGCTGACCTCCGTCGAGTACGCCCGCGCCGCCGCCCGCGCACTGCGCCCCCACGGCTGCTACGCCGCGAACCTCGCGGACAGCGCCCCGTTCGACTTCCTGCGCCGCCAACTCGCCAACTTCGCGGGGGTGTTCGCGCATCTCGCGCTGATCGCGGAACCGTCGGTCCTGCGCGGCCGCCGCTTCGGTAACGCCGTACTGCTCGCCTCGCAGGCGGAGCTGCCCCTCGCCGACCTGGCCCGCCGCGCGGCCGCCGACGCCTTCCCGGCCCGCGTCGAACACGGCGCACCGCTCCGCCGCCTGATCGCCGACGCTCGCCCCGTACCCGACACCGAGGCGCTTCCGTCTCCCGTCCCACCGGAGGGGACCTTCAGCGTCGGCTGAGCGCGCTCCGATCCGCTCGGGACTCGCTGCCCTGCCGCCCCGCTGCCTCCTTTCCTTTTCCGGCGACGATTACGGAGAGTGATTAGTTCCCTGCGTTGTGTGGGGAGGTGTCGGCCTGCGTCGAGGTGGGCGGGGGAGTGGGCTCGGGGGTGGTGGGGGCCGGCTGGCGGCGGGTGAGGCGTCGGACGTCGGGGACGCAGAGGACGGCGGCCGTCAGGAGCACGATGAGGCCGGCGCAGGACCACAGGGTGGCGGGGCGGCCGATCAGGTCCTGGGTCGGGCCGGCCAGCGACGTCGCCACCGGGACCAGCGCCAGCGAGCCGAGCCAGTCGTATGAGGAGACGCGGGAGAACTTCTCCTCGGGGATCTCCTGGTGGAGGGCCACCATCCAGGTCACCGCGAAGACTTCGACCGAGATACCGGCCCCGAACATGATCGCGGTGACCCAGCCGGCCGGCACCGGGACGGCGAGCGCGGCGGCCGGCAGGGCGAACGGGAAGACGCAGAGGGTGCCGACGAGCAGGATGCGGCGGGGCTTCAGGCGGGTCATCAGGAGGGCGCCGGCCGCGGTGCCGGCGCCGAAGGCGGCCAGTGCGATGCCCCAGGGGCCGGCGCCGCCCAGGTGGTCGTCGGCGACCAGCGGGCCGTAGACCGACTGCACCGAGACGAACATCGCGTTGACGATGGAGAACTGCACCACGATCGCCCAGAGCCACGGCCGGGATACGACCTCCCGCCAGCCGTCCCGCAGGTCGTGGAGGATCCCGCTGCTCGCGGTCCGCTCCGGGACGCCGCCGACGTCGAGGAACGCGCGCAGCGCCCCGGCCACGGCAAAGGCGGCGGAGTCCACCGCCAGTACCCAGCCCGGGCCGACGGTGGCCACCAGGGCGCCGCCGAGCGCGGCACCGCCGATGGTCGCGCCGTTGGCGCCGATGCGGAACACCGCGAAGGCGCGGCCGGCCTGCTCGCCGGAGACGCTGGCGAGCACCATGCCCTCGGCGGCCGGCGCGAAGAACGCCTGCCCGGTGCCGCCGATCGCCGCCAGCAGCGCCATCTCCCACAGGTTCGCCGTACCGGACAGGACGACCAGTGCGAACAGCCCCTGGGAGACGCAGTTGACGCTGTTCGCCGCGACCATCACCCGGTGCCGGGGAATGCGGTCGGCGACGGCTCCCCCGATCAGCAGGAACAGGACGAGCGGGAGCATGCGGGCGGCGGAGACCAGCCCGACGTCGGCGGCGGAGCCGCCCGCGTCGAGGACCGCGAACGAGGTGGCGATCGCCGCGCCGTTGCTGCCGAGGCCGGCGATCACGGTGGCGGCGCTGAGCAGGACGAAGTTGCGCCCCGCCCAGGCGGGTCGGCCCGGCATCAGGGACGGGGCCTTCGGCCCGGCGTCGACGGGGACGAGCCTGTCCTCAGTGGTGGGCGCGGTCGTGGGCAGGCGACGGAGTCGGCCGGTGCGGGAGGGGTTCGGTGTGCCGTCCGGTGCGGTCGGCATGTCTGCTGGGCTCGCCCCCGTCGCGTCATGGGAGACGACGATATGGGGCGCGGGAGAGGGCGGACACCTGGTTTTCGGCAGCGGGTGCCGGCCGGATTCCGGCAGGGGCGTCGGCCGGTGGGGGCGGGTCGCGGAGAGGTCGTCGGGGAGAGGTGGGCAGCCCTTCCCAGCTAAGCTACTGCTAGGTAACATGTCGTCATGTCCTCAGAGTCCCTGCCGTCGATCGGCGACATGATGGCGGCATCCGTGCCGATGGTCCGCACCCTGAACCTCGAGTTCACCGAGACCACCGCCGAGCGCGCCGTGGTCCGCATGCCCGACCAGCCCGACTTCCACAACCACGTCGGCGGCCCGCACGCCGGCGCGATGTTCACGCTCGCCGAGTCGGCGAGCGGCGCGATCGTGATGTCGGCGTTCGGTGATCAGCTCGGCCGCGCGGTGCCGTTGGCCGTGGGTGCCGAGATCGGTTACAAGAAGCTCGCCATGGGGGCGGTCACCGCCACCGCCGAGCTGGGCCGCCCCGTGTCCGAGGTGATCGCCGAGCTGGACGCCGGGGAGCGCCCGGAGTTCCCGGTGAAGGTGGAGATCACCCGCGACAAGGACGGTGCGGTCACGGGCGAGATGACGATCGTGTGGACACTGCGCCCCAACCAGTGACACGGGTGAGCAAGCGGTCGCGCCAAGTGACCCGCTCCCGGTGACGGGCGGGAGGGCGGTGGGAGCGGAAGGTTCCGTTCCCACCGCCCTCCGCATTTCCGCCCATGTCCTGCATCCTGGGATGTACCCGCACGCGAGCGGAATCGTCGTCCGGCTGACGCGATCGAGTACGCTTCCCGGACGCGCTCATCGGGCGCGTCAGGGGAACGACCGACCGGCGCAGACGGCGCCGGGCAGCGGCCCACGGGGGCCCTACATCAGCGGAGGAAGCGGCCTTGCACATCCAGGAGTGGCTGGCGACGGTACCCGCCGTGAGCGTCTACCTCCTCGTGGGGTTGGTCATCGGCCTGGAGAGCGTGGGCATTCCGCTTCCGGGCGAGATCGTCCTCGTCAGCGCATCGATCCTGGCCGCGACCCAGGACCACATCAACCCCTTCGTGCTGGGCGCGTGCGCCTCGGCGGGCGCGATCGTGGGCGACTCCATCGGTTACATGATCGGGCGCAAGGGCGGTAAGCCGCTGCTGGCCTGGGCCGGCCGGAAGTTCCCCAAGCACTTCGGGCCGGACCATGTCGCCATGGCCGAGGCGAAGTTCGACAAGTGGGGCATGTGGGCCGTCTTCTTCGGTCGCTTCATCGCGCTGCTGCGCATCTTCGCGGGGCCGCTGGCCGGCGTGCTGAAGATGCCGTACTGGAAGTTCCTGATCGCCAACGTCCTCGGCGGCATCATCTGGGCCGGCGGTACCACCGCGTTGATCTACACGGTCGGCATCGTCGCCGAGCCCTGGCTCAAGCGCTTCTCGCTCTGGGGCCTGGTCGCCGCGGCGCTGTTCGGCATCGGGTCGTTCCTGCTGATGAGGCACCGGGCGAAGAAGGCCGCGGCGGCGCGCAAGGCCGCGCAGGCCCCGATGGCCGCGTCCACGACGGACTGAGTCCACGGCGGCGACGGGCGCGTTCCGCGGCCCACGACCGACGACGAACGAGATGGTCCGGGCGTCCTCAGCAGAGGATGCCCGGACCATCTCGTGTATCAGCCGTATGCGGCAGCCGTCTTCCTCCGCCGTCTTCGGCAACCTCCTCCGGCAGACGTTCCGTTCGGTGGCAGGTCCTCAAAGGGCTGCGCATCCCTGGCGTCAGGGCATCCGCCACGTATCCGGGCCTCCGCTGCGCCACTTGATGACGTCGGCGTCGTCCCAGGCGAACGGCGTGGGGAAGCCGGCCCGGCGCAGCAGGGCGGCCACGTCGCCGGGGCGCAGCGCGCGGCCGAGATCCGTTCCGTGCAGCGTGACGCGGCGGCCGCCGGTGGACGGCGGATGCACGATGACGGGGGCGTGCTGCATGCCTCCAGCATGCGACGGGCCCGGTGTCCCCGCATCCGGACCGGAGTTGCCGCGTCACGCACGGTGCCGGGGCGCGGGCCGGCTGCTGTTCCGTGTGCGTCCGTGGTCGGGAACGGCGACGGCGTCCCTCATGAACCCGCGCGGAGGCGGGAGAAGAACGGCCGGCGGCGGGGCCGGCGGTGTCGCGTCGCCACCAGCGTGGTGCACCGGGGGTGGGCGCGCGGTGCGGGCTGCCGGTGCGGAGGCCGTGGCGCCGCCCGGCCAGCAGGGTGCGGGCGCCTGTGACGAACAGCGGATCGCCGATCAACTGCTTGGCGGCCAGCCCGATGGCGACCCGGGCGACGGCGTCCGGGCGGTCCGCGGTGCGTTCTTCGAGGACGGCCCGGGCCGGCAGGCTCTTGCCCACTCCGGCCGGTCCGGTGAGGGTGATCGGCGCGGGCCCGTCCAGCAGTCCGGCCGGCTGCTCGTGTTCCCTCGCCCGCCCCACTACGCCGGGCAGCGGCCCGTGATCGGCCCACGCGGTCATCGGGCATCCCCCACCGCGGCACTGCGCCGCGTACTTCCACAAGAGCGATCCACGATGTCGGAACCGACCGGCGGGTACACAGTGGATGGCTTCATCGTTGGGGGGAATCGGGTCCGGCGCGTTTGACGTGGGCGTTCGTCTTGCTGGTGACACGGAACGGTAAACCCCAGGTCACGGTGGACGGGGGCGGCGTCGGGCCGTTGACGGGGCGATCTTAGAGTGATGCCTTTCGACCGGTTGCGCGGTGCACCGTGCTGCCCGGCCGGCCCCAAGTGCCTGAGGAGAACGTCCCGATGAAGTCCCTGCGCGTCAGAGCTGCGGTGAGTGTGGTGGCCCTGGGGTTGCTGGCCGGATGCGGCGGGCCGGGCCAGGACGTCGTCGACGCGTCGAACGTGCCGAAGCTGCGGGCCCGTGCCGCGGGCGCCGTCGACGGCAAGCCGCGGACGGTGCTGCCGCAGGGGCCCCGCTCGGTGTTCACCACCTACCGCGCGACCGGGACCGACGGCACCCGCGTGGTGCACACCCGGTGGCACGGCCGGGTCTCCGGCTACACCGGAGACGTCTGGGCCTGGGTGCCGCCGCAGTACAACCAGGCCAAGTACGCCCGGAGCGGCTTCCCGGTGCTGATCGCGCTGCCCGGCGCCTGGGGGTACCCCTCCAATTACTGGGCGGACGCGCCGTTCGCACTGGAGGAGCGGGTCGCGCAGTGGGCGAGCCAGGGCAAGACGCTGCCGTTCATCCTGGTGATGCCGGTGCTCAATCCGCGCAAGACGTACTACGACGGCAGCGACATACCGGGGCAGCCGAAGATGGGGAGTTGGCTGACCCGGGACGTGCCGGAGTTCGCCCGGGCCAACTTCCGCACCTTCGCCTCGCGGGACGGTTGGGCCTTCATGGGGTCCTCCTCGGGTGGGTTCGCGGCGTTGAAGGCGGTGCTCAAGGAGCCGGAGCGGTTCAAGGCGGCGATCGTCAACGGTCCCGACACCGCGCCGGATTCGCCGCTGTGGAACGGGCACCCGGCGGAGAAGCTGGCCAACGACCCCCGGCATCTGGCGCGGCAACTGGCCGCGCGCGGCGGGCCGCAGGTCTACCTCTCCTTCGAACTCGGCAGCAAGGAGGACGCGGTGCCCGATGTGAAGCGCTTCTTCAGCGGCTATACCGACGGGGCCCGCGGCCCGATCCACTCCAGGCTCTTCGAGATACCCGACGGCGTGCACAGCGGACACACCTATATCCAGCGCATGGCCGACTCCCTGAACTGGATCAGCGAGCAGATGCAGGGGCCGGTGGCGGCGCCGTCGGTCTGACGGCCCGTCCGGTCGCCGAACCGGCGGGTGGTGGGGTGGCGTTCGACGGTGTGGTGGCCGGCCGTCCTCCGGACGCTCCGGGATCCCCCGTCGCCGCCGTGGGATTCCCCGTCACCGGATCGCTTTCGCCCATGACGTCCCGCACCGCTGATCCGGGCTGCGAACCGGCCGGCGTATGGGGCTCGTCACGGTGCGGCTCGGGATGCTAACGGACCGTCAGGAAGTGGTTCGACCGGTTGCGTACCGTGTGGGCGTCGCGAACCAATGACCCCAATGCGAACCCCTGTTGAATCTCCGTCAGATGTCAGAACGTTACAGATCACTGTTGGACTTCGGCCGATGGCGTGATGCTAAGATCATCGCACTTGCCAACCGGGTAGTCACCTGCTATGGCAAAAGAGAATTCCGCGCATTGGCCTGAGAAAATCGCCACCCCGGGGAGAGCTATGCCATTATCCGGGCCTTCAGAGGCTTTCTCACAAGCGACCGTGCGCGGCTGTTCGTCTGTTGTCTGGGGCCGCGCGTGAGCGTCCACACGGCAGCCGGGCATTCGGCACCTGGTGGCTTCGTCGTCCGAAGAGAGACTTATGACGCAATACTTCCAGGATCCAGCACTGTGGGCATTGGTCGCTGGTACACCTGTCGCCGCAACCGCGATTATTCGTGGTCGGAAAAAGATTTCGGAGCTGAAACAAGAAAAGCTTGAGCTGAAGCAGCACTACGTTCAGCTCGAAGAGCACTACTCGGAGGCCGTGGAGGAGGCCAAGGAACGCGCCGAGGAATCCACCAAGAATACTCTGAAGACCGCCATGCGGACCCTCCAGGGCCTGGCGAGCGAGCAGCAGCTGACGATCTCCAAAATCCAGGAGACGTATGGCGAGCACCAAATCCTTCAGGATCTGCTCGACATCGACCATATGAACTCGCAGTTCGCGCGAAGGGCTCAGTCCATCGCGGTTCTCTGCGACGGATGGCTCGGTCGTCGTCGGCACGACGCCTCGCTCTACGATGTGGTCCGCAGCGCCAAGGGCCGTATCCGCCATTTCACTCGGGTCGAGATCCGGTCGCAGAGTAATTTCGCCATCGTGAGCCGGGCCGTGGAACCGGTGGCCCTGGTCCTGGCCGAACTGCTGGACAACGCCACCAGTTACTCCGCGCCGGAAACGATGATCGAGATCAACATCCGCCCGGTACCCAAGGGCGTATGCATCATCGTCGACGACGCCGGTGTCGGCATGAACGAGGAGGAGAAGGCCCGCGCCGGTCAGCTGCTTTCCAGCGGCCATTCAGCCAGCGTCTCCAGCCTCGGCAACCCGCCGCAGTTCGGATTCACCGTCATCGGTGTGCTCGCCGCCCGCTACGGCTTCACGGTGTCGGTCGACTCCACCTCGCCGTACGGCGGTGTGCGCGCGGTCGTCCTGCTCCCCGATGAGTTGCTCACGTCCCTGCACGAACCTGAGGAGGGTCCTGCCGTGGCCGCGTCCACTCCGTTGCCGCCCGAGAATCCTCCTGGTCAGCAGGGTGCCGCAATGCCGGGACGGCATCGCGCCCCGGCCGCCCCGGGCTACGGCGACGAGGGCACCGGTGCCCCGACGGCGAACGAGACGACCGCCGGCGGTCTGCCCAAGCGTCGCCGCCGCGGTGCGATATCGATCGTGCCGTCGGCGCCCGAGAGCACCCCCACTCCGGCTCGCGACAGCGCCCGGACCGCGTCCGTGATGGGCGCATTCCAGCGCGGTACGCAATCGGGCCGTCGTTCCACCCAAGCAAGCAGTGAAGGGCATGAGGTTCCGTGAACTACGATCTGTCGTGGATGCTTGACAGTGCTCTGGAATTGCCTGAAGCGCAGCACGCCATCCTCGTTTCCGCAGACGGTCTCCTTATGGCTCGTTCCAAGGAGGTCGGCCGGGACCACGCCGACACCGTGGCCGCCGCGATGAGCGGTATGCAGTCGCTGAGCCGCACGGTCTCCGATTTCTGCAACAACCCCGGTGCCGGCGCCGCCCGTCCGCAGTGGCGGCAGACGCTGGTGGAATTCGACCACGGCTGGGTCTTCCTCATCTCGGCCGGTGAGGGTGCCTATCTCGCGGTCTCGGCGTCGCCCGAGGTCGACATGGCAGAGATCACGTTCCGGATGCAGCAGCTGGTTGGTCAGCTGGGCAAGGCGCTGACCAGCCCTCCGCGTGAGAGGGCCGATATTCAGCCATGACTAACGACGACGAGCCGGAACTGGTACACGAGGCAGCGGAATTAGTACGGCCGTACGTCATCACCAACGGCCGGGACCTCGTCAACGACAGCGCCTTGTCGCTGCTGACGTTGGTCACCGTCGCTCAGGAACCACCCCGGACCACGCCGCTCGACCCGGAGAAGCAGCGCCTGTTGGAGCTGTGTGCCGGGGGTTTCCTGTCGATCGCCGAGATAGCCGGGCACACCGGTCTGCCGGTGGGCGTCGTCAAAATTCTCGTGTCCGATCTCACGGAGGAGGGCCATCTCTATGCGCGCGCGCCCATCCCCAGCGCTCAGCTTGTCGAACGGCAAATCCTTGAGGAGGTGCTGAATGGGCTCCAGGCTCGCTTCGGATGATGGCGTGTACCTACGGAACTCCGTGCAGACGGCGGCGAAGATCCTGGTCGTCGGGCACTTCGCAGTGGGTAAGACGACGTTCATCGGAACCATGTCGGAGATTCCTCCGCTGCGTACCGAAGAGGTCATGACGCAGGCCAGCGCGGGAATTGACGATCTCCGTGCGGTGCCGGGGAAGACCACCACGACGGTCGCGATGGACTTCGGCCGCTTGACGCTGAGCGAGCGGCTGGTCCTGTACCTGTTCGGAACTCCCGGGCAGCAGCGTTTCGTTCAGGTGTGGGAGGACATGACGCGCGGGGCGCTCGGGGCCTTGATCCTCGTCGACCCGGAGCGCCTTGAGGAGTCCTTCCCTGTCATGGACCTGGTGGAGCAGTACGGCATCCCGTACGCCATCGCCGTGAACCGCTTCGACGGGACTCCGTCGCATTCGGCCGAGGAGATCCGGGAGGCGCTCGACCTGCTCCCGGAGACGCCGGTCGTCAATTGCGATGCGCGTGACCAGAAGTCGTCGGCCGATTGCCTGATCACGCTGGTCCGTTATCTCCAGTCCCGTCTCAACTAGGAGTTGATCCATGCAGTCAAATTCGGAATTCCAGACTCCGCCGCCAGGTTGTCCGGCACATGCCGATGGCATACGGACGTCCTTGCACGGGGCGGAATTCGCCGCCGCTCCGCACACGGTCTACGACCGGATGCGGCAGTACGGCCCGACCGCACCGGTCGAACTGGCCCCCGGCGTGGAGGCGGATCTCGTCACCGACTACGGGGCGGCACTCCAGATCCTTCAGAACCCGGACATGTTCGCCCGTGACCCGCGCCGCTGGCGCGCGCTCAACGAGGGCCGGGTGCCCATGGACAGCCCCGTGCTGCCCATGCTGATGTACCGGCCGAACGCCATGTTCTCGGACGGGGCCACGCATCTGCGGCTGCGTCAGGTGGTCACCGACAGCCTCGCCAAGGTCGACATGCACCGGGTCAGCCGGCATGTGGACCGGGTCGCGGCGTACCTCGTCGACCAGTTCAGCATCCGCGGCAAGGCCGATCTGATCAGCGACTTCGCGCAGGTGGTGCCGCTGCTGGTCTTCAACGACCTGTTCGGCTGCCCCGCGGAGCTCGGTGACCGGCTGATCGTCGCGATCTCCAGCCTGTTCGACGGCATCGACGTGGAGCGGGCCAACGAGGAGATGGCCGGGGCGCTCTTCGAACTGGTCGCGCTGAAGCGGGCGCTGCCGGAGGACGACATGACGTCCTGGATGATGCAGCACCCCGCCCAGCTGTCGGACGAGGAGATGGTGCACCAGCTGGCACTGCTCATCGGGGCCGGTACCGAGCCGGTGCAGAACATCATCGGCAGTTCGCTGCGACTGCTGCTGTCGGAGGAGCAGTTCGCCGACGGCCAGCACGGTGCGGGTGTCCTGGTGGAGGACGCCATCAACGAGGTGCTCTGGAACAGCCCGCCGATCTCCAACTACGCCACCCACTACCCGGTCCGGGACGTGGAGGTCTCCGGGCACAAACTGCCCGCGGGCTCGCCGGTCCTGATCAGCTTCGCGGCGGCCAACGCCGATCCGAGCCTGTCCGCCACCCGGCAGACCATCAGCAAGCGGGCGCACCTGGCGTGGGGCGCCGGCCCGCACGCCTGCCCGGCCAAGGACCCGGCGCTGCTGATCTCCGTCCGGGCGATCGAGAAGCTGCTCAACACCCTGCCCGACATCGAACTGGGCGTTCCGCTCGACTCGTTGACCTGGCGTCCCGGCCCGTTCCACCGGGCGCTCAACGCGCTGCCGGCGCGGTTCACCCCAGTGCGGTCGGACCGGCGCCCGTCGGCCGCGTACGCGGCGCAGGACGGTGCCGAATCCGGTGGGCCCGGCCAGGACCCGAGCAGGCGTAAGAGGAGCGGTTGGTGGAGCGGATTCCTGAACTGGTGGAAGGTGTGAGCTTTGCGACAGCACAGATTTTCTTTGGCCGCATGAACGTTCCCTCGGAGGGGTATGCAGCGCTGGCGATTACTGTGTGATCCTCCTGGAAAGGGAGTCGCCCGTGGAGCCCGCCCTGGCTGCCGTATCTGTAGACCGACGCAGTGTGGTCACGCTTTTTTCTCGACTGCGATCGGCACGAGGACAGACAAATCCATTGCCGTTCTACACGAAACTCCGGGCCATGGGGGAAATGGTTCCGGCACCGTGGGGCGGGCACTTGGCGACCTCTTACCGACTCTGCCACCAGGTGTTGCGCAGTCGGGACTGGCGCGTTCCCGACCGGGCCTGGCGGGAGTCCCAGACCGACGCGGCACGCTGGCACGCGCCCGCCTCACGGCAGATGGGCGCCACGATGCCGATGCTCAACCCGCCGCATCACACCCAGGTGCGGCGGCCGTTGGGAAATGTCTTCGACCGGAACTCGCTGGAGGAAATGCGGCATTCGGTCGAAAAGAACACCGAGCGGCTCATGGACCGCTTCATCGATGAACTCCGGGACGGTCCCGCCGACTTCTGTGCATTGGTCGGTGACGAACTGCCGGTGATGACCATCGGTGAATGGCTCGGATTGCCGTCCGCGGACTACCCGTTGCTCCGTTCGCTCACCCATGACCAGGTGCACACCCAAGAACTCTTTCCCTCGCCCAGTCAGCTTGCGATATCCGACGCCGCCACTGCGCGTTTGCGCGAATACTTCACCGACCTGATCCGCGAGCGCCGAAAATCGCCGGGCGACGACCCCGTCTCCTCCTGGCTTCGCATGTGGGATGAATTCGAGGCCGATCAGGAGGCCGCCGACGAGGCCGTCTTCGCCCTCGCCCTCTTCATGGTCCTGGCGGCCCTGGAGACCACCTCGCACCTGCTGACGACCATGGGGTGGCTCCTCCTCTCGCATCCCGAGCAGTTGGCGTGGCTGCGCGCCAACCCCGAGCTCATGCCGGGCGCGATCGACGAGACACTGCGCTACGACGCCCCGATCCACATGATCAGCCGCATCGCCCCCGAGGACACCGAGCTGGCCGGAGTGCCCGTCCCCAAGGGCGAGATGGTGCAGCTGATGGTCGGAGCCGCGCATCACGACCCGGAGCAGTACGTCGCCCCCGAGGTCTTCGACATCCGACGCAAGACCGCCCACCTCAGCTTCGGCGGCGGCATCCACTACTGCCTCGGCAACGCGCTGGCCCGTATGGAGGCCGAGTGCGTGTTCACCTCGCTGCTGCGGCGCCTGCCCACCGAGGAACTCCACGTGGCCGGCACGCCCACCTGGCAGCCGCGAGTGGCCTTCCGCCGGCTCGGCGAACTCCCGGTCGTCCGTGCCTGACGAGGGCATCCCCTTCACAGGCAGTGTGGCTCAACGAACAAGGAACGGCATGACGCACGACTTCAAGACTCTGCTCGTCACGCACGAGGGACCCGTGCTGCGGGTCCGGCTCAACACCCCCGATACCGGCAACGCCGTCTCCGGGCTGATGCTGGACGAACTCCTCGCCGTGTTCGGCGCGTTGGACGACGACACCGACATACGGGTGCTGGTCCTCTCCGGTGAGGGCGACGACTTCTGCCTGGGCGGCGACCGCAGCGAGTTCCCGGAGCTGCTCGCACAGGACGCCGGCGGACTGGCGCTCAGAGCCCTCGGCAACAAGGCCCGCCGGGTGTGCGACGCCCTGGCGACCACGGACGTGGTGACCGTCGCCCGGCTGCACGGCGGGGTGGTCGGGGCCGGAGTGGGCCTGGCGCTCTTCTGCGACCTGCGGGCGGGGGCCGACACCACGCGCTTCCGGCTGCCGGAGCTCGGCCTCGGGGTACCGCCCGCCTGGGGCGGCATCATGCCCCGTCTGCTGCACGAGGTGGGCGCCGCCAAGGTCCGCGAACTGATCCTGACCGCACGCAACTTCGACGCCGCGACGGCCAAGGAGCTCTCGCTCCTGCACACCGTCGTCCCGGAGGCGGAGCTGGACGCGGCCCTCGCGCGTTGGATCAAGCCGCTGGTCCGCCGCTCGCCCACGGCGCTGCGCACCGCCAAGCTCATGCTGAACGCCTATGGGAAGGCGAACCAGCTCGCGGACGCCTCACTCTTCGACGCGGAGCTGCTCTCGTCCGCGCTGAGCGTCGCGCAGCACACCCGGCGGGGCTGATCCCCGTACCGACACAGGGGGAAAGCCACCCGCCGGTGCGGCCCTGACCAGGCCGCACCGCCGGTGAGAAGGGACCGCCAGTCCTCGGTGCGGTCGGTCCGCCCGGTCTCCGCAGTGACCGGGACCGCCGTACGGTCCGGGCCGTCGGCTCCAGATACACCGCGGCGTCGAGCGTGAGGGACTTCCGCTCCTCCGCGGTCGGTTCACGCTTGACCTCGGCCGGAACGCCGGCGACCAGCGAGCCCGGCGGCATCCGCAGGCCCTGCGGGACCAGCGCCTGGGCCGCGAGCAGCGAACCCGCGCCGATCTGCGCGCCGTTGAGCACTGTGGCGCCCATGCCCACCAGCACGTCGTCCTCGACGGTGCAACCGCGCAGCACGGCGTACTACCAGACGCCCGCACCGGCGGCCGGCGTGACGTCGCCGACGATCACGGAGGTGGGTGCGGGGTACGCCCCCGGGTGGGGCGAAGATCACAGCCCGGTGCGCGTTCGGCGGCCCGACGTGCTGAGTACCGTGTGCGGGTGCCGATAAACCAGAACGTGTTCTCGTCCCTGACGGCCTGGCGGCGCCGGGCGGTGTCGCGCGCCGTCCACCGCGGGGCGCGGTGGGTGCGTCGGGCCGCGGCGGTGACGGCCGAGTGCCCGGGTCCGTACCGCTTCCGCCGGATCGGCACCGGTACCCGGCTGGCGTTCCCGCAGGGCACGGTCTTCGGCGACCCCTGGATCGAGTTGGGGGAGCACTGCATCATCGGCCAGGACGTCACCCTCACCGCGGGCATGATGCCGGATCTGGACCTGGGCCCGGAACCGATCCTGACGCTGGGCGACGGCGTGGTGCTGGGCCGCGGCACCCATGTGATCGCGGACGTCCGGCTGACCATAGGCGACGACTGCTTCTTCGGCCCCGGGGTCTACGTCACCACCACCAACCACAGTTACGACGATCCCGAGACGCCGGTCGGGAAGCAGTGGCCGCGAACGGCCCCGGTCGTCATCGGGCCGGGCGGCTGGATCGGCACCGGGGCGGTCATCCTGCCCGGGGCGCGGCTGGGGCGGAACGTGGTGGTGGCGGCCGGGTCGGTGGTCCGCGGGGAGGTCCCGGACCATGCGGTGGTGGCGGGGGCGCCCGCCAGGATCGTCCGCCGCTGGGAGCCCGGCGAGGGCTGGCAGCCGCCGCTGCGGACGCCGGCGCCGGTACCGATCCCGGAGGGCGTCACCCCGGAGCAGCTGCTGGCCCTGGGGGAGTGGGAGAAGGCGGAAGGGTAGGCCGCCCCGTACCCCCGTCAGCCGTGGGCCGCCAGCAGGACCGAGCCGAGCAGGGCGCAGCAGGCCCCGGCGGTCTGCACGGCGCGCATCCGCTCCTTGAGGACGCCGAGCGCGGCCAGCGTCGTGACGACCGGGTACAAGGAGGCCAGCACCGCCGCCAAGGTGACCGGTCCGTTGTGGGCGGCGACGGAGTAGGTGCCGTTGGCGGCGACATCGGCGATGCCGACGAAGGCGAGCGCGGGGAGCGCCGCGCGGAGGACGGGCATCCCGCCCTCGGGCAGCGCCGGGGTGCCGCGCCGCACCGTCGCGTACAGCGCGGCACCGCCGACCGCCACGTTGCACACCCGCTGGACGAACAGGGCCAGGAAGAGCCCGGTCACGGTGGTGGACGCGGCCGCGATCAGCGCCATCACCGCACCGAAGCCCAGTGCCGAGACGATGGTGAGCACGATCGTCCGGCTCTCCACGGACGCCCCGCCGAACCGGGGCCCACCCGCCAGCAGGACGCCGATCACCGCGACGACCATGCCGACGGCCTGGAGGAGACCCGGCCGTTCGCCCGCGACGAAGCCGACGCCGAGCGGGACGAGGACGGTGCCGAGCGAACCGAGCGGGGAGACCACGCCCATCGGGCCGAGGGCCAGCGCCCGGTAGAAGCAGAGCATTGCGGCGGGGCCGACGACGCCGGCCGCGACCGCGAACCACAGCTGAGGCCCGGCCTCCCGCCAGCCGCCGGTGGCCAGCACGACGGCGCCCAGTGCGACGGCCGCCAGGGTCTGCGAGACCACCACCACGGTCAGGGCGTGCAGGCGCCGGGTGAGCAGTCCGCCGCCGAAGTCGGCGAGCCCCCACAGGAGGCTGGTGGCCAGGGCGAAGGCCGCGGTCATGGTGAATCCTCGCAGTACAGTGGAAAGAACGCTGAAGTACACCACACCGTAGTCCAACATGCTGAACTGCGATAGCAAAAATATTGACCTATCCCCTCCTGACTTGGACGGACCGTGACGGATCTCGACCAGCTCACCCAGGCGCTCGCCCGCAACCTCAAGCACTGGCGCGCCGAACGCGGCTACACCCTCGATGCGCTGGCGGCCCGCGCCGGCGTCAGCCGCGGCATGATCATCCAGATCGAGCAGGCCCGCACGAACCCGAGCGTGGGCACCACCGTCAAGATCGCCGACGCGCTCGGGGTCAGCATCACCACGCTCCTCGACTACGAACAGGGCCCCCAGGTGCGGATCGTGGCACCGGGCGAGGCGGTCCGGATGTGGTCGACCGAGGCCGGCAGCCACACCATGCTCCTGGTCGGCGGTCAGGCACCGGGCCCGTTCGAGATGTGGGACTGGCGGCTGATGCCCGGCGACGAGAGCACCTCCGACCAGCATCTGCCGGGCACCGTCGAGCTGCTCCACGTCCGCTCCGGCACCCTCACGCTGCTCGTCGACGGCACCCCGCACGAGGTGGTCGCCGGGGCCTCGGCCACCTTCGAGGCCAAGGTTCCGCACGGCTACCGCAACGACGGCGCGGAACCGGTGGAGATGACCATGGCGGTGATCATTCCGGCGGCCCGCTGACCCCGTCGCCACTGCTAACTTGGCGGTATGCCCGTGCCGATGGACGCCTTCGACGACGTCCGGCCCGCCACTGCGTGCCTGGACCTGCTGACCGACCCCGTGGCCGCCGCCCTGCGCGACTGGCGCGGCTCCGTCCCCGTGGAGGAGGTCCGCTTCGTCGACACCGACCCGGCCATCGCGGACACCGAATCCCTCGTCGCCCACTACGGCGACTGGCTGCTGGAGCAGTCCGCGAACTGCGTCGTGGTGGCCGGCAAGCGCGCCGGCGAGGTCACGCTGGCCGCCTGCGTCGTCCTGTCCACCACCCGCGTCGACGTCAACGGCGTGGTCCGCCGCCATCTCGGCGCCCGCAAGGCGTCGTTCGCCCCCATGGACACCGCGGTCGGCGAGAGCGGCATGGAGTACGGCGGCATCACCCCGATCGGCCTGCCCGCGGCCTGGCCGCTGCTGGTGGACGCCGCGGTCGCCGACACCCCCTACGCCCTGATCGGCAGCGGCCGCCGCCGCGGCAAGCTCATCCTGCCCGGCAAGGCACTGGCCGAACTACCGGGCGCCACGGTCCTGGAGGGGCTGGGCGTCGGCTGAGGCGTGTCTTCAAACCGGCGGTGTTCCGCCGGTGGCCGTGCCAGGCGCCGTACGGCAGGCGTCGGTTCGAAGGCGCCCCCCCAGGACCCGCCCGGCCCCGCCGGACAGGCCCCACCGCACCCCGCGTTCACCCCAGACGGGGAATCTCGATCGCCGGGCAGCGGTCCATCACCATGGCGAGCCCGGCCGCGCGGGTGCGGTGCCAGGCGTCGTCGTCGGTGACGCCCAGCTGGAACCAGACGGCCTTGGCGCCGATGGCCACGGCCCGGTCGGCGACGTCTCCGGCCAGGTCGCTGCGGACGAACACGTCGACGACGTCGACGGGGAAGGGGACCGCGTCGAGCGAGGCGTACCCCTTCTCGCCGTGCACGGTCTCGGCCTTGGGGTGCACGGGGACGATGCGCTTGCCGTAGCCCTGGAGCACTTCCGCGACGTGGTAGGCGGCGCGCTCCTGGTTCGCGGACAGCCCCACGATCGCCCAGGTGTCCCCGAGCTCGGTGAGGATCTGGCGGATGGTCGCCTGGTCGTCGTGCATGCGGGCTCCTGTCATCGGCGTGGGCGTTCCGCTCACGTGTCGGTGGTTCCGCCGGCACAACGGGGGAACGGCTCCCCTTGATTCCCCGCGCGGAGGAACGCGCGGGCCCCGCGGAGCCGGGTGCGCAGGCGCCGCAGGGTGGCGGTGCTGTCGAGGCGGACGTCGAGGGCTCCGGGCAGGCGGCTCTCGGCCCGGCGTCCGGCGGGCAGCCGGGTCGGGTCGAGTCCGTCGCGCCGGGCGATGAGAACGCCGAGTGCGTGACGGCTGAGGGCGTCCGCGCCGGCGAGGTGGCAGACTCCCGCCTCGTCGGACCCGGCCAGTTCCCACAGCGCGGAGGCCAGGTCCTCGACATGCACCGGACAGCGGATCTCGTCGGTGAACAGGACGCCCTGGCGGGGATCGGCGGCCACGGTGTGGACCAGGCGCTCGTGCACGGATCCGCCGTCCCCGATGATCAGCGAGGTGCGGGCGACCACCGCACCCGGCACCAGCAGCCGAACGGCCGTCTCCGCGGCGGCCTTTGCCGCGCCGTACGGGGTGACCGGATCGGGCAGGCAGCCCTCGTCGTAGGGGACCTCGGAGCCGGCGAAGACGGCGTCGCTGGAGACGTGGACCAGGCGGCAGCCGCGGTGCGCCGCGGCCAGCGCCAGACGGACCGAGCCGTCGGCGGTGACCGCCCAGTCGCTCTTCCCGCTCGTGGCGTTGACGACGACACGGGGGGCGACCGCGGCCAGTACCTCGTCGATCCGCCCGGGGGCGCGGAGGTCGAGCCGGTGCCAGGACGCCCTGGGGGCGTCGCCGGGGCGCGAGCAGTACGTCGCGGCCGTCTGCCAGCCCGATGCCGTTGCCCGGCGCACGAGTTCGGTCCCCAGGAACCCGCTGCCGCCGATCACCAAGACCTTCATGCCGCCCTACCGTAGGGCAGTCCGGCCCCGCCCCGGGCCCGAAGGCGGCAACGGAGCGCCCGGGGGCGGACAGCAAGACGCCCCGCCCGAAGGGGAAGACGGGCGGGGCGGGCTTAAGTGGCGGCGGTCAGCCGGGACCGCCGGAGAGGCCGGCGCCGACGACGCGGGTGCGCGCGGAGCGGGCCGGTTTGCCGATCGCCGGGCCGCCGCTCACCGGCTCCGGTGCCCCGGTGCCGGTACCGCGGCGCAGCGCCGTGGCGCCGGCCGGCTTCCGGGCGCGCCGCGCGGCGCCGGCGACGGCCAGCGCCGCGCGCAGCTGCTCGGGCTCCACGATCATGCTCACCGGCCCGGACGGATTGAGGTACAGGGCGTGGCCGGGCGGCAGTTCGTCGAGCAGGTCGGCGGCCGGGCGCCGGTCGTAGAGCAGCCGGCCCACCGACTCCAGGTGGGCCTCGGAGGTGTAGACGGGGACCACCCGGGCGCCCTCGGGGGAGGCGGTGGCCAGCGGGGCGCCGGTGGCGGTGACCAGGAAGGACAGCTCCGCCCGCGCCAGCTCCTCGCAGACCGCGCGGTCCGGGCCGTAGCCGGTGGCGGCCAACTGCACGGCGCAGTCCACCGGGTCGGTGGGGTCCGGCCAGTCCAGCGTCTGCGGGGACGGGCGGTACTCCGGGTTGTCCCGCCACTCCACGATGTCGCCGTGCGGGTCGGACCGCCACTGGCCGATCACCGCCCACAGCGGCGGGGCGCCGTCGTCCGCCCAGGTCAGGTCCACCATCGCCAGCCAGTGGTCAGGAGCCTCGCGGGCCGCCTCGACGACCTCGGGCGGCGGTTCGGGCATCTTCTCGCCGGTCACCGGGACGCCGGCCGTCATCGCCGCCTGCGTGCTGTCGTCCATCGCGTCCTCCGCCGTGCCGCCGTTCCGTTTCCGCGGGCCGTCGGCCTCCTTGAGGTGCGGGGGCCCGCTTGGGGCCACAGTGCCCACGGGGGCCGCGGACGTCTCCCCGACGCACCGTGCGACGGGCCCGGGTACGCCGCCCGGAGGTGCGGACTGCGCCGTACGGCGCAGTGCCCGGCGCGGTACGGACGGCCGGGGGCCGGGACCGTCCCGGCCGGTCGCCGCATAGGGTGGTCGGATGCAGGAGCAGTACCGGACGCCGGCCCGCGAGGGTGTCCACGAGATCGAGATCAACAAGTCCCGCTTCATCTGTGCGCTGGCGCCGGTCGCGACGGAGGAGGAAGCCCAGGACTTCATCGCGCGTATCCGCAAGGAGCACCCGACCGCCCGCCACCACTGCTTCGCCTACGTCCTCGGGGCCGACGGCGGTGTCCAGAAGGCCAGCGACGACGGTGAACCGGGCGGTACGGCCGGGGTGCCGATGCTGCAGATGCTGGTGCGGCGGGAGGTGCGTTATGTGGTCGCGGTGGTCACGCGGTACTTCGGCGGGATCAAGCTGGGGGCCGGTGGGCTGATCCGGGCCTACGGGGGCGTGGTCGGCGAGGCGCTGGACGCGCTGGGGACGGTCACCCGGCAGCGGTTCCGGCTGGTCACCGTCACCGTGGACCACCAGCGCGCGGGCCGGCTGGAGAACGATCTGCGGACGACCGGGCGGGCGGTGCGCGAGGTGACCTACGGGGCCGAGGTCAGCATCGAGGTGGGGCTGCCGGAGGCGGAGCTGGAGGGGTTCCGGTCCTGGCTGGCGGACGCCACGGCCGGGACGGCGCGGCTGGAGCTCGGCGGGGAGGCGTACGGGGAGGTGTAGGCGTACGTGCCTGCGCGGGCCGGTGGGGGCGAGTTCGGTCCGTACCGGTGCGCGGGGGCGCCCGGCGTGTCAACCTTGGCCGGCGGAACGGGCCGTGGACCGGTGTGCGCGCCGGCAGGGGAAGGGACATCGCGTATGCCGGACCTCCTCGGGGAACGGGTGGGCTTCGTCCGCCGGATCGGGCTGTTCCAGGCCACCGCGATCAACATGAGCCAGATGTGCGGCGTCGGGCCGTTCGTGACGATCCCGTTGATGGTGACGGCGTTCGGCGGGCCGCAGGCGGTCATCGGGTTCGTGGCGGGGGCGGTGCTGGCGCTCGCGGACGGGCTGGTGTGGGCGGAGCTGGGCGCCTCGCTGCCCGGGGCCGGCGGGAGTTACGTCTATCTGCGGGAGGCGTTCCAGTACCGGACGGGCAAGCTGATGCCGTTTCTGTTCGTCTGGACGGCGATGCTGTTCATCCCGCTGGCGATGGCCACCGGTGTCATCGGCTTCGTGCAGTACCTGGGCTATCTGTGGCCCGGGATGAGCCAGCCGCAGGGGGACGTGGTCGGGCTGGTCGTCACGGTGGGGATCGTGGCGCTGCTCTGGGGCCGGGTGGAGCGGATCGCCCGGCTCACCGTCGTGCTGTGGACGGTGATGATCGCCGCGGTCGGCCTGGTCATCGTCGCGGCGTTCACCCACTTCAGCCCGGAGCGGGCCTTCACCCTCCCCGCCCACGCGATCGACCTGACGGCCGGTCACTTCTGGGTCGGGTTCGCCGGCGGGCTCACCATCGGCGTCTACGACTACCTCGGCTACAACACCACCGCGTACATGGGCGCCGAGATCAAGCAGCCCGGCCGCACCCTGCCGCGCGCCATCCTCTTCTCCATCGTCGGCATCATGGCGATCTACCTGCTGCTCCAGATCGGCACGCTCGGCGTCGTCGACTGGCGCGAGATGCTCGACCCGCACAGCACCGCCGGTTCCTCGGTCGCCTCCGCCGTCCTGGAACGCACCTGGGGCCGGACCGCCGCCGACGCCGTCACCGTGCTCATCCTGATCACCGCCGTCACCTCCGTCATGACCGGGCTGCTCGGCGGCTCCCGGGTCCCGCACGACGCCGCCCGGGACCGGGTCTTCTTCCGCCCGTTCGGGACGCTGCACCCCCGTCACCGCTTCCCCGTCCTGGGGCTGTTGGCCATGGCCGGCATCATGGCCGCCGGCGTCCTCCTCGGCCGGCACACCGATCTGGCCACCGTGATCCAGCTGCTGACGACGGTGATGGTGATCGTGCAGTCGCTGGCCCAGGTCGCCGCGGTCACCGTGCTCCGGCGCCGGCAGCCGACGCTGCGCCGCCCCTACCGGATGTGGCTCTACCCGCTGCCCAGTCTGGTCGCGCTGGTCGGCTGGCTGGTGATCTACGGCTATGCGGACCGCAGTGCGCCCGGCCGGCATCCCATCGAGTGGTCGCTGGCCTGGGTCGCGGCGGGACTGGTGGCGTTCCTGGCGTGGGCCCGCCACGAACGGGAGTGGCCGTTCGGTCCGAAGCGGATCAGTGAGGAGTATCTGCGGGGAGGGGATGAGGGTGCGGAGGGGGAGGATGAGGACGCGCCCCGGCCTCGGGCTGTGAACTGATGGAGTGTCAAGTCGCTGTGGTGGCCCGGGTGTTCAGTCGTCCGGGAGGTCGAGTCGGCGGGTCGTTCCCGGTGCGACGGTGAACGGGCGGCCGCGCAGTCGGACGCGGACCGCCGCGTGCTCCGACTCCGGCACGGTGATCGCGACCCGGTCGGCGTGGATGCGCAGGTCGATGTCCCGGTGGCGGCGGAAGCGGATCCGCACGCCGAACCTGGACAGTTGGGGGAGGGGCGCCGGGTCCAGCCACAGGGCGCGGTCCCGGGTCTCCAGGCCGGTCATCCCGCGCTGTACGAAGTCCAGGGTGCCGGCCATCGCTCCCAGGTGGATGCCCTCCGCGGTGGTGCCGCCCTGGACGTCGGCGACGTCGCCGGTGAGCGCCTCCTCGCAGTACCCCCAGGCGTCGTCGCGGCGGACCCGCGCCAGCACCCAGGCATGGACCACGGAGCTGAGCGTCGACCCGTGGCTGGTGCGCCGCAGGTAGTGGTCGACGGTCGCCTGCCAGATGTCGTCGTCCAGGAGGTATCCCAACTGGCCGAAGACACCGGCCAGTTCGGCGGGGGAGAAGAGGTAGCCGAGCATCAGGACGTCGGCCTGTTTGGATGCCTGGTAGCGGTTGACGGTGTCGCCCTCCGCCTCCAGGATCCGGTCCAGTCGCCGGATGTCGCCGTAGCGGGCGCGGTAGCCCGCCCAGTCGAGTTCGGCGAGCCGCTCGTAGCCCGCGAACTGGCTGATGACGCCCCGGTGGTAGGGGATGTACAGCCGGTGCGCCAGGTCGTCCCAGTGCTGCGGCTCCTCGCGGGTCAGCTCCAGCCGTTCGAACAGCGGCCGCCGGCGCGCCTCCGGCAGGGTCCGCCACAGGTCCAGCGCCCGGGACAGCACCCAGGCGGCGGTGACGTTGGTGTAGGCGTTGTCGTCCAGGCCCGGCCGGTCGGCGTCCGGGTAGGCGTCGTGGTACTCGTCGGGGCCGACCACCCCGCGGATGCGGTAGCGGCCCAGCGCCGGGTCCCAGTCCGCGCTCGACGCCCAGAAGCGGGCGATCTCCAGCAGCATCTCCGCGCCCTTGGTGTGCAGGAACGCGGTGTCGCCGCTGGCCTGCCAGTACTGCCACACGTTGTAGGCGATCGCCGAGCCGACGTGGTGCTGGAGGTGGGAGTGGTCCGGCAGCCAGCGGCCGGAGCGCGGGTTGAGGTGCAGCCGCTGGGTCTCCTCGCGGCCGTCGCTGCCGCTCTGCCACGGGTACATCGCGCCCGTCCGGCCGGCCTCCAGCGCCGCCCGGCGGGCCTCCGGCAGCCGCCGGTGGCGGTAGGACAGCAGCGCCCGCGACACCTCCGGAAAGCGCAGGTTCAGATACGGCAGCACGAACAGCTCGTCCCAGAAGACGTGCCCCCGGTACGCCTCGCCGTGCAGGCCCCGCGCCGGCACCCCCACGTCCAGCCGCGCGGTGTGCGGGGAGAGGGTCTGCAGCACGTGGAAGACGTGCAGCCGCAGGATCCGGCCCGCCTCGCCGGGGACGTCCAGTCCCACCTGCCGCCACAGGTGCTGCCAGGCACGGTGCTGCGAGGCCAGCAGGCGGGGCACGGCCGGGGCGCGGCGGACCGCCGACAGCGCGCCGGGCAGCGGCGCGGTGCGGGCCCGGTCCTGGGAGGTGTGCAGGGCCACGGTCTTGTCGACGGTGGCCGGGGTGCCGGGGCGGACCGGGACGGTGTGCAGCCGCCAGACCCGGCGGGGGGCGACCGCGGTCCGGACGGTGCCGCCGCGCGGGGCGGCGCGGGTGCGGGCGGCCAGTGCGACGGTGATGCCGGAGGTGAGGGTGCGGCAGCGCAGCCAGCACGCCCCGTCGTCCTCGGCGCCGGTCTCCCAGTCGGTCAGGTGGGTGTCGGCCAGGTCGCGGTAGCGGGCCACCCCGCGGTTGCGGACGGTGCCGTCCAGACCGGCCGCGACCTCCACCTCCCCGGACCAGCCCTCGACGGTGAACACCGCGCGCTGGACGGCGAGATCGGGCTCGGCCATGTGCACCAGGCGGCGCTCGGTCACGGTCAGCCGCCGCCCGGCCTCGTCCTCGTACGACGACCAGCGGGTCAGGGTGCCGCGGCGCAGGTCCAGGGTCCGGCGGTGGCCGGTCAGCTGCGGGTGGTCGGGGGTGAGCCACGGGCCGGGCGCCGGGGCGTCCGCGGGGCGCATGCGGTAGCGCAGCGGCAGCCAGTCGGGGAGGTTGACCATGTCCTCGTTCTCCACCACGCGGTCGGCGACGGTGGAGGTCAGCCGGTTGTAGACGCCGGCCGCATAGGTGCCCGGGTAGTGCACCGGACCGGGCGGCGTCTCCGACGCGGCGCCGCGGGTGGCGAACCGGCCGTTGCCGAGGGTGCACAGCGCCTCGCGCAGCCGCTCCTCCTCGGGGTAGTACCCCTCGTACGTCCACGTCCAGGGCGGCGCCGTCATCGGGCCGTCCCGGGCACCGGCGGATCGCCGAGGCCGGCGCCGACCACGTAGGCGCCGCTCCGGTCCCCGCCGGCGGCGTCGAAGGCCACGGCCCGCACCGGGTGCGGGCACGGGGCCGGCGGCGACGCGGCAGCCATGGCGGATCCCTTCGGCAGACTCGTCCCTCCATGGCACCACGACATCCGGGACGGGGCCGCTCGTGGCCGCGCCGGACCTGGCGCGGCCCGGGGCCGGGGCACACGATGGAAGGGAGCCGAGGGCGCATCCGGTCGCCGCGCCGCCGGCCGCGCGCGGCCCGACCCGGCGCCCGCCCCGGCCCGACCGCGGCCCGAGCGACGGAAGGCGGTGGCGGCGATGGAACTCCCCCTGGTCGTCGGCGTGGACGGATCGGATGCCGGCATGCGCGCCCTGGACTGGGCGGTGGACGAGGCGGCGCTCCACGGACTGCCGCTGCGTCTGGTCTACGCCTCCCGGTGGGAGCGCTACGAGGGCGTCACCCCGCAGGACGACGACCCCGGCGAACTGGCGATGGCCGACCGCGTCGTCGCCTCCGCCGCCGACCGGGCGGCCCGCCGCAACCCCGACGTCGCGGTCTCGGTCCAGGTGCTGGCCGACGACGCGGTCGGCGCGCTGCTGCGCGAGGCGCCCTACGCCGCCGCGGTGGTCCTCGGGTCCAAGGGGCGCGGGGAGTTCGCCGACCTGCTGCTGGGGTCGGTCAGCCTCTCGGTGGCCGCGCGTGCCCAGCATCCGGTGGTGGTGGTCCGGGGGGACAAGGCCGGGTTGGAGAGCGCCCACGACCGGGTGCTGCTCGGCGTCGGCGACACCGCGAAGGGCTCCCCGGCCGTCCGGTTCGCCTTCCGGGAGGCCGAGGCCCGCGGCTGCGTCCTGGACGCGGTCCGCGCCTGGCGCTGCCCCGCCTACGAGACCGCCGACCCCGCCGAGCGCGCCCTGGGGCCCGAGCGGCACTACGAGCACCTGGCGTCGGAGCTGGTCGACGCGGCGGTGGCGGAGGAGTCCGCGGCGCACCCGACGGTGCACGTCCGCCGCACCACCGTCGAGGGATCGCCGCACAAGGTGCTGGTCCAGCGGTCCGCCGCCGCGGACCTGCTGGTCGTCGGGGCCCGCCACCGGCACGGCCACTTCGGGTTGCAGCTCGGCCGGGTCGGGCACGCCGCCCTCCACCATGCCGCGTGCCCGGTCGTGGTGGTACCGCGCGGCTAGCAGGCTTCTGGCGGGTCGAGGCCGCCGCACCGGCCGTCACACAGGATGGCCGTACGGCGCCAGTACCGCCCGCTCGATCCGCCGGCGCACCTCCGTCGTCAGCGCGGCCAGCGGCGCGGAGACCGACGCCGAGGGCGGGCGGGGCGACCGGACGGTGCGGGCCGCCGCCGGCAGCTGTGCGAGGTCCGCCGCCAGCCGGGCCCGGGCCTTCGCCAGTGGGGCCCGCGGCGCCCGGCGCGCCCCGTCGCGCATCAGCGTCTCCAGCAGCGGCACGCCGCCCGCCGGCACCGGCTCCTCGGCCAGCCCGATCACGTCGTGGCAGCCCGGGTGCCGGAACACCTGCTTCCGGCCCGGTGCGGTGACCTTCGCCGCCGACAGCTTCATCACCGGCCGGCCGTCGTACGCGACGAGCTTGTACGCCGAGTCCAGGTACGGCGCGTCCGCGCTGACCCCGACCCGGGTGCCGACCGCGAACACGTCGATCGGCGCCCCGGACCGCACCAGGTCGTCCACCGCGAACTCGTCCAGCCCGCCGCTGGCCACGATCCGCACGCCCGGCAGCTCCGCCCGGTCCAGCATCGCCCGCGTCCGGACCGCCAGCGCCGCCAGGTCGCCGCTGTCGAGGCGGACCGCCGACCCCTCGGCGCGGTCCAGGGCGTGCAGCACCCGGGCCGCCGCCGCCACCCCGGAATCGACGTCGTAGGTGTCGACCAGGAGCGTCACCGGCCCCGGGTGGGTCCGCGCGAAGGCGGTGAACGCGGCGTCCTCGTCCTCGAACGCCTCGATGAAGGAGTGCGCCATGGTGCCGACCGCCGCCAGCCGCTCGGCGTGCGCCGCCGCCACGTTGCTGGTCCCCGCGAAACCCGCCAGCGCCGCCAGCCGCGCCGCCTGGAAACCGGCCTCCGTGCCGTGCGTCCGCCGCAGCGAGAAGTCCACCACCGGCCGGCCGCGGGCCGCCAGCACGCACCGGGCGCACTTGGACGCGACGGCGGTCTGGTGGCTGAGCTGGTTCAGGACGACGGTCTCCACCACCTGCGCCTGCGGCAGCGGCGCGGTGACCTCCAGCAGCGGCTCACCGGCCAGCACCACCCGCCCCTCCGGTACCGCCCGGACCTCCCCGGTGAACCGCAGCCCCAGCAGCGGTGCCAGAGCGGCGGCCGGCCGGTGCAGCGCCTCGGCGAACACCTCGACGTCATCCGGCCCGACCCGGAAGCGGGACAGGAAGTCGAGCACCGACTCCACTCCGGCGGCGACCAGGAACCCCCGGTCGGCGGGGAGCTCGCGGACGAAGCAGCTGAAGGTGGCCGGCCCCGTCATCCCCTCCCGCAGATACGTCAGCGCCATGGTCACTTCGTACAGGTCGGTCGTGGTCGGACCGGCCGTCGTCGCCTCCGGCATCGCCGGCTCCTTCCCGGACGCCTCGCGCCGGCGGAGCGGGCCCGCGCGCCCCGCGGCCGGCCCGCGGGCGGTGCTCAGGCCAGCTCGTCCGCCCAGCCGTAGAGGGTGCGCCGCTCGTGCCCCGGGCGCGCGGCGCCGACGCCCGCCAGATCGCGGTCGGCCAGCCTGATCAGCTGCCCCGCGAGGTCCTTCATCGCCCGGCCGGCCGCCAACTCGTCCCCGATCACCGGGACGTCGGTGTCCTCGGGGTTGCAGCGGGCCCGGCCGTGCCCGGTCAGCGTCCGGATCCCGGTGTCCAGTTCCACCCGCGCCAGCGTCGTCCCGTCCTCCTCGGTGAGAATCAGCCGGACCGGCCACTCGGTGGTCTTCGCCATGGCTCACCTCCGCGGTGTCCTCCGGGGCCGCACCGGACCGCGCCACCGGCCCCCGCGCCGTCCGTCGCCCCTGCCACCCATTGTTGGGAGAAACCGCCCCGGGCGCCTGTCCGTGCGGCGGCCCCGGGCCGGTCTGCTCACTCGTGGGGCACGATCGCGACCGGGCACGGCGCGTGGTGCATCGCGGCGTGCACGACATGGCCGATCCGCGGCGCCGGGAAGTGCAGTTTGTGCCGGCGCCCGACGACCAGCAGCGCGGCGTCCTCGGCGTCCCGCAGCAGCGCCCGCGCGGCGCCCTCCAGCTCCACCCGGGCGTCCACGGAGACCTCCGGGAACTTCTCCTGCCAGGGCCGCAGCGCGTCCCGCAGCTCCGCCCGGGCGGTGGCGGCCGTCTCCTTGGCGACGATCGGCTCGACCCCGCCGCCCCGGTTGTACGCGTACGACGGCAGATGCCGGCCGTGCACGACGCGCAGCGGCACGTTCCGCCGGGCCGCGCTCTCGAACGCGAACGCCAGCAGCGCCGCACAGGGCTCGTGCAGGCTCAGCCCGGCCGTCACCGGGGCGTCGGGCGCGCCTCTCGCGGAGCCCAGCCGGGCCCGGACCAGCACCGTGGGGGTGTGGGTGTGCGCCATCACCTTCAGGCCGATCTCGCCCATCACGTACCGCGCCATGGCGCCCAGCTCCCGTGAGCCCAGGACCAGCAGGGACGACAGCTCCGCGGCCTCCTCCAGGGCGATCTGCGGGTCCTTGCCCACCAGCGCCTCGTCCACCGGCAGGCCGGGGTGGCGGTCCCGTACGGCGTCCCGGGCCTCGCCGATGATCCGGTGCGGCCAGTAGTTCTGATCGTCCTGCCCGGCCTGTCCGGGCTCCGCTTCCGGCGCCAGCAGCGCCCAGGCGTGCAGCAGCCGCAGCCGGGCCCCGCGCAGCTCCGCCTCGTCCGCCGCCCAGAGCACGGCGGCCGTCGCCTCGGGCGTTCCGTCGACGCCCACGGTGATCACTTCCTGCATGACCTCACCTCGCTCCCGGTCCGCTCACCGTTGACGGACAGTGCGGCGTCCCACCGCGGCCGGCGGTGCGCCGCACCTCCAGTCTCCGCCGAAGCGGCCGCCACGTCCCGGGCGGACACCCCCCCTCGGCCGGGTCCGTTCCCGCGCCCCCGAGAATGTCCCCGGGCCGCGCCCGCGCGGCACGGCCCGACCGCCCAGACGTCCGGACCACCACCCGGGAAGCAGCCACGCCATGAATCCCGCATATGCCACCGTCGACCACGTGTTCACCGTCCCGCTGGACCACGCCGCCCCCGGCGGCGACACCCTCCAGGTCTTCGCCCGCGAGGTCGCCGACCCCGCCCGCGCCGGCGAGGACCTGCCCTGGCTGCTGTACTTGCAGGGCGGGCCGGGCGGCAAGTCGCCCCGCCCGTCGGGCACTTCGCCCGGCTGGCTGGCCCACGCCCTGAAGACGCACCGCGTCCTCCTCCTCGACCAGCGCGGCACCGGCCGTTCCACACCGCTCACCGCACGGGCCGCCGCCCGCTTCCCCGACCCCGCCCGACTCGCCGCCCACCTCGGGCACTTCCGGGCGGACTCGATCGTCGCGGACGCCGAACTGATCCGCCGCGCCCTGTGCGGCGACCGCCCCTGGACGACCCTCGGCCAGAGCTACGGCGGCTTCCTCACCCTCACCTACCTCTCCCAGGCCCCGGAAGGTCTCACCGCCTGCTACGTCGCCGGCGGTCTGCCGGGCCTGACCGCCACCGCCGACGAGGTCTACGCCCGGACCTTCCCGCGCGTGCGCGAGCGCGTCCACGCCTTCTACGCCCGCTACCCGGAGGACGCCGGACGTCTGCGCCGCATCGCCGACCTCCTCACCGCCGAGGACGTCCGGCTCCCCGACGGGGACCGGCTCACCGTCCGCCGCCTGCGCACCCTCGGCCTCGTCCTCGGCATGGGCGACGGGCACGAGCGCCTGCACTGGCTGCTGGACGAAGCGCTCGACGCCGACGGCGAGTTGAGCGACACCTTCCTCCATCAGGCGATGGCCCTGACCGGCTTCACCGACAACCCGCTCTACGCCGTCCTCCAGGAGACCCTCTACGGACAGGGCGCCGGGCCCACCGGCTGGGCCGCCGCCCGCGCCCACGCCGCCGACCCCGACTTCGCCGAGGACGCCGATCCGCTGCTGCTCACCGGCGAGATGATCTACCCCTGGATGTTCCAGGACATCCGCGGTCTGCGGCCCTTCGCGGACGCCGCCGACCACCTGGCCCGGCGCGCCGACTGGGCGCCGCTGTACGACCCGGCGCGGCTGGCCGCCAACACCGTCCCGCTCGCCGCGGCCGTCTACCACGACGACATCTACGTGGACGCCGGCCTCTCCCTGGACACCGCCCGGACGCTCGGCGCCGCCCGGGTCTGGGTCACCAACGAGTGGGAGCACGACGGGCTCGCCGCGTCCGGCGACCGGGTGCTGGCCCATCTGATGGACCTGGCGGCGGGCCGGGTCTGACCCTCCGGCCGCCCTGGGCCTGCGGACGCCGCGCGGACGTCAGCTCCCGGCCAACCGGTGCAGCCGGAGCGCGATCTGGAGTTCCAGCGCGCGCTCGGGGCTGTTCCAGTCCGGGCCGAGCAGGGTCTGGATGCGGTCCAGCCGCTGGACGACGGTGTTGACGTGGACGTGCAGCGCGTCCTTGGCCCGGGTCAGGCTCCCGCCGCAGCCGAAGTAGCACTCCAGGGTGCCCACCAGCGCGGTGCCGCGCCGGTCGTCGTACCGCAGGAGGGGACCGAGGACGCTGGTGACGAACCCCTCCGCGTCCTTCTCGTCGCCGAGCAGTACGCCGAGGAAGCCCAGGTCGGCGGCGCAGGCACCGCCCGTGCGGCCCAGGACCCGCAGCGCCCGCAGGCAGCGGGCCGCCTCCGCGTGCGCGGCGGCCAGCGCCTGCGGGCCGGCCGCGGGCCCGGCCGCGGCGACCGTCACCGGGGCACCGGCCAGCTGCGTCAGCTGCGCCGCGGCGGCCCGGGCCGCGTCCCCCGGCGGGGTGCCGTCGTCGGTGAGCAACACCACCACGGCGCCGGCGTGTTCGGCGCTGATGCTCTCGCCGCCGCCGCGGTAGCGCATCCCGGCCGCGGCCAGCCGCTGCCGGGACGCGGCGTCGGTCTCGGCGGCGAGCAGCAGATGCGGGCGGTCGAGGTCGAAGCCGAGCCGGCGGCCGCGCTCGGCCAGGCCGGCCGGATCGCGGTCGGGGGCGTGCAGCAGATCGGTGATCAGTTCGCCGCGGATGCGGTTCTCCGCCTCGGCGATGGAGCGCCGCTGGAGCAGCAGCAACGCGGTGACGACCCCGGCCCGTTCGAAGAGCCGCTTGTCGGCGTCGTCGAGGTCGGGCCGGCCGTGCAGCACGAGCCCGCCCAGGACCTCCTGCCCGGCCAGTACGGCGAAGGTCCAGCGGTCGTCGTGGCGCACCGTGCGGCCGGCGGCCCGGGAGTCCTCCACGGCGTCGGCCACCGCGGCGCCGCCGGCGAACGCGGTGCCGCCGGGCCCGACGGCGGTGAGCGGGCGCCCCTCGGGGTCGTGCAGGGTGACCGCCCCGCCCAGCAGCCCGCCGACCGCGGCGGCCACGTCCGACACGTCGCCGCCGCGCAACACCAGGTCGGTGAGCCGGTCATGGGCCTCGGCGGCGCGCTGCATGGCGGCGGCGTGCTCCTGGATGACCTTGTTGGCCGCCGCCAACTCGGCCAGTGCGGCCTGGGTTTCAGTGATCGCCTCGGCGGTGTCGATGGCGATGGCGGCGTGCGCGGCCAACGAGCACAGCAGGGCGACCTCGTCGGGGGAGAAGGCCCGCGGCGTGCGGTCGGCGGCGAAGAGCACCCCGATGACCTCGCCCCCGCCCCCGTTGCCGGACCCCAGCAGCAGCGGCACGCCGAGGATCGCCACCAGCCCCTCGTCCAGTACCCCCGCGTCGATGGTGCGGGTGTGACGGAAGCGGTGGTCGGTGCGGTAGTCGGGGGTGACATACGGCTTGGCGTTCTGCGCGACCAGCCCGCCCAGACCGTCCCCCAGCCCCAGCCGCAGCCCCTGGAACAGCGCGGACACCGAGCCGTCGGTCACCCGCATATAGGTGTCGCCGGCCGCCGCGTCGGGGAGCGTGAGATACGCGGTGGCGGTGCCGAGCAGCGTCCTGGCGCGCCGGACGATCGACTGGAGCACGGCGTCCAGGTCACGCAGCCCCGCCAGATCGCTCGCGGTGTCGAAGAGCGCGGCCAACTCCGCCTCGCGCCGCCGGTGTTGCCGCAGGACACCCCGCATGCGCAGCACGGTCCGGGTGGCCCCCTCGATCTCCGCCAGGTCCCGCTCGTCGACCCCGCCCACGCGCGCCTCGGCCGCGATCGCACCGAACTCCTCGGCGGGGGCGTCCGCACTGAGCAGGTCGAGCAGACGGCGCAGATACACGGCGGGGGACAGGGTGTCTTGGGACATGTGGGGCGCCATTGCGGGAGGGGACCGGGGGAGGGCGGGGCACCCGGCCCCTGAGACCTGTCCGACGGGGGCGGCACGGGCTGATCCGCACCGCCCCCGTCGGACAGGCCCTGCCAGGAAGGATCTCAGGCGGACGACCCGGCTGTCTCCCCCGCAGGCGCATATGACGCCCCCTCGGCTTCCTCCGACACCCGGGCCAGGTCGCTCCCCCGCGTCTCCCGACCCGCGATCAGCGCCAGTACGGTCAGGGCGGCGGCCAGCGTCAGATACACCGCGATCGGGGTCGCGTTGCCGTACGACGACAGCAGCGCGGTGGCGATCAGCGGCGCCGGCGCGCCGGCCGCGACGGAGGCGAACTGCGCGCCGATGGACGCGCCCGAGTACCGCATGCGGGTGGCGAACAGCTCGGAGAAGAAGGCCGCTTGCGGGGCGTACATCGCACTGTGGAAGACCAGCCCCACCGTCACCGCGAGGACCAGCGCCGGGAAGGACTTGGTGTCCAGCAGGGCGAAGAAGGCCCACGCCCAGCCGCCGACGCCCACCGCCCCCACCAGGTACACGGGCTTGCGCCCGACCCGGTCCGACAGCGCCCCGAACGCCGGAATCAGGCAGAACTGAACGGCGGAGCCGATCAGCACCGCGTTCAGGGCGTCCTGCTTCCCGACGCCGACATGCTCGACGCAGTACGCGAGCACGAACGTCGTGAGCACGTAGTACGAGATGTTCTCGGCCATCCGCGCCCCCATGGCGACCAGGATGTCGCGCCAGTGCCGCCGCACCACCTCCAGCAGCGGCGACGGCTCGGCCCCCTGCGCGGCCTTGCGCGCGTTCGCCTTGGCCAACGCCTCCTTGAAGAGCGGCGATTCGTCCACCGTGAGCCGGATCCACAGCCCGAGGCCGACCAGCACCGCCGACAACAGGAACGGAATCCGCCACCCCCACGCCAGGAACTCCGCGTCGCTCTGCACCATCGTCATCACCGCGAGCACACCCACCGCGAGCAGGTTTCCCGCGGGCGCGCCACCCTGCGGCCACGAGGCCCAGAACCCGCGACGCCGGGCATCACCGTGTTCCGACACCAACAGCACCGCCCCGCCCCACTCACCCCCCAGGGCAAAGCCCTGCACAAGACGCAGCACCGTCAACAGGATCGGCGCCGACACCCCGATCGTGCCGTACCCCGGCACACACCCGATCAACGCACTGGCCCCACCCATCATCAACAGGCTGACCACCAGCAGCTTCTTCCTCCCGACACGATCCCCGAAGTGCCCGAACACCAAGGCACCCAACGGTCGTGCGGCAAACCCGATCGCATAGGTGAGAAACGCAAGCAGCGTCCCCGTCAACGGATCGGACTCCGGAAAGAACACCCGCCCGAAGACCAGCGCCGCGGCCGACCCGTAGAGAAAGTAGTCGTACCACTCGATGGTGGTGCCGACGAGGCTGGCGGCGACGATCCGTCTGAGACCGGCGGACGTCGGGGGAGCGGTTGCGGGGGCGGTCATGGGCACCACTTCCGGACAGGCGATGGGGGCGGCTTCGTGTCGCCACACCGTAGAAACGCGCAGGTCAGGGCGGTATGGCGCGAATCCCCACAGTCCTGGGGCGGGGGATGTGCGCGACCACCATCGACGCGAGTGCCGGGGTGCCTGAAGGTGACCTTGGGCGGACGGTCGGCCGGGGCCGAAGCAGGGGCGCCCTACTCCATGATCCGGGGGCTCGGCCCGTTCACGCCTGGTACTCGGTGAGGTCGATGGTGTGCACGCGCAGCGGATAGCCGTACACCGGGTGGGTCGTCTCGCGCTCCAGCGCCATGCCGAGCTTGCGGATCACGTTCTCGGAGGCGGTGTCACCGGCCCGGCTGATGCTGATGACCTGGTCGAGGCCGCGGTCCTGGAGCGCGAACTCCAGCGTGGCCTGGGCGGCTTCGGACGCGTATCCCTGGCCCCAGAACGGTGAGCCGAGCCGCCAGCTGATCGCCACGGCGGGCCCCACCTCGGGCAGGAACTCGGGCACGGACAGCCCCGTGAAGCCGGCCAGCTCCCCCGAGGCCAGCAGTTCGACGGCGAAGAGCCCGAAGCCCTCCTCGTCCCACTCCTCCTCCCACCGCTCGATGGCCTCCGCCGTGTGGTCCAGGTCGCGCACCGAGCCGTCGTCGATCCAGCGCATGACCCGAGGGTCCGCGTTGATGTCGGCCATGGGCACAAGGTCGTCGTCATCCCAGCGACGGAGCAGGAGGCGGGGGGTACGGATCTCAGTCATGCCCCCCATCCTGCCGAAGGCAGGGGACTCGCCGGTAATCGGCGCACGTCACGCCGCCGCTCCGGGCCCCCACGGCGCCGCGGAGACGAGCCGACCGGCCGGCCTTGCACCAACACCCCAGAAGCCGCTGCCTCTTTGTGTTTGTGAGGATGCTGTGAGTGACGAGACGGAGGGCTTCCGGCTCCCCGGGCCTCTCCCTACCCTCCGATACTCATGACAACAGAACACGCGCGGCAGCCCGCGGGGCACAACGGACGCAGCCGCAGACACTTCCTGACGGCGACCGGGGGAGCGGTCGCCGGAGTCGTCGGCGGAGGAGCGGTCGGCGCCTCAGGAGCTGCCGGCAGCGCGGCCGCGGCCTCCTCCGGCAAGCGCGTCGCCGTCCTCGGCGGCGGAGTCTCCGGCCTCAGCGCCGCCCACGAACTCGCCGAACGCGGCTACGAGGTCACGGTCTACGAGTACTACGACACCCTCGGCGGCAAGGCCCGCTCCATGGACGTCCCCGGGACCGGAACCGGCGGCCGCAAGCCGCTCCCCGGCGAGCACGGCTTCCGCTTCTTCCCCGGCTTCTACCGGAATCTTCCGGACACCATGCGCCGCATCCCCTTCCCCGGCAACGCGAACGGCGTCCACGGCAACCTCCGCGGCAGTACGGAGGCGCTGTTCGCGCGCGGCTCGGGCCGCCCGGACCTGCACTTCCCGCTCCGCCGGATCACCACTCCGCCCGCCCCCGGCGACCTCACCCCGTCCTGGATCCGCGACCAGTTGCTGTCGGTGCTGGACCTCGCCACTCACCTGCCCGCCCACGAGGCCGCCTACTTCGCCAACCGCCTCCTGGTCCACCTCACCAGTTGCGACGCCCGCCGCGAGGGCCAGTGGGAGAAGGTCACCTGGTGGGACTTCATCCGGGCCGGCGAGATGAGTCGCGAGTACCAGGTGCTCCTCGGCATCGGCCAGACCCGCAACCTCGTCGCCACCCGCGCCGAGATCGCCTCCACCCGCACCGTCGGCCGCGTCATCATCGAGGCCCTCCTCCTGTGGGGCCTGCTCGGCCGCGGCATGGACGGCGACGCGGACATCGACCGGGTGCTGAACGCCCCGACCAGCGAGGCGTGGATCGACCCCTGGGAGCGGCATCTGCGCTCCCTGGGCGTCGATTTCGTGCTCGGCACCGAGGTCCGGGAGGTGGGGTACGGCGGCGGCCGGGTGACCGGCGTACGCGTGGCGGCGCGCGACGGCGGCCGGCAGCGCACCCTCACCGCCGACCACTACGTCTCCGCCCTCCCCGTCGAGCACGCGCGCGCGACCTGGGGCCCGGCCCTGCGCGCCGCCGACCCTCAACTCGGGCGGTGCGACGCGCTGAAGGCGGACTGGATGACCGGCGTGATGTTCTACCTGCGCACGCCCACCCCCGTCGTGTACGGCCACATCAACTGCCTCGACTCACCATGGGCGGTCACCGGAATCGGCCAGACGCAGTTCTGGGACGTCCGGGACTTCTCCCGCGACTACGGGGACGGGCAGGCCCGCGAATGCCTCTCCACGATCATCTCCGAGTGGGACAGACCCGGCATCCTGTACGGCAAGACGGCCCGTGAGTGCACCAAGGACGAGATCGTCGCCGAACTCTGGGCCCAGCTGAAGGACGGGCTGAACGACTCCGGCAAGACGACGCTCCGGGACGAGGACCGGCTCGGCTGGTTCATGGACCCGGCGGTGACGGGCCTCGGCGGCCCCCACCCGCACAACCGCGAACAGCTCCTCATCCACCCCACCGGAACCCTCTACCACCGCCCGTCGGCGAGGACGGCGGTGCCGAACTTCTTCCTCGCGGGCGACTACGTCCGTACGGACGTGGACCTGGCGACCATGGAAGGCGCCAACGAGTCCGCGCGCCGCGCCGTCAACGCCCTGCTGGACGCCGACACTTCGAGCGCCGAACGGTGCCACATCTGGGAGCTGTACCGGCCGCCGGAGATGGAGCCCCTCAAGCGGGTCGACGAGGTGCGCTACCGGCTGGGGCTGCCCAACACCTTCGACCTGGGGTAGCACCCGACACCGAGTCGCCCCGCAAGGGCCGCCGCCCCGAGCGGCTCGGTTCGGGCAGCTCGGTTCGCCCCACGCGCCGGCCTTGCGGTCGGACGAGGCTCACCGCCAACGGAAAGGGGACACCGGCAACTCCCTTCCTCTCACCGCAACAACTGCGCGTCAGCCGTCACGAGGGTCAAGAATCCCGACCTCCGCGGCTCCGGCAACGTGGTGAAGTTCGGTGATCTGCACGGCAGTTGGGAAGCCGAGGACGGCGTCGGGGGTTCCGGAGGCGATGCTGTCGTACAGCGGTCGGTAGTGGGCGATCTTGCGCGGTGTGCGGCCGTCGCTGCCGTGGGTGGAGAGCAGTTCGCTGTTCCGGGCGGCGAAGCCGGTCATGGCCGTGTGGTCGATCCACATCTCCACGCCGGATTCGGCGAACGTCACGACCGTCTCCTTGCTGCTGGTTCCCGTGTGCCAACTGCTGCGCAGCCGCGCCGTTCCCGTCGTGCCGCGGGAGGTGTAGGCGGCGGTGTACCAGGCGCTCGCGCCCCCGTCGGCCTGGCTGCCGGTGACCGGGCCGGTGAGTTCGACGAGCCGGGCGAGGACGCTGAGCTGGTTCACGCCGGAGTCCATCCAGCTGGAGACGTACGAGTCGAAGGCCTGCTGCCCCCGCAGGACGTAGGGGTCGTAGAAGGCCGACGTGACGCTCGTGATCGGCCCCCATTCGGGATGGGCGGCGAGCTGGTCGGCGGCCCAGCGCACTTCGGGGGAGAAGGCGAAGTGGTGTGCGGTGAGGAGCCTTCCCCGTACGTCTGCCGTGGGGTCGAGGGCGTGGAGTCGGGCCAGCGCGCTCCGGGTGTGCACAAGCGGCTTTTCGACCAGCACGCGGCCGGCGGAGCCGGTGAGCGCCTGCACGGCGAGAGCGGCGTGGGCCTCGGTGGGCGTGGCGATCACCACGAGGTGGGGATCGTGTGCGTCGAGGGCGTCGTGGAGGGCCGGGTAGTGCGGTGGCCTGGTGCCGCGGAAGTCGACCGGCTCGTCCCGGTGGGGATCGACGGTGAAGGAGACCGTGAAGCGCTCGTCCTCGGCGAGAACCTCCAGGTGTGTCTGGGCGATGATGCCGATTCCCACGATTCCTACGCGCAGTTGATCAGCCACGGCGTGCCCCTTCGCCGATCCGGGCCCAGCGGGCCAACGCGGGCGCGGATCCGTCGACCCAGTCGACGGCCGGTTCCCGTGCGGCCGCCGCGTCGACCCCTTCGATCCATGTGGTCACGATGGGCACCCAGTACGTGTTGCCGCCGGACGCCCGCGTGCGGTCGTCGAGTCGGGCACGGACCCGGCGTGCCTCGTCCAGGTCACCGGCCAGCTTGCTGATCAGGACGGCCGCCACGTCGGCCAGGTTGTGACCGCCTCGGTAGCCGATGCCGTCCGCCAGCTCGCGGGTGTCGGCCAGCGCTGCCAGGGCCGCGGTGCGGTCGCCGGCGACCGCATGGCCGACGCTTTCGGCGGACCGGATCTTGACCAGTTCCACGGGGTTCGGAACCAGGTCGAGCAGTTCCTTTCCCCGCACCGCCGCCTCGGTCACCGCGTCGACCGTGCCGGACCAGCAGGTGGTCTGCGCGAGGTTGGCAAGCGCCTTGGCTTCCGCGGCCAGCAGACCTTCGGTTCTGGCGAGAGCGACGGCCCGGGTGTAGGCGTCGGTCGCCTTGTCGAAACGGGCGTTCACACGCCAGATGTGCCCGATCAGCCGCAGGCGTTCGCCCTCGTCGGCCGCGTCCCGCTCGGGACGGTGCTCAAGCGCGGCGAGGGCGGTGGCGAACCGGCCGTTGAGGTAGTCGTAGTCCGCCAACCAGTACCGGGCCGCGCTCGCGAACTCGCCGCTGAGCAGCCCGCGGTAGTACTCCGCCGCGCGGTTGTAGTCGCCGTGGTTGCGCAGGGCGTGCGCGAGGTGCAGCCGTACCAGCTGGGCCGTGAGGCTGGTCGGCGCGATGCCGGCGTCGGCCCCGTCCAGTACCTCGACGGCGCGGCGGGCGTGCCCGGATCTGCGCAGTTGTACGCCCTGTATGGCGGCCCGGATCGCCCGGTACTCGGGGACGCCGGCCGCGTCCGCCGTGAGTCCGGCTCCGATCTCGGTCCACTGCCCGGCCGCCACCAGACGCTGTGCGGCCCGGGCCAACCAGTCGTCGAAGACGCCGTAGGAATCGGCGACTCTGAGCCCGAGCGCCAGGGCCTGCGCGGTGGCGGCCCGTCCGGCCGACTCCCCGAGCCGTTCTCCCAGCCGGCGCAGAAGCCGGGCGGCGACGTCCGTACGGTCCCGGTCCGACCAGCCGTCCGGAAGCCCTTGGTCGGCCCCGCGGACGGCGGTGCGGAGCGCGAGGTGGAGGGAGTGGGGCAGGTCGTATGCGTCGTCATGGGTGAGGAAGGGGCGCCGCAGGAAGCGGGCGATCACCCCTTCCGGCAGCGACGGCTGGCCGGCACGGAGCAGGTCTGCATCGACGCGGTCGATGAGCGCGGCGGTACGGACCAGATCGCGTTCCTCCCTGGGGAGGTCCCGAATCGACCGCGTCGCCACGGCGGTGAACGACCCGCCGAAGTCGCCGACGCCGGGCCGGCGTCCCCGGGCGAGCAGTTCCGCGTAGTGCGACACGGACAAGTCCAGATACAGCGGGAGCCCCTGCCCTCCGGACACGATGCGCTCGCGCACGTCGGCCGGCATCACCGGATCTCCGTCCCGGGTGAGCGCTTCGCAGAGGTAGCTGTGGGCGTCGGACTCCGACAGGTAGCCCACGAGGTGCTGCCGCGGCTCGGAACTGGTGTTGGAGTGGTGCAGGTTGGGCCAGCACTCCGGGCCGGTGAAGTCCAGCTCGCCCTGGACTGCGCTGTCCGCCCACGTCACGCGGTTGCGTCCGGTCAGGACGAAGAGGACGTTCGGCATCAGGTAGACGCAGCGCTGGAGGAAGCGTTCGGCCGTGCGGTCGACCCGGCCGTCGATGAACTCGAAGGTGTCGAGGAACACGCACACCTTCGGACGCGTGCCCCGGCCCGCCTGCCGGTCCAGGTCCCACGCCAGCAGATACGGGAAGAACGACAGGCTCTCGTAGTCGGCGTCCGCCTCGATCAACTCGGCGAAGAGCTCACACTCCGCCAGCAGTTGCCCGGCGCGTACCCGCTCCCGGATGGCCCGGTAGACGAGCAGCGCCGCGCGTTGCGCCAGCCCGGCAAGGCCCCCCACCTCGGGAACGAGCGCACCGATGTTCTGGGAGATCTGCTCACTGAGGCCGGCGCTGCGCGAGGCCCGGCGGACCATCGGCGACGCGTCCAGGAACTCCTGCAGCGGCTCGCCGGGATGAGCGCGGGCCCAGTAGGAGGCCAGCGCCAGATCGAACGCGGGCCAGTGGCTGCCGAGCCGCCCCAGCCCCGCTCGCAACCGCAGGAGCAGCGTCTCGATGTCGTGAGCGCCCTCCTCCGACAGCTCGACCCGCACAGAGACGACGTCGTTCCGGCCCTCGGCCTCCGCCTCGGCCAGAAACCGCCGCTCCAACTCATGCGAGAGGGTCGTCTTGCCTATGCCGCCGACTCCGTAGAACGTCAGCACGTTGCGCCGCCCCTGCACGCGATCGGCGACGGGCGAAATCGCGGCGGCGTCCAGCGAGGCGTGCAGCTCGTCGAGCGACCGGGCGAACGCGGCCGTCTCGTCGGAACGATTGGTGAACACCTGCTGCGCGGCGACCCGTGAGGCCGTACCGCTCATGAACGCAGCACGTAAGTTGACGCGCGCCATCAATCTCCCCAGACGTCATCCCAGAGCTCCACGACCCACGTCGCCGCCCTGCGCCGGCTCGGCCACACCGACCGTAGCGTGATCACCGCCGGTCCCGGAATACGTCGCATCAGCGGCAGACGAAGCCCCACGACGTACACGAGTTCTTGCCGCCTGCCCCAACACCCGGCAAGCCGGCCGCCGCGCCCGCGGCCAGAACCCCCCTTCGCTCTGCGCGCGATGCACCGCAGTTCGCGCTCCGCCACCCTGCCCTGACGCCGCGGGCAGCCACGGCGTCGCAGGCCGCGCCGCCGCGCAGTTCTTCCCCGCAGGAGTGACCGAACCCGGATCCAGGACAGCGACGGCGGCCGTGCGGGAAACACTGGACGAGACCGGCGTGCACCTCGCAGTCCGGCAGCACCCGGGAAACCGAGCCCACACCCGCCCTTGCTTTCCGCCCTGGAGGAGCAGACGTGACGCAGCAGAAGGCCGAGGAGCGCCCCGGCATCGGGGTAGCCCTCATCGTTCACGAGGGACGTGTGCTGATGGTGCGGCGGCGGATCGGCGAGGGGGAGCCCTTCTGGCAGTTCCCGGCCGGCGAGGTCAGGCCCGGCGAGTCCCCTGAGGACGCCGCCGTGCGCGAGACCGGGGAAGAGACCGGACTGCACGTCTCCGCCGTCAAGCTGCTGGGCGAGCGCGCCCACCCGGCCACGGGACGGCCGACGTCCTACACGGCCTGCGAGATGGTCACCGGAACCGCACACTTGGCGGACGACGAGGAGCCGGCCGAGCTTGCCTGGGTATCCCACGGCGAGATTCCCGAGTATGTCCCCCACGAATTGTTCGAGCCGGTACAGCGGTACCTGGACGGCACTCTCGCCAGGTAGCCGGCTACGCACACGACCCCTCCGCCTGGCGCTGCCATCCCGCCCGCAGGGCCAGGGCCCGCTGCGCACCGGCGACTGCACGCCGAGGGGACACTGACTCTCGAACGGCCGCGGCCCCGACGCTGAGCGCCTCGCCCCGCCCCACGCCAAACCCGGCGAAGCATCACGGCCGCGGTGGGTACGACCCTCTTCGGACGTGCCCCCAGGTCGCGCCGGGCTCGCAGCATCGTGTAGGTTCTTCGAGTTGCCACGGAGCCGACCGGCCCCACGGCAGCCATCTCGCCGCTTCAGCGGCACACCACTACCGCACGACCCCTCGACGGGAACAATTTCGGCATGCCGGAATTCGGACCGGACTCGATTATGAGTCGCCGAGGGATTCCGCTAACGTGGTGGCCGCGCCGAAAGGTGGACCCTCCGACGAAATTCGGAACCGGATTCGAACCGGTAGCGCCTCATATGAGAAGCGGACCGGGAACGGAAAAGGATCTGATAAAGTCGGAGCCGCGAGAAAGCCGAAAGGCCGGATCGCACCGGCGGAAATCAGGGCTGAAAGGGTCTGATAGAGTCGGAGACGCAAGACCGAAGGGAAGCGCCCGGAGGAAGCCCGAGAGGGTGGCCGAAGGAAGCGTCCGTTCCTTGAGAACTCAACAGCGTGCCAAAAGTCAACGCCAGATATGTTGATACCCCGTCTCCCGTCAGGGAGATGAGGTTCCTTTGAAAGTCCTCCCATTCTTGGGAGGCACACTACAGCGAGGACGCTGTGAACCGCGGGGATTATTCCTCCTTGTGGTTCCGCTCAACGCGAGTGTTTTTGCCGGCAGTTTTTAATTAAACGCAGTCCGGTAAGCATTCACGGAGAGTTTGATCCTGGCTCAGGACGAACGCTGGCGGCGTGCTTAACACATGCAAGTCGAACGATGAACCTCTTTCGGGAGG